>JBBRNC010000040.1:0-37164 GCA_038230495.1 Verrucomicrobiales bacterium
GTGGCCTATCTCGGATTGCCTGCGTCGCTGAATGCCGTGGGTCAGGTGTATCCGCGCAGCTTGGATTTCCGCGTCATCAGCGCCTTGGTCGATCTCGCCAGCGGCCCCTCGGATTTCGCGAAGACACTGCGGCTTATGGCCGGACAGGAACTGGCCAGCGAAGGTTTTGCCAAAGGCCAAGTCGGTTCCTCGGCCATGCCGCACAAGATGAACAGTCGCTCCTGCGAGCGCATCAACGGCTTGCACGTCATCTTGAAGGGCTATCTCGCAATGGCTGCGGGACTTGCGGGCGATCAATGGAATGAAGGCGATGTTTCGTGCTCCGTCGTGCGCCGCGTGATGCTGCCGGATGCGTTCCTCGCAATGGATGGATTGTTGGAAACGCTGCTGACCGTGCTCAATCAAATGGAGGTCTTCGAGGCCGTGGTCGCGCAGGAGTTGCAGCGCTATCTGCCGTTTCTTCTAACGACGACCGTGCTCATGGAGGCTGTCAAATCAGGCGCGGGTCGCGAGGGCGCACATGAAGCGATCAAGGAACATGCCGTGGCCGTGGCGCGGGACATGCGCACTGGCAAGGTCGGCGTGAACGATCTTTTCGCGCGTCTTGCCAGCGATAAACGACTTGGATTGTCCGCCGCAAAACTAGATGCCGTCTTTGAACTCGGTCGCGCGAACTCCGGTGATGCGGGCGCACAAGTGGATGCCTTCGCCGCCAAAGTTGATACACTTGCTTCAAAAGACCCCGTTGCAGCCAATTACGAACCCGGCTCAATATTGTGAAACTAGTTCTACTTCTTCCCAAGATGTGCGAGCATAACTCATAACTAATAACGCATAACCCTTCCATGAAACTCACCCATCTCGCCCTCATCATGACACTTGCTCTAGTCGGAGTTACTGGCTGGCTGGCTTGGGATCAGCATTCGGATGCGAGGGGTGCGCGAAATCAGTTGGAACTTCTGCAGCGCCAGCGCAACGGAACTGCGACAGACGGCAATGATTTGCATGCCAAAGAAACCCAAATGCTCATGGCACAGATGGCCGCCAAGCAAAATGCTGCAACAAAGAAAGAGCCTGCGCTGCCTCTGCCTGCCAAGATCAATTCGAACAATCAGGTGGCTACTACAATGGTGACCTCCGGCCATGTTAGTGCAGATTCATTGGCGGCATCACCGCCCCCACTTACTCCGCGCCAGAAACTTCTGATGTCACTTCCGGCCATCGGCAAAGTAGCTGAGTCACAGCAGCAATATGGTTTTGTCGTTATCACAGCGGGAGCGAATAAGAAACTGGAACGAGGCTCCGTCTTCGCTCTGCGTCGCGGAAAATCTGTCGTAGGTCGCATCAAAGTCACTGAGATCGAGAATACGAGCGCGATCGCGAACTTGCAGCCCGGCACTGTCCCTGTGGGCGTAGATGTTCAGATGGGCGATGACGTGGTTCAGGATTTACCACCGGAGTCGTGAAGCTGCGGCTCGATCAGCTTCTCGTCTCTCGCGGATTGTGTGAAAGTCGCGAGCAAGGAAAAAGGCTCATCCTTGCGGGTGACGTGCTTGTCAATGACACGCCCGTAACGAAAGCGGGGCAGACTGTGCGTGACGATGTGGTGATCCGCATCAAGCAAGCACCTAAGTTTGTTAGTCGTGGCGGCTTCAAACTTGAGGGCGCGCTCGATCACTTTGGCATCAATGTCGAGGGCAAGGTGTGCTTTGACGTCGGGTCTTCCACTGGCGGCTTTACCGACTGTCTGCTGCAACGCGGCGCGGTGAAAGTCTATGCCTTTGATGTCGGCACCAATCAACTGGTGTGGAAATTGCGCAGCGACCCGCGAGTAGTCTCACGCGAGAAATGCAATGTCCGGCATCTCAAGCCTGAGGACGTTGGTGAGATGGTGGACATCATCGTGGCAGACGTCTCGTTCATCTCGCTAACGCTGGTTTTGCCGCCAGCGTTTGAAGTGCTCAAGCCAGATGGAGACGCCGTGGTGCTCATCAAGCCGCAATTTGAACTCAGCAAGGAAGAGATCGGCAAAGGCGGCATCGTGCGCGAGACTGAGCTGCATGAGAAAGCGTGCTCGAAGATTGAGACTTTTGTCAAAGCCCAGCCCGGCTGGCGATGGCGCGGCCTGATGGAATCGCCGATTCAAGGCGCGGACGGGAATCGCGAGTTTCTGGCATGGATCGGAAAGATAAATGAAGCTTGAGCCGAAATTCTGCAATGGATCAAGGAATGATGGCGTCTCGCCGTCATTGTCAGCGCTGACGGCGAGACGCCATCAATCCTTGAAACATTCTGACAATAGTTTGTCAGAGTTGGATGCGTTGTTAAAGTCTCACTTCCATGATCTTGGTTTCCACTGCTAAGAATTTTCTGCTCGCGACAATGGGCTTGTGTCTGCTGACCAGCATTGCAGGCGCACAGGATTGGCCGCTTATTCGCGGTGATGCCGCGATGACTGGGCGCACTGCGACGAAGTTGGAATTCCCGATGAAGCTGGCATGGAGTGCGCAGGTCGGTGACAAGACAAAGCGGGAAGGGGTACTCGCAACTCCGATCACACATGATGGAAAAGTTTACATCGGCGCTCAGAATGGACGCTTCGCATGTCTTGAACTGGCGACGGGAAAAATTCTCTGGCAGGTGGAGAAGAAGGGATTCTTTGAGGGGAGTGCAGCAGTCACTGGCGGGCTGGTCATCGCTGGCTGCGGCGATGCTTTCATTTATGCATGGAAGGCGGACACCGGCGAGGAAGTTTGGAAATTGGCGACAGATGGCGAAGTCCATGCCGGTGTGAATTTATGGACCGATGAAGCGGGTAAGGTGCGGGTGCTCATTGGAAGCTATGACAACCATCTTTACTGCCTCGATGCGGCAACGGGCGCGAAGCTCTGGGACTTTGAAACCTCCAATTATGTGAATGGTGCCTGCGCGATTTATGAGAATCAGGCCGTCTTCGGTGGCTGTGACGGGATGTTGTATGTGCTCGATGTGAAAACTGGCAAGGAGATCAAGAAGATCGAGGTGGGCAGCTACATCGGAAACAACATCGCTGCTGAAAAAGGCACGGCTTATGTCGCTCACTACGGAAACAAAGTGACCGCGTTTTCCTTCGTTGATGGAAAGCAGCTCTGGGAATACGGCGAGCGGGATTTCCCTTACTATGCTGCACCGGCCGTGAATGATAAGTGGGTGATCGCCGGTGGTCGCGACAAACGGGTTCATGCTATCGACCGTCTGAAAGGCGATGAGAAATGGCAGTTCCGCACCCGTGGGGATGTGGACAGTTCACCAGTGATCTGCGCCGACAAGCATGTCATCTTTGGTAGCAACGATGGCTTTATCTATGCCGCTAATCTCGCGGATGGCAGCGAGGTCTGGCGTTACGAAATCGGTGCGCCAGTTAAATCTGCCCCTGCGGTGGCAGGCGACAATATTCTCATCGGCGCGGACGATGGATTCGTTTATTGCTTCAAAAACGGCATCGCGAAATGATCTTCCCTGAGATTTTTGCATGACATCGCGGAATCATCCGTATTGTTTTTTAGTTCCCATTCCGATTCATTCATGTCCAGCACTGCTGAAATCCCACTGACCCATCTCGCGAATGCCGCGAAGGAAAAGCATCATGCCACGGAAGTGGGCAACTACTTCGTTGCCAACTACCCGCCGTTTTCCTTCTGGCAGAAGGAGCAGGTCTTTGCTGTGGAAAAGATGCTCGATACCCCCGCGCCCAAGGATGTGCCGCTGGGCGTCTATTTTCATATTCCGTTCTGTCGGAAGCGTTGTCACTTCTGCTACTTCCGAGTTTACACCGACAAGAACGCTTCGGAAATTCGCCGCTACATTCACGCTGGCATGGAGGAGTTTACGCGCTATGCGAAGCGTCCCTATCTCGCGGGTCGGAAGCCGCTTTTCGTCTATTTCGGTGGCGGAACTCCCTCGTATCTTTCCGTGCCGCAGTTGCATGAATTGACGAATCGCATGAAAGACCTGATGCCTTGGGATGAGGCACAGGAAGTCGCCTTTGAAGCTGAACCCGGCACGCTCAATGAGAAAAAGCTGGAGGCTATACGGGAGATTGGCGTTACGCGATTGAGTCTGGGCGTGGAGCATTTCGACGATCATATTCTGGAGTCCAATGGACGGGCGCATCGCAGCGGAGAGATTGATCGCGCGTATGCTTTTGCGCGAGGACTTGGGTTCGAGCATGTCAACATTGATCTCATCGCGGGGATGATGAATGACACGCCGGAATTGTGGCGCGTGGCGGTCGCCAAGGCGGTCGCCATGCAACCCGACTGTGTCACGATCTATCAAATGGAAGTGCCTTACAATACCGGCATCTACAAACAGATGCAGGCCGACGGCAAAGTCACCGCGCCGGTGGCGGACTGGGAGACGAAACGCGAATGGGTTTCTTATGCGTTCGATGAGTTTGAGAAATCCGGCTATACGGTGACCAGTGCCTACACGGTGGTGAAAGATCCGAACAAGATTAAATTTGTCTATCGCGACGCACTCTGGGAAGGGGCGGATTTGCTGCCGCTAGGTGTGGCTTCGTTCGGTCATTTGGGTGGCATTCACTTGCAGAATCAGGCGGACATTGCGCCCTATATCGAAACCATCGAGCGCGGTGAAAGCGCCATCTATCGCGCTTATGCAACCAGCCCGGATGAAAGGTTCGTCAGGGAGTTTATCTTGAAGATGAAACTCGGCTCAGTGAAGCCTTCCTATTATAAGCAGAAATTCTGTGAGGACGTGCTGACGCGCTTTGCCCCGCAGCTTCAGTGGATGCAGAGCGAAGGATTCGCCGTATTGGGCGATGATGAAATCAAACTCACGCGAGACGGTCTGTTGCAAGTGGACCGGCTGCTACATGAGTTCTTCATGCCGCAGCATCGCACCACCCGTTACACTTGATTGCCCGATGTCTGAAGTCCCCAATGCTCAGGCAGTTGAAAGTGCTCATGTGGACATCCTTGCGCCCTTGCGTTTTTTTTACGGATTGTCCAGTAACGATCTGAAGGTTGTTTTTGTTCAGCCGGATGAAATACCGACGACAGACCGCTGGCTGCTGGTGCATGACAGCGATATGACTTCACGCCTCGCGGAACATCATGAGAGTGAGATCGCGCTGGACGTTCACGCCCGGTCTCGTCTGGGAAATTATCTGGTGCGCGCTTCCGTCTTGAGAAGGCGGAGTGACAGTGCGCCCGTTGAGTTTGGCGCGATTGGAATTCATCTCGACGGATTGGGCGACGAAGCCCAGCGTTTAATTTTAGACGGGCATGTGCCGCTGGGCGGAGTTTTACAACAACTCAATCTCCCGCACAGCAGTCATCCGAAAGGATATTTTCGCATCGTGATCGACCATCGTCTGGCCAGTCTCCTTGGCGGATGGGAAGGGCAAACCTTGTATGGCCGCTGCAATGAACTGCGCCATGCAGACGGCACTCCGTTGGCGGAAGTGGTGGAGGTTCTTCCTGGCGGAGAGAATGCTTAGCGGGCTGCGTATTTCGATCGCAGATATTCCTCTAGAGCTTCCTGCCATGGACGTGGAGTGTTACCGCTTAGCTTCTGAAATTTCGTGGTATCGAAGGCGGTGAATTCTGGGCGCAAAGCTTTGAATCCCGGAAAATTGATGCGCGATATTGGATCAACCACTTGTGTCTTGAGCTTGATGCCGAGCTGCATTGCGATGTCGAGCGTGGCCTGTCCGTAAGCCTGCCAAGAGACCGCCCCGCTATTGCTGAGATGAAGCAGACCGCGATAGTTTGAGTTACTCAGCATAGGTTCGATCCAATGCGCGAGGTCCTCGCTGTAAGTCGGGCAAGCGTGCTTATCAGCAATTGCGTTGACTTGCTCGCGCTCCATGGCCTGTTGCAGAATCATGTCCGGGAAGCTTGGCCTGTCGGGACCGAAGAGCCAGGAGACGCGAATGACAAGAAAGTCCGGCGAGACAGCCAGCACCGCACGTTCGCCTTCCAGCTTCGAGCGGCCATAGACATTGATCGGTTCGGCGAGATCGGTTTCGCTCCGTGAGGCGGGGACATCGCCTTTGAAAACATAATCGGTGCTGACGTGGATGAACCGTGCGCCTTTCTCTGCGCAAACCTCTGCGAGTGCGCGTGGAGTCTCGGTGTTCGTCATTGTAGCTGAGTGTGGATTAAGCTCGCAGTCGTCCACGTTCGTATTGCCAGCGGTGTAGATGAGCGTCTTAAAATCCAAGCTCTCTAGTGCCGGGCTAACCTTCTCAGAGTGCATCACATCCAGATGTTCGCGACGCCATGCGATCACCTCATGAGTGTGGGCGCAATGCCGCGCCAGAGCTGCGCCCATGCGACCTCCTGCTCCAATGATTAACACTCTTTCTGCTTCTGACATGCGCGCGAACAGTGAAGCACAGCCGTGGCGCAGCAAGCGGAATGTGCGGCACTTTCAGCCCCTCATCATGTCGAATGCTTCGGGAAAGACGCTGTCGCTCGGATAATCCAAATTTTCATCAGGATGGCATGGCCTTCGCAGACGAGTGCTGCAAAGTATTCAACCGCCCAAAGCGGGTAAAGCATCTGTCTTCTCCATGCGGATTGAATAGCGATATTGGGAAAATGCGTCGTATCTATCCGGTTTTGTATAGATTGCATTCTGATCCACAATTTTGATGCTCAACGATTGCCGCCTTGCGAACTCCGTCCAGAACTCGCGTCCGGCGAAGGCGTTTCCCGATGGCGGATTCTCACCTCGAAACCCCTCCATCCGCTGTGGATCATTCAAGACGCCGATGTGGATGACTCCACCTGGCTTCGCGATCCGAATCATCTCCAGAGCTGCGCACGTGAGAGCCTCCAGAGTAGGCAGATAAAGGAATACGCCCATCGAAACCACCTTGTCATACGTCCCAGAGGGAATGAATGAAAGGTCCTGTATGTCGCCGACCCAGAATTCCCCTGAGATGTTTTGTCGTGCGATTTCGACTGCCTTGTCCGCTATGTCCACTCCGGCCACCCGGGTATCCCAGTTGTCTCTCAAGACTTTTAAGAAAGCACCCGTGCCACAGCCGCTCTCGAAGACGTAATCGCCTTTTTCGATGCCGATAAAGGCGGCAGTTTTACGGCACATTTCATCCCAGTCCTCGAGCGAAGTAAACCCCCAGCAGGCGCGCTTAAATAGTTCCGCTTCAGTGTTGTCCAAAGCGCTGGCGTTATAGCGCATCTTCACAGAGGCGGGACTAGAAAGCCGTCTCATAAAAATGGCCCTGTGCGCTGGCTTTTTCTCGATCGCAGCGAACCAGGTTGATTGTTCAGAATCGGGCATACTTTCCCAGATGTCATTTTCCTGCGGGTCGTCCAATCGGATAAGTTCCGTCCGAAGTGTGTCGTCATGGAAAAGCAGCAGACATCCCTCACGCGCCAAGGCGAACGGCTCGTATTTCCACCCCCTTAGCTCGCCTGTGTTGAGCGCAATCACACTCCGTTCCTGATTGATGGAACCGAAAAGGCTCTGCCCAGAACACCACTCCTTGCGCTTTTCGAAGTTGTATCCCAGCAGGTCCATGACTGAGGGATAGATGTCGATATTGGAAACGATAGCACCAGAGTTTGCTCGAAGCTGAGCTTCCCTCCTCGTGGAAATGGCCCCCTCCGGCAGACGGATCCAGAACGGCACTCGCAGGACATCGGTGTCGAAATCATTCAAACGCAAAGGCATTGGCCGCTCGTTTACGAAATCAGTCCTTTCCGTGGATTCGCCGTGGCTGGCGGTGAAGAAAATGACCGTGTTTTTCAGCTTTCCAGAGGTTTCGAGCGCGTCGAGCAGATCACCAAGGCACTTGTCGAATTTGCGGAGAGCGTTGCGATAATGATCGAGTGATTCTTCCGAGTTGGTGGCGGTCTTGGCCTCCCCGTTCGAGTAGGGGAATTGAAGCATGTTGTAGTTTACCACCGAGAAGAACGGCGTTTCCATCGCTACAATGTCCTCCATGGCGATTCGGTTCAACCAGCCGTCGTCCATCGCGAGATCGTTGAAGGCGGGTGCGTTCAAAGTTTCACGGTAAACAACTCGATCCAGCGTATCATCCAGCAGAAGCTGATCGAGATTGCACCAGCGCAGGGACTGGGAAGTATGTAGAGAGGTCGAATACCCTCTGGCTTTCGCGTGAGCCCAGATCAAAGGATTGGTATGAAACTGTTCTCTTGCCCGATCCGGTGAAAGTCCCGTGAAAAGCGAGGGGTATGCTATGCCTCTGGCTGCTGAATTGCAAAGGGCGGAAGGAAACGAAACCACCTGCGCGGACTCCTTGGCCAAGAATGCTTGATAGCGCGGTGATGAAAGGATGCCTTCTGGACTTTGGAGCACACGTTTGCAGAGGCTGTCGCAAATGATGACTAGAATATTGGGTAGTTTATCCTTGGAGATTTTTTCCAGTGGCAGACGCGTGCGTGCGGTTTGACTCAACCAAGATGGCTTAAAGGCGCGCTGGAAAATTCTTTTCCTGACCGCAGTGGTTTCTCCAATGGTTAGATTTTCAATTTTTAGCAAACCATGCTTCTTGCTCGGAAGGCGATAAAGATTCCCATAAATTTGACTCCTGCGGATCGTTCAGGCGGATGAGATCCAATAGCTTGGTGACATCATGATAAATCAGGAGCCATCCTTCGCGCGCCAAGGCAAACGGCTCGAACTTCCATTGCCGGATTGCGCCAGTGTTGAGAGCCATCACGTTTCTCTCCGGATTGATGGGATCGAAGATGCTCTGGCCGGAACTCCATTCCCTTCGTTTTGCGGCATCGAATCCCAGCAGATCCATGACCGAGGGATAGATGTCGATATTGGAAACTATGGCGCCGGAGTTTGCTCGAAGCTGTTTCTCTTTTTGTTCTGGCACAGAATCCTTTGGCAGATAAACCCAAAAGGGCACCCGCAGGACGTCGGAGTTAAAATCATCCAACCGCAACATCATCGGAACTTCTGTCCCCGGATACATAAGTTCGGGAGCCTCTCCGTGATCACTGGTAAAGAAAATAGCGGTGCTCTCCATCTTTCCAGAGGATTCGAGTGCATCGAGCAGGTCGCCCAGGCAGCCGTCTAATCTGTGGAGGGCATCGACATAATGATGAAGTGATTCCACCGCTTTGGGTGCGGACTTCTCTTTTTTGCTTGAGGCCAAGGGTTTCCGCCAGTTGGTTCCGTCCCCTTCTGAAAGGGCCTGCGACTCCTTGTGCGAGTAGGGGAAGTGAAGCGAGTGGTAGTTTACTACTGAGAAGAAGGGCCCGTTCATTTGCACTAAGTCCGCCAAGACGACCTTGTTTAATTCCCGGTCATCCATCGCCAGGGCGTATGCTATGGGCGCATTCAGTGTCTCGAGGTAAACAGCACGGTCCAACGTGTCATCAATCAGGAAATCATCGAAGTTGCACCAACGCAGGGATTGAGAGGTGTAGAAAGATGTCGAATACCCCTTGGCCTTCGCTTGAGCCCATATCAGAGGATTACTATGAAAACGTTCTCTGGATTCATCCGGTGAGAGTCCCGTGAAGATGGATGGATATGACATCAAGCTGACCGTTGAATTGCAAAGTGCAGAAGGGAACGGAACTACCCTGTCGGCCTGTCTGGCAAGGAATGCATGATAGCGAGGAGTCGCCAAAACGCCCTCCGGGCTGTGCAGCAGTCGCTTGCACAGGCTTTCAATAACGATGACTAAAACATTGGGCGTGTTGCCTTTCGAGGCTGTTTCCAACGGCAGTCGCGCACGAACGGCGCGACTTAACCCTATGGGCTGGTTGGACATCCGGGCCATGGCAACTAAAGCCGACAGGAGGCTGGGAACCGGGGAAGCAACCCCAGCCCGCAAAATTCCAACGCACAGGGCGAACATCGAAATGATCGACACCACCACCATCATGGTTGACGACGAGGGTGTCCCCATGAAAGCAGTCAGGAGTGCGGCACTTATAGCGGTGATAAGAATCCCTAGGCCCTTCCACCCGAATTCTGTGCGAAATAAATCGATGGACTGGGCGGGTTCACTCAAGCCAAAGCGAAGCGCATTTACATCGAGCGCACCGCCCATGCGTTGATAAATCCGGTAATCCAGCGCGAAAAGCAATGCGTATGGCAGGAACAAACAAACAGTAGCGGTCTTTGTTCCCAAGAACGAGACGGTCACCAGCAGGAAGAACTCAGCAAACAAGGAAACCCACCCCCACATATCATAACGACGCTGACCTACGGCCAAAAGAAATACGAAAAGAGGAAAGAGATAATTCCAAAGCTGGTCGTGCATAATTGTTGCATGAAACTGGTCATTGAAACGCACCCAGCAAATAATGCATAATCACAATCACGTGAGCTGGGCAATCAAAAACGTCAAAAACGTCAGATGCATCATAAATACTCCCGGGCACGTGCCAGTGGAGCGGGTTGAGATGTGTGGACGGGGTTGAAACTTGACGTTACCCCGTGTCCAGATTAGGACGGAATAAGACATGTCCAATCCTAAGCAGCCATTATCATTATTATTTGAAAAAGGTGTGCATCTCATTGGAGATTTTTCAGGTCAATCATCACTTTGCCAGTCTGGACGCGACGTTCTGGACATCATACGTAGTTTGGGCGTTCCGGTGGAGGTGCTGGATCTGCCACTCTCTATTGAGAGAGTATCAAAATCGGGCAAGCTCGATTTCAGCGCGGTGGAGATGAAGCCACCCCAATCACCCCTGACGATCATCAACTGGAATGCCGATGCCCTTCCTTCCATGGTGCAGCGC
Organism: Verrucomicrobiales bacterium; assembly: GCA_038230495.1. Classification (GTDB taxonomy): domain Bacteria; phylum Verrucomicrobiota; class Verrucomicrobiia; order Verrucomicrobiales; family Verrucomicrobiaceae; genus VFKE01. The sequence goes on from JBBRNC010000040.1 coordinate 10,770, forward strand.
TTACCCAATGCTTTTTTTGAAAATCGATTCATTGTTGGCATCTGGTATTGGGAGACGGAAATCTTTCCCGAAGAACATGCGCGTGGGTTCGACTATGTGGACGAAGTATGGGTGCTGTCGAAATTTGTTAGAGATAACTTGGCTAAAGCATCACCCGTCCCCATTCGTAATTTTCCGTGTTTTGCTCGACCACCAAAACTTCCAGCACATCTGGTTTTTCCTGAACCCCTGCGCAATGACCGTTTCGTATTTCTTTTTTGCTTTGATTTCAACAGCTCGGCAAAGCGGAAAAATCCAGAAGGCATGTGCGACGCATTTATTAATGCGTTTCCAGAAAACAGGCCGGATGGCCCACTCTGTGTTCTCAAGAGTGTGTCGGGAAAATCGCATCACACTCTGGAATATCTTGAGTTACGGAGGAAATACTCGCACCGGATAGACGTTATTTTCATTGATGGCTGGCTCCCCGTTGAAGAGCGTGACAGCTTGACGGCTAGGGCAGGTTGTTATGTCTCGCTCCATCGCTCTGAGGGGCTGGGGCTGACACTGTTGGAAAGCATGGCTCAGGGTAAGCCCTGTATTACTACGGCTTACTCTGGGAACATGGATTTTTCGACATCAGAGAACTCCTGGCTTATTCCTTACAAGATGACGCCGGTTGGCCCGTGGAGGTGGCCTTATCCGCAGGAGCACCTCTGGGCCGACCCTGACCTTGATGTCGCTGCCGCAGCGATGCGTGAGGCTTTTGGCAATCCGACATTGCTTGCGGAAAAGGGTCGGTTGAGCCAGGAAACAGTTCGTGCCAAGCACTGCATCGAATCTGTGGGAGCCGTGATGCTTCAACTTTTGGAGAATGCCATTGTCTCTCCGCCACGCCCCAAGCCTTGGATGGTTCAGTCTGCCGGTTTTGATGCGGATGGCAATGCACAAACATTCAGCGGAAAACTCAATGCAAGTGAGCTGTTGAAAAAATCCAAGGGCTTCGAAAAGCAGCTTCAAAAGCAAGTCAGAGCTCTGAATACCATCCGCCTGCCCAAAAAAGCCAAGGACTGCATGGAGGGAATGCTTGAATTGATCCGCTTGCAGCATAAGGCGCAGGCCGAACTCATACGTGAATTAAGCTCGCTCAAGAAGCGCCTGCGTGGATTTCACAGACCCACATTTGAAAGCATGGTGCGTGATCGCGACTTGATCAGGAAAATTCTCTTAAACATGTCTGAAGTGGCGGAGCAGTCTGATACAGATGCCTGACTGGAGTGCCGTTAAAAAAGGCCGCGCTGCGTGTTGCCGATGCGAATACGACGTGCCAATGTCGCCTGCATGAAACGCGCGCTCATCACCGGCATCACAGGGCAGGATGGAACCTATCTAGCTGAATTGCTGCATGATCTTGGTTACGAAGTTCATGGTCTGGTGCGCCAGACGAACTTGGAGACATCGCAAGGGCGCGATGTGCTGGATCGCTGCACGTTGCATGTTGTCAGTCTCGATAGCTTCCATGGATTGTATCGGCTGATCTCGAAGATGCAGTTTAACGAGTGCTATCACCTTGGAGCGGTGAGCTTTGTCGGCGAGCATCTCGCAGACGGGTTTCATACAATTTTTGCGAACACCAGCGGCACTCACTATTTGCTGGCGGCATTGCACGAGATGCAGCCGGAATGCCGCTTTTACTTTGCTGGAAGCAGTGAAATGTTCGGTCGCCCCAAGGCAGCGCCACAGAATGAAGAGACGCCGTTTCTGCCGAGAAATCCTTACGGCATCAGTAAGCTCACTTCCCATCACTTGATGCGTAACTACCGCGAAACTTATGGCATGTTTTGCGTCACGGGGATTCTCTACAACCACGAAAGCCCGCGTCGTCGCCCGGAGTTTGTCACACGCAAAATCACGCGCGGGGTCGCCAGAATTGTCAGGGGCTTGCAAACAAAGCTCGAACTGGGCAATCTCGACGCCCGGAGAGACTGGGGATATGCGCCGGATTATGTCAGGGCCATGCACCAGATGCTCAACCACGACTCACCACAGGATTTCGTTGTCGCCAGCGGCACGCTCCACACCGTCCGGGAGTTCTGCGAGATTGCCTTTTCGCACGCTGGACTTGATTGGGAAAAACACGTCGTAACCGTCGAAAAATTTTACCGTCCTGAAGATGGCGTGCCCTTGCTTGGCGACCCCACAAAAATTAAGTCAACACTCGGATGGATGCCCACCCGCGGTTTTGAGGAGATTGTGCGCGAGATGATGGATCACGATCTGGCACTATTGTCCTAAAAGCGCGATTCATGAATATTACAGATCCATCTGTGTCTATCATTGGGAAAAGGCATGCGCGGCTTGCATGGTTTGTGTTTTTACTTCTGCTGGCATACTACCTCTGTTTGAATGCAGAGCCATTGTTCCATCATGCTTATGTCGAAACCGGAGATTTCGCCGCCAATGCGCTTAAGATAGAAAATGCCAGTCAAGGTCGCGAAATTTACGGGAACTACTCCCGATGGCACTTCAATCACCCCGGCCCATTTTATTGGTATGCTTATGCCTCTGGTGAGCTGCTATTCTACAAACTCCTGCATATAGTGCCGGCGCCTGGGAATGCTCATATTCTGACATTCCTCATTCTCTCGCTGGGGTTTCTTGTCGGCGGAATACATTGCCTGACCAAGGCCTTTAATTCTCCTTCATTGCTTCTGATTCTAAGCGCCTTGGCCATGCTGATTTTGGTGCCCCAGGCAGACTATTTCATCATTCATTGGCCACCCTATCAAGTCATCATGCCATTATTTTTGGCGGCTTGTGCTGCCGTCGCGCTTAGTCTTGGCAATTCCTGGGCGTTACCCGCCCTGATCATTGGTTCAGGGGTGAGTTTGCATGCGCATGTGGCCCAACCACTCTTCATTGGAGTGATCGGCATTTTTGTGATCGTAATGCTAGCAGCCTCCAAGGCCAGGCGGGAGGCGCTCCTGCCGATTCCGCGGAAAACTCTTCTCACCTGCCTTGTGCTTGCAGGAGTATTATCAATTCCTTTTGTGTATGATGGCGCATTGTGGATTCTTAGCCGGGAGAGCAATGTTGGCCAAATTCTCAAGCACATGCATGGGCATCATGGGTCGCGGCATACATGGGCCAGCGCCTTGGAGCATCTGCTGCAATTTTTGGGCACGGACACAACGTTTCATCATCAAACGCCCGACGGACATATCGCGAGATGTCTCTCATCCAACGTGGTTGCATTCGTTTTTGCATCACTTGTATTATTATATAATCTCGTGCTTCTCTTGTCTGTAATTATACGTCGTCAATTCGCTGTTAGGACTATGGGCGGCATCAGCCTGCTGGGCCTAGGGCTTATGGCTGCGACTTTGTCATGGGCTACGATGCAAGATGGTGAGCAATTCTTATTTAACTCGTTGTTCGTGTATTCCATTTTTCTATTGAATTGCGTTCCTGTGGTGTTGTCATTGACGCGAACGCTTGAGCAAAGATGCAGGTGGTCAGTTCCAGTCTTGTTTGTATTCTTAGTTGGAAGCGCCGCTTACGGGGATAGAAACGCCCGGTCGCACTACCTCCGGACATCCCCAGAAGAAAGCCTTGTGACTTCACCCAGATTTGCAAAGTGGATGGAAGTGGCTAGTCAAAAGCCAGTTCTTTTGCAATTTAATAAAAATGACTGGCTGCTGGGCACCACGCTGGCCTGCCAACTCAAACGCCTGCGCATTCCCTTTGCCGTGGACCACCAGTGGGAGTTCATGTTCGGAAGGGAAAACGGGTCTCAGCACTTACTGGAAACTTCCATCCTTGAAGGCAGGGGTCTTCAAGTCTGGAAGGTTGTTGAGCAAAATGAATCCTCCGCTTCTCCGGGCGCCTGGAATACTATTGGTTCATACACCTTGCACATACCCGCTCCTCTGATCGTAAATGATAGCATCATTACCTATGATGCCGCTGAAATTCAGCGCCGCTCCATTCTTTATGGCTTCAGAACTAATGCTGCAGGAACACTTCTCGTTGGGAAAGGCACTGAATCTAAAATGTTCATTCCAGTGCACCCATCTTCCTTGCCATTTATGATCCGGTTTTGGTTTGCGCTCCCCAGTCATGCCTATCACCCTTTCAAGCTGTCAGTGGGGATCAAATCGCGGGAACAAATACAGTCGGACGGCAAAACGGAGTCACTCGATATCAATCTGGGACAGTCTGCGCAAACTGAATGCATCCGCGATGGCGGTGTCTTGCTCCATTTTCTATGGGCAGGACTTGGAGCAAGAATCATAAAAATTGAGGCCGTTCCTATTGCAATGAAAGCGGAGCCGCCCAAACCGCAAAGTATCGACCTGCCACGAAGCGAATGAGGATTGCGGTATAGAGACTCTGGGGTTGGGAACATGTCATTTTCCAGATGCGCGCAAAACTTTGAAGTCGTAATACTCTCGCGGGCGTTCTGAGGAAAGTGTGCAAGATTCTATATGGGTGTGGGTGGCTTCGTCCCGGTGGCGTCCATTGATTTTCGGTTCAGCCAAAGTTTGAGCGCTCGCAGTGGACTAGCGCTGTGGTAACGCAGCAGATGCTGGGCACTTTCGAGGTGTTCTTTTTGCTGGGCAATGCGTTTCGATTGCACGGCGGCTTGTTTCATTGTTGTTTTCAATGCCGATTTCAACGCCGCCAGCTCCCCCAGAAGTATGTGTTCGGTGTGGAGGGGATCATGATTGGGACCTTGATCCTGAGGTTGCAAGGGAGCGGCTACTGTTTGCGAACTTCGCTCGAGATATTTATTTTTATTTAGCGCGTGTATCTTCCAAAAAACATCCGCTGCATTCTGATCACCGGAGGCAATGCTGAAGTGTGCGCGCGAAAGGATTTCCATGGCTTCGCGGACCGGTTGGTGAAAGAGCCGGACGTTCTTGGCGAGCACATGGGCAATGTCACGATGCTCACGTATCGGATTACGGTTGCTGGTCTGCGGCCATGATCTCAGCCGATAGGCCGTGCAGACAGATGGAATGAAGCCTAAGGCATGACGACCCGTTGCCCACCAGGCCAATTCAAAGTCTTCACAGAAGATCGTGGGATCATATATAAATTGCCCTCCGTGGATTTTGCATGCGCGCCTGCGCATGCTCAAAAGATTCGCAGGCATGTCCCAGTTGTAGAGAAGTTCCTCGGCCATCAGTGCCGGGGTTAGTCGATCGGGACTGAGCATGCTGGTGGACATCATGCTTTCTTGATAAATCTGTCCTTCATAACCGACAGCCTGACCATCGCTAAAGGCAGCATCCCACTGCGGATTCTCCAGCATGGCGCGAGTTTTTTCTGCCAACCCACCTGGAAGAAAATAGTCGTCGCTGCAAATGATGTGAATGATTTCGCCGTTTGATTCGCTGATGATTTCATTCAACGAGACGGTCAACCCTTTGTTGGTCTTGTGTTCGATTAATTTGAATCGATCAAGCTTGTCCGCGTTCTTTGCACCCCATTGGCGGATGATCTCAGGCGTAGCGTCAATTGAGGCATCGTTGCAAATGACTATTTCGAGGGACGGAAGTCCGCTGTCTAGGGTGCTATTGAGCGTTTGCTCAACAAACCGTTCATGATTCCATGCAGATATGGCGACGGTCACCAATGGTATCTCGATAGACATTGTGAAAGGTTACAGATCAGAAAATGGCAGTTTCTCTAGGTTTCTCAATATCAGCATGTTCATTTTCTGACATCCGCAGACTTCGAGCCGCCTTGTTGCGCTGCACTGACAAATTCATTGTAATCACGAATGTAATCAGCTGGGTCATAGATTTGTGAAGCAAATACAGAGAGAAAGCAGTCAGGTGAATGCTTGAACTGCGCTGTCCAAATCATTGGCGGGATGTAAAGGCCCAGCGTTGGGTTGTCGAGTTGATATTCCTGCCGATTCCTGCCGTCTTCTACCATGACCGTGCAAGCGCCCCGTGCGGCAATGAGCAATTGATGACATTCGCGGTGCGCGTATTCCCCACGGACTTCTTTGGAGCCTACATTGAAAATAAAAAAGTATCGTGCCGCTTGAAAGGGGATTTCCTCGCCAAAATTTCCCACGCTAAGGTCTCCGCGGTGGTCGGCGATAAATGGGAACCGGATCAAGCGCACGCCTTTGACCAATGAATCCCATGACTCTGCCTGAGCAGGGATGGTGAGTGCTTCTGGCTCTGGGCGGCGCGTTGTATCCACGTAGCCGGTGATGCGCGCCGGATTGCCCTTTACGATTGTGAAGGGACGAACATCGGAAGTCACCACTGCACCGGCCCCGACCATCGCGCCGTTGCCAATAGTCACACCGGGCAGGATGGTCGCATTGGCACCGATAGATGCTCCGTCCTGCACATTAGTTTTGAGGAATTCCTGCGGCGGCTGCTTGCTGCGTGGCAAGGCATCATTACAAAACGTCGCATTGGGTCCGACGAATACATCATTGCCAAGTCGCAGTCCGTTCCAGAGTTGCACCCCACATTTGATCGTCACCCGGTCGCCAAGCACGACGTCATTTTCAATGAACACATGATCGCAAATGTTGCAGGAAGTGCCAATGACCGCGCCGGGCAGCACATGCGAAAACGCCCATATCCTAGTGCCTGCGCCGATCTTTTCTGACTCACAACGTGCATCTTGATGGAAGTACGGAGGCGGCAAAGTGTTCTGGTCAGACATTGAGGGGCGGGTTTGAAGAATCTGATATTCGCCCGAACCTCAAGGATGTTCAAGCCTCAATGAATTCATTACTGTCACCACTTCGCCTTCGGCCCCCATTCAAGTGAGAGCCGGTTGAGGGTGGTGTTGTCGAAGACTAAATCGCGCGTCGGTTCCGCTTCGGGATATTCGAAGACTTTGCCCTCATAGTTTCTGATGAGAACGCGCTGGCCGTCCTTCATAATTACGTAGTCGGGATTGACGGGAACTTTGCCGCCGCCGCCGGGGGCATCAATGACGAACTGCGGCACGGCATAGCCCGTGGTGTGACCGCGAAGTTGCTCGATGATCTCGATACCCTTGCTGACGTTGGCGCGAAGATGCGAGCTACCTTGGATAAGATCGCACTGGTAGAGATAATAGGGGCGCACGCGGCAGATGAGCAACTTTTGCACGAGCGACTTCATCACTTCGGCGTCATCGTTCACACCGCGAAGCAGCACACTTTGGTTGCCGAGAGGGATGCCGTGATTGGCGAGGCGTTCGAGTGCTTCTTTGACCTCAATCGTGAGTTCACGCGGGTGATTGGCATGGACGCTCATCCAGAGCGGATGATGTTTCGCCAGCATGGCGCATAGGGCAGGGGTGATGCGCTGGGGCAGGAAGATCGGGACGCGACTGCCGATGCGGATGAATTCAATGTGCTTGATCGCGCGAAGTCTCGTGAGCAGTCCATCGAGCTTGGAGTCGCTCAATAAAAGCGCATCACCGCCACTGAGAAGCACATCGCGGATTTCCGTATGACTTTCCAGATAGCGGAACGCAGCCTCAAATTCGGTATGCAGTTCCTGTTCGCCCACACCGCTGACCACGCGGCTGCGCGTGCAGTATCGGCAATAACTTGCGCAGCGATCCGTCACCAGAAATAGAACGCGGTCGGGATAGCGATGCACCAGACCGGGCACTGGCATGTGACTGTCTTCGCCACAGGGATCGGCCATTTCATTGGGGTCATCCCAAGTCTCCTCGATGCGAGGAACAACTTGCCGCCGAATGGGGCAATCGGGATCGGTTGGGTGAATCAGATTGAAGAAATGGGGCGTGATGGCCAGTGCGAGCTTGTTACCGCTGAGCAAGACGCCGGAGCGCTCGGCGTCGCTGAGAACAAGATGCTCTTCAAGTCCCGCCAGCGTGGTGACCCGGTTCTTCAGTTGCCAGACGTGATTGTTCCAGTCGGCTGCGCTGATATTCTTGTCTTTCCAATAGCCAGGCGTGTGGCTGCGGAAGTCCTTCTCGGGAAGCGGCTCGGGTGTGAACATCGGATTTTTCAGGACAAGGCTAGTGGATGAGGCCGACGTGTCAATTTCTGTTGCTGTCGAATGACGAAACGACTTCAGGGGTGATTTAAGATTCATTGATAAAAGAAATACGGTTGAGAGGTTGCACACGGCGAAAAAGATTTCACGTTGAGCGCGTCGTAAGTCATGATTCATCACGCCCGAGAAATCGCCCCCTCAGTCTCCTGGGACATCCTTCTGCACATTAAACGCAGCGGTGGCAAGTCCGTGAACGAATTGTCCGCTGTCATGAAAATGAGTTACATGGGCGTGAAGCAGCATTGCGATGCGCTCCGCAAGCGCGGCTATCTGGACACCTGGCGTCGGGCGAAAGGCACCGGACGTCCCGAGAAAATCTACCGCCCAACGGAGAAGCTCGATCAGGTGCTGCCGCAGTGGGGTAATGAACTGTCTCATGCCCTGCTTGCCATCGTGAATCAACTCAACGGCGAGACTGCCGCCGAGCGACTGCTGCATCAGTTCTTCCTGCAAAAGGCCGAAAAACTCGTGCTCAAATTCAAAGGCACCACGCCCAAGGAACGCCTCAACGAACTCGCCAGACTGCGCACAGCGGAAGGATGTCTCTGCACCGTAGTCAACGACGCCGAGAACGGACTGCGCCTAGTCGAGCAACACAATCCCTTGTCAGAAATCGAGCGTCTCTATCCCAGTGTTTGCGAAATGGAGACCCGCATGATCGAGCGAATCCTCAAGTCACAAGTTCAACGCGTGGTCAATGAACTCCAAGTCGAGTTCCATGTCTCCGAGCCAAAACCCGCAGGGGATGAAGTCTTTTGTTTGGAAGCCTGAGCAAGCGGAGCGCGGCCAGTAGAAGCGGCGACCTCGCCGCTTAACCCCGGTGCCGCACGGTGCCTCGCCGTGCAACGTGTCTGCAGCGATGGCGCAGCCGACACCTGGGCAAGCGACGAGGGCGTCGCTACTACTTAAAGGCTATAAAGATATTGATAAACAAACGATTCTGTTAATGATCTTCAATGTAAAGCGCCGCTACCCTCTTCCTCTAATTCCATGATTTTATATCATCTTGATCGTCTCTTCGAGGAAGCAGGCAGAAGTCCCGAGAGCTACAACAAACTACTCAAGCGCCTGCAACGCTCGCGGAAGATATGCATAATTTCCATTGTCGTGCTCGCTCTCGTTGCTCTGGCACTTTGCTTATTGGCGTTCATTTCCATCATGAGCTGGCTCCATTCTCCTACATTTCCAATGCCTTCTCCGGTCGATTGGCTGGTTAGTTCGCTTTCACCTTCTCTTATTTATACCATCTCAGCGTCATTCTTCGTCGGACTCGCTCTCGACTTCGGTTTCATGCTTCACAATGATGTTTGCATCAAGATGCTAATCTTTATGCGCGCACTCCAAGCAAGTCCGATTACAACCGATGGCAACACTTGCAACGCCCCACCCCCATGAACAGCGCAAGCGTGAAAGTCCTAGGGATATGTGTTCAGGGGCTTTGAGGGTTTCACAAGGGCCGGGGGGCTGAGAAGAGCTGGCAGGCGGATCGCCTGCCCCAAATAGAATTGGTTGTTGGGCAATCGCAGAGATGCGCCGCTACCGGTCTTGAGACACCATCTTGCACGACTGCAAGTGCGAGACGGGTTCGACCAGCTCACCGCACTGCGCCATAGCTACGTTCAGTTCGCGCTCTTTTTCTTGCCACGCTTTTCCTTGCCGCGAATACTGAAGCGGAACGGTATGCCCTCGGCTGGCCATTCTTCGCGGACGACGGCTTCGAGATGGCGCAGATAGCTGTCCTGAAGTTTGTCGGCGCGATTGGCGAACAGGACAATGTGCGGCACAGGAATCGCGGTAGGCTTTTCCTCCTTGATGAAGGTGGCGTAAAGCAAATTGAAGGACTGGCCGCTGCGTCCGAGTGCGGCGACTGATGCGTCCACGGCTTTGTGGAGCAGGCGGTTGAGCAATCCGGTGCCGGGCTGGTTCTTGGCAGCGTCCTGAACTTTTTTCACTGTATTGAACACCTCATCCACTCCGGTGATTTTCGTTGCGCAGATGGGAACCATCGGGGCGTAGGGTAGGAAGAAAAACTCGCGCCGCATATCCGCGATCAGCTCCTCGCGTCGCACCTTAGGTTTCGCGTCGGGATGATAGAGATCGAATTTATTGAGCACGATGATGCAGGGCTTTTGCTGCTTGAGGATGAGATTGGCGATGGTTCGGTCCTGCGCCTTCGCACCGTCAGCGCTGTCCACGACGAGGAGGCAAATATCCGCGCGACGAAGACTGTGCACGGCACGTCCTGAACTGTAGGATTCGACTTCATCCAATATCTTGGCCTTGCGCCGAAGACCTGCGGTATCAATCAGAATGTAGGGTCTGCCGCCGATCGTGCAGGGGACATCAACGGAGTCGCGTGTGGTGCCTGCAATCTCACTGACAATGGTGCGCTGCTGGCCGAGGATGGCGTTGATCAACGAAGATTTCCCGGCATTGGGCCGCCCGATGATCGCGATTCTCAAAGGCCGCAAACGCTCTGGCTTCGGCTGCGATTCAACATCAGTATCAGAATCAGAATCGGTTTCAGAATCTTCATCTGTCTCTTCTTGCTCATCTGCAATCGCGGGGTTTGGTTTGTAGCATCCTTTGATCAAGTCCACGACTTCATCCACAAGCTGTCCTATGCCTAAGCCGTGCTCGGAACTGACTTCCACTAAGTGCTTGAATCCAAGGCGGCTGAACTCTGCGGCGTGATCGCGACGCCTTTCGGAATCCACTTTGTTCACGACCAGCATCACGGGCTTGGTGGTTTTACGCAGCATCTCGGCCAGCGTCTGATCCACGGGCGTCTGGCCTGCGTAGCCGTCCACGACGAGCAAAATCACATCAGCTGACTCCATCGCCAGTTGGGCCTCGGCCTTGACCTGATCGGCGAATTCGTCGGAGATGGTTTCTCCGATGCCGCCAGTGTCCATGATTTCAAAGGGCAAATCTCCGCGACGGCACATGGCCGTGAGGCGATCGCGAGTGACGCCGGGGCGGTCATGCACGATGGCGATATTGCGGCCTGCAAGTCGATTGAAAAGCGCTGACTTCCCCACATTGGGGCGTCCGACGATGGCGACCATCGGGTGCGCGTGAGTGGGGAGATATGCTTTTGCCATAGTGTGATTCTAATTGATAAAGATGAAACTGAAATGCCGCGAGGCGTCAATGCGGCTTTGTATTGTGATCTGGGGTATGCATTTGGCGCAAGCCATCAGCAAGATGAATGCCGAACGATATCACGGTGAAAACGCAGGCGACTACTCCGACCCAGGCCATGAGTGTATCCCATCGCATCATGGCGCAGGCGAGCGTGAAGATGAGCATGAAGGTGGCGACCTTACCGGTCCAATGAGGATGAACTTCTACTTTGCCAGCGACTCGATTGACCAGGAAAGTTCCGATGATCGTGAGGATTTCTCGCGCCACCACGACGACGACAAACCAGATCGGCAACTGTGTCGGCCACCCGGTATAAATTAGCGTCAGGACTCCCGCGAGCAGGAGCAACTTGTCCGCCAGTGGATCGAGGATCGCGCCCAGCTTGCTGAATTGGTTAAAGCGTCGCGCGATCCATCCGTCCAGCATGTCGCTCAGTGCCGCGATAGAAAAAATGGTCACAGCGGCGATGCGCAGCCGTTCATCCGGCGCACCATCATGGACGCTGCGCGCATAATACACAGCGAACCCGACGAAAACGGGAATCATAAAAATGCGTAGAAGTGTGATCTGGGTGGCGGTGGTCACAATGGGGGCGTGTCTAATACCCCACACACGGGCAGGTGCAACAACCGTCTGCCCCAGGGATTATTTGTGCCGTGTCCGTGCAACTATCGCAGATTATCTTTTTCATCTTGATTGTTACAGAGGGACGTGTGAGTCTCCCGCTCGATTTTTTAAAACCAAAGCAAACCATGGGCCAGCAACACAACAAAGTAATCAAACGCCGTCGCCGCAAGGCCTACCTCACTCGTAAAAAAGCTCTACTTAAAGCCGGTGGAGCACGCAAGATCGCACGCACCAGCGCAGCTGCCGCCAAAAAGCCAGCAGCGAAAAAAGCTCCAGCCAAAAAAGCAGCTAAAGCTCCAGCCAAAAAAGCAGTCGCTGAAGTTTCCGCGCCCGCGCCTGAAGTTGTCGCAAGTGCTGAGACAGCTGAGAGTTGAATTGATTCGCCTTTAAAATGGCGAAATCATTGTTGCCATGTGAGCAGCTATTTATAACCAGCGGAAAAAATCCGCTGGTTTCTTCGTGCTCACGCTCTGTGATTTTAACCTTTAAAAACGAATTGCAGCCTGAATAATATTCATCACCATTCCCAATCATGAAAAGTCCACTTACATCGCGCATCGCTCATCGCCGCCCACAGTTCGCAACTTTGTTGCGGGCTTCGATTTGGCTTCCAGTAGTTTTTCTGACAGCATGCGGGCCGAAAGAAGTTGCGCCAAGTGGAGGCACATCGGCGGGAAGTTCATCTAAGACCGAAACGGGTAGCCCTGCTCAGACGACAACGAAAGCAGAAGCCTCAGAAGTTCCCCTGAAAGGGCCAGCCACTGTTGCTGAGGCGGCGAAAATCCTCGACTTGAAAAACTTCACTCTCATTGAGGGAGCGTCCGAAGATCACAGGGCCGAGCGCACCCTAGCGAATCTGAATTACGCAGTCCGCAGCGATGTCAAAACTGCCTTTGAAGCTCATCGTAAAAAGCTGACTGCGGATAAGTGGAAGGAGCAGCCGAACACTTACATCTCCGAGCAGTCGGCCAGCGGCACTTTTTCACGGAACGGTTTTTTGATTTCAGTCTCGATCTATCCTGACGCCAAGTCGGGACTGGTAAGCGTCGCGCTTCACCAGCATGGTAATGTGAACCTGAGCAAGCTGCCACGTCCTGCCGATGCGAAGCCGATGTATGAAGGCCCGGCCTCGGCCATGTATACCACTGATTCGAGCGTAGCTGACACGGTTGAGAACTGCCGAAAGCTTTTACTGGCCGCAGGATGGGAGCCGCATGGCGGTGCAGGTGATGTGTTGTATTACAAGCAAAATGCCGTTCGCATATCCGTCAGCGTATCAGTCGGGGCAGCGAAGGGTGACAAAACTTTCATCAGTTTCGGTAGCGAGCTGATGTCTGCCGATCTTCCCGCCCCGCCAGATGCCATCGATGTGCGTTATGTGGATTCGCAGAGAAAACTGACATTTGATACCACGGCTGAAAAGGAAGCCGTAGCTGAATATTACAATGGAGCGCTCGCCAAGACGGGTTACAAACCTAATGAAGAAAAGCTCATCAACAACGTTGAAAAGTCCATTATGGTCTTTCGGGATGCCGACGGCGGAATAATATTGTTGGACATCTACAAGGAGCGGGAAGGCAAGCGAGGCGTCTCATTGGAATACACGACGATGAAAGAGATCGACGATGCTGGAATGCGCATCAAAGAAAAAATCGCGCGCGATAAGGAAAAGAAGAAAGCGGACGAAGAAATGGCAGCAGCCAACAGGCCGAAAATTTCCGTAACTTTGCCCGGTGATGCAACTGGTGTGGAAATGACCAAAGCCAGCCTCAAATTTACCATTGGAAACGGCAAGGCCAAAGCTTGGGCTGAGTCTTGGAAGAAGTCACTTCTGAGCGACGGATGGAAAGCTGGTGCCGGGGCGCTTGAGGGCATGGCTGGAATGATTTCTCTTTCCAAAGACGATCAAAACATGAGCCTGTCTTACACTGACACTGGCTTCACACCCGCAGAAATCAGCATTACAGCGATTGGCGTCGATCTTGTGAAGTGAGCGTCAATTAGGATTGGAATTGCAATCTTTGGGGCAATTAGATTCCGGCCGGACATCACAAATCATGTGGTCATAGTCGGTTGCTCCAACTCACTCCACGACTTCCATTTGTCTTCCGCCCAATCATAACCTTGCAACGGCCGCAGACGCTTTTTGTAATCATAAATGCCTGCGCCAAGCGTTGCGTAGCCTGGATAGAAATTTTTGATGTCGTGCTCAGTGGCCCATTGAATTTCCTTGAGCAGCGTCAGTGTGCCTAGGCTTCGCTCTGACATCTGCGGATCAAAGGCTGCATAGACGCTGGAGACCGAAGTTGCACCGACATCCAGAAAGCTGACGGCGATCAATTGTTCCCCGATCAGGCAGCGGAACTCAAGGCATTCGCAAGGGCCGGCTGCGGGGTCTTCGCCGAGAAACATAGTGAGCGATTCGGGGACATTGCTCGTGAAGCGTTGCTTGTGTCGCTCGAATAAGTCACATACTTCCGGCGAGAGCGAGGCCTTGCGTATTTCCCATTGCACGTCGGTATTATCCCGGAGCACGCGCCTTTGTGTTTTGCCGGGTAAGAATGTGGCGGGATCAAGTCGCAGCGGGACGATCCATTCGGGACCACTTTCTGTCATGCTGACGCTATATCTAAAGAATTCGCTTCCGAAGTGTCTCCATCCACGCGCCCAGAGCGCATCCATTTGTCCGGGGGTAACTTGATCAATATTGAACGCTTCGTTGATCCACGGATAAGGAATCATGACGCATGATCGAGGTGCTCAGTAGAGGCGGACGGTCCAGCGCTTAGTGGAGCGCTCAGTGAGTTCCATTGCTGCGAGCGATTCGGCGTCGTCCTGATGTAGGCCGTTTTCGATTAAGGAGTAAGTCGTGAAACTGCCGTTAGGATGTTTGTCGTCTGGTTTCTGCCAGATGCTGAGACTGGTGTTAATTCCGAGTTCGCTATTGCCGTTGCCTAAGGCCCACTCATGGAGAGTAAAGGTGTTACGAGGGATCATGAGCGTGAGCCTACGTGAGCCGTCCGGGCGGCTGGAAAGATGCGCGCCTGCAGCAGAGGCATCGAATCGCTGGGTGGCATAGCCATTGCCAAAGGCCCAAGGCATGATCGGTGCAATAAAGCCGTCGCTATCGGCGGCTTTGGTGGAGACCTGCAGAGGGCTGGTTACGCCGGGCATGAGGCGCTTGCCGTAACTGCGGGCATCCAGATTTATCTCGGCGATAGCAGAGCCGTCTTTCGAGTTATCCAATAGATTGATACCAAAAATATCCCAAGTGAGATACAGTGCATCGGCATCCGCATCTGCGCGGAAGGTCACGCCCGGCTGAGTCGGGCCGGGGGCAGGGGCGACGACTGGTTTATCAGCTAGATAGCTAGTGCGCGGATTAAGAGTGACGACTTGTTTGAGGCCGATGTTTTGCACGATTTCAATCTCGCGATTGAGGGGCAGCGTGAGACCGTCAGCAGTGATGGTGAAATTCAAGGAACCTTTCTGTCTCGTGGCCGCAGAGGCTGCAGCTGGCAAGGTGAAGCGAAGCGCGACGGGCGTGTGGCCGCGGGCTGGCGCGGAGAATTTACCTCCGAGTTTCTGACCAAGCCAACTCGCTTCCCAAGTGCCATTCAATGGTTTTGCACCTGGATTGCTGACGCTGGCTTCGATGGTGAAATCATTTTCTACATTGAATTGCGCCCCGGTATTCCATTGGACCGAAAAGGGTTGGATGACTGCGTGTAAGTCCTCAATGCGCGTCCAGCTTTCACCTAAGACAAGCACTGGCAGCCTAAGTATGGATTCATTCGGCAGAGTGGCATCGGCTCCAGTCGCACGCTTATAGTTGACGACGACTAGCCCCCTTTGCGTGGGCTTAAGGTCAACCTGTGTTATCGCATCCTGAGGTTGCCATCCAAGAGTAACCAATGGCAGAGCAGTGACACGCAAGGGAGCATCAGTGGTGTTTTCCACTCGATAAGTCACTTCGCATTCTGTCGGGCTTTTGAAGACGGCCTGCACGGAACCGATGTTCCAAGGCACTTTGCGCGGCCCGTCGAGAAGCTCGGCATAAATTCTCCGACCAAGATGACGATGCATCGCAGAATTCGGATGAATCAGATCAGTGGTGCTTCCATGATCAAACCACTTTTTCAAATCAGATGATACCTGACGGAATAGCCGCGCCGCGCGCTTCTCGGGATCGGGATCGAGCTCCTCGGGCTTCGGCATATTGATGACTGGCCTAGGTGCCGCGTCGGCGGGCTTCTGCGTGGCTGCATCAGGTTTTTTTCCTTCATTGGGATTCTCCAATCCCTTCATGCGCTCGTCCACGCGTGAGAGCCACGCGATGTCTCCGAGATCGGCGAAGAATACCTGATTTTTTTCCGCAATCTCGCGCATGGTATCGGCATAGGCGCGAGTGAGAGCCAGCCCCTGCTCGACAGGTTCTGACATTGTCGTCGTTGGTCCTAGCAGAATAATGTCTGCCTTGCGCTGGCGTGTGAGATCGATCACTTTTTGTGTGGCGCGACCGAAGCTGACGAGACTGTGATGATCTAAGGCGTCATTCACGCCAAAGTTCACGATCACGATATCAGGAAACTCCTTGGGCGTCATAGCCGCGAGTTCACCCATACCGTGAACCATAAGCCGCATCGAGCGCGAGGCGCTGCTGCTCAGACTGATCTCCGGCCCTGTGATATCGATGGCTTTCTCCGGTTTTCCCTTCGGCGGGCGCACCACGCGCACACCGCCTGTGTAGTAGAACTGGTCGGCAAGAATGCTGACAAAGTTTCCGGCAAAGCTCTTGAGTATATTTCCGTCATCGGCGTTGTGGACTTTCATGCCAGCCACGTCATCGCCGATGATCAGAACTTTTACCGGGTCACGTTTCGCCAGCTTATTAAAACTACGCGGAAGATATTTCTCCATCCGGGCTTGCTGAGCAGGAGTCAGGTCGAACTTGCCTTCAGCAGCAATTAGAGAATTCGCCGCAGCGAGCCACATCAGCAGCAGGAGTTTTTGGCACAAAGGCAGGATGCGGATCATGGGGAAGAGAGGTATATCAGCCATGACCGGCGCAAATCCAGCGGATTTGCACAAGCCCCAGTCCGCCGCTAGATTGTCACGCCTCATGAAAAACATTCTTCTCGGAATTACCGGCTCCATCGCCGCCTACAAGGCCGCAGACATTGCCAGCCAGCTTGTGAAAGCCGGATGTGAAGTGACGTGCATTATGACCAAAGAGGCGCGGGAGTTCATCACGCCGCTCACACTGCAAACTATCTCGAAGCAGCCCGTCGTGACCGATCTCTTTGACGAAAAAGAAAGCTGGCGGCCCACGCATATTCAGCTCGCGGACCGCGCTAACTTGCTGCTCATCGCGCCCGCATCTGCAAACGTGCTCGCTTCTATGGCGCATGGTTTTGCTGGCGATGCTCTGACGGCCATCGCACTGGCAACTCGCTCACCGATCTTGATTGCTCCCGCCATGAACGGCAAGATGTGGCTTCATCCAGCGACGCAGCGCAATGTGGCAACGTTGAAAGACTGGGGCTGCGAATTCATCGGTCCCGATGAAGGGATGCTCGCCTGTGGTTACGAGGGCCTGGGCCGACTCTGGCCAGTGGATGAAATTGTGGCCAGCGCGGTGAAGTTGCTGGGCTTGAGCGTATGAAAATACTGATCACTGCTGGACCGACGCGCGAGCCGATTGATCCGGTGCGTTTTCTCAGCAATCGCTCATCTGGCAAAATGGGTTACGCTCTCGCGGAAGCCGCAATGGATCAAGGCCACACTGTCACGCTCATCTCGGGACCAGTGGCATTGACCGCACCTGTGGGTGTGACATTGCATCGCGTCGAAACCGCGCAGCAAATGTGGGAAACGACGCGCTTAGTCTGCGCTTCAGATGCCGCGCCGAACATCGCTATCTTTGCGGCAGCAGTTGCGGACTACCGTCCAGTGGCCATCGCGTCTGAGAAGATCAAGAAGCACGCTGACAATCTTACAGTGGAACTGGAGCGCACACCGGATGTGCTTGGTTCCATGCGCAGCGACTTTAGCTTTGGCGGATTTCTCGTAGGCTTCGCGGCGGAAACAAATGATCTCGTCGGTCACGCGATGGACAAGCTCGCGCGGAAAAATTGTGATCTCGTGATCGCCAATGATGTCAGCCGCACGGACACCGGATTCGACAGCGATGAGAACGAAGTCATCCTCTGCCTGCCAGCGGGACGAACGGAAACAATACCCAAAAAATCCAAGCGCGCACTCTCCGACACGCTTATTCAGAGAATCGTAGAACTCGCGAAGCAGAAGTTGCTCGCAGAGAAATGATGTCGCATAGAAGACGCCACCCCATTCAACTCATCATCAATGTCACTCCTCTCCACAGCCATCGAAGCCGCCCATGCCGCAGGCAAATTGCAACGCGAGAATTTCGGAACCGATCTCGCGGTCAATGAAATGCTCAAGCACGACATCAAGCTCGACCTCGATGTGCGCAGCCAAGAACTCATCACTGAGATCCTACTGAAAGCCTATCCAGATCATTGCATCAAGGGCGAGGAAGGCGACTCAGGCAATTCGGACAGCGACACGCAATGGATCGTGGACCCCATCGACGGCACAGTGAACTACTTCTACGGCATCCCACACTTCTGCGTTTCCATTGCCGCGAAACAGAACGGCGAATATGTTGCGGGTGTCATCTACGATCCGATGATGAACGAAACCTGGGCCATGGAAAAAGGCGCTGTGCCCACACTCAATGGCAAAGCCATTCGCGTCAGTGATCGCGCCCAACTCTCTGATGCCGTGGTCACTGTCGGTTTCTCCAAAAGCCGCGCCGCGCTGGAAGCCAGCTTCGACCGCTTCAAGCGTATATCCGTAGAAGTTCGCAAGACCCGGATGCTCGGCAGTGCCGCGCTCGCGCTCGCCTACATCGCCTGTGGCCGGCTTGATGCCTATATAGAAGAACAGATCAGCGAGTGGGACATCGCCGCTGGGAAACTCTTGCTCGAAGCCGCAGGCGGCTGCTTCAGCGCGGAACCGAGCAAGACTCACGAAGGTAAGCTCTTCATCTGCGCGACTAATGGTAAGATGGATTTGAAAAACTACCTTTGATTTATGACCCGCACCGGTATCGGCTACGACGTTCACCCCTATGCAGCAGGACGTGCGTTCGTTCTCGGCGGGGTGGAGATTCCACATCATCAGGGGTTGCAGGGGCACTCAGACGCGGATGTGCTGAGTCATGCCATTGCTGACGCGGTTCTTGGTGCGCTCGGGGAGCCGGACATCGGGCATTGGTTTCCGCCATCAGATGCGAGCATCGCCGGAATCAGCAGCCTAAAGATTCTCGAAAAGGTCGCATCCATCGCTGCCGCAAAAGGCGCGACCATTGAAAATGTGGACAGCACCGTGATCGCAGAAGCGCCCAAAGTGAATCCGCATCGCGATGCCATGAAAGCGAAGATCGCCGCAGCCCTCGGAATCACCGCAGATCGAGTCGGCGTCAAAGCCACCACCAACGAGCGGCTTGGCTTCGTGGGGCGCGAGGAAGGTGTCGCAGCAATGGCTGTCGCTTGTATCAATTTCAAATCCTGACCAGCTTATGAAAACACTTAAACTTATCCTTCTACTTCTACTGTTAGCAGCGTTCTGTGTTCCATTGCGCGCTGCCGATGCCAAAAAACCCAACATCATGTTCATCATTGCTGATGACTTGGGCTATTCGGACGCCGGTTGCTATGGCAGCGAAATCCAGACGCCGAATCTGGATGCACTCGCGGCAGACGGATTGCGCTTCACACAGTTCTACAACACCGCGCGCTGCTGGCCTTCACGGACATGCGTTCTCAGCGGCTATTATGCCCAGTCTATCCGGCGGGATAAATTCAGCGGCATTCAATTTCCCAACGCTGCTAAAGTTGCATTTGGCAATGCAGGCACACGCCAAAGCTGGGCCGCCCTCTTGCCCGACTATTTGAAACCGCTGGGCTACCGTTCTTACATGACTGGTAAGTGGCATATCGATGGTCGGCCTTTGGACAATGGGTTCGTTCATAACTACATCGACATGAATAATGACGGTTACTTCACACAAGTTGGCGCCGACGAGGATGGCGTGAAGTTGCCGAAGATTGACGTAGACGGGAAATTTTACTCCACCATCGCCATTGCCGACTACGCCATCAAATATCTCAAAGACCACGCGGCGAATCATGCTGACCAGCCCTTCTTTGAATACGTCGCTTTTCACGCGCCACACTTTCCAATTCAGGCGTTACCGGAAGACATCGCCATCTATAAGAATCGTTACCAATCCGGCTGGGATGTCATGCGGAAGGAACGTCTGGCTCGCATGAAGCAAATGGGAATCGTGAACTGTGAGCTTTCTGAACTCGAACCGCAAACCATCCCCAAGTGGAATTTATCGGAAGCAGAATTAAAAAAACGCATTGGGCCTGTTGAAGTGGGTCATGCCGTGCCGTGGGATTCACTTAGCAAAGATCAGCAGGCATTTCAGGCAGAGAAAATGGCCGTCCACGCGGCGATGGTGCACCGCATGGACATCGAGATTGGACGCATCTTGGCACAACTAAAAGCCATGGGTGCCTATGACAATACCATCGTCATGTTTCTTTCCGACAATGGCGCATCTGCCGAGCAGCTCATCCGTGGTCTTGGTGAAGACCCCAAGGCTCCTATTGGTTCCGCCTATTCCTTCCTCGGCATCGGGCCGGGCTGGTCCAGCTTTGCTAATACTCCATTCCGACTGCACAAATCATGGACTCATGAAGGCGGCATCTCCACGCCGTTCATTGTTCACTGGCCCGCAGGGATCAAGGCCCATGGAGAATTACGCACCAATCCCGGACACTTGATAGATGTGGTGCCGACCTTGCTCGATATCTCTGGCGGCAAACAACCCGCCACAGCCGCCGGATTGACCGTGCCACCTTTGCCGGGCAAGAGCCTGGTGCCAGCCTTCGCCAAGGATAATACTGTGCAGCACGAATATCTGTGGTGGAATCATGAGGACAATCGCGCCATCCGCATCGGCGACTGGAAACTGACGCAAAATGGTGAAAAGCCCTGGGAGCTATTCGACCTCGGCAAGGATCGCTCCGAGACCAAAGACCTCGCCGCCCAATATCCCGATAAAGTGAAGTCGATGGAGCAGGCTTGGATTCATCATGCAGAAGAATTCTTCGCCCTCTCGCAGCAAGACCCTCCTCAGAATGGGCCAAAGAAAAAAGGTGCCGCAGGCAAAGAACCTCAGGATTAAATAAGAATTTAGTTGCGTCATTCCCCATCAAAATACAAACACATAAATCCAAAAACTTATGATCATCTGGGGTTCCAAAGCAAAACAGAAGCAAATTGCGAGCGGCACATTTTACTGCCCACAATGTCGTCAGCAATCACCCTATTCTCACTTGAGGATATCGCGATATTTCACACTGTATTTTATTCCCTTGTTTCCAACGCAGACTTTGGGTGAGGCAGTTTGTTGTCAAACGTGTGCCGGTGAATTCAATCCAACAATTCTATCTCTCACTTTCGAGCAAATTGAAAGCGCCCTCCAACCTTGGGCGTGTTCAGATTGCGGGAATCGCAATTCCCGGTCGGAACCCAATTGCTTATCGTGCGGAGCTACTCCCGGAGGGCGTCCACCTCCATTGCCATCAAGCTCGAGGGATAGCGAAGGACAAGTTCCGAGGCTTAATCAGTAAAATAACTTCACGACGGATTACGGCACGACCTGTTGGGGGATGACGATGTCACTCACTCGGAGATTTGAGCTTCTCCCTCGACCTTGAACTCGGGGCCGAAAGGAGGCTGACGTAGGCTGCTACTTGGTTCTATTGTAGGGATATTCTGTCCCATGTTTATCATCGCTTGTTATCTGGGGCGATGAATGCGCCTTCAATGACTTGGATGTCGGGTAGTTCGCCATCGCGCAATACGACTTCAATCACGTCGCAGCGAGTTTTGATATTCGGGTTGTGCAGGAGTTTCAGCCAGGCTTGTGCGCCCCGGAGGATAAGTTGTTTTTTCTGTGTGGTCACGGCCTCGCCGGGTCGGCCCAGTGCGGTGCTGGTGCGGGTTTTAACTTCGGAGAAAGTTAGTGTGTCACCGTGACGGGCTACGATGTCCACTTCTCCGCCGCGTGGAGCGCGGAAGTTGTGATAGAGAACTTTGCGTCCGTGTTTGGCGAGCCATCGCGCGGCGAGATGCTCTCCCCAGCGCCCGATGGTGTCCTTGTCCACGGGCGTTCCGTCACGCTGCGTTAGACATATGCAAGACTTCAGCGACGGGCGCGAAAGAGCGTCGGTGCAGCGGGCAAGGGCCATGTTGGCGGAGCGCCACAAGGTGTGCAGCAGTGCCGTAGCCTTTGTGCTTTTCAAAGCCATAATGCGGATATTGTCGCGCCGCTTCAAGCATGAAACGATCGCGAGTTACTTTGGCGATGACGCTGGCGGCTGCAATCGAAAGACTGATGGAATCTCCCTTCACGATGGCCTCTTGGGTGAAAGGAAATTTAGGAACTGGTCTGCCATCAATCAATACAATTTGTGGAACGGTATCAAGCGCGAGCGCGGCCCGCCGCATGGCCGCGTAAGTAGCTTGCAAGATATTCACGGCATCAACTTCAGCGACGTGCGCCATGTCCACGCTCCAGGTTAGATCACTACAGGAGGTCAGTTCCTCGTAGATGCGTTCGCGCTTTTTCTCAGTGAGTTTCTTCGAGTCGTTCAGACTTTCGTGTTCAAAGCCTTCGGGCAGAATCACTGCGGAAACACATACCGGCCCCGCTAGCGGCCCGCGCCCTGCTTCGTCGATTCCGGCAATGAGATGATGACCACGCTGTCTCCACGCGTTTTCGTGATCAAGCGTCGGGCGGCTCATGCGAAATCATTGACGCGTCACGTCTAAGACTTCGCCCTCTTTTGCCGGAATCACGGGGAAGGTGGGAGAGATGTCGGCGATGACATCGCGGAACATTCGGTCAAGATCATCGTCCCGATGGGTGGGATCGTGGTGAAAGGCGGCGAGTTTCCCTACTTCGGCGATGCGGGCGAATTCAATAGCCTGAGTCATGGAGGAATGGCCCCATCCGATGCGTCCAAGATATTCTTCATTGGAATATTGCGCGTCATGAATGAGCAGGTCTGCCCCAAGCGCTATGTTCATGCCTGAAATCCATTCCCGTTGCGGATGGAATTTTGCTGCGCCCAGCATGGGCTCGTGATCGGGCATGTATGCCACCGTTCCATTGGCTCCCTTAATACGAAAACCTACGGTCGGACCGGGGTGGCAAATCATGAGTGAATCCACTTTGAACTCGCCTATTTCTTCGTCGATGTGCGAACCATCGTGGATGACCAGCTTGCAGGGAAGGTCGCGCATGTGCACGGGGAAAAGCGGCGGGGAAAGATAGCGTTGCAGTCGCGTTTTTAAATCATGTCTGATGCTGGCTGGCCCCCAGATGTGAACTTCCATATCAGGATTATACAGCGCGGCGAAAAAGCCTAGGCCCTGAATATGATCCATATGGAGATGGCTCAGAAGCACATCCACGCGACGGAGTCCGGGAGGCAGTGCACGCCCAAGTTCGCGGATGCCCGTGCCAGCATCGAGCACGAGCACAGTGCCTTCAGCGCCGGTGATTTGCACGCACGATGTGTTGCCGCCGAAGCGCAACGTGTCGTGTCCCGGAGTGGGCAGCGAGCCGCGCGTGCCCCAGAACCGGACGTTCATTTCTTAACCTCCCAGAAAAAGGACACGCCGCCGATAAGTTTCTTGGACTGGCCGATGATCGGAATGGCTGTGACTTCAATCTGCCGTTTTCTACCATCAAGCCCCTTAATCCAGAAGCGGCGGTGGGCGGGTTTCAGTTGGTTCAAGGCGATGACCAACGGGAGTTCCTCCGGCGGGATGGGGTTTTCATTTTCATCGAATGGACGGAAGGCCGTGGCCCATTCCGATACCGGCATCGATCCTGTTTCTTCATATCGTTTTCCTAGGATTCGCTCCGCGTGCTCGTTGTAAAAAACCAGCGTGCCATGGGGATCAACGATGAAAACAGGCATGGCCAGACAACTAGCAAGCTGCCGCATAAGAATGATTTCTATGTCCATTTGCGCCATAAGATGTATTGGGCGTTGGGAAAATATGCGCGTACTGTCCAGTGCGAAAGTAAAAACTTTATCAGCTTGCCGGAGTAGCCTTCACGGCAATGAACACAGGCGAACGTTGCGGTTCCAGCAGTTTCCATTTTATATTCAGGCCGGTGTTGAACGCAGCGAAGTGGAACGTATTCCCAGAGAATCGGAGCGAGTATTGCAACGCCCGCCCGCCATCGAGCAGTGTGGCGTGCTGCACATTGAGCTTTTGAGCCAATGCAGCCGCCTCGGCCACGTTCATCACGCCTCCGTTGCCAGAGAGAATAAATATGATAGTTCCATTTTGCCTCATTCCCGCCACCGCGCGGTAAGTGATCTTTTCGCCATCGAAATATTTGTTCGGCGCGAGGTCCACATACGAAAATACCGTGTGGTTCTTCATCAGCGACGGATAGCCTTGCGCCGCCTCGGTCAGCACGCCGGGCGATTCTTCAAAGAGTGATTTCGGCCCGAACCACGGCTTTCCATCTTTCACAAAAAAGTAACCTGTCCAAGCCGGGAACGGTGAGTTGCGCTGTTGACCTTCATGAAAGACCAGACCGAGAGGCTTGCCTTTAGGGTCGCGAAAATTTGCCGTGATCGAAAACAAAAGGTCATCCGTCTCCAGGCGCTCACGCGCAGTGGTCAGTCCGAAGTGCTCCTTGAAGCTGGTCGCGAATTGAAAATGCTGTGGGGTAAATTCAATCACATTCACTTCCGAGTTAAAGCAAGTCTGTGCGAGATGCTGGAAAGTGCCATCCGCCTTGCGACGGACTCGCAAGCGACTCCATGTCGCTCCCTTGGACTCGGCCATTTTCACTAGGGCGCGATCCATTTCATGGTGCGATATAGCGTTCGTATTTTTCCACGTGCCGTCTGAGAGACGAACTTCCATTGGGGCTGTTGTGTCTCGGAATGCAAAATAAGTTATGTTGCTCCGCAAATTAAAATAGTAATCTACCACGCCGAAGACCACCGCCACCACCAGTGCTGTAAACGCGAGCAGGCGAAGCAGGCATCCGCTGCGTGACTTGGGTTTTGTTGGCTCAGCTTTACTCACGCGAACACGCTTCGCACATTCCACGTTTCCATCAAGGTCTCAGGCAGTTCCTGTAAAAAGCGCGAGGGCCGCTGGAGAACATTGCCGTCTCGCGCTTGGAAGAACATGACGGGATAACTCAGATAAAGCTCATCCTTGGCGCGGGTTACAGTGACATAGAAAAGCCTACGCTCCTCCTCCAGTCCCGCGTCACTGGCTTCATCGAGCACGCGGTTGTTCGGGAACATGCCGTCAGCCAGCCACACGGCGAATACGGAATGCCACTCTAGTCCTTTCGCTTGATGCGCCGTGGTCAGGCAAACACTCTCGCGATCCTGCGGAGCGGAGTCGGGGCGCTCATCGGTATCCACGCCGCTGACCAGAGCAAGTTGGCTGAGGAACTCGGTGGTGTCAGTGAACCGAGCGCCGTAGTTGCTGAGCTGTTCAAGGTCTTGTTTGCGCTGATCGTAGTTTTTGAATTTTGATCGCGCATAGTCTTCATAGACGCCTTCCATCACGCTGGTGATCATCTTGGAGGGCGGCACTGGTTTGCCGTCGGCATCTAGCAATTCATCGAGCGTGTAGGCCGCCTGCTGCCAAGTCTTCACCGCTTTTTTCGGCACCGTGAGCTTGAGGAGATGTTCGGAAAATGAGCCTGTCAAAGTCGCGCCCTGAGCGCCCTCGCAATTTGACCACCCGTCCCAAAGCTTTGTCGCGCTCTTGTTGCCGATGCCGGGAATGAGCCGCACCCAGCGCATGAACGAGACTTCATCAAGCCGGTTCAGTGCGAACTTCATGAACGCGGCCACGTCTTTGACATGCGCTTGCTCGAAAAATCGCAAGCCGCTTGTAATAGTGAAGGGGATGCCGCGCTTCGTCAGTTCCATCTGAATTTCTAGCGAATGAAAATGGGCGCGATAGATGACCGCGATTTCGTTGAGGTCAGTGCCTTCATCGCGCAATTCAAGAATGCGCTGGGCGACGAATGCCGCTTGGGCGCTAGGACTGTCCAGCGGCACTAGGGCTGGAAGCTGACCCTTGCCAGTGCGCGATGCTTGCAGGGCTTTGCGGAACTGACCTTGATTCATCTCGATGGTCTTGTTGGCCAAAGCCAGCACCTCGGGAACGCTGCGATAATTGGTTTCGATTTTGTAAATCATTGCCTTGGGATAGCGGCTCTGAAACTCAAGGATATTTTTCAAATCCGCGCCGCGCCATGAATAGATGCTCTGCGCGTCATCGCCCACGACCATGAGATTCCCGCTGTTGCCAGTGAGCAAATCAATCAGGCCGCATTGGAGCGAGTTCGTGTCCTGATATTCGTCCACGAGGATGAACTGAAACTGGCCGCGATAGCGCTCTCGCAGGTCCTCGTTCTCTTTAAA
>JBBRNC010000041.1:0-36564 GCA_038230495.1 Verrucomicrobiales bacterium
CCGAGATGCCATTTACCAATGACACCTGTGGCATAGCCAGCACTCTTTAATACCGAAGCGATCGTGGTGCGCCCCGGCTCGATGATCAGTGAGGCATCGCCCGGAAGAACGCCGGTGCCTTTTTTTCGCCAAGGATATTCTCCTGTGAGCATGGCATAGCGCGATGGTGTGCAGGTGGCCGAGGCGCAATGCGCGTCCGTGAAGCGCAGACCCTGCTTCGCGAGTCGGTCGATATTGGGCGTATGAACGCGAGTCGCACCGTAGCAACTCACGTCACCAAAGCCCAAATCATCGGCGTAGAGAATGACGATATTGGGCTTGGCAGATGCCGCGAAGGTCCCCGCTGCAATGGCGAGAGATGCGAGGAAGGTGAAGGTGCGTTTCATCATAATTTAAGTAAGCTGCGATTTAGATGATCCATGAGAATTCAGTGTGATGGAAAACGCCAGACGGAAATGCATTATTTCAGAAATGGACTCGCCGCGTAGTTGCACGTTTGTGACTGCGGGTCAAAGTGCGCCCATGTCTTCCGTCAGCATTGGCACTCCGTTTACATTGTCAGCCACCAAGGTTCTCCTGCTCGGCTCCGGCGAGTTGGGCAAAGAAGTCGTCATCGAGCTTCAGCGTTTCGGCTGCGAAGTCATCGCGGTGGATTCGTATCCGAACGCGCCCGCTATGCAGGTGGCGGATCGCGCCCATGTCATTTCCATGCTGGACTCAGACGCATTGAGAAAGGTTCTTCGCGCCGAGTCACCTCATTACATCGTGCCGGAAGTCGAGGCCATCGCCACCGATGTGTTAGTAGAACTCGAGTCAGAAGGGTTCACTGTGATTCCGACGGCGCGCGCGGCAAAGCTCACGATGAATCGCGAAGGCATCCGACGCCTCGCCGCCGAGGAACTTGGGTTACGCTGCTCGCCGTATCAATTCGCGGCGACCGAGGACGAGTTTCGTTCAGCAGTAAAAGCCATGGGATTCCCCTGCGTGGTTAAGCCTGTGATGAGCAGTTCTGGCAAAGGTCAAAGCGTGGTGCGCAGCGAAGCCGATCTCGCGAAGTCATGGCAATACGCCCAAGAAGGCGGACGCGCAGGGAAGGGGAAAGTGATCGTCGAAGGTTTCGTGGACTTCGATTATGAAATTACGCTTCTTACCGTCCGTCACACTGGGGGCACATCATTCTGCGAACCCATCGGTCATCTGCAGATTGACGGCGATTATCGCGAAAGCTGGCAGCCCCAGCCCATGAGTGATGCGGCGCTCGCGGAAAGCAAACATATCGCCGGTGCAGTCACGGAAGCACTGGGAGGTCGCGGCATTTTTGGCGTCGAGTTGTTCGTGAAAGGCGACACCGTCTGGTTCAGTGAAGTCTCGCCGCGCCCGCACGATACCGGGCTGGTCACTTTACTTTCGCAAGACCTTAGCCAGTTCGCATTGCACGCCCGCGCGATTCTCGGTCTGCCCGTTCCGAATATCAAACACCATGGCCCCAGCGCGTCCGCCGCTATTTTAGTGGAAGGGCACTCGAAAAACGTCAGCTTCAGCAATCTCGACGCCGCGCTTTCTCAACCCGACACCGCCTTGCGCTTGTTCGGCAAACCAGAAGTCAAAGGCAAGCGCCGCATGGGTGTGGCTGTCGCTCGCGGATCAAGCATCGACGAAGCCCGCGAGAAAGCCCGTAAATCTGCATCAGCCGTAAAAGTGAATCTGGGCTGAAAGCGCTTTGACTTTTGAGCCGGGTTTGCCACCATCGCCAGTGACGAAGATGCGGGTGTAGTTCAATGGTAGAACACGAGCTTCCCAAGCTTGATACGTGAGTTCGATTCTCATCACCCGCTTTCCATTAATCATCCAAGATTTAGCACCTGAAATAGGGCAAACTAAGACAAGGACTAAGACAATGCCGCCAAGAATGCGGATGACTAAGATAGAATGAAAAGTGATTCCGTCCCACTTTCGAGATAGCTAGGGCCCATGTGCAGGATTCATGGAAAAAGTGCGGACACTGAGTGAGTGCTTGGCACAAGTCGAATAGTGGGCCATGAATCCAACCGTGAAGCGATTCATCCTGAACCTCTGTGTCAACATTCTGCTGGGCGGATTCTTTTGTGCAGCCGCTGCGGAACCGCGCAAACCCAACATCGTCTTCATCATGGCCGACGATCTCGGCTGGCGTGATCTGTCCTGCTACGGCAGCGTCTTTCACCGGACTCCGAACCTCGATAAACTCGCGGCGCGGGGCGTGAGGTTCACGCAGGCCTATGCGGCGAATCCATTGTGCTCGCCGACGAGGAGCAGCGTGCTCACGGGCTTATGGCCGGCGCGGACGGGTATCACGGCACCCGTGTGTCACGAGCCGCAGGTCGTTTTGAACAAGCAACTGGCAAAGGGAAATCCGAAGACACGCGTGCTCGTCGCGCAGAGCCTTACGCGTTTGAAGACCGACTACGTCACGCTGCCCAAGGTGCTGCGCGAGGCGGGCTATCGCACTGGGCACTTCGGTAAATGGCATCTCGGCCCGGAGCCATATTCGCCTTTGCAGCAGGGATTCGAAGTGGACTGGCCGCATTGGCCGGGGCCGGGACCGGCAGGCAGTTATGTCGCGCCGTGGAAGTTTCCCTCCGCACTAAATATTAAGAGCAAACCCGGCGAGCACATCGAGGACACGCTCTCGTCGCATGTTGCGGACTTCATTCGCACGAACAAGGATCGCCCGTTCTTCGTGAACTACTGGCAGTTCAGCGTCCACGCGCCCTACGATGCGAAGGACCAGCTCGTTGCCAAGTATCGAAATCTCGTTGATCCGAAAAATCCGCAGCATAATCCGGTCTATGGCGCGATGGTGGAGAGCCTCGACGACGGCGTGGGCCGCGTGCTGGCGGCACTGGAGGAAAACGGACTGATGGATAAGACGATCATCGTCTTCTTCTCCGACAACGGCGGCGTGAGCTGGGGTGGGAAGGACACCGACACCGAAGGCACGCACGAAGGACATAAGAGCGCGCGGTTCCAAGCAGACATGACTGCGCCCCCGACCAGCAACTTGCCGCTGCGCAACGGCAAAGCCAGCCTCTACGAAGGCGGCACGCGAGAACCATGCATCATTGTCTGGCCCGGGGTGACGAAGGCGGGCACAACGAATGATAGCATCATCCAAAGCATCGATTGGATGCCCACATTGCTCGACATTGTCCGCGTGCCATTGCCCGCGAGTACCAAGCCCGATGGCATCAGCATCGTGCCCGTGCTTAAAGGCGGCACGTTGCAACGCGACGCCATCTTCTGCCACTTCCCGCATGACACGCCCGCGAGCGGTCAGCATCCGGGAACTTACGTGCGGCGCGGCGATTGGAAGCTCATCCGTCTCTTCGCGGAGAACGATGACGGCAGTGATAAGTTCGAACTCTACAATCTCAAAGACGACCTCGGCGAAACCAGAAATCTCGCCGCCGAGAAACCCGAACTCGTGCGCGAGTTGAACGAACTGATCACCGGCTTCCTGCACGACAGCGAGGCCGTTATTCCCATCCGCAATCCCAACTATGACAAGCCTGTCACCGGCACCGCCGCGCCGCACGCCGCAACTGCAGGCGATCCGCTCGAAGGCTGGAAATCCCGTGGCTGCACCGCTGTCGTCAAAGACGGCATCCTCACCATGACCGGCCAGAACGATGAGCCATTCCTAGGCGTCGCCGCTGGCAAAGACAAAGGTCCGGCCACACTGAAACTGCGCGTTCGCACTGCGTCAGGCGGCGATGGCAAGATTGAATGGCTGCCTTCGGGTGCCGCGAACAAGACGGAGGATGCAAAGTCAGTCCCATTCGTCGTGAAGGGCGGGGAGTGGCAAGAACTGAGCGTGGACATTTCTAATAAGGAATCGCTCGGCATTCTGCGGGTCTATCTGCCCGCGCAGAAGCAGCCGGTCGAGATTGATTGGATTCAGTTGAAGACCGGGCAAAGCAACCGGCGATGGGAGTTTGAGTGATACCGTAAAGTTTGTTACTTCGAGCCTATAAAATGTCGGGTGACTGTTAACAGATAAAGCCGGAGGCGTGGTTCATCTGACTTCGCGGCAGGAGCATTAACGACAACCGGATTGACCCCTACAACAACTGTATCGCCTGCGATGACTGTGATGGCTGTCGAAATCATATCACGATGCCACGTTACCAAGTCAACGTGCTGCTGTGGCAGATTCTTTGTCTTTGCCACGACATCAACCTTGGCGATATCCGGCGGGGCATAGTCATAGGATAGCGAGAAGTTCACGTCCACGGTCTTGTCATCCGGGCATAGGACTGGATCAACTTCGACATTAAATCCTGTCTTCTGTTTTTCGATCTCCGGAACCAGATGCTCACCTTCGGCCTTGAAACCAGAGATAATTTGCATGTCCGTTCCGCTTTCAATTTTCGCTATTTGACCCGATCGAGTTTCCTGCTCTGCAAGAGCACGGCTCCTCCAAGTTGAATCCGATTGCAGTTTCTTCAGGTCTTCTGATGAGAGGGAGCGCGGCAGCTTGTCATTCTGACGTGAAGTGAATTCAATCCAAGATGCCTCGCCAATCTCGACAACTCTCCAGCGAAACCGTAAAATCATCGGTGGCTCTTTGATTAGGGACGACACGAACACAGCGCATTTCTGCAACTCGTCCTTTGTATTGTGGACAGACAGAATGCTGGTGGCCGGGAAGAATGTAGCGGTGGCGTTTACACCAAACTTCACGCCATGCTCGATAAGAACGCCCTTGGCTGTCGTTCGCTTGCGCAATTCATCAGGATCTCTTGGCGCGTCGCTCAAACTTAAGAAATCAGGCTGAATGTAAAACAGCGCTGTGAACATCCCGTCCGCGTCAGGTGCGTCCTTTAGAAAGTGCGTTTCAACAACAGACGGTTCTGGTTTCTGCTCCGACGCCATGTCGACAGTTGCAAAACCCGTCAGCCAAGAGATTGAAAGCGCGACAGTTACAAAAATATTTTTCTGCATGAGACGATATTAACATCTCGGCACTATCTTATACACTCATTTTCTTGCTCTGATGGCGCATTACTCACGCCCTTTCCCCCGTAAAGCGGTAGGCGATCAGCATGTCCTCCTTGTTTCACCGATATACCTCGCGGCGGTGCGCGATCTTCACCACAAGCACGAGCAGCTTGTCATTTTGCACGGTGTAGAGGATGCGGTTGTCGCCCACGAGAACGCGCTGGATGCCATCGCTCGCTGTGAGTTGCTTTGGAGCCGGGCGGGTGCGGATCGTCGCGCAGAGCGTCAATGGCATCCTCCAAACGCTGCCGCAGCTTTGCATCCATGAGATCACGCAGGAACTTCCGCGCCGGGTTGCTGAGACTAACGGTGTAGCTCATGCAGTTCTGCCTTCACCTGTTCCCACGGCGTCCATTCGGTCTCCGTGGCGAGCACTGCGCGGGCGGTGCGGATGTCTTCCATGTCCTCAAGCTCCTGAACATGGCGGATGACCGCCTCCTTTTCCTCAAAGGGAAGACTGTCAATTTCAGCGATGACTTGAGTAGCCGTCATAATGGGAAGCATAGCCGGAAAATGACGCCGAGCTACGGCGATGTGTGCTGATTTGCGTCAATGCCGAAGCGGGTGCAATAGCTCAATTGTATTCAAATAAAAATTGCCGATGACAGCGGCAGGATTGCCTGCGATGGCGAGTCATAGATGGCATCTAAAGCACGTATTCTAATAAACAGTAGGACCTTAAATTGAAGGTAAATGATTGCGCTTGGTGGATTCTGTAGAGATTGCCCATAGCTATGCGCCCGCTTTGATTTCATATTCATTATGTCCTGACTTGATATGCCAAGAACAATGGTATTCAATTTAGATTCTTGCTGCCAGCCAACTCAACTCATTCCGCCATGCTTCATAGCCGTATGCATTTTTTCCCATTAACCCTGTCCGCCATCTTCGCGATAGCGACGTTCTCGCATTCCCTCCAGGCCGCCAAGGTTTTAGTCGAAGCGGAATCTTTTTCCCAAATTGGGGGCTGGACTCTCGACACCCAGTTCATCGAGATCATGGGCTCGCCCTATCTCATGGCCCATGGCCTTGGGCAGCCCGTCAAGGACGCCGAGACTAAAGTCAACTTTCCCGCCGCAGGAACTTATAAGTTCTTTGCACGCACTAAAGACTGGGTCGCCCCTTGGCAGGCTCCGGGAGCTCCCGGCAGGTTTCAAGTCCTCCTTGATGGCCAGCCCCAGCCCTATGTGTTTGGCACGAAGGGTGCCGAGTGGTTTTGGGAAAACGGCGGCGAAATCTCCATCGCCTCCGCTGGTGAACACACCATTGCCCTGCGTGACCTCACTGGCTTCAATGGTCGCTGCGATGCTCTCTTTTTTACGAATGCAAACGACACTCCTCCCGCTACTCGCCATGATCGCAATGTCTTGGCTGGCCTGCCCGATGAGGCCCCCGTCAAATCCTTTGACCTCGTGGTTGTAGGCGGCGGCTACGCGGGCATCGGCGCGGCCATATCTGCCGCTCGTCAAGGGCTCCATGTTGCACTCATTCAAAACCGTCCCGTCCTAGGCGGAAACGGCTCTAGCGAGGTGCAAGTCTGGGCCAAGGGCGGCACTAGGCGCGGACTCTATCCGGCCCTCGGGGAAATCGTGGACGAGTTTTCCGACAATTCTCCCAACTCGCCCGGACTTCTCGAAAACTTTGAAGACGCTAAAAAAGAGGCCATCGTCCGAGCTGAGAAAAACATCGATCTCTTCCTCAACACCCACGTTATTAACGCCGATGTCCAAGGCCCTAATGAGGCGCGCTCCATAAAGTCTGTCCTCGGCATAGACACCCGCTCCGGCGCGGAAACCCGTTTTGTCGGCAAGTTCTTCGTTGACTGCACAGGCCACGGCACCGTCGGCGCGCTAGTGGGTGCCAAGTTCGAGATGTTAGAGAAGGGACACCTCGGCATGAGCAACATGTGGACATGGGCCGAAAAGGATTCCCCCCGTCCTTGGGCCGATACCCCCTGGGCGCTACCGCTCGAACTCGCAGACTTTCCTAAAACCACTCAAGCCAAAGGTCCCGTTCCTTATCATAAGGCCGAATGGTTCTGGGAGGGAGGTTTTGACAAACACCCGCTTAATGACTTGGAACTTATCCGAGACTGGAATCTGCGCGCCATTTTTGGAGCATTCAACGCCAAAAAAACCGGAGTCGATAAAGACAAATTCGCTAAGGCCGAACTCACGTGGGCTGCCGCCATCGGAGGCACCCGCGAAAGCCGCCGCCTCATCGGCGATGTCGTCCTCAGTCGCGAGGACATCGTTAAGCAAACCGCCTTCCCTGATGGATGTGTGCCTACTACCTGGGACATTGACCTTCACTACCCGAAGGCTCAATTCGCCAAAAAGTTTCCTGAAAACCCTTTCATCTCCCGCGCCGAATTCGGCAGCGGAGTGGACCGCAAAAACGGCTATCCCGTGCCTTACCGCGCCTTTTACTCGGCCAATGTCAGCAACCTCTTCATGGCTGGCCGCTGCATTAGCGTCACCCACGAAGCCCTGGGCACTGTCCGGGTCATGCGCACCTGTGGCATGATGGGCGAGGTCGTGGGCAAAGCCGCTTATCTTTGCGTCACCAAGAACACCTCTCCGCGTGGCGTTTATGAAAAGCACCTTGAAGACCTCAAGGAGCTCATGCGCCAGCCGGGATCAGCCCGCCGCGCGAACCTTCAGGCGCCCCTTGTCGTGCCACCGAGCGTCGCTCAACCTGAAACCAAACCGGACAAACTCTCTGGCATCGTCGTGGATGATGCCCAAGCCCAGCTTGTCGGAAAGTGGGAAGAAGGCTCTAGCTTGGAGCACATCGGCGCACACTATCTCTTCGCCGGACCCAAGAGCAAGGCGCAGGCCTGCTTCCCCTTTAAAGTTCCCGATTCCGGGCGCTACGAAGTTTTCGTGGCATGGGCTCCCCATCAGAATCGTTCCAGCAAAAGTCGCTGCCAAGTTGAATCTGCCGGTGGCGTAAAGGCTTTGACGCTTAATCAACGGGAGAAAACCTCGCGCGCCGACGGCTTCCACTCCATTGGTGTTTTTGAATTCGAAGCCGACAAAGCCAGCTCCGTTACCCTCACCACCGAAGGCGCCGACGGCTTTGTCCACGCCGACGCCGTCCAAGTCATCCCGGCTCGTTGAGGGTAAAAACTGCGCCGGCCTGTGGATACCCCCGCAAGTTCAAGCGTGTCTCTCGCCCTAAGATACAAACTCCTTCGCCTCTGGCGGGTCAGCCTCGTCGCGGCTGTCGCCTGCCTCATCCACCTTCAGGGCCGCTGGCTGACGGAGCACCGATCGGTGGAAATTACGCTCGCACAAGCCCGGAGTTTTTTCCCGAATGCAGACTCAGTCGTGCTCCATGACATCGAACGCGGCCTCCATCATGCCCTTGACGCTGAGGGAAAGCCCATCGGAACTCTTCTAGCCACGTCGCCCGAAACCGACGGCATCATCGGCTATTCCGGCCCTTCGAATATACTCGTGGCCCTCGACGAGTCGGGGGCTGTGGCGGGGGTCGAGTTGATATCCTCGGCCGACACCCCCGAGCATGTCGAACTGATCACGAAGGACAAAACCTTTTTCAAACCCTTCCTCGGTTGGAAGCCCTCATCCGGACCGCCTCCCGCCATCTCCGCCGTAAGCGGGGCTACCCTCACGAGCTACGCCATGGCCGAATCCTTGGCTAAACGCCTCGCTGGCGCCTCCGCGTCCCTTCGTTTTCCTGAGACGCCACGCATTGACGAAATCAAGATTCTGTTTCCTGAGGTAAAAAAACTCGAAACTGTGGGAAGGCGACTGCGCGTCGTCGGTTCCGATGGGAAGACCCTCGGCTATGTTCTCCGCACTTCGCCTGAGGCCGACAATGTCTCCGGCTACCGAGGTCCCACCGATCTACTGGTGGGCATCTCCCCGGACGGACTAAAAGTCACGGCGCTGAAAATTCGAAAAAGTTTTGATACCGAAGATTACGTCGAAATTGTGCGCGATGATGAGGACTATCTCCGCTCCTTCAGCGGACGGACAGTCGCGGAGATCGCGAACCTCGACTACAAAAAAGAAGGCATCGAGGGCGTCAGCGGGGCCACCCAGACGAGCTGGGCCATCGCCGAAGGGCTGAAACGTCGCCTTGCTGCCGAAGTGGCGACCGGAAGCAAACCTACCCGCAATTGGTTTCAGCCAAACGATTGGGCATTTGCCGGAGTCGTAGCGGGGGCATTGCTCCTCGCCTTCAGTCCTCTGCGTGGCAAACGCTGGCTCCGACTGGGCTGGCTTGGGATTATGATCGGCTACGTTGGGCTGGCCGGCGGAGGCCTGCTTTCACTTTCCCTTTTTCAAGGCTGGGCCACCCACGGCCCCGCATGGCAGGCCGCGCCCGGGCTTGTCCTGCTCGGTCTCGCCGCGCTCATCTTGCCTTGGGCCACTCGGCGCCAAGTTTATTGTCACCAGATCTGCCCGCACGGCGCGGCCCAGCAATTCCTCGGCGCCCTCGGCAGAAAAATGCGCTCTCGCAGCAGAACTTCGCCGGCCAGTGCGCTCTCGCCTTACTTCAGCCGCTTGGAATCAATCCCCGCACTTCTCCTCGCCGGGGCCGTCATTGCCATCCTGCTCCACATCCCCGTCAACCTCGCCTTAATTGAACCGTTCGATGCCTGGGTTTGGCAGGCAGCTGGCACCGCTACTATCACCATCGCAATCATCGGGCTTGCCGCTTCGTTTTTTATTCCCCAGGCCTACTGCCGCTTTGGCTGTCCCACAGGTGCCCTATTCAATTTCCTGCGTTCCTTCGGTTCCGGCGACCGTTGGGGAGCGCGCGACTGGGCTGCTCTTGGGTTGCTTGCTGCGGGTTTACTTTGCGTCGGCTTCACCCGCATCACTGTGCGCAGCCAACCCGATCATGAAGTTACCGCCCTCTCTGGTAAGGCCATGGGCAGTTCCTGGTCAGTCAAAATCCGCGGCCTCGTGCCCAACCCCAAAACACTCGAAAACGAGATCAAAGCCGCGCTGGAGCACATTGAGCAGACCGCCTCCAACTGGCGGGAAAACTCCACCGTGAGCGTCTTCAACCACTCGACTTCACATGCCCCCACCGTCTCCCCTGAACTAGCCAGTCTGGCCCGTGTGTCCCAGCGGATCAGCCAGGAAAGCGAGGGCGCTCTCGACATCACCATCGCCCCACTTGTGCGCCTCTGGGGATTCGGCCCCGGCCCGCGCCGAGACACCGCACCGAAGGATGCCGAGATTGAGGCACTGCGATCACGAATGGGGTGGAATAAACTCACCGTTGCAGAGGACAGCCTGACCAAACAGATTCCCGACTTAGAGATCGACGTCTCCTCAGTGACCGAGGGCTGGACGGCAGACCACATTTCAAAGCTCTTGAAATCAAAAGGTTTGCGCGAGTATCTGGTAGAGATCAGCGGCGAGATGCGAGTGGCCGGACAATGGAATATCGCCATTGAGCATCCGGCCCGCGTCTGTGCACTGAGCAACGAGTCCCTCGCTACATCAGGCACCTACCGACAAAACTGGAAGGCCGAAGGGAAAACATTTTCGCACCTCATCGACCCCCGCACCGGAAAGCCAGTGACGCACGACACGGTCTCCGTCAGCGTGCGTCATTCCGACTGTGTTTATGCCGACGGATGGTCTACCGCGCTGAATGTGCTGGGCGTGGAAAGGGGACTTCCCCTCGCGGAACGGCTCGGCCTCGCCGTCCAGTTCGTCATTGAAAAGAATGGCCAATACCCAGAAGTCCGTTCCAGCAGCGCTTGGAAATAACTGGTCACCCCCAGCCACATCGTAATGGATGAATCTCGAATGGCTTATTTTGGGACTTGGCACCGGTAATGCCCGATGACGCGGTAG
Organism: Verrucomicrobiales bacterium; assembly: GCA_038230495.1. GTDB lineage: Bacteria > Verrucomicrobiota > Verrucomicrobiia > Verrucomicrobiales > Verrucomicrobiaceae > VFKE01. Next base: position 10,887 of record JBBRNC010000041.1, read on the forward strand.
CCGAACAGGATGTCTTCCTCTTGTGCGCCGCTTCCGATGTTGTGAATGATCAGCGGTGTGCCGCTTGCAGTCTTGCGGTCAGACACGAGTCCGATATGGGTAATGCCTCCACCTAGATTCCAAGCTACGATATCTCCCGGCAAGTAATCGGAAATGGATTTCGTTATCGGAACTTCGCAGTCGCGTTGCTTGAAGAACGTCATCAAGTTCGGCACACGACGATGGTCGATGTTCGAGTCCGGCTTCTTCAAGCTCCATTGCTGCGGATACTTTGCGAAATTCGCTTTCATGTCTTCATGAACTTCCTTCTGCAAATCGATTCCTTGCGCCCGCATGGCCCGAGTCAGCACGTCGGTGCAGACGCCAGTTTCGATGGGCACATCGCCATTCGGATAAGGCAACGCGCGATACTGAGGATCGTAGCCCACAGTCACTCCGACCTGTTTGCGAGCAGACTCGATCAACTTGGCGCTATCTAGTTTCAAGTCTGCGGCCAAGGAGCTTTGATGCAGCGTGATAATCAGGATTCCAAGAATAAAGAGCGTGCGCATATTCTCCGAGTTTATGATCAAGACAACCAATTGCAACTCACCGGAAATGATGTGACGAAATGTAGAATGAGGCACAAAATCATCAGTTTTCACGCCAAAGAAATGACTCATGACGTTATTTGATCAAAAAATGCCGTATTTTAGATTGCGATTCTGGCGAGAGATGCGAATATCAGCTAACAAACCGCAACTTTAAGGAGACACCTATCATGAGCCAAGAAAAAATGGACGGCGCCCAAGCGCTCATCAAAACCCTCGCTAAGCTAGGCATCGAATATGTCTTCGGCTACTCTGGCGGTGCCGCCTTGCCGATTTTCGATGCACTGGAAACAGTGAAAACGAACATGAAATTCGTCCTCGTGCGCCACGAGCAGGGCGCGGTTCACATGGCTGATGGTTATGCCCGGGCGACTGGCAAACCAGCCTGTGTGCTTGTGACTTCCGGCCCCGGTGCGGGCAACACGGTCACTGGCATCATGACTGCGATGATGGACTCTGTGCCGATGGTCGTGATCACTGGCCAGACGGTTTCTTGGATGCTCGGCAAGGATGCTTTCCAAGAAGCGGACATTTTCAACATCACCGCGCCGGTGGTGAAGCACAGCTATCTGGTCAAGAACACGAACGACATTCCCCGATTCGCCCGTGAGGCCTATTATATAGCGACTACGGGACGCCCTGGGCCAGTGCTGATCGACATTCCGAAAGACATGAGCCAAGGGCCGTTCACCGGTGTCATGGATGAGCCGATGGATCTGCCGGGTTATCATCCGGAGGAGAATTTCAAAATTGATAAGAAATCCGTGCAAAATGCCGCGAAGTTCATCATGGCTGCGAAGCGCCCGGTTATACTTGCCGGTCAAGGCGCGATGATCGCTCGCGCGGATAAAGAGTTGATGAAACTGGCGGAGACACTGAACTGCCCGGTGACCTCCACCTTGCTGGGCAAAGGCGTGTTCCCCGAGACGCACCGTCTCAGCCTCGGCATGATCGGCATGCACGGCACGGCTTACGCAAACAAGGCCATCTGCGAATGCGACTGCATCATCAACGTGGGCTCGCGCTTCGACGACCGCATCATCGGCAAGCCGTCGATGTTCGGGAAGAACGCGACTATTGTTCATTTTGACATCGACGAAGCTGAGGCCGGTAAGATGATCAAGCCGGACGCCTTCATCAAGGGCGACGCCAAGGCTGCCTTGCAGGAACTACTCCCGCTCCTGTCCGAACTGGATACTAAAGGCTGGAACGAGCATCTCGACGGTTATAAGAAAAAGTTCCCGCTCTCCTACAAGAAGCAGGGAGGCCTGCGCATGCAGCAGGTCATCGACGAACTTTACAAACTTACCAAAGGCAAAGCCATCATCAGCACTGATGTCGGCCAGCACCAGATGTGGGCCGCGCAATTCTACAAAAATGACGCTAGCTTCAAGTGGCTCAGTTCCGGCGGCGCGGGCACGATGGGCTTCGGGTTCCCCGCGGCGATCGGCGCTCAGCTTGGCTGCCCGAAAGACATCGTGTGCTCCATCAGCGGTGACGGCGGATTCCAGATGACGCTATTTGAACTCGCCACTGCAGCACTGTTGAAGCTCCCGCTCAAGATCATCGTGCTCAACAATAGCTATCTGGGCATGGTGCGCCAATGGCAGGAGTTGTTCTTCGACAACCGTGAAAGCGGTGTCGATCTCGAAGGCAATCCCGACTTCGTGAAGCTCGCGGATGCTTATGGGATCAAAGGCTGGCACATTCGCCGCCCTGCCGACATCGAAAAGGTGCTGACTCAGGCTCTCGCTTATAACGACGGCCCCTGCCTCATTGAGGCCGAGTGCATCAAACACGAAAATGTGTTCCCGATGATCCCTGCCGGTGCCGCACTCGAAGACATGATCACCGAAGCGCCGAAGCATAAGATGGAAAAGCCGGTTGGTTCGACCTAATCGCTTACTGCACGCCCATTAATTTATAAATCTAATTTTTTTCTTATGTCAGAACGCGTTATTCCATCCACAGATCGCAAACCCGCACCACAGGCAGACATCCTCAATGTTCACACGCTCAGCCTGTCCGTCGCCAACAAGCCCGGCGTGCTCGGCCGCATCTGTGCGGTGTTCAGCCGCCGCGGCTTTAACATTGACTCGTTGGTCGTCGCCCAAGGCCGCGATCCGCGCTATTCGCGCATGACCGTGGGCATCAGCGGCCATCCCGAGGGCTTGCACCAGATCATCATGCAGTGCAACAAACTCATTGATGTGATCCATTGCTTCGAGCACACCGACAAAGACTCCGTGGTGAAGGAAATGGTGCTCGTGAAATTGCAGGTATCTCCTGAGAGCCGCACAGAAATCCTTCAAATCATCGAACACTTCAACGGCAAAACTGTGGACCTTCAGGAGCAGTCGCTCATCGTCATGATCACTGGTAACTCGGACAAAGTGGATGCCGCAGTGAACTTGCTCGCCAAATTCGAGATCATCGAAACCGTCCGCACCGGAAAGGTCGTCATGGCCCGCGGCGTGGCGGAGACTTGATGCGCCAGTCATTTGAAGCCTCCTATGAAGACCCGGCACTTTCTCATGTTATTCGCAGTGGTGATCTGTGGCATGTCCCGGGCCGATGAGAAAATTGTCGAGAGCGTGAAACACGTGGACGCCGCCGCTGCCGAGAAACTTATCAAGGATGGCGCAGTGACGGTCATTGATGTCCGCACTTCGGATGAATACAAGCAGGCGCATATCGCCGGGGCGAAGAACGTGGACTTTATCGAAGACGACTTTGAAAAGAAAATCAGCGAACTCGACAAATCAAAAAGCTATCTCGTGCATTGCGCCTCCGGGAATCGCAGCGGGAATTCGCTCGAAATCTTTAAGAAGCTGGGCTTTAAATCGATCTACCATCTCGACAACGGTTTAAAAGGCTGGGAAGCGGCCGGCAAACCCGTTGTGAAGTAAAGTCATCGTTCGACACTGCCGGTGGAAGTCCGCCTGCCTGCGTAAAGAGGTTACGGCTGGGAGCAGAACCAGAGCTTGTTGCCCTCGCTGTCAAGGAAGGCCCCGACGGGAAATCCGTCGTAGTCTTGAACCGGATCTGAGATCACGACACCAAGTGCTTTCAATGACTGCTCTGTCGAACGCGCGTTCTCTACTTCCAGCGTGAGGCGGGCATTGAGTTCTGCCGTTGGTCGGCCATACCAGTCCGCTTTGGGCTTGAGCATCAGGATGGTGTTTTCGAGTTGGAACCCAATCTGTTGCCCACCCTCGATCACTGGTGCCAAACCGAGCGATTTTTCGTAAAAGTGATTGGCGCGATCCAAGTCATCCACTGCCAGTGCCGCTACTTTGATGCGTAGCAATCAAATAGAAGAAGTGCTCATAATGTCCTATCATGCACGATTGATCAGAGTTGTCGCAAGCAATTTCTGGCGGACGCGGCTCAATCGGCGGAATGGGTGCTGCTATTGGCAATAGACGACAGCATCCGCTCATTCAATCCCGTCCATCTTGTCCGCGCCCCAGCCTGACGCACGGCCATGCCGAGCGCTTTACTTTCGCCGACGATGACGACGAGTTTTTTTCCACGCGTGACGGCGGTGTAGATGAGGCTGCGCTCCAGCATGACGAAATGCGCCATCGCGAGAGGGATGATGACGCAGGGGAATTCGCTGCCCTGGCTTTTGTGAATGGTGATGGCATAAGCGGGCTGGAGTTCATCGAGTTCGCCCGGCTCATAACTCACACGCCGATTGCCGTCGTAAGTGACGATGATTTTTACCGGCTCGGATTCAATGGAACTGATGTGGCCGATGTCGCCGTTGAAGACTTCCTTTTCATAATTGTTTCTCGTCTGAATGACCTTGTCGCCGACACGGAAAGTCTTCTCGAATCGCTCGACCTCAAATTTCATCTCGTTCGGTGGATTCAACGCATCTTGCAGGACTTCGTTGAAAGCTCGCGTGCCGAGCATTTGCACATTCATGGGGCAAAGCACCTGAATATCGTTCGCCGGATCAAACCCATATTTTGCAGGAAGACGATCCCGCACGAGCTGCACGACGGTCTGCTGAATTTCTTCCGATGAGCCGCGCTCGATGAAAAAGAAATCCGCATCCGCCGACGGCTTTAGATCAGGCAACTCTCCGCGATTGATCGCATGGGCGGCGCTGATGATGCGGCTCTGCGCGGCCTGACGGAAGACTTCTGTCAATCGCACGCATGGCACGGCATCGCTGGCGATGAGATCGTGCAGCACCGCGCCGGGGCCGACACTTGGTAGTTGATCAGCATCGCCCACCAGCAACAGATGCGCTTCATCGGGCAGCGCATCTAAAAGCCGAGCCATGAGCGTGGTGTCCACCATCGAGACTTCGTCCACCACGAAGAGATCGCCTTCGAGTTGTTTGAACTTGTTGCGGCCCCACACGCCTTCGCCTTGAAACTCCAGCAGCCGGTGCAGTGTCTTGGCCTCTAGTCCGGTGCTTTCAGCAAGTCGTTGCGCCGCGCGTCCGGTGGGTGCGGCTAGGGAGACGCTAACTTTCTTCGCGCGCAGAATCGTGAGGATGCTATTAACGATAGTCGTCTTTCCCACGCCAGGGCCGCCAGTGATGATGAGCACGCGCTGCAGCAAGGCTTCGCGCACGGCGCGGTGTTGGCTGTCGGCGAGTTGTTTGCCAGTCTTCTGCTCGCACCACTCGATGGCTTTTTCGATATCGAATTCGGGATGCGACGCAGGCTTGTCCAGCATCTCGCGCAGTTTGACGGCGATGCTTTGTTCTGCGCCGAGCAATGGCGGCAGATAGATCATGGTTACGCCGCAGATGATCTCTCGTGTGAGCGTGGCATCGGCGAGCATGGCGTCGAGTTGCTCATCAAGGAGCGAAGAGGCAACGCCAAGAACTTTCTCCGCTTCTTCGCGCAGCACGGGTTGTGGCACGCAACTGTGTCCGGCCTCCGCGCCCTTTTCCATCGCGTAGAGCAGGCCGGCGCGGACACGTTGAGGCGCATCCTTTTCGATCCCCATGTTCGCCGCGATCTCGTCAGCGGTTTTGAATCCAACACCATGAATGTCCACTGCCAGTCGGTAAGGATTTTGCTTGAGAACTTTGATTGCGTCGTCGCCGTAAGTCTTGTGAATGCGCAGGGCGCGTGCCGTGCTGATGCCGCGTTCATGCAGGAAGATCATGATGTCATGCACCGATTTCTGCTTCATCCATGACGCACGGATTTCTTGCCGTCGTTTCTTGCCAATGCCCTCGACTTCTTCCAGTCGCGCGGAGGTCTGCTCGATGATGTCGAAGACTGTGGCGCCGAATTTGTCCACGATGCGTTTGGCATACTTGGGTCCAATGCCTTCGATCAATCCGCTGCCGAGATAGCGCACGAGTCCGTCGAGTGACTCGGGACGCGAGAGCTTGATGGTGTCCGCTTTGAACTGCTGACCATACTCGGCATTGCGCACCCATTCACCTGTGGCCTCGATGTGCTCGCCCGCGACCACGCGCGGAGCTTTGCCCAGGGCAGTCACGGTTTCTCCTCCGCGCTCCGGCTTTATTTTTAATACGCAATAGCCCGTCTCCTCCGTGTGAAACGTCACACGCTCCACGAGGCCGTGAAGCGTCGCGCGCTTGGAGTTGGAAGGGGAGTTGCCGGGCACAATTGTTTTTACCCTAAAGATGCAAAGTCGCAAAGGACTCTATCACCTTGATGTCGCGCACTTGCCATCAGGTCATCTGGCTTTACTCTCAGGGGCATGACACTTCTTGCTGAAATTCAAACCCTCAACTTCTCATGGATCAACCAGCCGGAGGCTTGGATGGCTCTGCTGACCTTGAGCATTCTTGAGATCGTGCTGGGTATCGACAACATCGTCTTCATCAGCATCCTGGTAGAAAAAGTTCCACCCGCGCAGCAGCCGCGTGCTCGTTTTCTCGGACTTGGACTGGCGATGCTGACGCGCATTGCGTTGTTGTTCTCCATTTCGTGGGTGATGACTTTGAAGGAACCTCTATTCACGGTCGCGTCCATTGCCATCTCGGGCAAGGACATCATTCTCATCACCGGGGGCTTATTTTTGCTCTTCAAGAGCACGCATGAAATTCATGGCCAGATGGAAGGAAATCCTGAGGAGGAATTGAAGAAGCAAAAAGTTGGCGGCGGTTTCGGCATGATTCTGGTGCAGATCGCGCTGCTGGACATCGTGTTCTCGTTAGACTCAGTCATCACCGCAGTCGGCATGGCCAAAGACATTACGGTCATGGTGATTGCCGTAGTGCTTTCGGTCATTTTTATGATGATCTTTGCGGGTGCTGTTAGTAATTTTATCCACAAGCACCCGACGATTAAAATGCTGGCCTTGAGTTTCCTGCTGCTCATCGGCACGGCCCTGATCGCCGACGGTCTGCATTTCCACATCCCCAAAGGCTACGTCTATTTTGCCATGGCCTTTTCCATGTTAGTAGAAGTGCTCAACATCCGGGCAGGGGAGAAGCGGAAGCGTCTTCGGGAACGGCCTGCAAATTGATCCTCTTGTCTTCGCGCGGTGGTCACTTCAAGGCATTGATGGCAAGGGTCACTTGATCACTGATGACTTGGTTCAGATATACCCAGTAGGCAGGTTTTTCGAGCGTGTTGCGCAAGGTGGCAGCTGGCAGGAATCGCCTCATTTCTTGAATGAAATGATCTTTCATCTCCGGCATTGTTTTCAGGTCCGCCAGACGACCTTTCACGAGCTTGATGAAATCCGCATCACTTTGTCGGTGGTCGCGCACTTTTAGCGGAATAAGATGCGCGGGCAGCTCAACACCTTGCTGCACGAGCCAGGCGATGTCCCACAGATCGCGATTTTTGATGCGGTTCTCGCGAAACGCGAATGCAATCATCTTGTCCGCCAGAATCTCCTCGCGGCTTTGGGCCTGCAGAATGAGGCCGGAAGTTCCCAGATCAATGCCGTAAAGGTTGCGCAGCATCATCGGTCGCGGGTCGTGGCTGGGAATGGCGCAGATATCCACATGGATGCGTTGCGCCGGGAGATGCTTCTTATCTCCACGCGTTTCAATAGTAAGTTTCCAAGTGGATACTTTGGCTCCAGTCTTCACCGGATCGCTCACGCTCACAGGCAGACCGTAGCGGGTTTGCAGCTTATCCGTCAAGACTCGCCCCAACTCCGCCAGGTCGTTGCGTTTGAAATGTCTGCCGCCAGTGAAATCAAGATCCTCGCTCAGTCGGGCTGACCCATAACAGGCGCGGAGACAGGTGCCGCCGATGAAGGTCAATCCAGTGAGCAATCCGGCCTCGCTCATCTCACGCAGGATGTCATGATGCAGTAGTTCCTTTTCCACCACCGGCCTAAGCGTGGCCAGATCGGCGCGGGACTTCAGCGCCTGATCCACCAGTTGATCAAGCAAGTTCATGCGCGGCCTCCCTGTCCACAAGTTCCATGCTGCGCCGCGTCGCCTTCATGTCGCGCAAGGCCTGCCGCACCGAGGCGCGCCACAGATGTCTTTCCGCATCGTAAGCCAGTTCGCTGCTCAAATCCTCTGGTCGTTGGGCCGTATGCACGAACTCGATGTGCCCCAAGTCTCCGCAGTTCACGACGTGACTGCGACCCGAAGTGAGGAGCGTAATCCAGTTCATCGGGATTTGGGAAATGACCCCCGCGTCGCTGAGCGCGGTCTCGAGACTGATGTAGTTGAACTCTCCCGCTCGCAACCGAGCCGCCGCGTGAAACAGCAAGTTCCCGGCCGGATAATCCGGCACCGGATAGAGATAGATGCCCCGGCAAACCCGTTTGAGCACGCCCGCCCTCGTCGCCCGCGACAGCAACACTGCCAATTGGCCGCATTCCGGCACCGCAGCCGCGAGGTCCGTAGGCGTGAAAAGGCAATGGTCGCGGTCGGTTAACGAGCCGAGGACCTTCGTGAGTTGCTTGATTGGCTGCACTCGAAGACTATACAAAAGATTGCATATAGTGCAATGTTTTGTTGTGTTTGTTGGGGGATTGCCGATGGCATTTCCCCTTGCTCTAAGAGGCACTAAACATCCGGGCAGGGGAGAAGCTGAGGCGTCCTCAAAGTGCAGGAGGCTGATTGATTTTCCGGGGTCTCTGAGTTTGTGGCACAGGTCTGCGACCTGTGTGTAGCCCGCACATTCTGGGCGGTGCTGTCTGAAATGGGTTCCGGGCAGAATGCCCGGATTACACACAGGTTGCAGACCTGTGCCACTAGCTGAAGCTGGACAGCACGTCGATTCCATGACAATGAAGACGCGTGAAACAAACCATTGTTACCCTTGATCTCGAAGGCGTTCTGGTGCCGGAAATCTGGATCGCCTTTGCTGAAAAAACTGGCATCGCGGGATTGCGCCTAACCACGCGGGATGTGCCGGATTATGATGTGCTGATGAAAGGGCGACTTAAGCTTCTCGATGAACACAATCTGAAGCTCGCGGACATTCAGGAGGTCATCAGCACGCTTCATCCGCTTGATGGCGCGAGGGCATTTCTTGATGAGTTGCGCAGCATCACACAGGTCATCATTCTCTCGGATACCTTTGCGGAATTTGCCCAGCCGCTGATGCGTCAGCTTGGATGGCCGACGCTTTTCTGTCATCAACTGGAAGTCAGCAATGGACGCATTGTGAACTACAAACTGCGCCAGCCCAATCAAAAGCAGCATAGCGTGGCTGCGCTGAAGTCATTGAATTATCGGGTCATCGCCGCAGGTGATTCTTTTAACGACACCACGATGCTCATGGAAGCGGACGCCGGATTTTTCTTTCATGCGCCGGAGAATATCCGCGCGCAGTTCCCGCAGTTTCGTGGGTTCGATCGCTATGATGATTTGCTCGGCGCGATCAAGGCGGAGTTGTGAAGCATTAGCCCGCATTTCACACACGCTCAATCCGGATAGTGGGACGGTGTCCAAAGTAGTTTGGGGCTTTAGCCCGAACCGCGCCGCTTGCGGGCTGAAGCCCAGCACTACATTCCCCCCGCCGCTGAACACCTTATCACGCCCACTGCGGGAAGTGTATGGAAGGCGGGTTAGATCAAGAATCTTCAATCGTTGAGTCCACATCCAGTTCCAGCGCCTTGATTTCCGGCATGGCTAGATGACCGACGATGCCTTCTAGGCTTCCATGAAGTCCGGCGGTGCCGTTGAGAATGCGCTGAATCAGCTTTTCGCGTTTTTTCCATAGTTTTTCCATGGCTGTGCGTTCGCGAGTGAGATCACTCTGCATTTCCAGAAACGCCTCGGAGATTCCCTGAACCTGTTGTTGAAATGCGGTGCTGGCTACGAACTGGTAGAGTGCCTCCATCTTCTCGCCCTTGCCGGACTCCGCGCGTCGCGTGGCAGCGACTGCGAGCAGTTGATGCCGCAAGGCGGCGGCGAGTGGCAGTGCAAGCGCGTAACTGCAAACCCAGACGTTTTCGATCATTGCGAAGTTCGTGATATTATCAGGAAGTGCCTGGCTCACTAGAATTGCGATCTCTGAGCCTTGGGCGCGTTGATCTTCTTTGAGCTTGTCCAGCCAGCCTGCGGTCCAGTTTCGTGTGCGCTTGCTTTCCCAAATGATGACGCCGCAGGTCTGGCCGTTGGCGCCGCGAACTTTTTGCAGCAAATCAGCGCCGCGTGTTCCCGTGGGCACGGAGGTAATCTCATCAAAGGGAAAGGTGAGCCGAAGGGATTCTTCTAGCTGCAATTCCTGAACCTCGCCCTGCATCTGCTGCGAGCCTTGCTCGGCCTTTTGCTTGAGCGTTTCAATCTGCGATTTCATGTCGCTGATGAGCTTTTCCTTTTCGGCAAAGCGCAACTGCTGCTCCACCGCTGCTTGCTGTCGCGATGTTTCTTGAATCTTGCCGCGCTCCTCAGACAGTTTGCGTTCGATTTCGAGTTCCTGCTGCTTCGCCCGGTCTTCGAGTTCACGTTCGCGTTTGCGCAGGGCCAATTCTTGCTTCTGCGCGTCATCAAGCTTCCGCTGACCTTCGACAAGCTGGGCGCGCAAGTCCTGCATCTCCAATGCGGCGGCGGATTGCGCCTCTTTCAGCAAATCAACTTTCAGCTTTTCACGTTCTTCCTTCACGCGCTTCGCCACCTGTGCATCGAGTTCGCGGCGCGAGTCTTCCAGAGCGGTGCGTTGCTTTTCCACTTCCTGCTGCTTCTGCGCGACAGCGCGCTCCAGTTCGTTTTTGCGAACGGCGAAGTCGCGTTGAAATCCTTCGCGCAAAGAATGCGTTACGGCATCGGACAGCGGGATTTCCGCGCCGCATTTTGGGCATACAATGTTGTCGGGCATAGGTGAGTGCTGGGGCACAGTCTTCATGCCACCTTTGGCGAGATCATGGCAAGGAGAATTTACTCAAACAAGCTGAGTTCGCGGACTAGAGCAGCGCATTCCCATTGCTGCCCGTCATCTTCAATGCCAGAACGGTGAGATCATCGGATGCCTCCTCATCACCACTGTAAACGCGGACATCCTGAAGAATGCCGGTTGATATTTCTTCCACAGTCTTTTCAGAGTTCTCTTTCAGGAACAGTTCCAGTTTTTGGATACTGTAGAGTTCGCGATTCTTGTTGAAGGCCTCAGTGACTCCGTCCGTGTAGAGTAGTAATTTTTCACCGGGATTTAGTTTATAGTTGGCGCTGTGGTAGGGGATGTCGCGCTTCAACCCAAGAGCAGGATTTCTGGCGCCTTGGAGTTGGCTGACGTTTTTTTCACTACTGATCAAGAAGGGCGGGGGATGTCCCGCGTTGCAGAGGTCGAGTGCGCCGGATTGCACATTCAGCACGCCATACAGTAGCGTCACAAACATGCCGGTCTGCGCTTCGTCGCAGAGCGCGTTGTTCACTCGCGCCATGATGTCGGATGCTGTGCGGTCGGGGCTAGAGAAGCCCTTGAAAAGCGTCTGGGTCATGGCCATGAAAAGTGCTGCGGGCACGCCTTTTCCGGCCACGTCCCCGATCAGGAAGGCAAGCCGATTGTCATCTAGAAAACGGTAGTCATAAAAATCTCCACCAATCTCACGCGCGGGCTGAATGACCGCATGTAGTGAAACGTCAGCCCGCCGGGGCCAGGCGGTGTGGTCAGACCATTCTTTGGGCAACATACTCATCTGAATACGGCGCGCGGCATTCAGTTCCCCAGTCATGCGCTCCTTGATGGTGGTGGTGTATTTTAATTCCTCCATCCTCATGCGAAGGTCGCGCATCATTTTCTCAAAGGCACTGGCCAGATCGCGCACTTCGTGAATGTTGACCTGTTCATTGAGGCTTAGATTGAGATCGCCAGCAGCGATTTTTCTCGCGGCCATGGCCAGTTTTGTAATTGGCCGCGTCACTGAGCGGGAGATGATGATCAACGCGATAAAGAGCGCTGCCAGCCCGATCACGCCGATGATCGCCAGATCAGTGAGTGCTCGATAAGCATCTCGCATGATTTCAGCATTTGGATAGACTAGCGCGAGCGTGAAGCCTCCATTTTGCACTGGCATGTGGGCGATCCATGCGTCACGATTTTTCATAGGCTCTGAAATGCGATCAAAGCCTTCCTTGCCGCTCATCATGACGGCAGCAAGTTGGGGATTGTCATCCTGAATGAGTGCTTTCATGACCTTCGCAGAATCCGGATAGACGAGGTAGCGTCCGCCCGGACTTACGAGAAAGGCATAGCCAGTGTCCGCGACACGGATCGACTGCAAATCATGAATGAGCTGGTCGAGTGATATATCTATGGTCGCGATACCCAGAAAATTTTCTACTGTTCGCGGACTTCCCGGCTTGTGAAAGGGAACGGAATGTGTGGTCATCAGGGCGTTACCGCCACCATCATCGAAGTAAGGTTCCGTCCACAGGGCATGGTGCAGAGTCTTGGGCTTCGCATACCACTCCCAGTGGAATGGATTGTATTCCGGCGTGCCGATGTCCGTGGATTCGACGTGACCGTCCTTCCAATAGCAATAGGGCGCGTAGAATTCTCTGGCCGCGACGAAGGTATGCGGCTCAAAGGCCAGACAACTCCCGTAAATGGAAGGGTAGCTGGCAACTACTTTCGCAAGGTAGCCCTGAAGTTCGGCCTCAGTTTTTAGCGCGCCGCTTTCCAGCATTTGCGCGTGCAACTCCGGTATCCGGGCAGCTTCGCCGAGCATACGATCCAGTTGCGCAGCTTGCACACGCGCCAGATTGAGCGCTGAGGCGCGGGTTTGCTCCACCGTCTGACGAAATCCTCGCAGGGCGATCCACGCGAGCATCGCGATGAGAAAGAGCGATGTCGGGATGCCCACCAGCAACACCAGCCGCTTGCTGAGAGAACCGGTTAGCAGGGGGACACGCACAAATTTATGCAGCCTGTTCGTTCACCGCCCGCATATTATTCAGTGCATCATCGCGGCTGATGTGAACCGTGAGAATGCGATCGAATCCGATAGTCTCGAAAATCATTTGCACATTAGGCACCAGTCCGCAAAAGGCCAAGGGCAGGCCCCTTTGATCCATGCGTTTGGCCGCCAACAGAAAAACCCGCAGCCCAGCGCTGTTGATGTAGTCCATCTCCGCGCAATCCAGCAACAGCGCTTTCACATCGCCGTCGATCAGATTCATCGTGAGAGCTTCCAGTTCAATGGACTTCACGCTATCAACCTGTCCGCCAAGTCTAACGATGGTAATGTCTCCGGCCTGTTCTTTGTCGAAGGTCATGATGGTTCAGTTGATTCGTTTGGTGAGCGTGAGCACATTGCGCCGTCCGACACGGCTGTAGCGAATGCCATCCATGAGGCTGCGCGCTAGATGAATGCCAAGTCCTCCGGGATCGCGATCCTGTAAGGACGCATTGAGGTTGGGTGTCGGAATGTCCAGAGGGTTGAATGCGGAGCCGTCGTCTTCAAGCTCGATGCTGACCTCGGAATTATTGATGCTCATTCTGAGAACAATTTCACGCGCCTTGGGGTCGCGGCTGCCGGCATGAATCACGATATTGGTGACCAGTTCATCAATTGAGAGGTTGATGACAAACACTGTGTCGTCAGGCACCCCATGCTCTTTTCCGAAGTGGCGAACCAATTGATTGAGACGCCCGGTCTCATCGAGATTCACATCAAGCTTGGTGCTGAGGGTGCTGGGGCGCATGGAATCTTTGATGACTGACATACTGTCCCTGAAGGAACATCGACCGCAAGCATTAAACGCGGGGGATTTTTCCAGCGCCCGACGAATCAGGGATTATTACTATCTTAGCTTGACGCCCGCGTTGTGATTTCTAAGATGCGTCCTCATTTTTAGAGACGGATCATCCCTCGCGTCTCCACGATCACACATGAACATCCACGAATATCAGGCCAAGGAACTCTTTGAAAAATTCGGCGTCGCAACGCCCAAAGGGAAAGTTGCATCCACCATTGCTGAAGCAGGAGAAGCGGCGCGCGATATTGGCGGCACCGGGCTGGTCGTGAAGGCACAAGTTCATGCCGGTGGTCGCGGCAAAGGCACATTCAAAAACGGATTCAAAGGCGGCGTCCATGTCATCAACACTGCCGAAGAAGCTAAGGACATCGCGGGCAAGATGCTCGGCCAGACATTGGTGACGCACCAGACCGGAGCCGAAGGCAAGCTGGTGAGCAAAGTTCTCATCGCGAAATCAGTCGATATCAAAAAGGAATACTATTTTGCCGTTCTCTTTGATCGCGCAGGCAGCCGCCACAGCATCATCGCCTCCACGGAAGGCGGCATGAACATTGAAGAAGTCGCCGAGAAGACTCCAGAGAAAATCATTAAGGAGCCGGTGCATCCCACACTCGGACTGCAAGGCTATCAATGCCGTAAGATCGCTGCGGCGCTCGGTCTGCGTGGAGCTTTAATGAATCAGGCGGTGAAGCTTTTCACCGCGGTCTATAACATGTATCTCAAGTGCGACTGTATGCAGATCGAGATCAATCCTCTCGCCATCACGTCGGATGATCAGCTTGTAGCGCTGGATGCGAAATTTAATTTCGATGACAACGCACTCTATCGGCAGAAGGAAATCAGCGCGATGCGCGACAAGACCGAGGAAGATCCGCGCGAAGTCGCCGCTAGTGAATACAATCTCAATTACATCGGCCTCGACGGAAACATCGCGTGCCTCGTGAACGGCGCTGGCTTGGCAATGGCCACGATGGACATCATCAAAACCCACGGTGGCGAACCAGCGAACTTCCTTGATGTCGGCGGCGGCGCGACGAAGGACCAGGTTGCAGCAGCCTTTAAGATCATCCTCGGTGATCCGAATGTGAAGGGCATCTTGGTGAACATCTTCGGCGGCATCATGGACTGCGATGTCATCGCCCACGGCATCATCGCCGCCGCGCAAGAGACGGGATTGAAAATCCCTCTCGTTGTCCGTCTTGAAGGTAACAATGTCGCCGCAGGCAAAGCCACTCTTGGCAGCAGCGGACTCGCTCTAATCAGCGCGGATGATTTGTCAGATGCGGCTAAGAAGATTGTGGCCGCTGTTGGGGCTGCGTGATGAGTTATGGGTTATTGGTTATGAGTTATGAGTTATGAAAATGTGTAAGAGCGATGAATGAAATTCGGACTTTTGAAGAACTTGAATGCTGGAAGGCCTGTCGCCAGCTTCGGCTTTTTGTCGTTCGGAAAGTCTGCCTCAATCTTCCTAAATGCGAACAGTATGAACTTGCCAAACAGATCAGAGGAGCCGCACGTTCCACGACTGCCAATATCGCCGAAGGCTTTGGACGCTTTCACTACCGCGACAATTACAAGTTTTGTAGCAATGCCCGCGGTTCACTATTTGAAGTGCTTGATCACCTCATCACTGCCAACGACGAAGAATTCATGGACACAGGACTTCTTGAAGAGGGTCGCACGTTTTTCGACACTGCACGTCGTCTCCTCAACGGCTACATGAACTACCTCACCCGCGCTGCGAACGCCGAAAAAGACACCACGCGCCTTCGCGAAGAACCAGAAAATTACAGCAACTCCGATGATCTGATCCCTTGGCCAGAAGACGACGCTGAGCATTACCAATAACTCTTAACTTATAACTTATAACCTTTCCCCATGTCTATTCTCGTTGACTCCAACACTCGCATCCTCGTCCAAGGCATCACTGGCGACTTCGGATCGCGTCACGCAAAACTCTCGCTCGACTACGGCACCAAGCTCGTTGCCGGCGTCACGCCCGGAAAAGGCGGACAGTTCTTCGAGCACAACGGTTACAAGGTTCCTGTATTCGATACCGTCGGCGAAGCGATGAAAGAAACTGGGGCCACGGTCAGCGCAATCTTCGTGCCGCCACCGTTCGCTGCCGATGCCATTCTCGAAGGCGCAGACGCCGGACTCGAACTCGTGGTTGCCATCACCGAAGGCATTCCGATTAATGACATGATCAAAGTCAAAGCCGCGATGAGCCACAGCAAGACGCGACTCATCGGCCCGAACTGCCCCGGCGTCGTCACGCCCGGCACTGGCAAAGATTCACATGGCGGATGCCGCATTGGCATCGCGCCCGGTTACATTCACAAGCGCGGCAATGTCGGCGTCGTCTCCCGCAGTGGCACGCTCACCTATGAAGCCGTCTGGCAGCTTACCACGCGAGGCTATGGCCAGAGCACGTGCGTCGGTATCGGCGGCGATCCCGTGAACGGCACCAATCATCTTGATGTGCTCATGATGTTCAACGAAGACCCCGAGACAGAAGCCATCATTATGATCGGAGAGATTGGCGGCAACGCCGAGACGGAAGCTGCGCGCTGGGCGAAGGACAATTGCAAAAAGCCCATCGCCGGATTTATCGCCGGAGCCACCGCACCTCCCGGACGTCGCATGGGCCACGCCGGAGCCATCGTCGGCGGAGAAGAAGATACCGCTCAGGCCAAAAAGAAAATCCTCGCCGAGTGCGGCATCGCCGTTTCCGAAACGCCCTCAGACATGGCGGCGACATTGCTGAAGCTCTGGGGCAAGGCTTGATCCTGCTTAAATTTAGGCACGAAACGGATTCAACACTTTTACACCTCCGTAATCTTGCCCGTGATTGAGATCTTCGGAGTGGATGGTTGCACAGCCCAATCGTTTCGCTGCTGCGATAATCTGCGCATCGAAGTGTGATATCTGGAACCGTTCCGAAATCCTAGTTGCCTCGACAACGAGCGAGCCATCAATCACAACCATCGGGAAGGCCATCCAAGTTTCTACCCAGCGACGCGCCTCGCTTAATGATAGCGGCTGTGTCTGTTTGCGTGATGTTCCTGCGCGAATGAATTCAGCCGCCACCTGTGCAGACCACGACCAGTCGGCCGTTTGCAGTAGTTCGCGAGCGATATTCGCTTTGTTCGCATTCGCGTCGCTTGTGCTCACCGCGTAGAGCAGCACATTCTTATCAATGAAGCAGCCAGCCACGGGAGTTTCGTTCGTCGCGATTTAACGGTGCGCTGTTTGCGAAATTCCAGTCCGGTGAGGCAAATCTTTCGCGCATTACCCGTCGGGCTTCTGTGGTGGACTGCACATCATTGGGGAGCAATGTCGCTTTAACTGTGGTGCCGGAGACAATGTCCAGCCGCTCCCGACGCAAGATCGCCATGTCAATCAGCGCGGGGTTGAGATGGATTTGCTCTAGGGTCGCGGTCATGATACGAAACTATCATATTGCATCGGAACAGCAAGTTGAAGCGTTAAACATGGGCGACCCGACTGAAGCATTGGGGCAAGGCTTGATCCTGATTGAGTAGCTTACGCGTCCGTAATCCTGACCATGATCAGGATGATGACGGCGGAGACGCCATCACTTGCTTACAAAACCTGGCGATTTATTTTGTGTTGTCTTTGATGGGATATTTCTTGTCAAACTCTGCACTTCTGGACGGGGCGGCGATATGGATAAACGCGGAAAAAAGTCCGCTAATTCCTACGGAGATTTTGATGGGGTCGCTGGTTGTATTCGCGTCTATTCCAAGCAGTCTGTTCAATTCCTCATCATTCCAGACACCTTTGTTGGTTTTGATGTATTTGAGGGCTTTGTAGATTTCTTCTGACGCAGCATTAATCTTTTGTTCAGACGCATTGCCCTCACGGAGGGGGTGAATCAAAGGTTGAAGATTGTTTTTGTAAATCTCTTCCAAGCTCGCAGTAGAATCTGGATCAGCAAAGCCCTGCATCCATCCCTCGATATATTTATAGGCTCGCTCTTGTGATGCGGCTGGGATATCTGAAAACGGGCCGCCGTAGAGCTTTTGAAGTTCATTGGTTTGAGTGTCGAGGGCATGTGCGGTTCCAATGCTGAATGCCATCAGTAGAATCAGGCGGAATCGGTGATGCATGGTGAGTTGCTGATTTTTAACTTTAACACGATAGTAGGAAATTTTCTCAACTATGGATTGTCGTCCATGAAGCATGGTCGGCACATCATGGGACATTTCGCTCTATAGTTTCACCGATAAATCGCGTGCGTGCCGATGTCCACGCTGACGACATCCGCGCCATCGAGATAGAAAACGGCGCGCAAGTCGCCCTCGATCCATACAGAATGAATGGTGTGGCCAAAGCGAGCGGACAGGCTGGCGATACGGTGCGTGCGCAGCCGAGGGTCGAAGGGGTTGGCCTTGAAGACAGTCCATGCGGCTTCGGCAGATTCGCGCTGGCTTTCGCTAAGCTTCCGGTATGACCGCCAGAATTGCGGGGTGGCGAGGTAGCGGCGGGCCATCAGGCGGGCGGGAATTGAAAGTGCGCGTCTTCCATGTCCAGCAATTCACCGCGCTGTGCTTCGGCCATGCCTTGCAGGAAGGAATCAGGGATCATGCCCGCTTCGATCTCATGAACGTGGACGATGACGGCCTCTTTTTCTTCAAGGGGCAGGCGATCAATTTCAGCGATGACTTGAGTAGCCGTCATAATGTGAATCCTAGCCGGAAAAACACGCTGAGCAACGCTGATATGTGCCGGTGTGCATCACCGATAAATCTCGCGCCGGTGGCCGATGTCCACAACTAGCACGAGCAGCTTGTCATCTTGCACGGCGTAGAGAATACGGTAGTCGCCTACTCGGATTCGATAGAGATCATCTTCACCAGAAAGTTTGACGCATTTGTGCGGGCGCGATTCGGATTGCAATGATTCGAGCGCGGATTGCAGACGGCGAGAAAGCTTCGCGTCTCGCACACGTTCAAGAAAGCGCACAGCAGCAGGTGCGTATTCGAGTGTCCAGTGCTGGCTCATTTCCAGCCGAGACGCGCTTTGACTTTCCCGTGCGAAATCCAGTTCTCACTCTTTGTAGTGGAGAGAACCTTGCGTGCCTGCTTTACATCATCGGCGTCTTCGAGTCGGCGGAGCAATGCTTTGCGTTCGCTTTGAACGAGGGCGTCTAAAAAAGCCCCATACTCGCGCCGAGGCAGGCCGTTGACTGCTTTAAGAAGTTGAGCGGCGGACATGACTAATGCATAGCCGAGAAAGGACGAGAGGCAACACTGATGTGTTTCGATGCACGTTGTTATGACCTTCTATTGAGTCTCGCAAAATCGGGAGACGGCTTCATTAAGAAGGAGCGCGAGTATGGTGAAACCTACTCGCCAATTCGGCATCTGAAATGTGTCCACGTTGAAGGCCCAATTTTAGGCGAGTGGTCTTGCGACACACTCGCGCTCCTTCTTTTTCAAATAGTTGCTCGTCGGTAGTCTTTGACTCAAATGAGACGCGAAGAACTAAGCGGGTTTCTGGGGAGAGGCTACGCTCCACCACCCTTGGCTTTTGCGGGAGCTTGGACGGATTCGTGGAAGACGGCACCAGCGTAGTCGCGATTGAGCTTGGCGATCCAGCGGACACTGACGCTTTTCGGGCAGGCGGCTTCGCATTCGTATTGATTGGTGCAGTTGCCGAATCCGGCTTCGTCCATGGTCTTGACCATGCTAAGCACGCGGCTGTGTTTCTCCGGCTGGCCTTGGGGTAAGGTATTGAGTTGGCCGGCTTTGGCGGCAACGAAGAGCATGGCGCTGGCGTTCTTGCACGCGGCGACACACGCGCCGCAGCCAATGCACTCGGCGGCGTCCATCGCGGAGTCGGCGTCTTCTTTTGAAATGGGAAGCGCGTTGGCATCTTGCGCGGAGCCAGTGCGGACGCTGATGAAGCCGCCTGCACGCATGATGCGATCAAACGAACTGCGATCCACAGCGAGGTCTTTGATGACGGGGAAGGCCTTGGCGCGGAAGGGTTCGATCCAGATGGTGTCGCCATCTTTGAACATGCGCATGTGAAGCTGGCAAGCGGTGGTGCCGCGACGCGGGCCGTGGGGGATGCCGTTGATGACGAGTGAGCAACTGCCGCAGATGCCTTCGCGGCAGTCGTGGTCGAAGGCCACGGGATCACCGCCGGAGTCAATGATACGCTGGTTCACGATGTCGAGCATCTCCAGAAACGATGCGGTTTCCGGGATGTCATTGGCTTTGACATCTTGGAACGTGCCTTTGGCGTTGGTGCTGGATTGACGCCAAATTTTCAGAGTGAGGTTCAGTGGGCGAGACATAGGAAAATGCGGTGGGGGTTAGACGTAGCTTCTGACGGCAAGATGAACTTCCTCGTATTCGAGCGGTTCTTTATGCAGGGCGGGCTTGGCGGTGTCGCCGGTGAACTCCCAGGCGGCGACGTAGGAAAAATTCGCGTCATCGCGTTTGGCTTCACCAGCCTGACCTTGCTTCGCGGCTTCGTCTTCCTTGGTGTATTGATACTCGGTGCGGAAATGTCCGCCGCAGCTTTCTTCGCGATGCAGGGCGTCGATGCACATCAGCTCGGCGAACTCAATGAAGTCGGCGACGCGGCCTGCTTTCTCAAGTTCTTGATTGAATTCCTCGCCCGTGCCTGTGACATGGACATTGCTCCAGAATTCCTCGCGCAGCGCTGGGATGCGTTGCAATGCTTTCTGCAAGCTCTCGCGATTCCGCGCCATGCCGCATTGATCCCAGACCAGCAGGCCGAGTTCGCGATGGAAACTGTCCACCGTGCGCTTGCCCTTGATGGAGAGAAGGCGTTTGGTGCGCGCGGCGACTTCGTTTTCTGCTTCGGCAAAAGCGGGGTGATTGGTGCCGACCGCTCCGGGCTTTTGGGTCGCGAGATAATTCGTGATCGTCGTCGGAATGACAAAGTAACCGTCGGCAAGCCCCTGCATCAGTGCACTGGCACCGAGACGGTTCGCGCCGTGGTCGGAGAAGTTCGCTTCGCCGAGCACATGGAGGCCGGGGAGATTGCTCATTAAATTGTAGTCAACCCAGAGGCCGCCCATCGTGTAGTGAACGGCGGGATAGATGCGCATCGGCTGCTCATAGCCGTTCTCGCCGGTGATGCATTCATACATATCGAAGAGGTTGCCGTATTTTTCCGCGACGACTGCCTTGCCGAGCTTGCGCAGTTCAGTCTCTGACAATTTTTTACCGCCCGCTTGATCGCGGCCATAGCGCATGATGGCATCGGCGAAGTCGAGATAGACGCCGAGACCACTGGGGCCGACGCCGCGTCCTTCGTCGCAAGCTTCCTTGGCGGAGCGGCTCGAAATATCACGCGGGGCGAGATTGCCGTAGCTGGGATATTTCCGTTCGAGATAGTAGTCGCGATCTTCTTCCGCGATTTGTTGCGGCGGCTTTTTGCAGTCTTCCTTTTTCTTCGGCACCCAGACGCGACCGTCGTTGCGGAGCGATTCGGACATCAGCGTGAGCTTGCTTTGATAATCGCCGCTGACCGGTATGCAGGTTGGATGAATCTGCGTGTAACAAGGGTTCGCCATGAATGCGCCCTTGCGATGTGCGCGCCAGATGGCGGTGGTGTTGCAGCCTTTCGCGCTGGTGGAAAGGTAGAAGACGTTGCTGTATCCGCCGGTGCAGAGAAGCACGGTGTCGCCTGCGTGGCTGGTGACTTTTCCCGTGACTAGATCGCGCACGACGATGCCCTTTGTGTGTCCATCAACGACGACGAGTTCCAGCATCTCCGTGCGGCTGAACATCTCGACGTTGCCGCGAGCGATTTCCTTGTTCAATGCGGAATACGCGCCGAGCAAAAGCTGCTGTCCGGTCTGGCCGCGCGCATAGAATGTGCGGCTGACCTGCGCGCCGCCGAAGGAGCGATTGGCGAGGAGTCCACCGTATTCGCGGGCGAGCGGCACTCCTTGCGCGACACATTGGTCGATGATTCCCGCGCTGACTTCGGCGAGACGATAGACATTGCCTTCACGCGCGCGGAAGTCGCCGCCCTTGATGGTGTCATAAAACAGACGATGCACCGAGTCGCCGTCGTTCTGATAGTTCTTCGCGGCGTTGATGCCGCCTTGGGCTGCGATGCTGTGGGCGCGGCGCGGCGAGTCTTGGAAGCAGAAGCATTTAACTTTGTAGCCAAGTTCCGAGAGCGTCGCCGCAGCGGAGGCACCGGCGAGACCGCTGCCGACCACGAGCACGGTGTATTTCCGTTTGTTCGCGGGATTGATAAGTTTGGAGTCCTGCTTGTGCTTCGACCACTTTTGCGACAGCGGGCCGGACGGGATTTTGGCATCGAGTGACATGGAGGTAAATGCGGAATTTGGAATGCGGAGTGAGGAATGGGTGGTGTTCAGCGTCCGTAGTGGAAAACGTAGATGGCAATTGGAATGGAGCAGTTGCCGATGAGAATGACGGCGGAGAAAATCTGGCCGACCACTTTATAGATAGGCTGGGTGCGCTCTGTCGCGATGCCGAGGGTCTGAAAAATGCTACTGACGCCGTGGCTAAGATGCGAGCAGAGGAGGGCCATCGCGATGATGTAAAAAATTGACGCGGGCAACCAGGAGAAACCGTCAACGACCATCTTAAAGACATTATGCACCTTCTCGCCGTGGAGCATGGTTTCGTAGGCAGCGCTGCCGAATTGATTACCCGCATGAACGGTGAAGTGGAGCAGATGGTAGATGATGAAGGCTAGGATCGTCAGGCCGCTGAGAATCATGATGCGGGAGGATTTGCTGGCCTGAATGGTCGCGGGATGTCGGTAGCGCGACTTACGCGCTGCGCGATTCTCTGCCGTGAGTTTAATGGTCAGCACAATGTGAATCACGACGGAGGCAAGCAATCCGACACGCGCGACCCAGACGCCCATGCCGTGGCCGACGGTCTGAAGGAAGTGGCCGTATTCATTGATCGCGTCTGGCCCCACAAAGATCAGGAGATTTCCGATCATGTGGCCGAGGATGAATAGCACCATCACTGCGCCGGTGAGGGCTACCAGAAGTTTTCTGCCAATGGAAGATTTTAGAAATACTGCGGATGACTTCAACAATGCGCTCATAAATGAATTTGCTTATGATTACGATACGTGGGCAAAAGGCAAGGAGAGGCACGGAAAATCTTCTAGTCGTGTGGTTCTTGCTTCGGAGGAGGTTTGGGGCAATGAAAGGATATGCTTCGTCACCTGCTCATATTTTGCGTCCTTGTCCTCTCATCTTGCGATTCGGGAAGTCCCGGCGCGTTATCGCTCAGCGCGTTCGAGGGACCGGAGGGCGAGGCAATCGTGCGTCATCTCATCGCGCATCAGCCAGTGATTGAGCCGGAGGTGCCGAAAAATTACTGCGTTGTGGCTGGTCCGAAGCTTCGCAGCACCAGCATGAAATTCGTCGGGCGCATGAGCGATCTCAAAGTGCGCTTCGTCAGCGGTGAGGTGCTGACCATGCGCGACCCGGACAAAACCATCGTTGATCCCAGTAACGGACTGCCTCCCGTCACGCTCCAGATTATGGAGATCAAACGGAATGGAGAGGATGCATTCGATGTTGTGGCCGGCTGGGCTTGGAAGAAGACGTTCGAGCGCAGACGCTACAAGATGGTGAAGGCGGGGGATGGCTACAAAGTTGAGGAGGGAGAACGGATCGAAGGGAATTACGTTCCCACTGATCCCGTCCCGAATCAGGGCGCAAAGCCCGCGCGCTGAGGCTTCTTTGCACCGGGGCTGGGACACGTTGAAGCGTTAACAGCGAACGGGTGCCGGGATGTTTTGGAGCGCACGCGCCCCCGCGTGCCGTCGTCCGCGCCCTCGCGGAGGACTGGGGGAACGGCCTGATGGCGTTGCTATCTCAGGGGTCTGCCCCTTGCCCTTCGCGAGGGCGCAAAGGGCTGCACGCGAGGGCGCGTGCGCTCCAAGGGGAATAGCTTCCTCAGAATGCCCGCCCCTATGCTTTTTATCCGCTCATGACGGGCAAGGCTGCGCCAGCATCGCTTGAGGGAAATCTATCTTTCCGCTTGTCAAATCAGGCAGGAACCGTCCATTTCTTCTTCAGGCAGCGAAGCCAAAAATCTCCGCCACACTCTTGGGTCAGCACCCACTCATGAAAACATACCTCCTCACCAGCCTCATCGTCATTCTACTGACCCTGGTCACCGCGCACGCCAAGCTTGAAGACCTTAGCAAGATGCCGCTCGCCGAAGTTCAGGCCAAGGCTGCGAAGAACGAACCCGCTGCGATGATTGAACTTGGCGTGCGTCTCCAACTGGGCACGGGCTTGCCAGTGAACTTCAAAGCCGCTAATGAACTCTTCCTCAAGGCAGGTAATCTGGGCGTTGGCCTTGGCTACTACAATTTCGGCGTGAACTACCAGCTCGGCAACGGCGTGACCAAGGATGTGGCGAATGCCAACGAACTCTATCTCAAGGCATACAGTCTCGGCGATGGACATGGCTACTGCAATCTCGGCTACAACTACCAGATGGGCAACGGAGTGACCAAGGATATGGCGAAGGCCAACGAATTATACCTCAAAGCAGGCGATCTCGGCGATGGCCGTGGCTACTTCTATCTCGGCGTCAGCTACGCGACCGGCAACGGCGTGACCAAGGATGTGGCCAAGGCCAACGAACTCTACCTCAAGGCAGGTGATCTCGGCGAAGGCCGTGGCTACTTCTGTCTCGGCGTCAACTACGAGCACGGCAACGGCGTGACCAAGGATGTGGCAAAGGCCAACGAACTCTACATCAAGGCAGGCGATCTCGGCGCTGGCTCTGGCTACTGGAACTTCGCCTATAACTACGAGAACGGCAACGGCGTGACCAAGGACATTAAGTTAGCCCGTGAATTCTACGAGAAAGCCGCCAACCTCGGCGTTAAGGAAGCCCGGCAAGCGCTCAAGGACTTGGACGCAGGCAAGTAGCAAGACTGAACCGCCAAGGTGCTCGCCTTCTTTTGCAACACGCGAGGGTGCGGCTTCGTGCTCGGCTTCGGTTTGTCCCACGCGGTGGGGGGTGATGCCTTCAAAGTCGAGGAGTGGAAACGCATCGAGGGAAATTACGTGTCTCAATCTCCGTGAGCTTCGTCATCTGCTGGATTTAGGTAGCTGCCGACGTAAGGAGGCACTGAAATGGATGTTTCTGGCGATGTTCGCGAAGAAAATATAGAGCCTCCTCACGTCGGCTGCTACGGAGGCACTGATGTCACGCTCAAGCGTGAATACCGAACTGTTCCCCCGTCCCAGTAATCATCACACGCTCCAGTTCCGCCCTCTGCTGTTCGCATTCCTCCTCGGTCATGCGCCGGGGCACGGTGAAGGGCTTGGCGATCTCGATCTCCACCTTGGAAAATGGGAGCGGCAGTTGGAAGCCATCCCATGTGGGCAGACGAATGGCCGATGCATAGCGCACATGCACCGGCATGAGCAATCCGCCCGTGAGTTGGGCGAGCTTGATCACGCCCATGTTCATCTGGTAGCGCGGGCCGCGCGGGCCGTCCGGCGTGATGCCGATGTCGGTGCCCGACTTCACGCAATCTGCCAGTGCCATCAAAGCCTGTGCGCCTTGCCGTGAACTGGAGCCACGCACTGGCACGAACCCGAACTCCGCGCACACGTCGGCGATGATTTGTCCGTCGCCGCTGGCGCTGGTGAGGACGGCACCACCGCGTCCCGGCAGGATATTGGAGTGCAGCCATGGGAAGATGAACATGCGATTGTGCCAGAAAATCCAAGTGCGTTGCGGCGGGTCCACGATGGAGATGCCGGCGTGGTCGATCACTTTGAAGCGCAGCGTCCCGCAGATGGCGCGAATCAGCCATGCGATGGGCTTGCTGGGGTTCTTGAGTCGGATTTTTGCCACGCGGACGTTAGAAGGAATGGAAGAATGGAAGAATGGAAGAATGGAAGAATGGAAGAATGGAAAGTTGGAAG
>JBBRNC010000042.1:0-32543 GCA_038230495.1 Verrucomicrobiales bacterium
CTGCGGCTGGCAGACCTCGAAGATCAGGCATTCACGGTCGAACTCTATGCCCTTTTTCTTCATGGTCTCTTTGAGGTTGTGAATCTGCATCACGCCAAAGTGATTGGCTTCCACGGCGATGTGCAAGGCTGCGGCAGCCTCCGTGACGTTCTTGTGGGTGGGCAATTGGAATAACATGGCGTTTTTTATTTGATGGGTTTTATTCGAAGGTGAGATTGTCATACTGGCAATGATCTGGACCTCATGGCCACTTTTAGCCTTCCAGAGAGAAGCCGACTTTGAGGGTTACCTGCCAGTGCTGGACTTTCCCTTTGTCAATATTACCGCGCGTTTCGACTACCTCGAACCAGCATAGGTTCTTGAGGGTCTTGTGCGCGCGTTTGATGGCTTTATCGACTGCGTCTTCGATGGAGGTAGTGGAAGTGCCGGTGAGTTCGATGGTTTTATAGATGTGGTCTTTCATGTTCCTGGCTTTCTGCGTTTGTGATTCGTGGAGTGTCCGCTTGATTGCCGCCGCAGAGTTTATCGTCAGCAGTGGCGACGATCACAGCGATGGCAGCAGTTCTAACTGTGCGGAGAATGCCCGAGCAGCGCCATGGGGTGAAGACCCACCTTGAAGGCCATGCGGTTTATTGTGATACACCAAGGCCAAGCATAGGGCAGACCGATTGTACGATCATGAGTTCTTCATCCGTTTGGATCAAGCGAATCATGACGCGACTCGCATCGGTGGAGATAATAGCGGCGGAGGCCGCATTTCGCTGTTCGTCGAATTCGATACCGAGAAAAGCAAGCCCCTCACAGATGCGAGCGCGGATCTGAGGCGCGTTTTCGCCGATGCCTCCCGCAAAGACCAAGGTGTCGAGTCCTCCAAGCGCTGCGGCGTAAGCACCCATCCACTTCTTCGCTTGATAGCAAAACATAGCCACCGCTTCTGCTGCACGAACATCTTCGGCTTCACGCGCGAGCAGTTCCTGCATGTCCGAACTGGTCTCCGAGACACCGATCAGACCTGACTCGTGGTTCAGCATTCGATCAAACTGCGTCGCAGTCATCTGCTCACTTCGCGCTATGAATGAAAACAGCCCGGGATCAATGTCGCCGGAACGCGTGCTCATCATCAGCCCGGAAGCAGGAGTGAACGCCATAGTGGTGTCGATGCTTCTTCCTTCATGCACGGCGGCCATGCTCGCGCCGCTGCCGAGATGAGCAAGGATGACGCGCCCGTTTGCCGCCTTCGTGCCGGCAACACGTTCGAGTTCCATCATAAGATAAGTGTAGGACAGACCGTGAAAGCCGTAACGCTGCACGCCCTGCGCTTCATAGCGGCGCGGAATCGGCAGCAGCTTCGCCACGCGCGGCATGTCGTGATGAAAGGCAGTATCAAAACAGGCGATCTGCGGCAGGTCCGGGAACTGCTTTTGCAACGACTCCATCAACAGAATCTCTTCCGGTAGATGCTCGGGATCGAACGAACTTAGTTTACGCAACTCATCAATCATCTCCGGTGTGATCCGCTGCGGCTCCCAATAATTCGGCCCCCCATGCACCACGCGATGCCCCACGGCGACCAACGAATCACGATCAACGTGATCTCGCAACCACTCCATCAGCAGTGCCACCGCAACCTTGTGATCCGGCACCTGCACATCCTGCAAACGATTGTCAGCATCTTTTTCCTTAATCGTAAACGTTCCTGCAGTCTGACCGATACCGCCAATGTTCCCCGTCAGCACTCGCGACAATGCGTCGTTTGTTTGAAACAACGCAAACTTGATGCTCGATGATCCGCCGTTGATAACAAGAACCCGGGGGTCGGGCATTTTCATTCCTCGCGGGCCTTTCTCTTTTTCACAGCCCGCCCTGCGGCCTCGTGATACTTGCTGAGGATTTCGTCGATATCCACGGAAGGCTCAGGAACTTTGATGCCGAGGTTTTCCATCGTCTGCACAATGATCTCTGAGATGGCGAGATCGCGGAACCATTTGTGATCGGAGGGAATCACAAACCATGGGGCATCTTTGGTGCTGCACTTGGAGAGTGCGTCTTCATACGCTGATTCATAAGCGTCCCAGTATTTCCGTTCGGTGTAGTCCGTCTCGCTGATTTTCCATTGCCGCGCAGGATCA
The DNA here is from genome assembly GCA_038230495.1 of Verrucomicrobiales bacterium. Taxonomy (GTDB): domain Bacteria; phylum Verrucomicrobiota; class Verrucomicrobiia; order Verrucomicrobiales; family Verrucomicrobiaceae; genus VFKE01. The sequence goes on from JBBRNC010000042.1 coordinate 2,130, forward strand.
TCGAGCCGGTCTTTGAAGCGTTTCAGTTGCTCATCCTTGCTGATGTGCAGGAAGAATTTCAGGATGTGCGTGCCGTTGGCGATGAGTCTGCGCTCAAAGTCATTGATCTGTTCGTAGCGCCCGGACCAGACTTTCTCGGGCACTAGCTCGTGGACGCGTGCCACCAGCACGTCCTCGTAGTGTGAGCGGTTGAAAATCACGACCTCGCCACGCCTGGGTGTCTGCTGTTCCACCCGCCAAAGAAAATCATGCGCGCGTTCTTCGGTCGATGGCTGCTTGAACCCAACAACGCGACAGCCCTGCGGATTCATGGAGCCAAGCACATGCCGCACCACACCATCTTTGCCGCCAGCATCAAGGGCTTGCAGGACAATCAGCAGCGAGTGTTTCTGCTCCGCATAAAGTTGGAACTGCAACGTATCCATCCGCTGTTGCAGTTTCGCGACCTGCGCCAGTGCGCTCTTTTTCGACTCATGTTTGTCCTTCAGGCCAGGATTAAAGTGCCGAATTCTAACCCGGCTTCCCGGCTTCACCTGAAACGCTTTGCTATAGTTCATTTAAATATTTTGGGCAAAATTCGTAATCATGTTAACAACGACCTTATTCGCTAGCACTGCTTTGCCGTTATGTTCCAGATGGTGGTCTAAGGACGCGCAGCCTCCCATGCAACCCGACAAGGCGTTCGAACTCCGGGACAAAGTGCTCATAACCGGCAGCAATCAGTGTCCCGCTGACGTGGACGCCAACAGTCTTGCCGTCGTTTTCTTCTTTGATTTGAATAGGGATATTGACTCCCTTGGTTGATTGTTTCGACAGCAGGGAGCGATGAGTATTTGGACTCAGCTTATTTCCCAAAAACTTTTTTAACGTCGCCGACTTTGCTCTGCACTTTGCCCGCGTTCTTCTCGATCGTCCCACGATCCTTTAAGTCGCAGTTGCCAGTCGCCTGACCAATGATCTCTTTGACCTTGCCTTTGATTTCATGGGCTCCGCCTTGGACTTTGTCTGTTGTGCTTGATTTCATATAATCAACTTACAAGAAAAACGGTCTCTACGCCATAGGGTGAATACCCCAAACTTTTTCACTCATGCAGGGATCATCTGGAGCTTATAGCTCGCATTTTTCAGCGTGCATCACGGGTAGAACGACTTTGAAAGTCGTTACACGTTCGACGATTTTCAAAATCGTCCTACATCGTGCTTGGCGTTAGCTGACGAGCACGGACGGGCTTTTCTCGGTTTCGGCGCGCCGGGCGAATTCTTCCATGATCTCGTCGGCGTATTCTTGAAGATGCCTTTTGTCACGCACGGTGAAGCCTCGGGGCTTGATGTCGAACAGGGAGAGCGAGCCGATGGGCTGGCCGCCCGGTGCGCGCAGCGGGACGCCGGCATAGAAGCGCAAGCCGTGCTCTTTGACCCAGGCATTGCTGGCGAAACGCCGGTCGCGCGCGAGGTCTTCTATAACCATCATTTCGTTATTCGCGACCACGTGCCCACAAACGGATACGTCGCGCGGAGCCTGTCGCGAGAGCGCGAGATCCTCCGGCAAACCCGTCTGGCTTTTGAAAAAGAGCCGGTCGTGATCGACGAGTGTGATGAGCGCCATCGGCACTTCGAAGACGCGCGCGAGTTTCATGGTGATTCGGTCAAAGACCCGCTCAGCTTCAGTGTCGAGGAGATGCAGTTCCTTTAGCGCGGTAAGGCGCTCCTCTTCATCGGCGGGGATCGGCGCTGGAGTCATCGGCTCCAGGGTCAGCGGCGCGAGTTTGGCGATTTGCACCATGGCATCTGCGAGCGAGAGGACCACTTCGTCTGCGCCGGAATTGCGCAAGCGTTTGGTGGCTTCGGTTGTGCCCTCGGTGGCACCCCAAAGGCCGACCACGATTTTCATGTGAGCAAACTGCGCACGCACTTTTAGGCAGAGATAACGCGCGTGAATGACGGTCGAAGGTTCCACCACCGAGATGCAGACCACGTCCGCTTCTGCTTTTTCCACAACACCAAGCATCTCACCCGCGACCAGCACACCCGACGCGGTCATCGCCTCGCAGCCTTGTTGCTGGAGCAAATGCGATAGCATCAAGCCCGCCAGTTCATCACGATCCGCGCGTGCCGGTAGGCAACAAACCCGGCACGGTGGCATAGGCGGCGGCGAGTCAGTAATGGCCTTATCGGTATCGATCTTGGAAACGACGGGTGGGCGCGTGCTGAGGTCATCGATGATGTCGCGCAAGCTCTGCTCGATCACGAGAAGATGATCTTGATCAAGTGAATCTTGCCGGGCATCAATCTCCGCCGCTGTGATCACCGGGATGAAAACGGAGTCGTAGAGCGCTGTGAGCGAATTTTCTTTGATGTAGGATTCGACCCATTCGATCTCGTCGTGCCCGCTCACCGTGAGCAGGCGGTGGTAACAATCCTCGGCTGGTGTGAGCGCATCCTCATCGCTCAACAGCACGCTGAGGAAGGAGAGGCGCGGCACGTGCCGGCCCATGACCACGAGACAGACCGTGAGCGGCGTTGCGAGCACAAGCCCGACCGGTCCCCAAATCCAAGTCCAGACCATGGCCGCGACGATCAGTGCGATGGACGAAACGCCGGTGCTCGATCCGTAGAGCCACGGCTCAATGACATTGCCGCTGACCAGTTCCAGCACGACAAAGAGGCCGAGGGTAAGTAGCGGCATGACCCAGCTCGCCGACACCGCCAGCGAGAGCACAATGGGAATGGCCGCGCCGATCCATGGCCCGACATAGGGGATGAAGCGCAGCACGGCAGCAAAGCAGCCCCAGAGAATCGCATTCGGCACGCCGATAAAAAAGAGTCCGATGGCGACGCAGATGCCATAGCTCACATTCACCACGAGTTGCATGAGCAGGTAACGCGAGACACGCTGGCCGGCGTCGTCCATCGCGCGGGTCGTGGCACTGATGTGTCCCTGACCGACCAGTCGGATCAGGCGATTCCGCAAGTCTTCCCGCTGGAAAAGCATGAAGATGACAAGCAACAGCACGAGCGCGGAAGTGCCGAGCGGTCCGAGCGCAGGCGCGATCATCGATGCGATCAAGTCCATCGGGCTAGCCTTAGAAGTCTCGACCATCTGGACTGGAACCGCCGTCGGATTCGGCGCGGGTGGCGAGAGCACCGTGGTTTCCGGCTTCCCTGCATCTTTGGTTGCTGTTGGCGTTGTAACCCCACCGGAACCGCCAGGCATTTCCTTCTTCAGTTCCTCGACTGTTTTGGAGAAGGCAGAAAACGCGCCACCTTGAGGCATCCGAAATGCGTGGAGCTTAGTGACAATGTTCTCTTTGTAATCCGGCAGCTTCGTCGCGAGATCGATCAGTTGCCGCGTGAGCACCCAGCCCGCACCGCCCGCGATTCCTAATATCATCGTGACGACCAGAAGCACTGCAATGATCCTGCCCAGCCAGCGCTCCAGACGCGTGACTAATGGAGCGAGCAGGAATGAGAGCAGCGCAGCAAGCGCGAGCGGAATGAAGATCGCGCTCGCGAAGAACAACATCGCAATAAGAAACGAGGTGAGCGCGACAGTCGAGAGGATGACGAGCGCATCGGCGATGGTGGATTTGCTTTTTGGGATGGTCATATGATAGCGCATTTCGAATATGCGGAGTCTTGGATGAGCGTCATGCGAATCCTAGTGGGGTCAACACCCCATATGAAAGCAGGGAGTAACACGCGACTATTAATGGGTAAATCACAATCAACCCAAAACTCTGTCATCCCTATGAAAGTTCCTTTGCTTCTTCTCACTTCTCTTTCCCTCGTTCATCTGCCGTTGAACGCCCAAGTCACCGTCGTCGAACCGACTCCGGTGCCGACGGGAGTCGTAGTTCAAGTTGAGCGCGCGCCAGTGCGCCCGTTGGATACGGTTGTAGTGCGCGGTCATTTATCTACTGCTCCCAAGGTGGTGATCGTGCAGGTGCCGCCCGCCCCGCCCGCCCCCATTGAAACCGTGAAAACGATTAAGACGACCACCGTCGTGGATACTCCAGGCAGACCGCTTCGTGTTTACAACTCGGAGCGCAGTGTCGTCGTAGTGGAAGATCAGGGTCAAACTCGTGAACTACCTTTTGTGACGCTTCCTGTGCTGTTCGTGAAGTCCACCGCTGAGCTGCTCGATACTGAATCGCGCGCCGCGCTTGATCAGGTCGCTGGCGTCATTCTGGAAGTTCGCAAGACGGAACCAGGTGCGATCTTTGATATCGAAGGTCACACCAGCACCGAGGGCACAGCCGAATTCAACATGAACCTGTCCGCGGCACGAGCCAAACGTGTCTATGATGAACTTACCCTGCGCTACAGCGTGCCGCCCACTGCACTCAGCGCCCATGGCTACGGCGAGAGCTTCCCAGCATTTCCCAATGGAACGGAAGAACAGAGGCAACAAGACCGCCGTGTGCTCGTGGTGCGGACGAAATAGCAAGAGTGCCGCTCGCGACGATTCCTGACAATAGCCATCCAATAATAACCCCCCACCCTTCATCACCCATGCAACTCCATCGATTCATCCTCTTGGCCGCCCTCGCTCTGTCGCTCGCTGGTTGTGGACATACCCACAGTCATGGCGATGTGCGGGGCAGCGGATCTTTTAGCGGTTCCGCGAGCGGTTCAGGATCATTCCACACGCATCATTGACCGTCGCTGTGCCGATAAGGTGCAGCCAATAATAAATATTTCTGGCCTGCATCGGAGCAAGCAGCAAGTAGGCAACGTTTAAGATGCTGACGGCGTCAGCTCCACATCGCTCGATCCAGGGTGCGATAGTTGATCGCCTCGAGAACGTGATTGGAAGCGATGCGCTCGGCACCTACGAGATCGGCGAGTGTTCGTGCGACTTTCAAGATACGGCCATGCGCACGCGCGATAAAACCTCCGCAAATTATCTATGCGACAAAGGTCAGGGAGCCGGCTTACGCCTACGACCGACTACCCAGCCGAGAAGCGCGCCCACAACAAGGCTCGCGATGGCCGCCCATAGCGCGGTTTTTTTCGCGATGTTGAGTATCGGGTTATCAAAAAGATTGCCAGAGACATGGAGGCGGGTGGCTTTCCACTGGCCGTCTATCTTGCGAAGCACGGCAGTCCAATGGGTGGTATAGAACAATTGCCGACCCGAGCCGAATGTTGCGGTTTCATCGCTTGTGCCTTTCGCCAGCGCTATATCTCCAAAAAATTCGGTGGTGTTCGGGACGAGCTTGACGCTGTAGTGACTGCCTTCACCCATGATCTTTTTCACTTCTTCTAGAAAACGCTGCATGGCTTCTATGCCAGTTACTTCGTCCCCTGTGATGAACACTGCACTGGCTGTCGGCTCGATGGCGTCCGCGAGTGCTTTGAGGTTGCCTGTGTTGATCGCTTCCTCGTAGCGCCTGCCAAGAGCGCGGAGGGCATCCCGGTCAGCGTCGCGACCATCGCTTGCGGATTGTGCGAGGGCAGCGCCCGCAGTAAGGGCGGCAAGCATGAGGGTAACGAACAGGTGTTTCATGATTGAGATGATTTGTTGAGTAGCATTCTGGAAGAAAATACGATGGCAAGCAAGATTCCTGCGAAAAGATCGACAACGCGATGCTGCCGCGTTGCGAGCGTGGAAAAAAGTAAAGCAGCCCACCATGCCGCAAGGAGGCCACGCATGATTGCTGACGATCCCGGCCAGAAGCGGATCACTCCAAGTGTAGAGATCGCAGCGTGCAGTGAGGGAAGGGCATTGCGAGTCCCGTCAATATTCGTGATTAAAGCGCAATAGATAACATTGTTGGTCAAGGGCCTCGCGGCTGTGGTTGGCGCAAGCCAGAAGATGACGGCACCAGCAAGGAACACCAACGCAATCGAGATGCCGTAATCTCTGACTCTGACCATGTCATTTCCGATCCAGAATGCAGCAGTGTGGAGGAGGAACACTGATTGATAAACGATGGCCCATGCCGGCATAAAGGGCAGCGTATCTTCGCCGAACCAATTGGGCACAATCAAGGCCTACCGCTGCGGCCACCATTGCGGCGGGTAATAACACATCGCGATCCACAAGCCTACACCAGCCTGCCAGGCGAGCTTTTTACAAGAGTGGGCCTTTATGCACCTCCACAATTCCGTGCTCATGGCGTGCGGACCGGTTTGGTGCGTCGGCCATTTTTCCATGTGGTGAAAGGGGGAAATAGTGCACACGCATGAACGTCGGCATCGTCTTCGATAATCGTCCCAGCCGTAAGCAGAGCATACCCGCCGATGCGGCTGCGATCACCGATCACGATTGGCCCAACGTGCAGCACAGTCTGTCCAGACTGGTCTGTTGCCATGACATGCGCACTTAGTCGCACTCCAGTGCCGATGACGACATCGGCACCAATATTCAAGAGGGAACGATCTAGGATGCGCAGTCCCGGCGCCCAAAAAGTCAGGCGACCAATTTTTGCACCCCAGAGTCGCAGCCATGCCGAATAACAACCGGGGACAAGACGGAGCACTTCTTCAAGTATCGGCAGGCGGCAAAAAATCATCTGCGCCTGAGCCGTGGCCCACCAGAGAATGAAGTCATGCGAACCAATTGCATGACTGCCTGAGCGGATGGAACGCAACGCGAGCAACAGGCGCACTGCAAGCGGGGGCAACAAATACAAGCACACGATGGACCACACCCACGAATGTTCCCACCCGATCCAAATGATCAGCAACACATGCAACAGTGGCGTGAAATTCAGCGCCAGCATCAGCAGGCGCACTCGGAGCGGCCAAGCTGTGGTTTTAGCGGATAATTTTTCCTGCATTACGATTTTCTATATGTTCGCGCGTTAGCTTAGGGCCGCGCCACATGCGCAGATAGGCGATCAGCAAAAGCGATCGTGATTGCTTAGGGCCTTCATCCAGATGAGGCAGATGCACCCACGGAACAGTCGGACGTTCATGGTGTCGGCGATGCCAGTTGTGATGCAGCCACAAGGCATCAAGCCAGCGCCAGGTGCGCAGGTTGCGCGACCCGTTTATGACATCTCGCTCTGTGCCGAAATGATGCACGTATTGCATCGCCGACCACATGACTCCGAAGCCCGCCATGGTGACAAACCAGTGCCAGAGAGGAATTTGCCAGAACCAGATGAGTGCGCCATGCAGTGCAATGACTGCACAGGCTTCTATTCGCACAAGCGGCATGAACTTGGGATTGAACGAGGCGAGCAGTGCTGTCGTAGGCCGGTCAAATTCGACAGCCTTGGGTCGCAACATGCGCGGGCACAGTGCCGCGATGAAATTGCTCAACATAATCACCAACCAAAATAATCCCGTGAGGATGCCGTAAAGCTGGAGGTGCTTCCAAAGGCGACTCTCGCCCTCGAAGTAAAAATCAAAGGCCTCGTCGTCGCTCCGATTGCGGAGGTGATGACCGAGGTGGCCTTGACGGATCAGGTGAAACGGAGCCGGAAAGAAAAAAGCCAGAACCGTTCCGACAGCGTCGTTGATGCCGCGGTTTGGGTGCATGATGCCATGTTCCGCTTCGTGCAGCATGGCGTAGGCCGAGTTCATCACCAGTCCGTATCCCAATGCGACCAGCAGCAACCACCAGCCCGACACACGCCCCGCGAGCCAGAGCAACCCGAGCAGGACAACAATCTGCACTGCGGCGAGACAGAGATTCAGCCGGACGGGTATGGTATGGGAAGCGGCTGCCATGCAATCAATCCGTAAAGAGACGTTCCAGAAGCGCCATCTCAGGCCAGCACCCAGCCAGCGCGCGAGTCCTCGGCAGGATCGCGCGTGGATAGAGCGTGCGCAGAAAAAATTCATTGTCCCGAAGATCCGTCATCGCCCGGTGGAACTCCCGGCGGCGTCCACGCAACTCCGGGAATTCGTCCAGCCACGCCTGAACGACGCCCCAGCCCGAGCGCTTCGGTAGCAGGAAGAACTCTCGCAGCACCCAGTAAAGGACGCGTGCATTGAAGCGCCGGAGCCAGACGGGGGTCGCAGGCCAAAGCCATTTGAGAAAGAGCACATCGCGCCGGATGTGTCCCGGTTCGTCCGCCAGATGCCGGCGTTGCAACGCTAAAAATCGAGGGTCCAACCCGTCTTCATGCTCGACAAAAATGCGACCGAAGTGAAGCGCACGCTCTTCGGCAATCAATTGCAGCCAGAGCACCATGGGAAACAAACGCACAGAACCGGACATCAAGCGTGTCATCAACCGGGCCGCTGTGGAGGTGACGAGCAAATGCGAATCCGACCGTGCGTAGTGCACCGGATCAATCTCCCGCAACAGACTGCGGAACCATGAAGTATGGGCGTCTTCCTCTTCCATGAATGCCTTCGCCTCATGCCTCAGGGCCAGCGGAGCCTTCCGCCCGAGCCATTCCAGGACTGGCCGGCCCATGATTTGCTCAAAGAAAATCGTCTGCTCTAGAAAATAGAGACCGTGCAGTTGGTTGTAGCGCAGTCGCTGTGCCTCAGAGAGACCCGCATACAAAGGCGTGAAAGAAAGTGGTGTCAGCACTTCAGGCACGAACAACGCCGAGCGCTTAGAAATCGTGGCGAAGGAAGCGTCTGGCAGAAGCAAGTTCATCCGGTGTGTGTGCGTCGAACTTTCCACCACCTGATCCACATGCCAACCAAAGTCTTGCACTTCAAATCTTCAGGAACCTGCGCTGCCAGATGCCGCCGGTGCCACTCTGGCAGAAGGCTCCAGTGCAGCGAAGGTCGTTCGTGGTGTGCCGTGTGATAGCCATTGTTCAAGAACAACCAGTTGCTCGCATAACCCACCACATTGCGACTGTTCGCCCACCGGCTGGAAGTGTCGCAATAATCGTGCTGCGGCAAATTCACTGCTACAAGAAACCACTGCGCTCCAAGCCACGGAAGCGGAAAGGTAAGTAAAAACCGCCGCCAGTCGGTGATTAGCCCGGCGGTGATAAATATCCACAAGACCATCCGCTCATACCGTAAGGCGCGCCGCAGTGCAGGGCGTCGTTGATCATTGAAATCACCCGGCTGGCATCGCCATGTTTCCCTTGCCACCAGCGGCACGTAAGTCAGCAACGCCCCCAACACCGAACGATGCGCCACGAGTGCGACACGCACCAGATCATCCGCCGATTGATTTCGCCCATGATGGCGCACTTGATGCGCCACGCGAATGGAGGTTGTCGAGGTGCCTGTCAGAACCGTAAGCCAGAAGTCGAACAAGCGGTTCACCCATCGCTGCGAGAAGGTCGGGCAGTGAGTGTGATTGTGCTTCGCCACACAAGCTGTAAGCGTCAGCACCGTGCAGGGAATCAGGAGCAACGCGCTGCCACCCAGAAACAGCCACGCGAATGCCCCGGTCTGCATCGCGAGCAACCCTAACGTGCGAAAATCCGCGCGTTGTCTTAGCAAAGAACTGGCCGGAGGGTTACTCATAACAATGCCGCCTCCACATGCGGCAGGCTCGGCGACGATAATCGCGGTGCGCCCGAGAACACAACTTCATAAAGTCTGCCGCTTGAAGGAATCGCGGGCCAGCCGCGCAACACTGGCAGCAGTGGATCGCGCTCGTGCATACAGGTGAACAATTGACCAATGCCGCGCCGCGCCGCTTGGTATCGGGCTTGATTCAACAGCAATCGGCCTACGCCGACATCATCATCTTCCACGGCAAAAAAACTCGCGAATGCAGCAGGTAATATTTCACCGCGACGCGGGAGACCTTGCCAGCCGAGTGCTTGCATCATGCACGAGAGCACGCCGCGAAAATGTCCCGCCACGCCGTTATAACTCTGAACCCGTATCTGCCGATAGTCGCGCAAATCCCACACTGCGACGCTTCCAACAAGTTTCCCATTAACACACGCCAGAACAAAATGTTCAGGCCGCAAACCCGGCCAGCGTTGAGTGACCAGAAAATCTTCAACACGATGCACAGGCGCGAGATCGCGATGTCGAAACCGCCTGTTCAAAAATGCGACAATCTGCGGCACGTCCGTTTCCGTTGCGCTCCGGAACTGGCATGACGAGCTTCGCGGCTCGCGCATTTTCCTGCGCACCAGCAGCGCGGGACACAGCAGACGCCCGCGATCCACATAATCCGGCAGTCCGGCGCGAGCACCGACCAACACTTTTCGCGCAGGAATATTGTTCTGGAAAATCGCCGTGTAAGTCGCCGCCACTGGTCGCTCCAAATCCAAAGCACGCATGAAGCGGAAGCCTTCGATCAAGATGCGTCCGCCTAAAGCCCTATGCTCCGGCGGCACCCGAAGATCGCCGAGGTAGGCAACAGTGCTCTCTGCACCGCCCACCCATGCGGCGCGTTCGATGCGTGATCCCATGGCGATGATGTGCGCATCTGCATCTTGCATTACGGCAACGTCATGATGCATCGCGTCCACATCGCCGTTGAAAAACGAAGGCTCGCGCTCCAGCGTCACACTTGCGCTGCCCGGCAGAGGTGTGCGGCGCAAAATGTCGCGCAACGCTGCATCTTCACTGCTCGTGGCAAGTCTGGCTGAGAAACGTTTGGGCATCAGTCTTCCTCCACAAATTTCCCTTTGAACCAGTTCTCCCAGCCTGTTGCACAATGCAGGGGTGTGGGCTTCACGGCACCTGCGCGCTGGCCGAGATGTTCACAGCGCCGCAGATAAGCGAGGCGAGGATCATCCGCGATGACAAAGAGCCTCGGCGCTCCCAGTTGTCCTGCGCTGCGACAAAACGCGTAGTGCGGATTGCGCGACAGCGCTTCATCAAGCCGGGCTATCTGATGCGGCATCGGACGATCTGTAAATAAAATGTAGTGCGGCAATTCCGAATGCTTAACAGGAGCGAGCATGGCAAAGCCCGCAGTCAAACCGTCCAAGACACTGCCGACGAATCGCGGATTCAGCTTCTCGCCACGAAGATCGCACACACCGTCGGCGCGACCCACGAAACGCAAACGCGGTGTGCGACCTTCCCTGCCGATAACGCGCACGATATCGCCAAGTCGATAGCGCCAGAGACCTCCGCCCGTCGTGAGCAGCACTTCATATTCGCGACCATCTTCGAGTTCATGAACCAAAAATATTTGTTGGCTGCCGACTTCGACGAATTCAAAAAAGTGCGAGCGCAACGCAGGCACTGCGCCCGGCTCGCTCCCCCACGGAATCGTGACCACGCCCTCAGTCGCGAGCAAGCCTTTGGGCTGAAACACCGCATGATCAAATAGCGCCGCAGTCCGCGCGGCGTCGGCTTCCGCAGCACCATCCGCCCAGCCGCTGACCACGGCGAGGCGCGGCCACAAATCGCGCGGATGTCGCACCCGCTTGTGTGTGCGCCCAATGAACTCGTCCATGCGCCCCTGAAATCGTTGCCACAACAAATCGAGATAGCTTGGATTCCAAACCGAGATCAAACGCAACTCCGGTTGCCGCACCAGATGGAGCAACGTAAGGTCCATGCATTTATCGAGGTCGGTGACATGAGCCAGTTCTTGCGGCACCGCGAACAGCCACGAAGCGAGCTTCCTTTCCCACGCGCCAAGATATTCTGCATCCGTTTCAAACCCCACCGGAATGCCGCCGCTGGTAGTCTCGCGCGGTTGCTTGAGCGGACTGATGAGCCAGTAGGCGGGGCCGCCCATCAATGACGGATGCTGCAAGTAGAGATCACCCATCCATGCGCGAACGGCCTCCTGAAATTCTTGCCGCAACGCCTCAGTGTAAGGAATGTATTTGCTCCCTGATGTGGAACCACTGCTGCGCTCGAACGCAATAACGGCATCCGATGTGAGCACATTTTTTTCACCCGCTTTCACGCGTTCGATCCACGGAGCCATCGCATCATAATCACGCACCGGCACGGCTTCCTGAAAATCGCGAACGCTCCCGACATTCTGCAAACCATGCTCGCGCCCGAAGTCCGTATCAGCATTCGCACGAAGCAGCCGATGCAACACCGCGCGTTGCGCAGCTTCAGGATCGGCCAGTGCACGCTTCATACGCCATCGCGCAGCCTGACAGGCACCTGCCCATGCGAGATTCGCGACGCTGGCCTTGAGATCAATCATCGGCGCAATCAGCATCGAGCGCGCGCTCCAGCCAGCGGCGACCCAGGCCATGTGTGTTCTCGATGGAAACTTCCGCGAGGCAGGCGAGTTCGTCGCCTTGTGCGTATCCCCGATTCCGCGCTAGAAAAAATTGCACATGTGGATCGGCACGCCGCGCATCAGGAACCTCTGCAAGTGCGGGAGCAAGTTGACCCTGCGATTCAGCAAAACGCACGACTCCTGATTGCGCATTGTAAGCTGCGCCAAATTTTTCTTGGGCCAGCGCTTCCAATAGACGATGTTTGTCTCCAGCAGTCGTCATCTTTTGGCGTGGCAGAAACTCGCGGAAGAATAGCGGGAGATAGAGATAGGTGCGGTAGCCTTTCGAGATAAGGAACCAAAACAAAGGACGTGCAGGATCGAGGCACATGGCTTTGGCGGCCACTTTGCACCATCCCTTTACAAGTTCGGGGCTGCCCCAAAATTCCGGCTCGATCACCGTGTCGCCTGAAAAAAGAACTTGGATGGGCCGCCCCTCCCATTCGCGATGGAAGATCATCTGTGTCGAAAACCCACGCGGCGCGCCGGAAGTATCGCGCAGAATAATTAGATAATCTTTCCCTTCCAGATCAGCCTCGAACCGGGCACGCGTGATGCAGTCATAAGAACGCTCCATGAGTGCAAAGAGCTGGTCTCGCAACGCTGCATCCGCCTTGCAGACCGGAAGAACTTCGGAGGTTAGATGTCGGGCACTCATGCTTCGCCCGATGACAGGGTGTTCCATCGCGCCGTCCACCAGCAGAGACAGGGGCCGAGTGTGAGGACTTCAGTCCAAGTGATAAAATTTATCATGCGAAAGGCTGCGCCATTGCCTGCAAAGTAGATGCCATCAACTGGATTCGCCGCGCGACTGAAAAGCCATGCATTCAGAATTTCAAATATCAAGGCGACCAACAACAGCGGAACAAACTGCAACGCCAGCCGGGTCGCCGCACTTGAAGCCGGAACAAATCGAGCGCGCCACCACAAAACGAGAACGGCTAATATCATCACTCCGTCATGCGCGATTCCATAACTGCAACGCCAGCCGCGAGTGAAATACAGAAACGGCAGTTCAATCGCGGCCCGCAGCACAAAGCCTGCGAGAAACCAGCCATAGAGCCGCCGCACTTCGTCCGCGATGCCAACACCGCGCCAGAGAAATGCCGGGATCACGAGAAAGCACGCGACTGCTAGATGCAGCCACAGCACCTTCGGCGCGGAGATCTCGCCACCAACCGGCGCGAAATGATTCTGCGCCCAGCCGAACGCCACGCAGACTGCGAGTAGCAGCAACAAAACGGGCGTCAGCGCTTTCCTGTTCATGGAATTAAAATCGAATGCGAATCACCCGTTCCGATTCTTCCAGCGGCGCAGGTTCGCCGCGTTCTGCACGGCGACGCAATGATTGCATATGCAGTCCGATAAGGTCGGTTTCCACATGAGTGAAGTCTTCGCCGCCGAAGCGCCGCACGTTGTCGCCATGCTGTTGGAGAATATCCACATCCTGCCGGATGATGCGGCGGCTCATGGGTTCAAAGAACAGCCGCACCAGCCATCCGATGCGTCCGTAGCGGAATGTAATCACGGTGAAGACTTCCGTCTCTTGATCCGTTGTGGGCGTGCATTGCGACGTTATGATGAAGTGATGTTGCGGGCCGAACTCATAGTCAACGCGGCTCACGTTAGGCATGATGAAACGGTCGGTGTGCTTGAGCGTGCTCCCCTTGGGATAGAGAAGGCGCGCAATCAAACTTTCTGTGGTGGGTTCGTTTTGGAACTCGACATCGACTCCGCATGAGTGACGCCGCACCACCGCATTCATCTCGCGCGGATCGGGATTGCGAAACCAACCGCGATGCACATGGGCCGTGTGCGGACAGTCCAGAAAGTTCTCGAGGCACGCTTCCACGCCGGAGGCAAAACGGGTCCGCATCCTGAAAGTCGTCCAACCAGATTCGGCGTGATGTGGAAAAACAAATGGCGCGGAATCGGGCGCCGCTTCACCCGGCCAGACCCAGACATATCCATCTTGTTCTGTCACCGGCAAGGAGCGCGTGCACGCACTGGTGGGAATCGTCCGGCTCGCTGCCAGCGCCGGAACATGAATGCAGCGCCCTTGACCGTCATAGCGCCAGCCGTGGTAAGGACATTGCAACTGACCTCCCACGACGCGGCCCCCGGACAGCGGCGCGTTGCGATGAATACAGCGGTCGGGAAAGGCGCGAGCTTTTCCTGTTTCATCTCGCCATAGAACAAGCGGTGCGCCAAATATCATCGCCTTCCGCGGACTGGTTTTCAGCGCACGGGATTCACAGGCAATATACCAATGGTTGCGAAGTGACATGATAAGAGATCAACGCAACGGCTTGCTCCCAAGTGCAATAGGCGGTGCGCTGTTGAACTGGATCGTATGATACTGGTCAACTGGCAACGCATGAATGATTTGCGGGCCTGCACCGGGCCAGTGAATTTCAACATCCACGGACGCTGCATCTGCACCGAGTCCGAAATGCAGACGGCGATCGCTCTGCGCTGAGAAACCGGAAGTTAGTGTTACTTCGCGCATCTGACGGAGTTGTGTCGAACGGACAAACACCTGCGCACCGATGGCATCGCGATTGACTTGGATGCCGTCGCCCTTCATCAGCAGGCCGATCCAGTGCGGTCGCGTCACTCCGTCCATTCGCGTGTTCCGAAATATTTCCGCTTCCGCAAATTCATGCGTGATGACCAGATCCAGCGCGCCGTCGTTGTCGAAGTCCGCGAGCGCTGCCGCGCGCGAATTTGTGGCATCCACGAGTCCCACGTTTTCCGCGACGTCAGCAAATTTCGCAGGTGCGTTAGCAGAGGAAAGATAGACGCGATTTTTTTGATGACCCCAGATGTCGTAACCGCGCAGATCGGACCAGCGGTCGGCAAAGCTGTGAACTTCCGGCCCTGAGCGCATGACTTGCGCAGCGTTATACCAATAATCATGTCGCGTATCGAACCGGTGGTCGGCGGTGTCATCGACCATGCCATTGACTTGCACCATGTCGAGCCAGCCGTCCAGATTCAGATCACCCATCGCGGCACCCCAGCCGAATCGGCTTTCATTGAGCACATGCCGAGCACTCGCCACATCGCGAATCACAGGATGAAATGGATCGCGCGGATCATGTTCGATGTGCCACAGAAGACTTCCTTCTGCTTGCAACGGCGCGTGGACATTGGAGACGTAAATGTCCTGCCAGCCTCGATTGTCCAAGTCTCCAACGGAAACATTCATACCTTTGTAAGTGTCATGGCCGATGTGCCCGACAACGGGGCTGGAGATGCGCTCGAAGTGACGCCCATCGTGATTAAGATAAAGATCATCCGGGCCAAAATCACTGGCGCAGTAAAGATCGGGCCAGCCGTCTTGATTCAAGTCCGCCGTGCCCACGGCCAACGTCCAATGCGTCTCCGGCATTCCAAGCGCTGCGATGTTTTCACGCACAAAATGACCGTTGCCGACATTCCTGTAATACACGTTTCGTCCACCATTAGTCGCGTTGTGCCAGGTGCTGTGCATGAAATGAAACATCCTTCGGTCGTCTGGAAACTCGGGCTGGGGCAGCTTGAACAGATTGAATAGCGTGGGCTTGTCATAGTCCGGCAGCGTGGTGGCCATCACGTTCCCGATGAACAAATCCAGATTCCCGCTGTGACTGAAATCCGCGAAGGTGGCAGCGACACTCACGGTGTATTCATCAATGCCCGCCTCGCGTGTCACATCGCGAAATTCAATACTGCCATCCGCGTGCAATTCATTGCGCAGTAGTCGCACCTTGCCCCAGCCGGTGACAAGCAAGAGCGACTGCCGGCCTGAGTTGTCGTAATCAACAAAGGTGACGCCGGAAATGATGCCTTGCTCTTCAGGATGCGCATTGATGTCGGCTAATGCAGGCAACGGAACGCGCTGGAAACGGAAGCCGCCGAGATTGCGATAAAGCGCGTTGCGATCCTCCGGGCGCTTGTGCGGATTCGTCAGAAATAAATCAGGCAGGCCATCGCCATCAAAGTCTCCGACTGCGACCGCATCGCCAACGGAGAGAATCCACTTGGCGATGTGAGCTACGCGAGGATCAACACTCTTGAGCAAAGTTTCCTCAGTCCGTGAAGTCACGCCCGAGATGCTCGCGGATATTTTTTCAAAGCGGAACTGCGGATGCGGCGCGAGCACCGCAGGATATAACCAGTGATCATAGGCTTGCGCACCCATGACCGCGAGGAGCGAGAGCGCAACCAGTTGCCTGCCCCATTGAAGCGAAGGCATCCAAGAAGACCATCCTACGCGTCGCATGGAATGCATGCGAAGCCACAACCAGTGGCCTGCGCTGGCAAAGAACAAAGCCCAGAAGAGTGTCGCCAGCGAGGACTTCATATGGAAGGCAAAGTCCAGTGCCGCCACCAGCAGGCCCCATCCTGCCTGCGCCCACGGACGGGCGGGCGAGGTCTTCGGGTCCGTGATCATGTAAAACGTGAATAGAAAAAACGCAGGCGATGTGAGCGTGCCGCGAATCGTGGTCTCGATCGGGAGATGCCAGCGCATTAACCATGCGCGCAAAACAGTGAACGCGGCAAAGCTCACAAGGAACGACACGATCAGCGGCAGGCGGCGGACCTTGAAAATGAACAGCGTCAGCGCCGCCAATGAGAGCAGCACGGAAACACCCGCATGACCTCCCCATTGAAAGGCAGGCGCGGAAGAGAATCGCCCCGAGCCAAACGTGAGCGCACTGAGCAACCCGACCAGTCCCGGATTGAACACATGCCGTCCATCCACTGTGAGAATATATTTGGAAGCAATGGCAAAGAACGCGGGCAGCAGCAGCAGCACATAGTCGTGCGGATAGTCCACGAGCAAGGCCAGACCAAGGCCCGTGATGCAGGCGCTAAGCGGCACCAGTCTTTCACCGCGAAACACGCGAGCAAATACAAGATCAAACCCGGCGCAAGCCAGCACGGTCAGCGCCACTTGCATAGGATCGCGATTGAACCCCAGCACCGTGAATCCCAACACAACATAAATTACCAGCAACCCCGTAAACGCCCAGCGCGGGTCACTGCGCGCAGGAATACGCCAGACGGAATTTTCTTTGCTCATGGCGATGGAATCTGATCGCTGCGCTATGTCCACATCGCGCGATCCAGCGTGCGGTAGTTGATGGCTTCGAGAACGTGGTTGGACGCGATGCGCTCGGTGCCATCGAGATCGGCGAGGGTTCTGGCGACTTTTAAAATCCGGTCATGGGCGCGCGCAGAAAAATTCTGTCCGGTCATGGCCTGCTCCAGAAAGCTCGCGCCTTCGGTGTCGAGTTCGCAATGTTTCCGAATCAGACGTGGCCCCATGCCGCTGTTGGTGTGGACGCCTTTCTCCTTGGCAAAACGCTCGCGCTGAGTTGCGCGAGCTTTTTCTACACGCACTCGAATACTTTCCGAGCCTTCAGTCTGTTCGGTGGATGAAAGTGTTTTATATTCTACTGCGGGGACTTCGACATGCAGGTCAATGCGGTCCAGTAAGGGGCCGCTGATGCGCTGACGATATTTTTGAATTGATGCGGGTCCGCAACGACACTCTCTTTTTAGGTCACCATAATAGCCACACATACAGGGATTCATCGCGGCCACCAGCATGAATCGAGCGGGGAAGGTGATAGAGCCGACGGCGCGGCTGATGGTGACTTTCCCATCCTCGAGCGGCTGGCGCATGACTTCCAAGGTGCTGCGCCGGAACTCCGGCAGTTCATCGAGAAATAAAACGCCGTTGTGCGCGAGGCTGACTTCGCCGGGGCCTGGATTGCTCCCGCCACCGAGCAGGCCGGCATCACTGATCGTATGATGCGGCGAGCGAAACGGACGCGTGGCGATAAATGCGCGGGTCTCGCCCAGGAGACCGCCAGCACTGTGAATTTTCGTGGTATCAATCGCCTCCTCCTCGCTCATGCCAGGCATGATGGTAGGGATGCGTTTGGCGAGCATGGACTTGCCAGTGCCGGGCGGCCCGATCATGAGGACGTTGTGACCACCGGCGACTGAGACTTCGATGGCGCGTTTCGCATCCTGCTGGCCTTTGACCTCGTTGAAATCAATGCCGTAATTCGCATTGGCATGGAAAAATTCTGCGGCGCGGCATGGCTCCGGCGCGATGACCTTGTCACCGCGCAGAAATTCCACGGCATCGCGCAGATTGTCCAGGCCGATGACTTCGATTCCCTCGACCACGCTGGCTTCGACAGCGACGCGTTTGGGAACAAGCAACTGCCGCCGTCCGCGAGCGCGGGCCTCCAGTGCGGTGGCGAGAATGCCGCGCACGGGGCGCAGTTCGCCATTGAGCGCGAGTTCTCCGACGATGCAACATTCCGCGAGACGCTCCATGGCCAGTTTCTCTCGCGGTGCGACGATGGAGAGCGCGATGGGCAAATCGAAGCCCGGCCCCTCCTTGCGCAAATCGGCGGGCGCAAGGTTCACGGTCAGAGTGCCGCTCGTGGGTGCGTAAAAACCTTCGGCACGCAGTGCGGACAATACTCGGTCGCGGCTTTCTTTTACGGCGGTGTCTGGCAGCCCGACGATGCTCATGCGGAACTGGAGGCCGGGTGATTCGCTCGATTCGATTTCCACCTCCACGGCGTTAACGCCCAGAAGCGTGGCTGAATAAGTGCGGGCGATCATGGGTGCTCTCATAGCACTGGATTTACCCGAGGCGAAGGAAAATAGAATCAGGGGGAAAGATCACGCCTCCAGCAAGAGGCTTTCTGGCTCCATCGGAATACCCATGCTACTATATAGCCTGTTCGGGATTAGGCTTATGTTTGGCCTCCTTGATCCCTTGCTTAAGGGTGCTTCTGATCCGAGTCTGGGGCTTTACGATAACTTTCAAACGAATGATAGGTTTTCGTCGCCACGCCTGCTGCTTGCGCTTTGCTTGTGAGTTGATCCGATGAAATGAGCTTCGGATCGAAATCCACCAAGGTCACTTCGTGGCCATCGAGAAAGCCGGCTTCTGTTTGCGTGACACCGGGGATGACGCTCAACTTTTTTTGGCCTTCCCAAAAACAATGCTGAGCAAAGGCAATGCGTTGTGTGGAAGCTGGCTTCCCGGCTTTGGCTAAAGCCGCTTTTATGCGTTCCATCAATTCAGGAGCTTCCCAAACGTGGTCCTTCCGTGGAATCAGATCCTTTCCATCGGCACCGAGAAAGCGCACCACTTGGTAGTTCCACGCGGGTTCTCCGAGTTGCTTGAGCACTTCCTGATCGACGCCCGCTTTGTTGTTGTGAATAAGCAGTGGTATGAAATTTTTCTCGATCGCTTCGACAACTTTCTGATCACTTAATACGTCGCGTCCGAATTGCTGGCAACCCGCGCAACCTGGGACTTCCTGAAAAAGTGCGAACACTGGCTTGCCGGATTTTTTCGCCAGCTCCAGCGCTTTTTGATAGTCGCGTTCCCATTTCACCGTTCCGACTGACACGGGGTTTTGCGTTCCACCTTCCGGTTGGGGTCCGGCCTGACATGCTAACAAAAACACGGCTCCAGACAACAGTGATGCGAAGGCAAGGGCGGGTAAAGTAAGGGGGATTTTCATGTCAATGAGAGGATGGCAGGTCCTATTTTATTCCCGCGCAGATTAGTTTTTAGGGCGACGGTGCTTAACACGTCATCAAGAGTGTCAGCCCCAAATGCTCACGCGAACAAGCTCTTGAGCAATGCCGCATCTGCGCTCGTGGCGAGCATGAAGCTCTGAGGTCCGTTGCTCCAAGTTGCCATGGTCCAACTGCCTTGTGTTGAGAACACCGGTGACTTCTGGGGCGGTGCGCCATTGAGATCAGCTTCGTTCATCACGACAAGATGCGCTTCTTTACCCGGAGCGATTTCGAAGCACACGATAGTCGCTTGTTTGCCTGCGACTTGAATGGTGCGGCAGCCGAAGGTCCGCAGTTTTGCCAGTGAGGCAGGAAGGCTCGCAGGGGACAATGATCCCTCGGCGAGCAGCGTCTTTTTCAACTCTTCAAGATCACGCGAGCGATGCTGAATAGGAGAAATGCCGTGCTGGACCAACTGCACTTTCGCGAGTGCTTCGGACTGCCAGCCTTTGGCCTTGGCGTTGTTCATCCACAAGTTGCCCGCCATGAACACGACCATCGCTGCAGCGGCCAGCCACATCACGACACGTGGCATGATTTTGCGCTTCATCGGTTGCTGCTCTCCGATCATGCGCAGGAGTTTCTCGTGTAAGTGCGCAGGGATCGGCATGTCATCCATCGCGGCGGACACGCGTTCGTCGAACTCCGTTCGCGCCGCAACCCACGCGCCTAGTTCAGCATCATTCTCCACCATCGCACGGGCTTCCTCACTGGCGTCTTGCGGGCGCAGCGTGGTGGCGTCGAGTTGGAGTCTGGCTTCTTCAGATGTCATAAATCGGCCAAGGCGGAGAGTTGCTTGCGCAGGACATCTTTGGCTCGCGAAAGGCGGGACATCACAGTGCCTATGGGCAAGCCCAGCGTCTCTGCAATGTCTTTATACGATAGCTCGCGAAGGTAGAAAAGCACCAGCGGCGCACGATAGCTTTCATCAAGCTCATCCAACGCGCGTTGCAAGGTTTGCGAATCGATCTGAGGAATTTCCATTGGCTCATGCACGCCACCGTGGAAATCAGGCTCGAACTCGACGTGTTGAAAGCGCTTCTCTTTGCGCGCAATGCCGAGCCATTCTCGATATATCGTGGTATAGAGCCAAGTCTTAGCCTTGTCGGTATCGCGAAGTGTCTGACCCTTCTTTGCCCACTGAAGGAAAGTTTGTTGGACCAAGTCCTCAGCGGTGCCCTCGCGCTTGCACAGGCTGCGCGCGAAGCGATACAGCCCTGCGTAGTGGTCGGTAATGAGTTGATGAAAGTCCGGCTGCACAGTGCTTGTGGCCTTAACAAAACTAGCACGCGGGGCTTCGTCAATGCCGAAGTCAAAAAGTGCGCTGTAAGTGGAGGCGTGCATTGACGAAAAAATTTCGAGGGCGAAAAGCAAAGATGAGAGTCGCGGCTGGTAGGCTTATTCCTGAAAATCGATGTAATTTTCCGGGAGTGATAAAAAAAGGAAAGATGATAGTTTATAGTTGTTAGTTGAGAGCTTGAACCTGCGCGTTGAGATGGAATTAAATGCTTCGCCCTTGAGGTGAGTCATGCTTGCACATTCAGGCGCTTCAATTTCAGGCTCTCAACTAAACACACTCAATTCGCAACAGGCGGCTAACGCAACTCAACTTCCTTTTTAGCAAAGAACGCCGTGCGAATGCTGGTGTAGGACCGGGAGTAACGCGGGACTCCGGGCCTGTGTGTGTCGGGGGCGTCTCGCCCACGCTGGGAAGCGTTGCAGGCGAGACGCCCGCAACACACACAGTCGTGACGACCGTGTTACTCAGGAGGGTGATTAGTTGAGGATTAAGTTGGCCTAGGCTGCATCCATCTTAATTACAAAACATCGGGAATAATTTCATAACTCGCGTA
This sequence comes from Verrucomicrobiales bacterium, assembly GCA_038230495.1. GTDB lineage: Bacteria > Verrucomicrobiota > Verrucomicrobiia > Verrucomicrobiales > Verrucomicrobiaceae > VFKE01. Next base: position 23,685 of record JBBRNC010000042.1, read on the forward strand.
TCTGACATTAGTCTTCACTTGCCCAGATCATGCCCTCCTCTCCAAGACCATCCCCCGACGAGATCACTCCTGAGGAGACTTTTAACGACCGCCGCCTCTTCATGAAGTCGGCGATCTGGGCTGGGTCCGGCCTGGCCACGGCGGGACTTTATCGCAAGTTCAGCCCGCGCCCGGAAGTGAAAAATAATGGCACGGCCATCACCTCTATTACCGATAGCGCCTACGCTTCCGCGCTCGCAGCTAATGACAAGCCGAACACTTTTTCGGAGATCGCGGGATACAACAACTACTATGAGTTCTCCACCGACAAATCGGAAGTGGCATTTAGAGCCAAGAACTTCGTCACTAATCCATGGACTATCGAGGTCGAGGGCCTAGTGCAGAAACCGCGCACGTTTGATCTTTCCGATCTGATGAAGTTCGAGTCCTTCGAGCGCATCTATCGGTTCCGCTGTGTCGAAGGCTGGTCGATGGTCATTCCATGGGTGGGCTTCCCACTGTCAAAACTTCTCAATTCCGTGGAGCCCATGAGCAAGGCCACGCACGTCGCTTTCACGACTTACTTCGACATCAAACAGATGCCGGATTCGGATTCGGCGGGCATCAGTCTGCCCTATGTCGAAGGCTTACGTCTGGATGAAGCCATGCATCCGCTGACACTTCTGGCCACCGGACTTTATGGGAAAACGCTGCCCAATCAAAACGGTGCTCCCGTGCGTCTCGTGGTGCCGTGGAAATACGGCTTCAAGAGCATCAAATCTGTGGTGAAGATCACTCTCACCGACCGGGAGCCACCCACGACTTGGAACCTCGCCAATCCGGGCGAATACGGCTTTTACTCGAACGTCAATCCCACCGTCGATCATCCCCGGTGGTCACAGTCTCGCGAACGTCGTATCGGCGAAGGCGGCACGCGGGAGACCTTGATGTTCAATGGCTACGCGGATCAAGTCGCTAGCCTCTATGCCGGAATGGACCTGCGGAAAAACTTCTGAGCACCATGGACTTCAATTCCGACACCCGATTCCACCGACAGTTGATTCTCTTCAATGGCTTGCTCCCCGCGCTGCTCATGCTTCTTGACGCATGGCGAGGCCGGCTGGGCGCGAACCCCGTCGAGTTTGTCACCCGGACCACTGGCGTGCTCACTCTCGTCTTCCTAGTGCTCACGCTTCTGGTAACTCCATTGCGCAAAATTTTCGGCTTAAATTGGTTACTCAAACAACGCCGTCTGCTCGGCCTCTACGCGTTTTTCTACGGCTTCGCACACTTGATAACTTACATCGCGGGAGATCGTGACTGGCAAATCCTCACCATTGCGTCCGACATCTACAAACGGCCGTTCATTGCCGTCGGCATGGCCAGTTTCCTCTTGATGGTGCCACTGGCCGTGACTTCGACAAATGCGATGATCAAAAAGCTTGGCGGCAAACGCTGGAACCAGCTCCATCGTCTGACGTATGTCATCATCATAGGGGGCGTGGTGCATTACTACATGATCGTAAAGTCAGACATCACTTACCCCGTGGCATTCGCCATAGTGGCTGCGGTCTTGCTGGGTTACCGCATCGTCGCAAGTATGAAGAAGCCGCCGAATCGCGCCGTTGTCGCTTCGAAGTGAAGCGGGAATTATAAATCCATGACATTCCGCAGGTCGCATGGAACGCTTGGCGCTCCATCGAGTGATCTCCTTAATTGAGTCATGATTTTCTAACTCTCCTTTTGTGTATGCTTTCAGCCCTTGATCTTTTCACCATCGGCATCGGCCCGTCATCTTCCCACACTGTGGGGCCGATGCGCGCGGCGCGACGCTTTGTGCAGTCATTGACGAATGCGGGCTTGATCAATCGAGTCACGCGCATGACTTGCGAAACCTATGGATCACTCGCCGCCACCGGCAAGGGACACGGAACGGACAAGGCGATTATCCTCGGCTGGCTGGGGCAGGAGCCTGAGACAGTTGATCTGGATCGCATCGAGAGTCTGCTGCAACTCCATGGGCGACTGCTTCTGTCAGACGGAGCGACGGTTGAATTTGATGCTTCGCGCGATCTGGAGTTTAAGCGTTTTCAGCCACTGCCGAAACATCCCAACGGCATGAAGTTCGCTGCGTTCGATGAGCGCGGAGATTTATTATTGGAAGAGACTTGGTATTCGCTCGGCGGCGGATTCATTGTGCGCGACGAAGAATTTGGTGCCGAACCTGCGGCTACTAACATCCCTTATTCATTCACATCTGGCGCGGAACTGTTGGCTCATTGTGCGCGCGAAAGTCTTAGTATCTCTCAGATCGTTCTGGCCAACGAAAACGCGATGCGCCCCGAAGCCGAAACCCGCGCACGTCTGGACAGAATCTGGACAGCCATGCAGGATTGTGTGAAGCGAGGCTGCTCACGTGAAGGCGAACTGCCCGGCGGCTTACATGTCCCGCGTCGCGCGAAGGCCACTTATGACAAACTTCGCCTTAGCCCAGAAAAGGGAATGGCCGATCCGCTCAGCGTTCTTGATTGGGTGAATCTATACGCGCTCGCCGTGAATGAAGAGAACGCCGCTGGTGGTCGCGTAGTCACCGCCCCAACCAATGGCGCTGCGGGCATCATCCCAGCGGCGTTGCATTACGCGACGCGATTCCGTTCCTCGCCGCACGTAGATGGGGTGCATCGTTTCTTACTAACTGCAGGTGCCATTGGTCTGCTCTACAAACGGAACGCCTCCATCTCTGGTGCCGACGTCGGTTGTCAGGGCGAAGTCGGTGTCGCTTGCTCGATGGCCGCAGCCGGACTCGTGGAGTATTGCGGCGGCACACCGCTTCAAGTCGAGAACGCCGCCGAGATCGGCATGGAACACAACCTCGGACTCACTTGCGATCCAGTCGGCGGGCTGGTGCAAATCCCATGCATCGAACGCAACGCCATGGGCGCAGTGAAAGCGCTGAACGCCGCCCGACTCGCACTAGCTGGAGATGGCTCGCATCTCATATCGCTCGACAAAGTTATCAAGACTATGCGCGACACAGGGCGCGACATGAGTTCGAAATACAAGGAGACTTCAAGAGGCGGTCTCGCAGTAAGTGTCGCTGAATGTTAAGAGCCTCATTGATAGCCATCCATCTTATCTACAAAGATAACAAAATATTAAAAAACATATTGACCAACTAATGATGCTTAGGTAAGATCGCAATCTCACACACCATGAAAACACATCAAAATATACCCACACACGCGCCGGCCAGATGGTCGCGTCGTTCCGGTATGTTGTGCTCATACAAGAGTATTGTCCTTGGACAGCCCAATACCGAGAACGGCGATTTCGCCAAGGAGGCACGCAGGTAAATTTCGATCTTGATGTAACTCATCATACTTTTGAAACCCTGCTCGCCCCACCGGCCAGCAGGGTTTTTTGTTTTCATCAACTCAACCAAAGGAGCAAATTATTTAACTATTCAACCTAATTTCTAATGGGCGATAAAAGCCCCGCCGCCAGCTGTAACTGACGACGGGGCGGAATCGGTCACCAATACTTAAGTCCCTAGCGGAGACGCTTGTTAGTTAGCAACCGGTCATACGATTGCAGCTTGCAGGTTACTGTCAAGTTAGTCATCTATGATGACTCGCTCACGCTGAAGTATTGCCTGATTCCTCGCCTCTGATTTTCAGAACCAAGAGGCTTTGCGACGATCTCCACTTAATGGACATCCGTGCATCGGGAGGTGTGCCACAAACACCGAAAGATCCGCCGTGAAATACCTGCGGGTGCGAGCTTGAGAAAGCTGGCAGCGGTGTTTGTTCTTTTTTTGTCGTAATATAATACTGCGGCGTGGGTGTGCTCGATAAGCAGCCCACGCCGCCTTTTGCGGTCATCGTTCAGCAGCAGGATGCCTGAGTGCCAATCAGGCGACGCCGGTGCAGCGCCATGCGCGATAGCGCAATTCTCTATCGCGGAGCGCTAACTGCACAGACGCAGAAGCGTCAACTCCGGCTGACCGCACCATTTTTTCATAACACGTCGGGCATCAGCCATGCAGGCTGGATTCCAAATCCGACCCTACTGAGGGCAGCACTCAGACGACGTGCCATTTTATATCATCAACTGCGGAGTCGCCAAGTGGGAAGGCGCCGGCCTCATAAGCCGTCAATGAGTGGGTTCGATTCCCGCCTCCGCTACCAATCAAGGCATTGGAAGCATGGAACAATGGAAGATTGGAATGCTGAGGTTGATCAGAAATCCACGCGCTCCAATCTTCCAATCTTCCAATCTTCCAATCTTCCAATCTTCCACTTTTCCAATTTGCCAGACTTGGCCGCTCGATCATTCAGGAGGTCATCTGCCTTGCAAGCAGGAGAGCGCGGTGCAAAGCCGCGGCGGTCCACTTTTTTCAATCGCGCGCGAGGGAGCCAGCGAACCCGCCTGATTTGGAATCAGGAGAAGCTCAGGGCAGCACTGAGGCGCGCGACCATTCTTATCTTGCTCCCGTAGCCTAGCAGCCATGGCATCCATCTTCTAAATGGACCGACGCAGGTGCAAGTTGCCGCTTCCATTCGGATGCAAAGTGAGCGGCTGTCTCGCTTCGCTCGGCTCTGCCGGGAGCACCATTTTTCAATTCCCCTTAAAGCACGGAGTGTGCTGCCGTCCTGTTAAGACGTGTGAGCGTGGTGCGACACCACGAAGGGGAGCCATTTTTTTAAAGGAGCGCGTCCGGTTGGTCGAGGAAGCTGTCCTGAAAACAGCCGCACCTTCATCGGTGTCCAAGGTTCGATTCCTTGGCGCTCCGCCAATTTTTTGCCCGCATGGTGCAATAGCAGCACGTCCGACTTTCTATCGGAAGACCCCGGAGCGTTACCGGGTGCGGGTGCCATTTTGTATCGTCAGCATTTCATCGCCTGATAGCTCAATAGTAGAGCGGCCGGCTTACATCCGGTTGACCGGGGAGCGTTACCTCGTCGGGCGACCACTTTTATATATTCCTCCGTAGCTCAAAAGCAGAGCACCCGCCCGATAAGCGGAAGACCGCGGCGCGATACCGCGCGGAGGGACCATCCCGCTGGATGGCAGAGTCAGTCAATGCAGCCGCCTGAAGAGCGGACGATCTCGGTGCGATTCCGGGTCCAGCGACCAGTTTCATTTGCGTCATTGGTGTAACAGCGAGCACGTCTGTGTTGACGCTCCCGCGTCTGTGCAATTCAGCGCTCCGCGGTTAATTGATGCGCTATCGCGCAGGCACACCAAACAGAGAGCGCCGGGGCAGCACCGGCATGGCGCACCAACTTATCAATAGGCTCCCGAAGTGTAAGAGTTATGCACACCGCTTTGCGAAGGCGGAAGCTCGAGGTGCAAATCCTCGCGGGAGCACCACTTCAAGATTCCTCCGTGGCAGAGATAGTAATGCAGTCGTTTCGTAAACGAGATCATGTCGGGGCAGCTCCGACCGGAGGATCCAGCTTCAATGGAGACCATGATGTAAGAGTTCGCATTCGGCTCTGTGAAAGCCGCCGTGCGGGTGCAAATCCCGTTGGTCTCCCCATTGTCAATTCAACTGTGCGCAAGGTGAAGAGCCGAGCCATCGGTTTGCAAAACCGACTTACCCAGTGCGAGTCTGGGGCGCACATCCATTTCTTTTTAATAGCCCTGTAGCTCAATGAGCAGAGCGCCTGACTTTGGCTCAGGAGGTTGATGGTGCGAATCCATCCAGGGCCACCATTTTATTAACGCTCCCGTAGCTCAATGTATAGAGCACCGCGCTTCGAACGCGGAGGTTGCAGGCGAAAGTTGCCACTTTGATTTTGAAATATTTGAGCGGCTGTCTCGCTTCGCTCGGCTCTGCCGGGAGCACCAATTTATTTCCCGGCGTAGCCCAACAGCAGAGGCACTCCGCTCAGAACGGAGCCAGTGCGGGTGCAACTCCCACCGCCGGGACCATTTCGCTCCCGTAGCCCAACGCAGAGGCAACCGGCTTAAGACCGGTTCAGTGTCGGTGCGAGTCCGATCGGGAGCACTCATTATGCCCGCGTAGTCCAACAGCAGAGACACCGATTTCAAACATCGGCCAGTGCGAGCGCAAATCTCGCTGCGGGCACCATTTGGAATGTGAACCGGACCAGCGAGCCGGGACTCTTTGCTAAAGAGATCGTCGTGCCTAGTGCGCGATGGGGAGCATGTCCTCCGCGTTCCGCCATTTCATTCAACGGTCATGTAGCCCAACGGCAGAGGCACGGCGTCGAGAGCGCCGCCAGTGCTGGTTCAAATCCAGCCGTGACCACCAATTTTCGAGCCCGAAGCTTAGAGAGCGAAGCAGCCGGCTTTTAACCGGCAGAGCAGGGCGCAAATCCCTGCGGGCTCACCAATCCAACCAAACAAAACATAAAACCACACACACCATGAAACTAACTAAAGCACTTAAACTCAAGAACCAACTCGCTGGCGAAGTGACGACTCTCAAGGACCGTCTTACTAAGCAGAACTCGCGTGCTACGACGGTGGCGTTCGACTACAACAACCACGAGGTGCTCGCAGCACTCCGTGCGTCCGTGAACCGTCTCGTCGAAGTGAAATCCGCCATTGCATCTGCGAACGCCGAATTGTATCCACGCATCTTCCGCCTCGCAGAATTGAAGGGCCTCGTCGCGACGATCAAGGAACTCGATGTGCGTAACGGCGTGTTCAAGGAGGCTGGTAATTACATCCATCCTGCCGTCGAAGTGGAATACATCGCGCAACTCAAGAAGACTGAGGTGGACCAGCTTGTCGCCGATCTGGAAGTGGAAATTTCCGCGCTCCAGGACGAACTCGATGAGGCCAACCATGCGCAGTCCGTTTCCGTGAGCGAGTAAAATTTGGGTGCGTGGCGGCGAAGACAATGGGAGTCAGGATGACCACCTTGGACGATTCAAAACCGTCCATAGCGTCTGAACAACGCTGTCACCGACACCGATGCTGAGCGTCAATCCACAAGGTGCAACGGGTCAAGCCTCAAGCCGCAACGATCAAGGTGCAAACCTCACCACGGCCATCCGCCACCCATGTCAGAAACCCTCACGCGACCCAAACCCTGCCGTGTTGCCTTCAGGCAATGCGGTGGGGTCATTCTCACGATAAGAAAAGAACAAACACCGCTGCCGGAGGTCTGCCTTCGCATTATCATCAGTCATCCATTTTCAAACCAAGACATCATGAACATCAAAGACCTCATCCGCCTCGGCGTGCCTCAGGGCGCGGCTCTCAAATCCGGCATGGAATTCATCGTGAATTTCATCGCGCAGAACAAACTGGGAGCGCAGACATCCTTGTCGGCAACACTTACAGGATCGATGACACTCGCCGACAAGGATGTCGGCGCTCCCGGTATCTTGGAGCGCCTCGAAGAAGAAATTTGCGCGATCATCGCGAAGCCAGAATCGTTTCTCGGCGATCCGTTGCGCGAGGTGTTCGCGCGTGATCTTTATGCACCGGCTTACAAGCAGCGTGATGAACTCGCGCCTTGGAAGCAGTGGGGATCGGGTCTCGAACCGGAAGCAGTGAAACAAATGGCGAATGCGTGTGCGTTGCCGGTTTCGGTGGCGGGTGCGTTGATGCCGGATGCGCATCTTGGTTACGGCTTGCCAATCGGTGGCGTGCTAGCCACGGAAGGCTGCGTGATTCCTTACGCGGTCGGCGTGGACATTGCGTGCCGGATGCGCCTCACGGTTTATGACCGCAAGGCTAGCACCATCGCGGGCCAGAAGGACCGTCTGGCCAACATCCTAGAAAATGAAACGTGCTTTGGCATGGGCATGGCGTTCAAGGACCGTCGTCATCATGATGTGATGGACGAGGACTGGGACGTGTCGCCGATCACGAAGCGCTTCAAGGACAAGGCATGGAAGCAGCTTGGATCCAGCGGCTCGGGAAATCATTTTGTCGAGTTCGGCGCGTTCACGGTGTCGGCTGACGAAGCTGTCGCGCTGAAGGAATCAGGCTTCGAGATCGAAGCGGGCGAATACGTCGCGCTGCTTTCACACAGCGGATCGCGCGGGACTGGTGCGCAAGTTTGCCAGCACTACAGCCGTATCGCGATGGATCGCCGTTACGAGTTGCCGAAGGAGTTGAAGCATCTCGCGTGGCTCACCTTTGAGGAGGAAGCCGGTCAGGAATACTGGGCGGCCATGAATCTCATGGGTAACTACGCAGCAGCGAATCACGCACTTATCCATAAGCACATCGCGAAGAAAGTCGGCGCTCATGTCGTCATGGACATTGAGAACCATCACAACTTTGCGTGGAAGGAAACGCACGTCATCAACGGCGCGGCGCGGGAAGTTATTGTGCATCGCAAAGGCGCGACGCCTGCGGGCGCAGGTGTGCTGGGCGTGATTCCAGGCTCGATGGCGACGCCGGGCTTCGTGGTGCGTGGGAAGGGCAATGCTGATTCGCTCAACAGCGCATCGCATGGCGCGGGCCGCGTGATGAGCCGCACGAAGGCGATGCAGTCTTTTGCTTGGAGCAATGTGAAGAAGCAACTCGCTGCCGCTGGCGTGGAACTTCTCAGCGCAGGACTTGATGAAGTGCCCGGTGTCTATAAAGACATCCACAGTGTCATGGCAGCGCAGACGGATCTCGTTGAAGTCCTCGGCAAATTCGATCCACGCATCGTGAAGATGTGTCCGGCAGGTGAGAAGGCGGAAGACTAATCGTCGAACATTGAATTTTAAACACTGAACAAGGAACATTGAATGAATGGGATTCGGCGCAGTCAGAACATCGGTAACACTTTTAGGTCAGAACATGGGTAACACTCTTGCGGGTTAAGGTTACACATTCAGGGTGGGTTGGACAGCTTTAGGGCGCGAGCTCCGCGGATTCGGTTGATGGAGCGTAGCGGAATCA
>JBBRNC010000043.1:0-31218 GCA_038230495.1 Verrucomicrobiales bacterium
CGACCTTACCTTTATCAAGCCCGAATCTCTTACTGCCTTTCACAGGAAAGAATATGCGCAACAACTTGAGTGCCGCCAATTACTAAAACGCTATTTCGATTTTATCCGGCAACAACTTCCTGACGATCCGCAATCTTTAATTAGATAAGTCACAGGCCGAGTTCTGACAGACTCGCGTGTTCATCAGGGCGTCGTCCTTGCGGCCAGTGGAATTTGCGTTCACTCGCGGCAATGGGCAAGTCGTTGATGCTGGCAATGCGACGCTGCATGAAGCCTTGGTCATTGAACTCCCAGTTCTCGTTTCCATAGGAGCGGAACCAATGCTCAGTGCCGTCTTGCCATTCATAGGCGAAACGAACGGCGATGCGGTTTCCGTGAAAGGCCCACAGTTCTTTGATGAGCCGATATTCCATTTCCTTGCTCCACTTGCGGGTGAGGAACTCAACAACGGCCTCGCGCCCGACGAGAAACTCGGCACGGTTTCGCCAGACGGTGTCGGGTGTGTAGGCTAGCGATACACGTTCGGGGATGCGGGTATTCCAAGCGTCTTCTGCCATGCGAACTTTCTGCGCGGCAGTCTTAGCGTCGAATGGAGGAAAGGGCGGGCGGGGGTTTTCAGGGGCGCTCATGACTTATTTTGATTTCTTGGTTTCACGAACAATTTCCGTATCGAAAACCGTGACGAAATTCTTGTCCTTCAGCTCGCTGGTGGTGGTGACACAGCGTCGTTCCCAAGGGATGAAACCAAAGAACCAGAGTCGCCAAAACCAAACGGGTGCCTTGGGGTTGGCCTCGAGCACTTCACGAAAGGTTTCGATGTGCCCTACTTCCCGACCCGTCGCATCAAGGTAGGAGTCGTGAACGAACTTGGAACAATACTGGCGGGAGGAGTCATATTTGAAGCCGAGATGATAGAGCTTGCCGAGGCGATTGCTGGCCGCTTGCAGCAGTTGATCCTTTTCATTCGACGTCAGATTTTTCTTGGCGCGACGGATGGTAAAACGCTGATCATCGGCGTGGGCCACGAATTTATCGAGCGGCGTTTTCTTGGATAGAGGAACCGTGCTTTCATAAACGATCCACCCATCCTTTGCGTCATGAAAGATGATGCCGACGTGGGTTTCCCAGCTATTCATTGTTTCCGCCACGTGGACAAAGATGGGGTCGGCAAGCCTGATGAAAATGAGATCGCCATCCTGCAGTTTTGGCTTCACATCAGCGAGCTTTTTGACGGCGCGCGACATGCCCACCAATGAACATTGACTGAGAAGAGTAGTTCCCGTCATGATGAGCGCCACAAGTATGATCCGCTTCAAAAGGGCAGGCATTGGTTTGTTCGTTTCTTGATGGCAGTTGTCAGTGGGGATGGATGCGACACGATCAATGTGTCAGGCTCATCGGCTTCGCTTCTGGCGCGTAAATTTCTTCTGGAAGCTACCAGGGCGCGGGGCTTTGTCTCCTAGATCGTTCACGAGCTTGAAGTCCACTTGCTTCTTGAAGCTGTCCACTTTGTTGACCTGCACATTGATGATGTCACCAAGTTTGATGATGCGCCCGGTGCGGCGTCCGACGAGCCGGGTGCGGGAGGGATCGAAGACGAAGAAGTCATCCTGCATGGAGGAAAGATGCACCAGCCCGCCCATGCCGAGATCGGTTACATCCACGAAGAAGCCGAAGTTCCGCACATCGGTAACGAGCGCGGCATAAGTCTGTGGATCGCCGGATTCCATCTGCGCCTTGAGGTAGGCATAGAGTTTCACTTCTTTACTGTCGCGCTCGGCATCGGCGGAATTGCGTTCGGTCTGAGTGATGTGGTCGGCGATTTCCTTGCACACGGCCTGAGTTAGCGGGACATGATCGAAGAGCACGCGATGAATGACCAGATCAGCGTAGCGGCGGATAGGGGAGGTGAAGTGAGTGTATTTGGCCTTGCTGAGTCCGTAGTGGCCAAGAGGCTCGACGGCATAACGCGCGCGCATGAGTGAGCGGAGGAAGCCGATCTTCAACGCAGGACCGATGGGCAGTTCACCGAGGCGATGGAGCAGCTTCTGCACTTCTGCGCGGATACTGAGATTGCCGCAGGGAATCTTGTGACCGAGAACATCTTCGCGGTAAGAGGCGAGGCGACTGGCCTTGGGTGATTCATGAATGCGATAGACTGCGGGCCGCGTCAGTTGCATGAGACGCGTGGCGACAGCTTCATTGGCGAGGAGCATGTATTCCTCGATGAGTTGATGCGAGACATCGTTCTCGATCTTCTCGATGCGCAGGATGTGGCCATGTTCATCGAGTCGGATTTTGCTCTCGGGGAAATCGAGGTCGAGCGAGCCTGCTTTAAATCGGGCGCGGCGAATGCGCTGGGCCATTTCATGCGCGTGATGCAACATGTGCTCGATCTCGTCGGCGGGTTTTTTCTGCAACTGCGCAAAGACTTCGGCATAGGTGAAGCGACGCTTGGAGCGAATGACGGCGGGATAAAACTTTGCGTTCACGACTGTGCCATCGTTTGAAAGATGGAATTCGACACACTTCGTGAGCCGATCCACGCCCGGTTTGAGCGAGCAGAGTTCATTGCTCAGCGCTTCTGGGAGCATGGGGATGACGCGATCCACGAGATAGGTGGAGTTTCCGCGATCACGGGCCTCAGCATCCAACGCGGTGCCGGGTTTCACATAATGGGAAACATCGGCGATATGAACCCAGAGCTTCCAATGATCATCGGCGTGTCGCTTGATGCAGATGGCGTCGTCGAAGTCCTTCGCGTCGTCGGGATCAATGGTGATGACATCATGATCGCGGCAGTCGGTGCGGCCCACGAGATCGTCTGGTGCGGCCTCGGTAAGTGAGCGGCTTTTTACAATGCTATTCGCCTCTTGAAGAACGGGCTTGGGGAAGTGAAGTGGCAGATCGTAATTGCGAAGCACTGATAGCATGTCCACGCCCTCGGCATCTGGTGCGCCGAGCACCTCGATGATCTCGCCCTCGGGATTTGTGTGTGAAGATTCCCAATGGGTCAGTTCCACGACGACTTTGTCGCCGACATTCGCAGGGCGTCCGAGATCGCGCGGCGCGGAGACGTAAATGTGATGCGGAATGCGCGGGTCGTCAGGGATCACATAGAGGAACTGGGTGCTGCGCTGCAAAGTGCCGACGAGCTGCGCGCGCTTGCGTTCCAGAATGCGAATGACCGCACCAGTGGATTCGTCTCCCTGTGGTTTCCGAGATTTTCCTGAAGGCACATCGCGGCGCACCAGGACGCGGTCGCCATTGAGTGCGGTGCCGGTGGCACTTTCGGGGATTGCGATTTCCGTCAGACCTGGTTCATCGGGTTGGACGAAGCCCTTGCCTTGTTTGTTGATCTGGATGACGCCAGGAATGAGGTCGGCCTCGCGTGCCTTGATGTAGCGGTTGCCCTTGGTGCGAATGATTTCACCGCCGCGTTCGAGATCGCTCAGGGCGCGTTGGATTTCCTGCTGTTGGTTGCGTTGCAGGCCGAGGCTCTGCAGAAGTTGGGGGACATTGGAGGGGGCGTAATCTTCGCCGCCCAGCAATTGCAATATTTTGTCGTTGAGATCGGGCACAGATTTTTGAAAATGATAGTTGCCGGACGGCACTGTGACAAGGCATTCTTATCATCAAACGCAGCCGGATTCATGAGAAGCCAGACTGATCTCGTGAGTAACACAGCCCGTCCCGGCTGTGTGTGTTGCGGGCGTCTCGCCCCGCAAGGCTTCATGAAAACCCCTCGTGGGCGAGACGCCCTCGACACACGCAGGCCAGAGGCCCACGTTACTCCCGGTCCCACACCAGCGTCCACGCGGCGTTCTTTGCTAAATAGCAAAAATAAGTCATACTAACCGCCTTCCTCATTAAGATTTGATTCAAAATCCATGCGGTCATGCAGCACGCGCAGTAGCTCAATGCTCCGTGTGCCTGTAGTGCGATAGACTATGAAGTGCCTTGGAATTTTCACGATCAGCCCTCCCACCGGAGCCTCTTTTCGACTGTGCCTGATGTGGTAAGCTCTCACCTTGCCACTGAAGCCTTCGATCAGTTTCGATCCCGGCAACTCGGGGTCTTCCAAAATCGCCAACAGAGCCACTTCCAACAGCACCCGATACCGGTGAGCGGCAGGAATGCCAAAGTTTTCTGCTGACCAAAAAAGGCAGGATTCAATATCCTCAAGGGCCTTGGCCGTGCGGATTACATTCATGCCAAAGGTTCAGCATTTGCCCGCTCAAGCCGCTGGACGGCCTTTTCAAAACACCCGTCCAGCATCGAAACCAAGCCTTTGGCGGAGGTGATTTTTTTCGAACGGCCAGCTTCCACATCGTCAATGCCGAACTGGATTTCACGGCGCAACTTTTTCAAGCGCAACTGCCGCTCTTCCTCCTGCCGCGCCATCGCAGCCAAAGCCGACCGATGCACTTCGCTCGCATTATTGAAGTGCCCACGCGACACCTGTTTCTTCACAAAGGCATCCAGAGTGGGTGTCAGATTTACGTTTTGAGTCGGCATAAAATACTTGGAAATTAAGATTATCGTATTGGCAATCCTTGTCAATTTTGAAAACATTCCCAATGCATCTTCAACATAAGAGCATTGATAGCGGTTTTGGTTGGATCGTGCGTAGGCTCGATGAAGCGGACCGGGGCGGCGCGCGACAAGGAATGTATAAAAATGTTGCAGATGACCTTTTGAACTTCTGCGATGCGCGATTATAGCGAACGCCTCATGCTCGAATCTGCCAAAGGTAAACTCATCACGCCCAGTGCGCTCTTACTAGCCGTGCTATTTCTTGCGTGGCAATTGCCGGGCATCATCGGGCGTGCGCCGTGGAAGTCTGACGAAGCCTATACGATGGGTCTTGTCTATCATGTCATCGAGAGCGGCGACGTGGTGGTGCCGGAACTTGGCGGCGAGCCTTTCATGCAGAAGCCGCCAGTGTTCTTTGTGACGGCAGCGGCGTTTGCGAAATTGCTTTCTCCATTGCTCCCGCTTCACGATGGCGCACGGGTCGCGTGTTTGCTTTTCAATTTACTGACACTGATCTTCGTCGGTCTGGCAGCGCGTGAATTGAACGGGCCGGGCAAGGGCTGGCCGGCGGCGGTGCTGTTTATGGCCTGCATCGGGCCGATCCACATGGCGCATTTTATACTGACGGATCTCGCACTGGTTAGCGGCATGGCCATCGGTCTTTATGGCATGGCGGTCGGGATGCGTCGCGCGTGGGTGGGCGGTTTGATTTGCGGCACTGGGGCGGGGCTGGCCTTCATGGCCAAGGGGCTTCTAGGTGCAGGGTTGCCTGGTCTGACTGTTCTGCTGTTGCCACTTTTATGTAAGAGTTGGCGGAATCGGAATTGGATAGGGTTCACCATTGCTTGTGTTATCGCTGCATTACCTTGGGCGACCATCTGGCCGGTCATGTTATTTCTTCGCTCGCCCCAGTTGTTCAGCGAATGGATGATCGACAATAACTTCGGCAGATTTCACGCTGAGCTCGCGCGGTGGCTTATGGGACAATTAGAACGGCTGGCCCACGCCACGGGCAGGCTGGCGGCAGACGAGCATTTAATTTATCACAACGTCAATGGTCCCAAAGGGGCGCGTGGCTATTTGTTCGCGCTACTGCCGTGGTATGCGTTTCCAGCCACTTTACTGGTCGCTTGGACTTTGCTGCGCGAACGTCTTTCTGGCTGGGCCTCGGCCACGCTGCAACTGCCCGCCATTCTATTTTTAGCCTGCTTTCTTGTGTTCTCGATCTCGAGTGATGGCCGTGAAATTTACGCCTTGCCACTGATGGTGCCGCTGCTGGTGCTCGCCAGCCGGAGGCTTGATGACATCAGTCCCAAATGGATGTGCAGGCTCAATGGTTTGATCTTTGGACTCTTCTCGCTTGTTGCACTTTTTCTGTGGTTGGTATGGACCGGGGTGCAATTGCAATGGCCTGCCGCACTCGTAGTTAGATTGCATGAAGCGTTGCCCGGCTACGAGCCTGCTTTCAATGTCGCGGGTTTTTCATTCGCGCTGATGGCCACGCTGGGCTGGGTCGCACTCTGGTTCCGTCACCAGCGCGATTCGCGTCATCTCTGTGTTCATATGGCGGCGGGCGTGTCGTTTTTATATCTGCTGGGCATGACCATTTTCCTGCCGATGGCGGATTGGAATATGTCGTATAGCCGTCAGCTCGCTCCGTTGCGCGACGTGTTACCTAAAGGCGATGTCGTGGTTGCCAGCAAGGGGCTTGGCGAACCGCAGCGCGCTATGCTTGAGTATTACGCGGGATTGAAAACCGCTCGACTGGAATTGAATCGTCATTTGAAGACTGACTGGCTCCTTATCCAGTCTGAGTATGATCCCAAAACTAAAGTTATTGGGAAAAGAAACCTTCCTAGCGATGAATGGAAAGAAGTCTGGCGCGATCCGCATAACAAGGAAATTTTCTTGCTCTTCCGCAGGATCAAACCATGACGATGATTCGTGCGCCCAAACTGTAAGGGCGGCGCTAGAACGAGGCTCAAGCCAGCGCA
Source organism: Verrucomicrobiales bacterium (assembly GCA_038230495.1). Taxonomy (GTDB): domain Bacteria; phylum Verrucomicrobiota; class Verrucomicrobiia; order Verrucomicrobiales; family Verrucomicrobiaceae; genus VFKE01. Next base: position 6,531 of record JBBRNC010000043.1, read on the forward strand.
TCCCGGCAATACTTCACGGTCTTCGCAAGTTCGGCCATGCGAGTTGATCCTTCTGGCACTTTGTATTCGAACTCGATGGTGGCTTGAATGGGCCACTTGTTATCGCGAATCAGACAGAGCACGTCTTTGATCGGAGTGTCGCCTTCGCCAAAGACGACGCTGGGGCCTTTGGCCTTTTTGCGATCCTTGATATGAACATGGGAGATGCGGTCGTGATATTTGGTGATGAAGGGAACGGGCGAGCCAAAGTCTCCGGCGATGAAGTGACCGATGTCCACGTTCGCGAAGTTGTATTTTGCAAATGAAAATGCCTTCTCCCAGTCGGCGGGTCCGGTAGAGTGATGGCCGTGGTAACCGATGGGGAATTTGTGCTTGTCTGCGAAACTGCCGACGCGCTTGAGTTCATCATCGCTGTGGGCGATCTCGGTGGAGAGAGCGTGTGCCCCGAGAGCTTTGCCGAGGTTGAATGCGTAGTCGATCTCGGCATCGCTCATCTTGAAAATGCCGTCCACTTTGACGACTTCAATGAGCACACCCGCGTCGTTCCACTTTTTGCCGAACTCCTTGGCGCGGGCTAGGTCGGCGGACTCTCTCCAAGTGCGCATGACGGAGGAGTTGTCTTTGCCTTTGGTGGCTTTGTCAGATTTCGTATCCTTGAGCGGCGCGCCCATGGCGATCTCGACGGGCTGAGTGCGGAGTTCAACGGCGCTGACGCCGAGTTCGATGCAGTTCTTGAGGACTTCATCAGCGGGGACAAAGCTACTGCCGAAGTTGTAGGGAACATTCATTCCGATTTGAACGCCAGCGACCTTGGAGTCGGGCTTGGCTCCAGCGAAGATGGATCGGGTGCCCGTGAACAATCCAGTGGATAGGACGAGGGAGGAGAAGTGGCGGCGGGTGTAGTTTTGCATGGGTGGATGGGTGAGGCGTGCCTAAGAAGTGAAACATGCAGGGAAAACGGCGTCGTGCAAGATTGGTGTGAGCCGTTGCGCGACCACAGTGTTCTTTGATAAGAATCTAATAAGAGAACAGCGCAAATCTACTTGGCAGCCATTTGCATGATTGTGCGTGCAAAAATTCTGGCGGAGTCTAACATCTAAATACTGTTATGCCCCGCGTTGCCAAAGACAAGTCCACGTCTAAAGACTCCTCCGCCAATCTCAGCTTCGAGGCCACCGTCCGGCGCAGTAGCGCGAACTCCAAAGGCGAAGCCATGCCGCAGAGTCTGGAAGGCAACCTCTGGCTCTCCGCAGACTTCGGACCCGAGGACGCCGACACCTTCCGCCGCGACCTCCATCCCGATTTACGCGCCGACTACGGCCTCACCACTGCCATGCGCGGCAGCGCTATCACCAAAGCGAAGCCTCACCGCAGGTCGTGCTGCGTAGCCGCGAAGCGAACGAAACGAAGGACAACATGGCCAACTTCGCCTGGGTGCAGCACTTCATCCGCCACCTCGCGCCGCACACTGCCGTGCGCGATAGCGCATTTACTCAACGCGAAGCCATCTCGCAGGTCGTGAGTGAAGCGAAGGACAACATGGCCGGCTTCGTCCTCGCCAATGGGAGCGTGTCCGCCAACCAGTCCGGCGAAGGCGAACTGATATTTTCAAATTAACAGAGCCCTTTTATGAGAGACGATTTTCCACTCAAAATCAAAGAGACCATGGCTAAACGCGTGGGAATGCTCTGCTCGAATCCGGGCTGCAGGAAACTCACAAGCGGACCTCGTGACGATCCAGCAAAAGCTCTCAACCTTGGTGTTGCTGCGCACATCACTGCAGCATCAACAAATGGGCCTCGTTTCGATTCGACACTTACACCGCAGGAAAGGAAATCACACGCAAATGCACTCTGGCTCTGCCAGTTTTGTGCAAAGCTTATCGATAATGACGAAAAGCATTACGACGTTGATGTGCTCAGAAAGTGGAAAACCCACGCTGAAGAATCGGCGCGACTTAGTATCGAAGGAGGAGCATCGTCTCCGTTGGCCAAGGTATCGGATGTCGATCTGATCAAATTCTACGCCCAGTGCCTTAATCGTCCGGTATTTCAAGATCCGTTTCAAATTGAGGGCTCAATGGAAGCCTTCGACAAAGCAATTGAGGATACCATCACCGCCATCAACACCGGCTGTTCTAGGCTGCGAGATGGACACCTTGTCATGCAGACACAAGGAATCATGTTCCTCGGCAATTTGGTTTGGAGGCAGCGAATGGAGGTGATTGTTGACCTACTCAGGTGGATACGTTCACGTTTTGCAGAGGCAGTTGCCAAGAAAACCATAAACATCCAAAGCAGCTCCGGAGGGAAGGTGTTCTATGATGTTCGGGATCCGAGTTTGTGCGGGTGGATGGATACGATGCGCGGACAAGTCCTTTTGCTTTTCGCAGAGGTTTGCAAGGACGCGGGTGTTGCCCCACCGGCGATTCGGCTATTTGTGGGAACCGGTTATCCTCCAATACAAGCGGCCAGCCAACAGCCAACGGTCACGCACCCTCCTGTTCCGGCTCCTCAAAAGAGCGAAGAGCACTTGATCGAAAATTTGGTGCATGAACTAAGATCGCCGCTAGTGGCAATAACGTCAGCAGCCGATCTGATTCGGAGCGGAAAGCGCCCCGAGATGGTTGTTCGCTTCGCGGAAGACATCGAAGGCTATTCCTTCTTGATGCACCGAATGCTGGAGAACGCTCGCTTTTTCAGTCGTGGCAAGCCGGTGTTCGATTTCAGGAAGTGCCTGTTCCGTTCCGAGATATATGCGGCCGCGTTGAAAAGCATTGAACCGCTGCTTCGCGACCGCAGATTCAAAGTTTCTCAGATTCACTCCCCGGGTTTTGACACGATTCCCGCCCTTTGGCTTGACCGTGTCTTATTTAGTCAGGTCATGTTCAACCTCCTGTCCAACGCCATAAGATTTGCAACCGCCACGCCGAGCGAGTTCAAGGTCGTTGTCCGGGCCAGTTGGAGTTCGGAGGGGTGCGAAATTTCGGTGTGTGACTGGGGATTCGGAGTGGAGTCAACAGAATCAGAACGTGTTTTTGAAGGGGGCTACAAAAGCAAGAAATCGTGGTTTTTGGAAATTCGTGGCCAAGGACTGGGACTGATGATTGCGCGACAAATAATCGAAGCACACGGCGGAACTTTGAATCTTACCGGATTCCAATCCCCAACCGAGTTCACAATTTGGCTCCCACCGAACCTAGCGGCACGCGCTCCAGTGCAAAAGCACATATGACAACACTACCTCGAATTTTGTTGGTCGATGATGATCACGGACCGATGTGCTATTTCGTCGAGAGTCTCAAAGATTTGGGATGTGAGGTAGAGCAGTGCGCTTCCGTATCTGAAGCGATCTCCTATCTCGCAAGTTTTGGTCACGTGATTGAGGGTGTGATACTGGATTGGATGATTCCCCTCGGCTCACCTGCATCCAACGAGGCGGAGAGTGCAAATACCGAAGGAGGACAGCTTGTTTTAAATCACCTCAAGGCAACGCATCCGGGAGTCCCCGTCCTCATCTTCACGAACGCTAACCTCGGGGGCAGGTTCAGAGACGAAGCCACTCCTACGAGGGTTTTGCGGAAATGCGATCACTCTCCTAGCGACTTTTCAGATCTAGTAGCAAGACACTTTGGAATCAGCATCCAGCGAAAATCATGAGCACTATGGCAAGGTATCCAGATTGTCACCCCGGATTTCCTGCGTTTGGCGAACACAACAGACACATTTTAAGAGTATGAACACACACGATCCGCGAGAGCACATCCGGGGAATCCACCAAATCCTAATTTCCGACAAAAAGCGCATCGGTTTCTTGTTCGGCGCTGGAACGTCATTTGCGACAGGGCTTTCGACCGTCTTTGTTCCGGCTATCGAAAAGATGACGAAGACCATCGTCGCTGAGGTGGATGCGCACTCGCCGGAGCTCGCTGCCGCGATAAAGGAGATTCAAACCGAGACAGCGCTACTGAAAGTCGCTTTCAATATCGAGACCCTGCTCTCAAGCATCGAAGCCAAGCGAGCAGTTATCGGTGCAGGTAAGTTAAACGGGCTTGATTCAACCGCGTTCACCACGCTGGCAACACTCGTAAAGACCCACGTCGTGAAACTGGTTTCAGTCCATGAGACCCTTCTAGCCGGAGACCGAAAGAAGTTAGCCCATGCTCGTCTCGCCAATTGGGTCCAAAAGGCAAGGCGGCGATTCCCCGCTGAAATCTTCACGACGAATTACGATTACCTGTTCGAGATTGCCCTCGAAGGTTCAGGAATACCATATTTCGACGGCTTTTCTGGCAGCTTTGAACCGTTCTTTTGCCCGGAGGCTGTGGAAGACGTTGAGGCTTACCCCCACCTTGTGAAGCTTTGGAAAATGCATGGATCGCTTGGATGGACTTATCGCGACACAGACAAGGCTGTGATTCGGCAGCAGTCTGCCCCGGAGGATTCCATCCTCATCTATCCTTCTCATCTCAAATACAACACATCGAAGAAGCAGCCGTATGTCGGCCTTATAGACCGCCTTTGCGCCTTCCTCCAGCAGGATGACGCCGTTCTGTTCACCTGCGGATATTCGTTTGGTGATGATCACATCAACGAACGGCTCGTGACGTCCCTGAGACGCGGAGCGAACTCCCACGTTATCGCGATGTATTACGATGAAACCTGGACCGAAGACAAAAAGAGTGTGTTTGGCCTCGCAGAAGAGGCCAACAGTGTTCGTGGCCTCGCAACGCACGAGACGGGAGGCAAAATGTCCGTTTATGGTCTTCGTCATGCCGTTATCGGTGGGAAATTTGGAGAGTGGCGATTGAGAGACGAGCCGAAGACCACGGAATCTATTCGGGTAAGCCAATACTTTGACGAAGACGCTGCCACTCCCTCCGAGGATGCAGGCGAGCGAAAGGGTGATGAACGCTGGGAAGGCACTGGGCGCTTTCTTCTCCCGGACTTTCAGAAGCTCACTGACTTTCTCAACGATTTGTCCTCGTCCGACGGCCCTGCCAGCACGCTTTGACCGCATGAAACACAATCCAACGCACATCGGTCAGGTTGAGAGTGTCAGCGGAAACTCCGTCACAATCAAAATGGCGAGCAACTACCCGTCGAACATGCCAATCGTTGACGGCACGGTTTACCGGATTGGGCAGATTGGCTCGTTCCTCAAGATTCCGTTGGGATACGCGAACCTCTATGGGCTTATCACGCAGGCTGGAGTTCTGGCGATGCCTGAGTCGCTGCTGATGGTTTTCAAAGAAAATCCGTCCATCGCAGATGGCCACCGCTGGTTGAGGATGATTCTGGTTGGTGAACAGATCGGTTCATCCTTCGAGCGAGGAGTCCTCCAGTCGCCAACCTCGGGTGACCAAGTTCATCTCGTTACGAACGAAGATCTCCGGATTGTTTACGGCGGCTACAACGCACAGTCGTCGATTGTCATCGGGAATCAGAGTGCATCAGAAGGGCTGTCTGCACAGTTGGACATGGACAAGCTCATATCTCGGCACTGCGCGATTCTTGGCGCTACGGGTAGCGGAAAGTCGAACGCGGTGAGCATCGTGGTGAAAGCGATTGCAGAAAAACCCTTCCCAAGCGCGCGTGTCCTCATGATTGATCCGCACGGTGAGTATGCGAGTTCGTTGGCTGGGAAATGTCGGGTGTTTCGAGTGGGTGCGGCCGCAGGGGAAGGTGAACTTTGCGTTCCATTCTGGGCACTCCCATTCAAAGAACTGATGGCGATTTTCCCAGGGCGACTATCTGACCAGAATGAAGATTACATACGAGGAAAAGTGTTGGACCTAAAGCGTGTGTCAGCCGCAGGGCTCGGCGGGCTTCGGGCCGAGGCAATCACTGCGGACAGCCCGATTCCATTTTCGATAAACCAACTTTGGTTCGACTTGGACAATTTTGAGAGGATTACCTTCAAAGCAGACCGCACAACGCCAGAGCCTTTGATTGCTGCGGGTGCCCCAGCGACATTGAAATCCAATCAGTATCCGACGGCGGGACTAGGAAGCAGTGCCCCATTCTTGAATACGAAAGCAAAAGGCATCCTTGGCTTCCTGGACGGGATGCGGTCACGACTCCTAGATCAAAGCTACAATTTTCTTTTTCGTCCGGTTGGATATTCTCCAGCGCTAGACGGCACGACACCGAATGACCTTCCAAAACTGTTTTCGACTTGGTTTGGGCACGGTTTCCCTGTTGCGATTCTCGACCTTTCAGCGATCCCTTCAGAGATCATGCAGACGATTTCCGGCTGCATTTTGAAGATCATCTACGACGCTCTTTATTGGGGCCAAAACACGCTTGTTGGAGGGAAGAAGCAGCCATTGTTCATAGTCCTCGACGAAGCACACGCCTACCTCAAGGCAGGTGAAGACTCGATTTCGTCACGAACGGTTCAGGCAATTGCGAAGGAGGGGAGAAAGTATGGTGTCGGCATGATGCTGGTGACACAGCGGCCATCGGAATTGGACGAGACTGTTCTGAGTCAGTGTGGTTCGATTATCGCTTTGAGGATGACGAATACGCGCGACAAAGGGCATGTTTCATCGGCCATGCAGGATGAACTTCGTGAAATGGCAGACGTGCTCTCAAGCCTACGAACGGGCGAAGCGATCGTCAGTGGTGAGGCAGTCCGTATTCCTTCCCGCGTGAAATTTTTCCAAGCAGACAATGCGGTGAAGAGTTCCGACCCAATCGCATCGAAGCTGTGGACAAATCCCCAGCCTGATGTTGCCGTATACGAGACTAGCGTCCGCAACTGGAGAAACCAATCATTCAACTAAGGAGAACATATGCCAATGCCCGAGATGCAACCCGTCAGTTCGTCAAACATCGCAGCCGTTGGCTACGATGCCGAAAATCAAACAGTCCACGTTCAATTTTTGAACGGCTCAACATACGCATACAAGGGCGTTCCGGAACACGAATTTGAGAACCTGCGAACGGCACCGTCCGTGGGTTCCTACCTTAACCGGAACTTCAAGAACGTTTACCCCTACGAGCGTGCGTAACGTAGTGTCAGCATTTTAAGATGTCCTACGGCTTCGCCAGCAACCTACGCGATGCCTTCCGAATGCGTCGTTCATCGGGTTGACTCCCTCGCTGCCGCCGCTCTGTCGGGTTTCGCCCAATGCTGCGCATTGTCTCTGTTGGTCGGCCCCGCCTCCCTCCAGTCACCGGCACACCGATTGAGAAGACCGACGCCAACACGCGGACGGTGTTCGGCGATTACATTTGATGCTCCCTGCCGGTCGCACCCTTCGGGCACGTCGCTTCGCTCCTGTCTATCTCGCTCCGCTCGGTTCCATCTACGACATCCAGCGCGCCGCGGCGGATGAGGCGACGAAGCCGATCTATTACGAGAGCCGCATCGTCAAGCTGGCCTTGAACGCCGCCGAGTTGCCGAAGCTGGACGCGGAGTTCGAGGAAATCACCGAAGGCGAGGAGGTGACGAAGAAGGAGAAGCTGAAAAGCAAATGGGCCGCGCTGGAGGCGCTGGTGGGCGACCCGAAACGCATCACGCTCATCGCCGCCGATCTGGTGACGCATTTTGAAAAGCGCTTGGAGGCGATGGACGGCAAGGGGATGATTGCCAGCATTGAGTTGAATTCTGTGTGACTGGCCATCTCCGCTTCGCTCCGGTTGTCTGCATGAGCCGCCGCATTTGACTCCCTCGCGGCCCCGCTCGGTAGGGCTTCGCCCAGCGCTCCGCGCTGTCTATCTCGGTCGGCCCGCTTGCCTCCCTCGGTTGCGTGGATTTATTCGATGCATTAATCAAACCGCGTCCCGAGTGGGACGCGGATGAAGTAGCTTGGCTCTCCAGAGCCGAGATCAGTGGTCCAGCAAAGGCGGAAGACCCGGCTCTGGAGAGCCAGGCTACGACAAGCCAGCGCACCGTTTTGAAAGTCGTGATGACCGGCAGCGCCGAAGACGGCCTCGAATGGCAGCGGCACATCGGCAACAAGGAGAAACAGCTCAAGCTGGCGAACCGGTTGACTCATCCGCCGCCTCACGGCGGATTCGCCCTGCGGGCTTCGCTGCGCTCAGTCTGTCTCGCCTCCCGCCAGTCGGATCGGCTCAAGGACGCCAAGGACCCCTTCAAGATCGTGATCGTGCGTGACATGTGGCTGACCGGCTTCGACGCGCCCTGCCTGCACACGATGTATGCCGACGTGTTCGACTGGCGCAAAGACTCACCAAGACATGCGTTCACACATTATAAGTATCTCAATAGTGGCGGACAGGGAGAGATTCGAACTCTCGGTGCCGGTAAAGGCACACACGCTTTCCAAGCGTGCGCAATAGACCACTCTGCCACCTGTCCTTGAAATCAAATTGCGAATTGGAGAATGCCTTGTCATGCGCCAAGCGCAAGAGTTTTTGCGGCAAAGTCTGAGATACGATAGGGCTTACGCATGAATTATTTACAGAAACAGCCTGCGAGGCTGCTGTATTCGTTGGAGTTCAAGCTTCAGCTTGTTCACCTGTGCTATGCCCATAATGAGAATATCGCCTTGGAACCAATTTGGCGTGAGCAAGGTAAACCTTGAACTCCAACGAATTCAAAAAAAGCGCCGGAGAGATCGAGTCCCTCCGGCGCTGATGAGTGTTCCGGCATATTTGCCGGGATGGTTGATTACATTTCGTAGCCCACTTCTCCGTGCTCGGAGGTATCGAGTCCTGCGTCTTCCACTTCTGCGGTTGGACGAAGGCCGACGATGACTTTTACGACGAGGGCGATGACGATGGTGCCGACAACGGCAAGTGCGATGGTGATGGCCATGGCCTTGAGCTGTTCAAACACAAGGGGCTGGAAATACGTGTCGGTCACGATGCCCTTGAGGTTGGTGGCGAGGTTTGCGTTCGCGGAATTGCGTGCAAGGCAGCCTGTCAGGAGTGCGCCGAGTGTTCCGCCTACGGCATGAACGCCGAAGGTGTCGAGCGCATCGTCATAACCGATCAACTTCTTCACGATAGTGCAGAAGAGATAGGGAATAACTGCTGCGGCTACACCGACGATGAGTGCGCCTTTGACGGTGATGAATCCGCAAGCAGGAGTGACCACGACGAGTCCGGCGACTGCACCGGAGCAGAAACCGAGGATGGAGGGCTTGCCGCCTTTGATGTATTCAAGGAGGGGCCAGACAAAGCAAGCGACTGCGGTGGCGACGGTGGTGGTGGTGAAGGCATTTGCTGCTACGCCGTCAGCGGCGAGGGCGGAACCGGCATTGAATCCATACCAGCCGACCCAGAGCATTCCGGTGCCGACAGCGCAGAGAACCATGCTGTGAGGTGCCATCGGCGTTTTGCCGAAGCCTTGGCGCTTGCCGAGCATGATGCAGAGAACAAGTGCGCTCCAGCCGGAGCTCATGTGAACGACTGTGCCGCCTGCGAAGTCGATGGCTTTGATGGTGGCGTTGGCGTTCCAGACACCGTTCATCATGCCGTTGATGCCCCAAACCATGTGGGCCAGAGGGAAGTAAACGACGAACATCCATGCGGTGACGAAGAGAATGATCGCGGAGAACTTCATACGTTCGGCGATGGCTCCAATGATCAAGGCCGGGGTGATGATGGCAAACATCATCTGATACATAGAGAAGACGTTATGCGAAACCCAGTAGGAGTAATTGGTGTTCGGTGTCGAATCCACGCCTTCGAGGAATTTAAACTTCATGTTACCAAGGATTCCTTTGATCATGTCTTCGCCGTCAGCAAAGATCATGCTGTAACCGCAGACGACCCAGAGGATGGTCACGAGTCCCGCGATGCCGAAGCACTGGGCCACGACAGAGAGGACGTTTTTCTTGCGCACGAGGCCGCCGTAGAACAAGGCCAAGCCGGGCAGTGTCATGAAGAGCACCAGAGCGGCTGAGGTCATCATCCAAGCATTGTGGCCAGGACCGGAGGTCGCTGAAGTCGGAGTAACAAGTCCTTCAGGAATGGTGGGATTACCGTCCTTGTCCTTGGGGCCAACTTTGAGCGGAGCCGATGGATCAGAATTTGTCACATAGGCTTCCAGCGTAGCTATGCGCTGGTCGAGTGTCGGCTCTGGTTTTTTAGGAGCTTCTACTGCTGCAGGTGCGACTGCTGCTGGCGCGGGAGTCGATGCAACTGGTGCAGGTGCAGCTGGCTCTGGAGTTGTAACTGCTGGCACGACTGGTGCAGCAGGTTCGGGTGCCGCGGCTGCGGGCGCGTCCTGAGCGTGGAGTGACGTCCCCAGCCAGAGGGAGACGGCGGCGACTGCATGGAGCAGGAAATGACGGGAAGGCGGTTTATGCATGGTCTTGTTCGTGGTCGTGTGTTGGTTTGTTTGGATTTCGGGAATGGGGTGACCCGTCCCGATGGGATGATAACAAATCTTTCAAAAGCAAACCCTGTGCCAACTTTTCTAAAGAAATTACTAGTGATGCTTTTCTGATAAGAATTTCTGCAACATCTCGTATGCTCATTCGCTTGTTAAATGGCGGGCGAAACTCCACTTTGGAAAAGTTGCAAATGCAACGTCTCTCAAGCAATAAAGCACGCCACACCTGAGAACCCCTTTATGAGATACACATTAATTTCCTTCATCTTCGTCATCGCCAATTTCGCTACGGCGCAGATGCCCGTCATTCCTTCGACTCCTGTGGAGCAGACTAAGGTTCCGGTGTTTATCGGCTTTAAGCCTAGCGATGCGGCGCAGGTCATTGAGCATAAGGAGCCGCTGGCAAACTTCCGTCTGCATCTGGATTACAAATTGCCGAACGCCACTAGCAAAACGTCGGTGCGCCTGCATGAGAACCGGACGATTGATCTCGCCAGTAAGGATGCCGCCGCGTGGCAGACGTTGGATTTGCAATACGAACAGCTTCGCGGCAAGCCCGCCTCATTCAGTGCGACGGTCAATGGTAAGAGCATTGCGGAAAATGAAGTTATCAGTAGCACGGGATCAAGCATCGCTGACCAAAGCAAGCTTTTGCTCGATCACGAATTCACGGTCATGGTGCGTTTCACGTCGAAAGGTGACGGGGCCTTGTTCTCGAAATGCAATCCATCAAGGTGGGGTGCTGATGCGAAGATGCTCGGCCTGCGCGACGGCAAAGTGTTCTATGAAATCGGCAAGGGCGGTATCCTCACCGGAAAGACAAACGGTCTCAATGACGGCAAATCGCATGTTGCGGTTTTGCGCTCCGGGAATGATCGCGTGGCGCTGTTCATCGACGGCAAGGAGGATGGAACAAATGACAAGCTCACCCGACCCGATGCCAAAGGGGCAGCCTTCCGCATCGCCCTCGGTGCCATAGGAAATGTCGGCGATCTGAAAGAAGGTGATGTGGAGAACCTGCGCTTCTGGGAGCGGGCCTTGAGCGATGATGAAGCCGCGCAACTCAGTTCGGGCAAGGCCGATGCGGTGAATACGCCGATCGTGAATTGGAGTTCGGCACCAGTCACAGCAACTTTCCCCAACGGCATTCCCGGAGTGCCGACGAAGATTGCGCTCATGAACGTCGGTGGCGCGGAAATTAGAAACGCCTGGGTGCAGCCACTTGGCGATGCGGATCATGCGAAGCTCATCTCCCGCTGGAGCGAAGAGTCGCTCGCGGAAGGCGGCAAGATTTACAATATGCTCTGCATCACCTGCCACGGATCGCTCACGCAAGAAGGCTCCATGCCCACATCGCGGCACTTCCAGCGCGAACCATTTAAGAATGGCAACGATCCCTTCCGCCAGTTCCAGACACTCACGCAAGGCTACAGCCTCATGATGCCCATGCCGATGTTCACGCCAGAGCAACGCTACGCGACGCTTCATTATATACGCGAGACCTTCGTCGCGCCCCTTAACAAGAGCGAACTCTTCAAAATAGATGACGCCTATCTCGCATCGCTTCCACTGGGAATGCGCACTCTGGAAAAACAGAAGGCTGGCGAAGATCCATCGCGACAGTTTGAGAAAATGAACTTCGGCCCCGTGCTTGATTGGACTTATCAGGTCGCTCCGAATAACATCGCTTACAAAGGCATTGCGGTGCGGCTGGATGCTGGTGAAGGCGGCGTATCAAAAGGCCGCGCTTGGATGGTTTATGATCACGATACCATGCGTGTGGCTACGGCCATGACCGGAAGTTTCATCGACTGGAAAGGCGTGGCCTTCGACGGTTCGCATAACACGCATTCTTCACTCACCGGCGAGCGCCTATTCACAAATCCTGTCGGCCCCGGCTGGGCGAATCCACGCGACGGCTCATGGGAAGACCCGCGCTTCCGTGGTCGCGATGGCAAGCCCTATGGTCCGCTTCCGCGCGAATGGATGAACTATCGCGGCCAGTATCTCAATGGGACGCGTGTCGTGCAGAGTTACACCATTGGCGATGCCACAGTGCTCGATGCCCCAGAGTCCATTGATTATGGTCAGCATACGATCTTCACCCGCACGCTGAATATTGGCAAGTCATCGCGTGACATGAAGCTGCGCCTCGCGCCCGATGGCGATGCAGTGCTCGCGCGCGTGTCGGTTGATGCCCTGAAGCCCGTCAGTGAAAAGGGCTTTCAAGTGCTCAACATTCCCGCCAGTGCGACTCCGGTTAATCTGCGTATCGCGATGAGCAAGGGAATCGACATCGCTTCGATGGATGCCTTCGTCAAAAACGCACAGCTTCCGCTTGATCTCAGCACTCTCACTCACGGCGGCGCACCGCGTTGGCCGCAGGTCGTGAGCACTCAGGGCATCCCAGGCAAAGACGACGGCCCCTTTGCCACTGACATCATCACGTCTCCCGAGAGCGCATCGAATCCGTGGCAGAGCTGGATGCGACTCACGGGCTTCGACTTCTTCGCCGATGGTGAGCGCGCCGCCGTTTGCACTTGGATGGGTGATGTGTGGATCGTCGATGGTGTGGCGAAACAACCGATTGGTGAACTGAAATGGCGTCGCATCGCGACCGGAATGTTCCAACCACTGGGGCTGAAGATTGTCAGTAACACAGGCGTCACGCCTGTGGGTGTTGAGGACGTCTCGTCCTCTTCAACTGCGTTCCAAGCGAGACGCTCGGAACACCCACAGCCGGGACGGGCTGTGTTACACGAAACCATCTACGTCACCTGTCGCGATCAAATTGCGAAGCTGCATGATTTGAACAACGATGGCGAGATTGATTTCATCGAATGCTTCAACAACGATCAGCAAGTCACCGAGCACTTCCATGAATTCGCCATGGGTCTGCAAGCCGATGCACAGGGTAATTTCTATTACGCCAAGTCCGCCCGTCACGCATTGCCGGCCATCGTGCAGCAGCACGGCACGCTGCTCCGCGTCAGCGCCGACGGTTTGCGCACCGACATTCTCGCCAGCGGATTCCGCGCGGCGAACGGAGTCTGCCTCAACCCCGATGGCTCCTTCTTTGTCACCGATCAGGAAGGTCACTGGACGCCGAAGAACCGCATCAACCTCGTGCAAGGCAAAGGCCCGAAAGAGTTCTACGGCAATTTGTTCGGCTATACTGATGTCACTGACAAAAGCGACTCCGCGATGGTGCCGCCCGTATGCTGGATCACCAATGCCTTCGATCGCTCGCCCTCCGAACTCGTCTGGGTCCCGCGCGATGCCAAGTGGGGCGCACTCAACGGCTCGCTACTCAACCTGTCTTATGGCTACGGAAAAATCTACACCGTGCCTTTTGAGAAAGTGAACGGCAAATCTCAGGGCGGCATGGCCGCACTGCCCATGCCCCAGTTCCCAACCGGCGTCATGCGTGGCCGCTTCAATTCACACGACGGCCAGTTCTATGGCTGCGGCATGTTCGCTTGGGCGGGCAATCAAAGTCAGCCCGGTGGTTTCTATCGTGTTCGCGCCACCGGAAAGCCCGCCCTGCAACCCATTGGCCTCCACTTTGAAAAAGGCATTATCCGCGTGAACTTCAGCGATCCGCTGGATGCCTCGTCCAATGAAGCCGCGCGTTATAGCGTAAAAGCCTGGTCGCTGAAACGCACCGCTAACTACGGAAGCCAGCACACCGACGAGCACAAACTCGCCGTTGAGAAAGCCGAGATGACCGACGCAAAAACTGTGCGGCTCACCGTTCCGAAACTGCATACCACCATGGGCATCGAGATCGTCTGCAAACTCAAGCAAGCCAATGGCACCGAGACCGAGCGCGTCATTCATGGAACGATCAATGAGCTGTGAGCGTTTAGCGCAACCTTCCCAAGGAGTTGAATTTATTTCGTGATTGCAACCATCGAACTCGGCGCACATCATGCGTTCAACTTTACATGCTTATGGACATCTTCATGCAAGCGGCGATCGACGAAGCCAAAAAGGGACTCGCAGAGGGCGGCATTCCTATCGGTTCGGTATTGGTGTTGGATAGTGAAATCATCGGGCGCGGCCACAACCGCCGTGTGCAGCAGGGCAGTGCGATCCTTCACGCAGAGATGGACGCGCTGGAGAATGCGGGACGGCTCACTGCGCGGGATTATCAAAGGGCGGTGTTATATTCCACGCTTTCACCTTGCGACATGTGCAGCGGGACGGCGTTGCTTTACAAAATTCCGCACATCATTGCTGGTGAGAATGTGACATTCCAAGGGCCGGAGAATTACATGCGGTCACGCGGAGTGAAGCTTGAGATTCTGAATCTGCCGGAGTGCATCAGTCTGATGCGCGACTTTATCGCAGCGAAGCCACAATTGTGGAACGAAGACATCGGCGTCTGAACGCGTCAGGGAATCTTTACGATGGCGACGGTGACATTGTCCTGTCGGAATTGATCGGCACAGCGGACGGCGAAGATGATGGAGTCGGCAATCTTTCCTGCCGTGTTGTATTTATTGAAGGAAATCAGCTCTTCCAACTGATTCTGTCCGAGCGTGAGAATGCCGTCGCTGGAGACGATAATGATGTCGCCGCTCTTCACTTCAAACGGGTCCGTCCGCGCGTCCACAATGGTCAGAGGATGGCCGAGGCAGGCGCTTTGCAGAATGTGACGATCAGGATGATGCAGTGCCTCCTCTTGAGTGATCTCGCCTCTTCGCATCCGATCATCAATGATGGGCGAGAGGGAATGGTCGGCATTCAGGCGCGTGATTTTCCCATCGCGAAACAGAAACATGGGAGAGTCGCCAACACTGACCCAGTGGATCGCTCCATCTTCGACTACAACACCGACGAGAGTTGATCCCATAGGTGCACTTTCAAAGGACGAGAGCTTTATGGAGACTTCGTAGAGCCGCTCATTGGCATTCTCCAGCGCGACGCGGAGTCGCCAAGCTGCGGAAAGTGTGCTACGGCGGTAGGCCTTGATGAATTGATCTACCATGAAGGCACTGGCCACGCTGCCGCCAATGTGGGCGCCGAGGCCATCACCCAGAGTGACGAGCAAACGGCTGCCGGGCGATTCTTTGGGGCCGGAGACATCGCAGAAGGCATAGAAATCTTCCTGCATTTTACGCCCGCCGATGAACTGCCGTCCGGCAAAGTCGCGCTCGACATGCATGACTGGCACCGCCATGGCGGCGGTGGCTGGCTTGGCAGACGGCGACGTGGTGTTCACAATTTATTCCACGCTGAATTTATAAATCGTGGTCTGCTTATAAGTCTCACCGGGGCGCAGCACAGTCGAAGGGAACTCAGGATGGTTCGGGCTGTCGGGATAATGTTGGGCCTCCAAGCAGAAGCCGCCGCGGAAATCATAAGTGTGTCCGTTTTTGCAGCCAGTAAGTTTCTTCATGTGATTGCCAGTATAGAACTGCACTGCGGGTTCGGTGGTTTCCATTTCAAGAACACGGCCGGATTTTGGTTCAACGATTTTCGCGGCGTTCTTCATACCAGAACTGTCGGAGATTATGAAATTGTGATCGTAGCCGATAGCCTGAATGAGCGGTTTGTATTTCATGCCGATGCGATCTCCAATACGATGAAGCTCAGTGAAGTCGAGCGGTGTGCCTTTCACTGGGCGGAGTTCACCAGTTGGGATCAATGAATCATCCGTGGGCGTGAAGCGCTCGGAATAAATCATGGCCTGATGATCGAGGACGGAGCCGCTGCTTTCACCCGCGAGATTAAAGTAAGTGTGGTTGGTCAGATTGACCACGGTGGCCTTGTCGGTCGTAGCGCTGTATTCAATCTTCAACTCATCATCATTGGTGAGAATGTAGGTCACGGTGCATTTTAAGTTTCCTGGATAGCCTTCTTCACCGTCAGCACTGGTGAGGGTGAGTTCCAGACCAACCTCGCTGGAGTGATAGAGCTTCTTCACTTTCCAAATTTTCTTGTCGAATCCGACACGTCCGCCGTGAAGCGAGTTGGGGCCGTTGTTCAGGGCCAGTTGGTATTCCTTGCCGTAGAGTGTGAATTTTCCTTTGGCGATACGATTGGCATAGCGGCCCGTGATCGAGCCGAAATAGGGGCTGCGGGTTTCATAGTCGGCCAGTTTGTCGAAGCCGAGCACCACATCGCCCATCACGCCCTTTTTGTCGGGCACCTTGAGCGAGACAACGATGCCACCGTAGCTGGCGATTTTTGCTTGAAGCCCGTTTTTATTTTCCAGAGTGAAAAGTTCGACGTGTTTTCCGTCGCTGGTTTTTCCCCACGGTTCGCTGGTGATGCCCATATTACCTTTGCCTTTGTTAAAGATGGATACGCAAGAAGACAGTCCGATAAGGAGAGCGACAGCTCCGAGAATGATGTTGCGCGATTTCATGTGAGCGGGTGTTGCACCTGTGAAGATGGATTCTGGATGTGATGCTCTGCGCGTGCAACAATTAGCGGCGGGGCTTAGGATTGCTCTCCCAATTCCTCAAGGGCAGCGACTATGAGCTGCGCGTCCATTTGATGCACCTCAATTTTCTTCCCGATCTCCGGGACCAGAGTCACGGTCAGTTCACCGCCGAGATGCTCGCGAAATTCCTCCAGCCCGGCGAGGATGACGAGCGCTCCGTTTTGGTCTTGTTCGAGAAGTTTCGGGGCGAAGGTGGCAAAGCCGATGCGCTTGATCAGGGCAATGATGCGATGGGCCGTGGCGGAGTCCAGAATGCCTGCCTTGACGGAATAGATGAGGTCCAGTGCCATGCCAATGGCGACTGCTTCGCCGTGGGCGACTGCAAAATTTGAAACTTGCTCGAGCTTGTGCGCGGCCCAATGCCCGAAATCGAGGGGGCGCGCCGATCCCTGTTCAAACGGGTCGCCGCTAGTGGCGATGTGTTCGGTGTGGAGTTCCGCGCTGCGCTGCACGGCATATTCCACCGCACTCGTTTTTAGCGTCGCGAGATCGTCCGCATGGGACTCCAGCCAGTTGTAAAACTCTGCATCGCGGATGAGTGCGACCTTGATGGCCTCGATCAAGCCACAGCGTTTCTCACGGGCGGGGAGGGTGTCGAGAAACGCAAAATCGTTAACAATGGCGTGCGGAACCGCGAAGGTGCCGACCCAGTTTTTTTTGCCGAAATAATTCACACCATTCTTTACGCCCACTCCGCCGTCGCCCTGACTCAGCGTGGTGGTGGGGAATCGCACATGGCGGATGCCGCGATGCGCGGTGCTGGCGGCGAAGCAGACGAGGTCCAGCACTGCTCCACCACCGATGATGAAAACGAAGGAATGCCGGTCGAGCGCGGCTTCATGGATAGCAGCCCAGCATTTCTCGACCAGCGAGAAATTGTTTTTACAGGCTTCACCTCCGGCGATCACTACGGGTGGGCCGGATAGTGCAAAGACATCTGCGTGAGCCGCTGCATAGATTTCGAGATCACGCAGCAAAGTGGGGCGAGCTTCATGCACGTGACTGTCTATAAATACGAGCGCTCTCGTCACACGAGACCCTTCCTTGGCGGCAGAGAGCAGTTCACGCAATGTCGCGTTGGCATGATCAAATACGTCGCGCGTGAAGATCACGCGCTGAGTGTGGGAGACATTGAATTGGCGTTCCAGCATGAAGAGTCCGTTTCCTATCGCACGCATCGGGCGTGTCAACCTATACGCGTGCCACGGTTAAATTCTCACAATGGATTTCGAGTCATGTTGCGGCGATGAGGCGCTGCCACAGAATGACGAAAGGCAACACACAGATCAGCGCGATTGATGCCGTTATGGAGACAGAACTGACGGCGAGGGCATCTACTAATACGATGCCGGCCAATAATGCGCCAACTGCCGGGCCGATTGTTCTCGGGGGATCAGACTTCATTTTTTTGATCACTACCCACAAGAATAGGGTCAGTCCAACTGACATGAGCAATCCGGAAATCGAGTGTTGATTGATGAAGGCATAGGCTACGCCAGAATAAATAGGGGAGCCGAGGAGCAACAATGAAACGGTGAGGGCGTAGCTGTTCGATTTCGCGGGAGCAGACTCATGTCGGGCCACCAACGACAGGCCCACAATGTAGCCGCCCAACGCAATCGCCTTGGCAATCACTTCATGGCTACCGCTCCAGTTCAATGTGCCAGTCACAGCCGAAGCTGCAGAAAGATAAAGCAATGTGCGGCATGAACCCATAATGAAAACGGAACCCGCCCAAGGCTTGTGATACAAATCATAAGCCACCACAGCGAACACCAGCGCACCGGTGAGCCTGATGCTCGTTTCCGCGCCCCACACCATCATCACGAATCCGGCGAGCAGGCAACTGATGCCGACCGTCCACGCCGTTGCTACTGACACTCGCCCGGATGGTAGCGGGCGTTCTTTGCGAAACTCGCGATCAAATTTCACATCAGCGGCATCGTTCAATATCATGCCGCCAGTATAGATCAGCGAGCCTCCGATGAAGAGCCAGACGAGGGGATGCCAGTTCCATTTGCCTCCCGCTAGCAGCCATGCGGCGAGGATATTCGTCCAAACGGTGGGGAGATTGGAGACGCGAGCGAGTTCGAGCCAATCGCGAATCTGGAAACGGGGAGTTGCCATGAATTATCAGATGAGATCAAAAAAACTTGAGTGGGAAAAACTTCGCGATGGCTTCGAAGTCGCGATCATTGTGGAGCAGATAAGCATCATGCTGGAGCGCTGTGGCAGAGATGAGGCAGTCCATACTGCTTCGGATGGTGAAGCCCTTAGAGCGGCAGGTGCGATAGATGCGGGCGGCCTCCCGGAATGTTTCCTGATCGAGATCGAGTTGCTGGTAGTTGTTGAAAATGGACGCGATTTTCCGATGCTGATTATCGGCGCGAACTCCTTGCAGGACTTCCATCATCGTTGGACCGCAAACGCAAACGTCCGCCTCGACTTCGATCAATTGCCCAAGTTTATCGGCAGCCGCGACCGGAACATTTGCGAAAAATGAAATCCAAGCGCTGCTGTCGGGAAGGATGAGCATGTTCTCGCTGCGTTTTGATGAACAGGATCAGGGCTTCACGTGTTCTGCGATGAATCCATCCCAGAACCCGACTTTGCCGCGCATCCGAAGTGCTTCCTTCATCCGCTCACGCCGCACTACTTCCCGCAAAGCGAAGTGAACCACGCCTGTTTTGGTTTTGATGCCCGTGATGGTCTGGGCCTCCATGACCAAGGGTTCTTCCATGATGATGTTGGTGCGGACTTCCTCCACCTCCGCAGTGTCCTTTTTCTTGCGGGTGGTTTTGTAGAGAGGCTTGTTTTTCATACACATAAAATACACAATCTATGTGTATCAGTAAATATATTTATGCAAGTTTTCTCAGCTTCATTTCATGTAGCGTCCATTCATATTCCGCAGCGAGTTGATCCACCACATCGCCACTTTGCAATCCCTGCGGAAGCACTTCCCAAGTATAGGTTTCCATTTCGAGATGCTGACAGGCAGCAGGTTTTTTAGCGAGCCAGTCAAGCGCATCGAGCAGGTGGTCGCGTGTGTCAGAAAAATCACCGCCGGGCGGAGCGTGCAGTGGGACATGAAAATGCACGCGCCATTCATCGCCGAGATCGTGTGGCGCGGACTCGGCCATTTGCAGCGCGTTCGGGATGTCACGGAATCGGCGCAGTGGATTGTCGCCGTCCCGGACGACGACTTGATGGAAGTAAACTGGTTCATCGAATCCGCGCAACCGTTGCAGATTCTCGGGTGTGGGCTTGAACTTGAGTGCGGAACTCAAGTGCAGTTTGCTCAAGCGGATTCCGGCGTCGGTGATCCGGGTCAAAGCTTCCGCTGCTTCCTCGAACTCAATGGCCAGATGGCAGCAATCGTAATTCAATCCGACGCGCTGGAAGAAAGTCTTGTCATGAGGATGCTGGTCAAGATAGAGGCCGAAAAACTTCAGGGTTTCGCCACTCGTTTCAAACAGGCCGAGTGGTTCCGGTTCGAGACCGAGATGCAGATCGTGTCCAGTGGAGTCGCTGAGACGGGCGATGTGTTCGCTGCACGATTTCAGATTGAGGAAAATGGCGTCGAGTTCATCGGAACCGATGCCAAATTCTTTGTGCGATCCGGGAAGGGTGCTCACGCTGCCGCTCATGCCCTTGGGCAGCAGGGCCGCGAGAATATCAAAAAGCAGATTCGTGTATTCCAATCTGTCAGGCGATGTCCAGTCGGGCTTGAAGACTTGCTCCTTCACGCGCTGGCCGTGGAAGGAACCGTAGGGGAAGCCGTTGATGGTAAAAACGTAGCAGTTGTGCTTCTCCAGCCAGTCCTTGAATTCCGCAAGCTGGCGCGGTTGTGCCAGTTCGTGAGCCGCGAGAGAACTGAGCCGCAAGCCGATGCCGTAGGGCTGGCCGGGGGCGACGCGCTCGCGGACGCGCAATGTGTAATCGCGCAAGCCGCGCCAAGTTTCCTCCCAAGTCTCTCCGCGGTGGATGTTGGTGCAATAGCCGAGATGTATTCCGTGCTGAAGAAGCATGGGTGAATGTCTGGAGATTCTCTTGATGTGCAACCGATGCGCGTGCAAAGCTGCGCTTGTATGAGGATTGCGAACACTTGGCCTTGTTTTTGCTTTCCCCAAAATGCACCAATTCCCCAATATGCTTTTCCAAGGATACGACAAAGGAGATTTCTGTGACGAAATGCTGGCCGAAGACGGCCAAGTTCGTCCGCATTATGGCGCTGTTCACGATGGATTCGGAAAACTTGATGCAGCCGAATGGGCGCAACGTCAGACCGCGACCGACCTCGCTTTCATGCGCAGCGGCGTCACCTTCACGGTCTATAATGACTCGCAGGGAACCGAGCGCATCTTCCCGTTCGATCTGGTGCCGCGTGTGATTCCTGCTACGGAATGGGATCTTATCGAGCGCGGACTGGTGCAAAGGATCACGGCGCTCAATCTCTTTCTGCATGACATTTATCACGACCAGAAAATCTTGCGCGACCGGGTCATTCCGCCGCCTTATGTGCTGGGCGCAAAACATTTCCGTCGAGAGTTCATGGGCGTCAAAGTTCCGAAGGACATTTACGTCCACATCTGCGGCTCCGATCTCATTCGTGGGCGCGACGGTGGTTATCTGGTTCTGGAGGACAACTTGCGCTGTCCGTCCGGTGCCTCCTACATGCTGGAAAATCGAGCGGCGTTGAAGCGTGCGTTCCCTAAACTTTATCAAGCGGCCAGAGTCCGGCCTGTGGACGGCTACGCCAGCGAATTGCTGAAGGTGTTGCAGCATATTGCGCCGCAGAACATCGGCAATGAAGTGCCGAACACCGTGCTGCTGACTCCAGGTGTCTATAATAGTGCCTACTTCGAGCATGCTTTCCTTGCTAGACAGATGGGCATTCCGATTGTGGAAGGGCGTGATCTCGTGGTGCGCGATGCTCGCGTCTATATGCGCACCACAGCGGGGCTGATGCCAGTGGATGTGATCTATCGCCGCATTGATGACGATTTCCTTGATCCATCCGTTTTCCGTCCGGATTCGATTCTCGGTGTGCCCGGCCTGGTCAATGCCTACCGTTCTGGCAATGTCAGCCTCGCCAACAGTATCGGCACCGGTGTGGCGGATGACAAAGTCATCTATTACTTCGTGCCGCGCATCATTAAATACTATCTGGGCGAAGAACCGATCCTGCCCAATGTGGAAACTTTCCTCGCCAGTGAGCCGCAGGATCGCACATACATCTTGGAGAATCTGGGCAAGTTGGTCGTGAAATCTGCCAACGAGGCCGGCGGCTACGGGATGCTCATGGGACCGTGGGCGACTAAAGAAGAGATTGAAGAATTTAGAAAGCTGATCATCGCCAATCCGCGCAACTTCATCGCGCAGCCCCCGATCTCGCTCTCGCGGCATCCAACTTGGTGTGACACTGGATTCGAGGGACGACACGTTGATTTGCGTCCTTATGTTTTATACGGCGAGAAGATCGTCGTCACTCCCGGAGGACTGACCCGCGTGGCGCTGACTAAAGGCTCGCTCGTGGTGAATTCCTCGCAGGGTGGGGGATCGAAGGACACCTGGGTTCTCCATAATGACGAATAAACGAAAATTTTCCTCATGACTGCCCCTGCCCAAATGACCATCACCACGCGCCGCGACTCTGCGGTCATGCTTTCTCGCGTCGCAAATTCCCTTTACTGGATGAGCCGCTACATCGAGCGCGCGGAAAATATCGCCCGCCTGCTGGATGTGAACTTGCAGCTCATGCTGGATTTCGTGCATCTCGACGATAAGCAGCTCAAGGAACATTGGATGCCGATCCTGCTTACGGCTGGTGACGAGGAGACTTTTCTCAAGCATCACGATAAAGCCGACAGCCAGAGCGTGACAGAGTTCATGACTTTCCAGCCGGAGAACCCGAACTCAGTGATTTCATGCCTCTTCGCCGCCCGCGAGAATGCGCGACAGATTCGTGATCAGATTTCGTTCGAGATGTTTGAGGTCATCAACGAATGCTATTTGTTCCTCAAGTCAAAGAACGCTCGCGAAGTCTGGGCCACGGGCGCGCACGAGTTTTACGAGCAGATCAAAAGATATTCGCACCTCTTTCAAGGACTCACCGACTCCACCTTCTCGCGCGACGAAGGCTACGAATTCATCCAGTTCGGGAAATTTGTCGAACGCACCGACAAGACCACGCGCATTTTGGACATCAAATATCACATCCTCCTGCCCAGTGTTCAAGACGTGGGCGGGGCGGTGGACACCGCTCAGTGGCAGTCGGTTTTGCGGTCGGTCAGCGCACTGAAGGCTTACCGCCGCTTCCACATTACGGACATCCTTCCATGGAAAGTTGTGGAGTTCATCATCTTCTCCACGACTTTCCCCCGTTCCATCAGATACGGCTTGCTCGAGGTTGACCGTTTCCTGCACCTGCTGGCAGACACCGCAGAGGGGGAGTATCGCAGCCCAGAGGAAAGGGCTTTCGGCAAGCTGCTCTCAGACTTGAATTTCATGACCATCGAGGATGTGATGCGCGGCGGGCTTCATCAATTCCTCCAAAAAGTCCAGACCACACTCGATCACATTGATGATTTCATCTACAACCGGCTCATGTATCATCCGCCCACAGACATGGCTGCGGAAATTCGTCTTCACCAGCAAGAGCTGCAGCAACAGCAGCTACCTCTTGCATGATCCCGACTGATTCTTCGGAAATCTCCATCGAAGGCGAATGGCGCGAGCCTTTGCGGCTACTCGTGAGGCATCTCACACGCTTCGTTTATCAAGGCCCCACTAAGGACAGCTTCAATGAAGCGCGCCTCCAACCCGTGAGCGATCATGCTCAGGAATGCGTTAAATTTGATCTCCGCATAGATCCATTAACTGCGGTGCGCGATTACCCAGATTTCTTCGGCAACTGCATTCACTACTTCGATGTGACGCAGTTGCATCAATCTCTCGAAGTTGAAGCCGTCTCCGTTGTTCAGACTCGGCCCGACAGCCGTGGTCCCGTCCCTGTGGAAAATCCTCCTTCGGGACTGAAGGAGAGGGCCATCGAGGAGAGCAATTTTGATTATCTACAAGACTCAGCATATGTTTCAGTTGAAGCGGAAGTATGGAGGGAGGCAATGGACGTTCTGCCCGGCGGATTGACGGACATTTGGCGCGATGCTGTGGCGATCGGGCGTCATATTTTTAAAAACTTCACCTACACGCCCAGTTTCACTACGGTGAATACGCAACCTTCAGAGGTGCTCGCTAGCCGCCGAGGAGTCTGTCAGGACTTTGCCCATGTCATGCTGGGCATGTGTCGCTCCGTTAGTATTTCTGCGCGATATGTCAGCGGATATTTTTTCAATCCCATGCGTCAAGAAAACGAGATCGAGGCCAGTCATGCTTGGGTGGAAGTCTTTCTTCCCGGTTACGGATGGAAGGGCTTTGATCCCACCCATGATCGAGTGCCTGATACTCGCTACGTGAAACTGGCCGTCGGGCGCGATTATGGAGACATCCGCCCAGTCAGCGGCTCATTCCGCGGCCACGGGACGCGAGAGATGATTGTCGAAGTTCAAGTGCAACGCGAAGGGGCCTCCTAAGAAACACGGCCGTTCCGAATGTAGGTGTTGCGGGCGTCTCGCCCGCAAGGATTCATTTTTTGTAACTATTCAGGTCATGCCGAAGATCCATTGTGCCGCCCTTTTAGGGCTGGATCAACGCATGACTTGCGTCCTAGGGCGTTGCCCTAGGCTGGCTTGTAGCAGGCCGTTGGCCTGAAATTCCAGTGTGGACCTGCTTCGTTTATGTGGACACGAAAAATAGGGTTATACAACCCAAGCAACATGAACATGACCGACGAACAAAAGACCAAGACCAAAGCCACACGCCGTCACTATGATGAGCAGTTCAAGCGCGACGCCGTCGCCC
>JBBRNC010000044.1:0-30147 GCA_038230495.1 Verrucomicrobiales bacterium
CGGCCGTTGGTGGGTGCGCCGTGTCGTATTCTTGTTTTTTCGGGGTCCGCGGGGGACTCGCCCGTCCCTTTTGCTTATGGCAGGGGCGTGACGCCCGCGCTCCCTTGATCCAAAAGATGACCGATGAGTTTTAAACGCTGAGCTTCGCCGCCGGACAAAGTGTTTAATGGCTGGCCGAGACGAAGATAGCCGAGACCGGCTTCACATAGCAAGCGCATCGACTTCACTACGGACGCGGCCTTCTTTGCATCAATCGTAGCGAAGAACTCAATCGCCTCCTCGATGGTCATGCAGAGCACGTCGTGGATGCTTTTGCCTTCGAGCTTGATGCGCAGCGCGTGCGGTTGGTAGCGTTTGCCTTCACACTCGGGGCAGGTCACGTAGAGATCGCTCAGGAACTGCATCTCGATCTTCTCAAAGCCGTTGCCCCAGCAGCGCTCGCAGCGTCCGTCGCCGCTGTTGAAACTGAAGAAGCCGGGCGTGATGCCTTCTGCTTTTGCGTCCTCGGTTTCGGCAAAGAGTTGGCGGATCGCATCGAACGCGCCCACATAAACCGCAGGCGTGCTGCGCGGCGTGCGAGCGAGCGGACTCTGGTCCACCATCACGACGGAGCCGATTTTATCGCCGCCCTCAATGGACTTCACGCGTCCTGCCTCGTCTTCGATACTCTCGCCGCGCTGACGCAACAAGTTCCGATAAAGCACATCATGCACGAGCGTGCTCTTGCCGCTGCCACTCACGCCGGTGATGCAACACAACACGCCGAGCGGAATCTCGACGGTGAGGTTTTTCAAGTTGTGCTGACGCGCACCGATGATGCGCAGTGCGTTATCGCGTTTCGCACTGCGGCGCTTTGTTGGGACGGGAATGCATTTGCGGCCAAACAAATAATCACCTGTGAGCGTGCCGTGTTGTTCGCGCAAGCTCGCAAGCGTTCCATTGAAGACGAGTTCGCCGCCCTTCTCACCGCGCCCTGGGCCGATCTCGATGAAGTTATCTGCGGCACGCATCACGGCTTCATCGTGCTCAACGACGAGCAGCGTGTTTCCTTTGTCACGTAAGCCTTCCATCACGCCAATTAAGCGGCCGATGTCGCGTGGATGCAGGCCGATGCTCGGCTCATCAAGCACGAACAGGGTATTCACAAGTGATGCGCCGAGGCATGTGGTGAGATTCACGCGCTGGAGTTCGCCGCCACTGAGCGTGCGGGTTTGACGATCCAGATTCAAGTAGCCCAAGCCGGCACGTTCGAGATAGCTGAGTCGCGACGCGATTTCATCGCGCAGCATCTTCGCGGCCTTGTCTGCATCGCTGATGGCCCACGATTGCATGAACGGCAACAGATCGCACACCGGCTGCGCCCAGAGATCGGCGAGTGTCTGGCCAGCGACGCGATAATGAAACGCCTCCTTCTTCAAGCGTCCACCGCCGCAGTCATGGCAGGTCGTATAGGCGCGGTAGCGACTGAGGAAGACGCGCACGTGCATTTTGTAGGCGCGAGTTTCCTGCCATTTGAAAAAGCCGCGCACGCCATACCACTCGCCCGCGTTGTAGGCGGCTTCGGGGTCGCTGCGGTCGCCTTCGATGAGCCATTTTTTATCGGCGGCGCTGAACTGATCTAACGGCAGATCAATGTCCACACCGCGTTTTTTCGCGCATTTGATGAGATCGTTCTGGCAGTCTTTATAGGATTCGCCGCTGAAGGCTTTCACGAGGCCCTCGCGGATGCTGAGCGATTCATCGGGCATCGCCTTGGTCAAATCGAGACCGAGCGTGCGGCCAAATCCGCGGCAGGTCGGGCAGGCGCCGATGGGGTTGTTGAAGCTAAAGAGGCCGGGTGTGGGCGCTGGGAGTTTGATGTCGCAATCGGCGCAGCGCCAGTCGGTGGAGAAGGAGATTAATTGTGGCACAGGCTTGCAGCCTGTGTGTTGAACGGTCATTTTGACCGTTCCTGTTGAATGGGGTTCGGGCAGAATGCCCGAACTACACACAGGCTGCAAGCCTGTGCCACTTAGCTGCACACTCATCGTCCCCTTGCCAAAGCGCAGCGCGGCTTCGATGGCTTCAGTGAGGCGGGACTTGTTGGCGGCATCGAGGGTGATGCGGTCTTGGATGACTGATACCACGGCGGGCAGTTTTCTTTTGCCAAAGGCCGTCGCATCATCGGTGCGGATCACTTCTCCAAAGATGAGGACGCGGGTGTAGCCTTGTGATTGGAGGAACGGGAAAAAATCATCAGCGCTGGTCTTTGCGGGAACAGGAACGCCGAAGAGGATGAGCGCGGTTTTGCCAGCGTGTTCGCTCAACAGAGTGAATTGAATACTCTCGGCGCTTTCCGGTTTGACGGGCTTGACGCACTCAGGACACACGCCTTCTGCCAGGCGCGGGAAAAGCATCTTTAGATAGTCGTTGATCTCCGTGATGGTGCCGACGGTGCTGCGGGTGGAGCGGATGTTGTTGACCTGCTCGATCGCGATGGCCGGCGGGATGCCGATGATCGCGTCCACCTTCGGCTTGTCCATGCGCTCGAAAAACTGCCGCGTGTAAGGCGAGAACGTCTCCACGTAGCGTCGCTGGCCCTCGGCGTAAATGGTGTCGAACGCGAGCGATGATTTGCCACTGCCGCTAGGCCCCGTGATTACGTTCAGTTTTCCGAGGGGCAGATCGAGATCGAAGCCCTTGAGGTTGTTCTGCCGGGCACCCTTGATGTGGATGAAGGCATCGGTGATCGGACGGTTTTTCTTGGGGCGGGCAGACATGGACAAATGGATGTAAGCGATTCGCCCGGCGGGAGCAAATGGGCGCATCAAGAGTAACTTGAACAATTCACGATCATTTCATCAAGGCTTCATCAAACTTTCATCTCGGAGTGGGAGAATCGGGCCATGAAAATCACAAAATATCATTCATTGCTGGTGGCTGCCTGGGCCTGTGTCGTCACCGTTCCTTGCGCCCCGGCGGAAGATGCGTGCATGGCATCCTCCGCGCTCGATCATGCGGAAGTGCGCATTCCTTATGTAGAGCTGCGAAAACTATGGGCAGCGGCTCAGGTCGAAAAGCCAGTGGCACCACAGAAAGAAATGGTGCCGGTCGGGAAAGTTCTCTCAGCGCATTACCGACTGAATCTTGCGGCTGGAAAATCGCAACTGGAGGCAGATTTTCGCGCGGAGAGTTTTGGCGGAAAATGGGAGCGACTTCCGCTGATGGGCGCGGGGCTTGCAGTTGCGAGCGTGGAGCCAGCAGATGCCAGATTGATCGTCGAGGAAGATGAATTGTGCCTGCTCGTGAAGGAGGGTGGAGTGCAGAGCGTGAAGGTGCGCTTCGTCGAAAGCAAAATGCCCGTCTCGAATGGAGCTGCGCTATTAAAGCTCACCACCGCGCCCTGCGCCGTCGGTTCGCTGGAAGTGCGCGGAGTGCCAGAGTCGCGCGCCTTGAAACTGGGAGACAATGTGGTGCCTGCTCTGGAAAACGGAGCCGCAGTGATTGCCTTGCCTGCGAAAGGCGGAGACATGGTGTTGTCGCTGACTGAGGCCGCGCGGGAGCCGAAGCCGGAACCTCCGCTCGCGCCTCCGCAACCGAGCGAATGGAGTTTGCAAAACGAAGCGCTCGTCTTCGAGGGCGAAGGCGAATTGAACTACCGCGTTCGAGTTCATGCGATGGCACTGAATGGATCAGCGCTGGAGGCCGTGCTAGTGCTGCCGGGCAATGCTCGCTCGATCAAAGTCACAGGCGAAGATATTGAAGAAGCCAAATACGCCCGCAGTGCTGAGGGAAAACTGGAATTGCGCGCGCGGTGGAAGACCCGAGATGTGCAGGAGCGCGAGCTGAATGTCAGTTACGCACTTCAGCAACTGCCCCTCGCCGCTGAGTGGGAATTGCGAGCGCCAACACAAATGAAAGAAGACCGGGTGAAGACGGTCTTCATGGTGGCTGTTCCGCCGGGCAAGGAATTCAGCGGGGCGAATCTGCAAGGCCCGATGTCTTCAGCAAAGCTTCCGAAGTGGATTGGTGCCGAAACGACGATGAAGGAATTTGGCACTGTGACGGCGATGGCTTCTGCATCCCTGCAAAGCAAACTTCTTCCGCGCATGGAGACTGCGCCAGCGATTGTGACTCGCAGCGATTACACTTCAAAAGTTGTCGGCGACGGGTCTGTGCTCACGGAAGCGACGCTCGAGATCGAACATGTGGAAGGCTTGCGCTGGGGCTTCACGCTGCCGGAGAAAGGCATTCTTCTTCAATGCAGCGTAGGTGGTGCGCCAGTGAAGCCCATTGCGCGGGCTGGGGGCGGCATGGAGATTTTACTGGCTGAACCGAGCGGTGGAAAAACGGCGAAGACCACCGTTACATTTTCCTACACGACGACCAAGGAAAAGCTGGATGCAGTCGAAGGCCAGATCGCGTTGGAGCTTCCACTGACACCGCTCTTCATCAGCGAGGTAACATGGAACATCGAGATTCCAGATACTTATGAACTGACAGCGGTCGGCGGAAACACGGACGTGGGTTCGGAATCTACCCGTGGCAAAGAAAACACCACCAGCCGCGTGAAGAAACTCTGCCGCGATGAGCGTCCTGGAGCCGAACTTTTCTATCGCAAACGCGGGCTTAACTGAAACCCAATCGAATAACTATTCTGCATCTCAAACCCACAACTTATAACCAGCCATGAACTTCTTTCGTCTTCTCGCCATCTGTTTGATCACCATCTGCACTGCCGCCGCCTGGGCTGTGCTCGGAACGGCCCTTAATTTTCGTTCCTCTAACTTCAGCACCCAGATGGGCGGCGAGGTGACGGAAGTCTGGGGGCCGGCGATGGATCAAAAACATCCGACTGCCTTCTTGTTTCCATCAACCGGTGGTGGCAAGCGCATTGAAATTAAACCCTCAAGCAGCGACGCCAAGGTTGAGCTGCATTACGAGCCGAAGAAGCGCGGACTTTTCTGGCATCGCACTTACACCGTGAATTTCGCCTGCGACTATGAGATTGCCAATCCGACTCCGATCGAACAGACGATCTATGTTCAGTTCCCATTGCCCACCAAGAGCGCGAGCTATACCAATTTTTCCTTTACCATCGGCGGCTCGGCACCACGTCAGACTGCTCCCACGGACGGCATGATCACCGAGGCGGTGCAAGTTCCTGCAAAGGGCAAGGTGCCGCTGCACGTCGCTTATGTGTCGCGCGGCATGGATGCTTGGCGCTATGTTTTTCCCGATGCCAGTCGTGTGCAAAATTTCAAGCTCGCCATGACGACGGACTTTGATGAGATCAACTTTCCCCAAGGCACAGGTTCGCCGACTTCGCGATCAGAGGCTGCTCATCAATTCACTTGGGATTATCCCGATGTGTTGAGCGCACCCGCCATCGGCATGGACATGCCCAAGGTATTGAACGCGGGGCCAGTCGCGACACGCATCTCGTTCTTCGCGCCTGTGTCACTGGTATTTTTCTTTGCCGTGTTGCTCATCGTTGGTTTGATGCGCGGGGCGAACCTCCATCCTATGAACTACTTCTTTTTGGCCGCGGGATGTTTCGCGTTTCAGATTCTCTTTGCCTATCTCGTGGATTTGCTGCCGATTCATCTGAGCTTCGGCATCGCATCGGCGGTTTCACTGGTGCTAGTCAGCGGTTACGTCGGTTTGGTTGGGGGCAAAAAACTCTTTTGGGTCGCCTTGCCTGCGCAGTTCGCCTACATGGTGCTGTTCAGCTACAGCTTCTTCTTTGATGGTCTAACGGGCCTCACAGTTACCATCGGCGCGATCATAACGCTGGCGATGCTCATGATTCTCACTGCAAAGATGGATTGGGCCACTATTTTTAACAAAACGAAGCGCCAGAGCTTGCCTCCACAGTTGCCAGTGAACGCGTGAGTTTCCATCAAATTGGCATATACCAACAAATCAGAAAGGTGCGCCATGCGAATTTCAAGATTATCTTCCATCATCAGAGAGGTAATGATCCGTTACTAACCCCATGCCAGCCACGCACCAACGCACCCGCATCCTCGTCGTGGAAGACGAGCCTTCCATCGCTGACAACATCGTTTACTCGCTGGAGTCAGAGGGGTTCGCGACGGTCGTGTGCCCGACGGGCGCGGAAGCGTTGGCACGGGTGAAGAAGGAGGACTACGCGCTCGTTGTGCTCGATGTGGGACTACCGGACACGACTGGTTTCGAGGTGTGTAAGCAGATGCACGCCGTTAAGAAAGTGCCCGTCATTTTCCTCACGGCAAGGTCGTCGGAAGTGGATCGCGTTGTCGGCCTGGAGATCGGTGGAGACGATTATCTGTGCAAACCATTCAGCCCGCGCGAACTCACGGCAAGAGTTCGCGCTGTGCTGCGCCGCATGGAAAATGGGGCGAGGCCGCATGAAGTTGAGAAGAAGGGGCCATCGCCGATTGCCGTGGATGAGATGCGCTGTGCGATCAGTTATTTCGGCGAGACGCTGCCGCTCTCGCGTTACGAGTTTCGTTTGCTCAAGGCGCTCATATCACATCCAGGCCGCGTCTTCAGTCGGGGGCAGCTCATGGAACATGCCTCTGATGAACCGGATGCGGCGATGGAGCGGACAGTGGACGCGCATGTGAAGTCCATCCGGGCCAAGATGAAAGCGGTGCGCGAGGATTTGGAACCAGTCGTGACGCATCGCGGGCTGGGCTATTCGCTGGCGGAGCGATGGGATTGAACTTTCTTCACCGCCATGTCGCTCACTTCCAAGCTGCTCCTCGGATTCGCGCTGATCGCGGGCATCGGTTTCCTCTTGATGATGGACCAAGTGCTGAGCCGTGTGGAGCGACAATATCTGGAGGCGGCCGAAGAGCCGATGGTGGACATGGCGAACGTGATGGCGGAGATGCTCGCGCGGGATGTGGATGGCGAAGGCAAAGTGGACACCGCATCGCTGCAAAGTGCATTCACCAGTGCCAAGGCGCGCCAGATTGAAGCCAAAATCTATGCTTTCACGAAGACCCGCATGGACATGGATATTTATGTCACCGATGACCGCGCCGTAGTGCTCTACGACTCCATGCATCCGGAGCGCGTGGGCGAGCGCGAGACGAGGCGCGACGTGAACCTTGCGCTCGCAGGAGAATACGGCGCACGGGCGACGCGCGCAGTTGAGACCGATCCCTCAACGGCGGAATTATACGTGGCTGCACCCGTGATCATTGGTGAAAAGATTGTGGGAGTCGTCAGCATCGGCAAGCCGCAGCAGAGCATGGCCAAGTTTCGCGACGAGACACGCTCATGGCTCAAGCGCACCATCGGCTCGCTGGTCTTGTGCATGTTACTTGGTTCTGGACTGCTGGCACGTTGGACGACGCGACCCATCCGCCGGCTGACCGACTACGCGCGGGACATCACTCGCGGCGAGCGTCCGCCGGTGCCGCGTCTGCACGGCTCGGAGATGAAGACCTTGGGCGCAGCATTTGAAAAGATGCGAGATGTGCTGGAGAACCGCGACTCTGTGGAGCACTACGTTCAGACGCTGACGCATGAGCTGAAGAGTCCGGTGGCGGCGATTCGTGGCGCCTCTGAGTTGTTGCAGGAACCGGCGGTGCCCGATGCGCAGCGCACGAAGTTTTTGCATAACATTCAGACGGAATCTTTGCGGTTGCAGGATTTATTGGATCGCCTGCTGGCACTCACCGCACTGGAGAAGCAGAAATTTCTGGAAGACGCAAAGGAAGTAAATCTCAGTGTGGTGGTGCGTGAAGTATGTGACCACTTTGCTCCGATGCTGGCGCAGAAGGGAATCAAACTCGACCGCTGGATTGATGAAGATGTCATGGTGTGTGGCGAAGCATTTTTGCTGCACACAGCTTTGAACAACTTGCTGCAAAATGCGGTCGATTTTTCACCGCAGGGCGCGGAGATTTCTATAGGCCTGAAGGTCGTGGATGGCCGCGCCTGTTTTGTTGTCGAAGATGAGGGCCCTGGTCTGCCTGAGTATGCTAAGACGCGTGTGTTCGAGCGATTTTACTCACTGCCGCGACCGCTGACCGGGAAGAAAAGCTCCGGTCTCGGGCTATGTTTCGTGCGTGAAGCGGCTCTGCTGCATCGTGGCAGTGCGGAGATTGAAAACCGTGATGGCCGCAGTGGAGTGAGGGCGCTCTTTAGTTTGCCGATTGTGTGAGTCGATGCTGGGGTGCCACATGAAGACTCACCGTGAACCGTGCATCGTGCCGGGAGTCAGAGAGACTGAATCGAATGCGACACCGAGTGTTCGACGGTCGGGGTTTTCTGAATCGCGGTCGGAAGGGCGAAGTGTGTGGGATATGTGAAAGCCTACGACGACACGGTTTTCCAAACGCTGGAGAATTCCGCCGGGAACATCGGCTTCGATCCAAGTCCGAGTTCCGTCAAAAAGGAGAGTGGAGGGCACAGGCTGATGATTGACGGAAAGCTGAAGGCTCTGGAGGATCGCGGTGTCGGCACCACAAACGATGCCGCAGGAGAGGCGGGATGCACTGGATTGGGACAGGCAGAGATGCAGGGATGCATTCAGGCTTACGCCCATCCAACAAATCCAGGCATCGGCGTATTTTTCCCGCTCATGCCAGCCGCGACCGTGGATGGGCTGGTCGAAGGTAAATCGCGCGGCGTCTGGCAGTGTCTGATTTCCGGCGGGATCAGCGGTCGTTGGTCCGGCGGCACGGGTATCAATTTGCTGTGCGAAAAGATGCTTGGCGAATTTGTAGAGATCAATATCGAGTTCGTTCCAGCTAGCGAGTAACTGACGTGAGGCGGGATTTATGTTACTGAGGCTTTCACGCGAGCGCGTGGCATTCAGGTGGGGCATCGGTCCGAGGTCGTGCCAGCCTAATTGGGCTTCGAGCAATGCGAGTGTTTCCGGTAGCCGCTCGGTGAGGCCGACGATATCGCAGGAGGCGAGGTTGGATTTCGCTTCTTCGAGATGGTCGCGGCGGAGTTCGTTTCCAGGCGATGCGCTGACGAAGCTGCGGGTCTGGATATTGGAAAGATGGCGCCGGGAGAGGTCGGGTTCTTTCTCGAGGAACTCGGGCAACGAAAGGCACCGGGCAAGCTCCGTGAACCGGCGGCGGCTCGCGAACTCCTCTGCGGGGAGTTCGCGCTCGAGCTGGCGGAAAAGAGTCTCTTTGTTCTCGCGAAAAAAGTAATAGGTGGAGATTGCACGGTCCAGTGGCTCACGTAGGACGGTGAACACGAAAGGGCGTGCGCTGAACGATTTTACGAAGTTGAATGCGACGTGGCCGGTCACGAAGTCAAAACGGTCCGAGTCCGGCTCATACTGTTCGATGGAATGCGCCTGAAAAAGACAGCGGGAAGATGCGAAGCGGTTGGACAACAGGGCGCGGAGCGAGACGCCAGCATTCTTGCGGATATGCAAAAAAAACAGGGGGCGACTCTGCGATGCCTTTGTCGCTGATGGCGCGTCGAGTGGATGCACAGATTTTTTCAGGCTCCACGAAATGCCCGTGACTGGCAGGCCCAGAGCGCGGACATCGCCCGGTGCTTGATGAGCAGTGCAAACCCACGCGAGACGTGCGGGAAAGCGCGACTTACCTATACGGACGCGGAGATCGACGTGATCGTGACTAACGGAGGTATCCTGCGCGAGAACGGGTGTTTCATTGATAAAGAATGTGAGCCGTGGATCGTCATTCACCGGCGGTCGAAAAAGAAAAGCGACTCTTATCGTGTAGCGTCCCGGCTGGATCGGAAGCTCGACTGCGGCAGCAGGTTCTGACCAGCGAATTGTTTCATGGCCCGTGCCGGAAGCGAGATGGAATCCGGCGGCGTGCTTCTCAGTAAGTAGCCCCGGCATCCAGAGGCCGTGAGATTCGCGTGGAACTTTATGGCCTCCGTTTCGCTTTAAGGTTTTGATCCATTGATGAACGAAGTGCGCGCGCGCAAGCGAAGAGATCGTTTCGCAACAGCGTGTGATGCTTGTCTTCGCACGAGTTTTGTCGCGGCGCAGAAGATGCCAGCGCAGGGCCATCCGCGCGGAGCATTTCCGAAACCATGCGCGAATCATCTCCACCCAGCACCCCGCCACAGCACGCAGGAACCATTTTGCATACAGACGCCAGTGCCAGCGTCGCAAGCGGGAGAACCACTCGCCGGGGCCGCTCACGTCTGCGGTGTTTGTGATTTCGCGTAAATCATGAAAAAGGACACGGCGCATCCGGCGCGCGACATCACGACGAAAATTGTGTCGTCCGGACCATTCGGGCACTTCCTCGAACATCGGCTCTAGCGGATCGCGCGGCTGCTGCGCGTGGTATTTCATCTGGCCTTCGATGAAGTCTTCCGTGAACTCCCGCCACTCGCGATACTGACCGATGTAGAAATGACGGACTCGCACTTCGGGAGCATAACCGATCGTAAATCCGCGGGCATGAAAGCGCGCGGCGATGAGCCACTCGGCGAAATGACCGAACGCCGGATCAAAGCCGCTGACCTGTAAATATGGCAGCCGACGTACGACAAAGCACTGGTCCAGAACCTTGCGCCAAGGATGCTCGTTCATGCCGAACTGAATTTCGCGCTCATAGAATTCCGCCTCGATCTGCGAGAGCAGATTGTGCGTGACGGGCACTGAGTGACAACTGAAGCCAGCCCACTCTGGATGCGCTCGCGCGGCGGCATCAGCACGCTCAAGCGTTTCGGGTTCTGGAAGGCAGTGTGACTCCGTGAAGAAGAGGATTTCACCGCGAGTAGCTTGCGCGGCCTGCGCGATGAGATCCATGTCATGATGGTAATCGAATTGCAGCAGCCGGTCATTCGGTGAGAGAATACTGCGGATTTCATCAAGCTCTGCGGCAGGGTGATTCAGCGGACTGGCAATGATGATTTCAAATAGCTCTCGCGGAAATTTTTGTTCCTGCGCCCATCCACGAATGCAAGGTAAAGCCTGTCCGCGGTGAAATTCCAACGGGATGAGAATCGAAAATCGAGGCGGGGTGCTGGAGATGGAAACAGGCAAAGGATGGAACGGCAGTCACAGTAGGCTTCTGCCTATATCTGCTACGAGTCAAATGTCGTGCGTCCCACAATTCACGGCACTTGCGAGCGGCAATGGAATGACCGATAGCATACAAAAGGGGATTACGCCGATCCTTCATTATCATGTCCAGCCTCAAAGACATCGCCACTTCTTATTACCTCGATATGGTCGCGCGTCGACTGTCTGGAGATGATGATGCGGCTGATGCAGCGGCGAGATCCGAAGATGCGGTCAGTATGCACGAGGAAATGAAACGGCTTCTGGCCCTGGCACACGATCGAGAAACGCTCGTATTGCGACTCAAGGAAGCAGACCAGAGCCGGGAAGAACTTCATCTAAAGATGAAAGAGCGCTGGAGAATAAAACAAGTCGAGGCTGACAAGTTGCGCCGCCAGTTGAAGACTCTCCGAAGCTTATTGCGGGATCGACGGCACATGATTCGCGATCTTCTGGGGAAGCAGGCACTCTCCGGCAAAAGCCTTGCTAAGTTATACGAAAATCCCCATATGCTGCCGCCAGTCGAGGCATCATTAGGTCCTCCAGGTGGTTGGAGGGACGGGCTGGTGCGCCGCATCTTGCGCAGGTTTGATTTTCTTCACGGCCTGCTGTGGAAGGGCTGGATGCGCCTGGGCGTTCTCAAGCAATTCGAGGCGCGTCCGCTGATGCCGGATCGCATTCCCATTCCACGGCTGGGTCTGGAAAAGCTCCCGCGCATCAGTCTTGTCACACCTTCCTATAATCAGGCCGCCTATCTCGATGAAACAATGCGCAGCATTCTCGACCAGAGCTATCCGCATCTCGAATACATCGTGATGGACGGAGGCTCCACGGACGGCTCCGCAGACATCATCCGGCGTCACGAGGGTCGGCTGGCACACTGGCAGAGCGCCAAAGACGGCGGCCAGGCAGATGCCGTGCGCCAAGGCCTAGCGAGGGCCACGGGAGAGATCATGGGATGGCTCAACTCCGATGACATTCTCATGCCGGGTTCGCTGGCCTTTGTCGCCGATTTCTTTGCGAGGAATCCAGAGGTGGACGCGGTTTACGGAAACCGGATCATCATCAATGAGCGCAGCCATGAAGTCGGGCGCTGGGTGCTCCCGCGGCATGACGCCGAACTTCTTCTTTGGGCCGATTTCATTCCGCAGGAAACTTGCTTCTGGC
Organism: Verrucomicrobiales bacterium; assembly: GCA_038230495.1. Classification (GTDB taxonomy): domain Bacteria; phylum Verrucomicrobiota; class Verrucomicrobiia; order Verrucomicrobiales; family Verrucomicrobiaceae; genus VFKE01. The sequence goes on from JBBRNC010000044.1 coordinate 12,158, forward strand.
GAAGGAGTCTCTACGAAAAAGCTGGTGGGATTGATCCTAGTTTCCAGTTCGCGCTCGACTGGGACTTGCTGTTGCGATTTCAAAAAGCAGGTGCTCGCATGGTGCGATTGCCGTATTTCCTCGGAGCATTTCGCATCCATACGGAGCAGAAGAACGCCGTGACCATCCGCACGGATGGCTATCGTGAAATGGAACTGTTACGCGACCGTGAACTCGGCTCGGAATTCAACCGGGGAGGCTTGGCTCGGCGTGTCAATCAAGCCCAGTTCAAGGCGATGATTCTGACTTGGCTGATGCGTTTCGGAATCAGGCTGTAAAGTTTTCATCGGAGAGCTGATACTGGCATTCACACAATGACAGGAACTTGTATTCGTGCCAAAGCATGGCAATCATCGTTTAACTTATGAATCTTCGTTTCTTCCTCGCCGTTCCCTGCGCACTCCTCCTTGCCTCTTGCCAGACACCGCCTCCGGCGGGCAGTGATTATTTAGCCGGACTCGGCAGCTCCGCTCCCCAAGCGCCGCAGCAACTGGGTGTGGGCGAACAAGTTTCCTATTGGGACGATGATGGCTCACCGGGAGCACCGCATGTCGTGGTGGACTTGAAGAAACAGGTGGCGCAGTTTTATCGCGGCGACCATGTCATTGGTGTCGCAGCCATTGCTTCCGGCAAGGAAGGGCGCAACACGCCGCCAGGGCAATACAAAATCATGGAGAAAGATCCGACGCATCACTCGACGAGCTATGGGTGGATCGAAGACTTGCAGGGGAAGATGGTCAATGAAGACGCCACGCCGCGCACACCGGTGCCGTCGGGATGTCGCTACATGGCTGCGCCCATGTTCTGGTTCATGCGCCTCACGCGCGATGGTGTGGGCATGCACGAGGGATATCTTCCCGGCTACCCCGCGAGCCACGGCTGCATCCGCATGGATCGCGGCGTGGTGAAGAAGTTTTATGCGAACGCCACTGTCGGCATGCCGGTGCAGGTGATCAATTGAGACTGCTCAGCCTAGGCCCAGTTCTTCGATCTTGTCCTCGTCCCAGCCGAGGTAATGTCCGAGTTCGTGGAGATAAGTGATGCGGATTTCTTTGCGGTAGGTCAGTTCATCGCCATCGCAGTAGTCCCATAGATTGTCGAGGAACAGGCGGATGCGCGGCATGTCGTCGGGGCCGGATGGGGGCGGGTCAAGGCGATCCAAGCCCTCGAACAATCCGAGCAAATCAGCATCGAGCGACTCGTCAATCGTGAACGCGTCTTTGATCGTTTCATATGTCACGGCGCACTCGCCTGCTGCGGTGCGCACATCATCGGGCAGATGGCCCTGTGCGCGGGCGACCTCGGTTTCCGCAAGGCGCAGGAGTTTGTTAAAGGGGACGGGCATGGGAAATGTGATCTTGGGCCACTTTTTTTCATCCTTGATCCTAAATTCTGCACTATACCAAGGAATGATGGCGTCTCGCCGTCACTACGACTAGTGACGGCGAGACGCCATCATTCCTTGGGGCGCTCGGTATTTTGTTAATCTGTTACCGATTTTTTTATCCCTTCGACTTTCATCAGATGCCCATACTTTTCTTTCCAGTCGGCTGGCAGCCGCATGGGTTTGCCTTGCGGCATCTGCACGAGGGCGAGCGACTGCTTGCAGGTGATGAGTAAGGCGTCTTCGTCTTTGCGGCGCATTTCGAAGCTGCACCAGAAGCGGGCGCGCTCGATGCTTTCGAGTTTTCCGTGAATGACGAGTTCGTCGCCGAGCTTCGCTGGTTTGCGGTAGTCAATCTCGGTGCGCACGAGCACGGGATACAAATGGGTGTGGGCCATCTCGCGCAGGTTCATGCCGAGTTTCGCAGCAAGTCGCGTGCGTGCGGTCTCGATCATGCGCAGGTAGGCGAGGTTGTGGACGACTCCGCCGCAATCGGTGTCGAAGAACATGACTTCCTCGTGGGTGGTGATGGTGGGGCTTGAGGACATGGGGTTGAAGATTTGAAATATTGAAGTGTTTTGGGAGCTTCATCTCAATCTCCCAACAGTTCAACATTTCAACTGGAGCAGCCGTATGGTTGCCACGGTGCGTGGTTTGCGCCATGCTGGCCGCTTCATGCGCATCGCTTACCTCTACAGCCGTTATCCGGTCGTCTCGCAGACGTTCTGTGATTCGGAGATGCTGGCGTTGGAGGCGATGGGATTTGAGTTGGAGATTATTTCGCTCAATCCGCCGCCAGATTCGTTCCGCCACGAGCGGCTGGATCGGCTAAAGGCGGAGGTGCATTATCCGCCGCCGGATCGCGTGCTGAATGCTAAGGCAAAGACACCAGAGTTCGATTATGCGCTTGGCCAAGCCGTCACGGAACACGACGACCACTACGGTAATTCATACAAGGCCGCGATCCGTGCACGCAATGCCTGGCACTTCGCGCCGTTGCTGAAAAAACTAGGCGTGCAGCATGTGCATGTTCATTTTGCCAATCGCGCGACGCACACTGCTTTGTTCCTTAAGAGGCTGGGCTTCACCTACAGCTTCACGGCGCACGCGCAGGATTTCATGGTCGATCTGGGCAATGACAATCTGCTCAGGGAAATGGTGCACGAGGCGGAGTTCGTTATTACGGTGAGCGAATTCTCGCGCGAACTGCTGGCGCAAACTTGTCCTGAGAGCGCGAGCAAGATCACGCGCATTTACAACGGCATCGAGCTGGATGATTTTCCCGCTGCTCAACCAGAGCGCGATGGCCCGCTGCGAATTGTCTCTGTGGGGCGATTGATTGAGTTCAAGGGTTTCCAGAATTTGCTTGGTGCAGTGAGGGCACTCAATGAACGCGGCGTGCGGGTGGAGGCGCGCATCATTGGTGAAGGACCAATGCGTCACGCGCTGGAGCAGCAGATCGCCGCCGATGGCTTGTTCGCGAACGTGGAACTTCTTGGAATGCGCAGCCAGAAACAAATTCAGCGCGAACTTGCGGAGGCGCATCTTTTTGTGCTGCCCAGCATCGTGGATCAAAAGGGCGCGTCGGATATTTTGCCCACAGTGATCACCGAAGCAATGGCCTGCGGACTGCCCGTCGTGAGCACAACAGTCGCCGGCATTCCAGAGATGGTATCAAACGGCGAGACTGGTTTGCTGGTGGAACCGGACAACGCTTATGCACTGGCGGATGCGATCATGGAGCTGTCGCTGGACGGTGCGAGACGCAAGGAGATGGGTCAAGCGGGCCACAAGCGCGCGGAAGAGCTGTTCTCGTTGAACATCACGGCATCGCAACTCGCGGAGAAGTTTAATGGAATGCAGAATGCGGAATGCGGAATGCGGAATGAAGCGCCTGTCATCTATTTGATGAATTCATGGGGCGGCGCAGAGACACATCTCGATAGCTTGGGCGATGAGGGACGGTTGCGTGTTATCGCGTGTTCGTTGGGCGCGGAGGCTCTCGGAAAAAATTCAGGCGCAATGCTTCCTCAAATCGAGTTTCTTCCTGATGCCGTGGTTCTGGAATCACACTGGCTGAAGCGCAGCGCGTGGCGTCACGAGTTGGAGAAATTACGCAAGCATCTGGGCGATGCAGTCAGCGGCGAGGAATTTTATTTGCAGGCTAGACGTGCGGTGTATCTGGCGGATGCGCTGCCGCGTCGCGGAGTGAAGCATGCTCATGCGTTTCGTTCGGACGCGGTCGTCTGTGTCTGGCTGTTGAAAAAGCTGAGTGGACTGCGTGCGAGCGCTGCGATTGAGGAGTCACCATCGCTGAGTCGCGCCTTGCTGATGAGGTTGCTGGGGGATTTTGATCTGGTGAGCAGTTCGGATGAAAAACTCAGTGCGATCAACGGTTTTGTGGCTCAAGATATGCTCTCATTGAAAACAGCCCCCACACATCGCGAGGTTCGCCTTGGGCCGTTGCGCTTGAAACTTCAAGCCCCGCGCCCTACACAAGACCGTGGCGCTCTGGAGCGCGGGTGGTTTGATCAAATTGTTAAAAGCATTCATGTCTAATCGGGTCGCCGTCATCATCCCTTGTTACAATCACGCCCGCTTCGTGGGCGAGGCGCTGGAGTCCGTGCTCGCACAGACGCGGAGGCCTGATCGCATCATCGTCATTGATGATGGATCGAAGGATAATTCGCTAGAAGTGCTCAATGCTTTCATCGAGCGCGGAGTAGAAGTTCACGCCCAGAGCAATCTCGGCGCGCACACCACGATCAATAAACTGGTGGCGCTCGCGGCGAGCGATTGCCAATGGGTGAGCATCCTGAACTCCGATGATCGTTATCTTCCTAACCGCATCGAGAACTGCCTTAAGATCATCGATGAGCAACCGGGCAAATCTGTCGTCTGTAGTCGTTTGCGAGTGATCGATGACAATGGGGCCGTCTTACCAGAAGACGCGCCACGCTCACGTTGGTTTCATGGGGCATGGAGCCTGGGCAATCAGGAAACACTGGACATGACCGAGTGGCTTGGGCAGGCGAATTTCGTGGCCACGACCAGCAATATCTTTGCTCGGACCAGTTATCTTTTAGCCAATCCGTTTCGGCCTTATCGCTTCAATCACGACTATTACTTTCTGGCATGTGCCGCGATGGAAGGACAGATGACCATCGTGCCGGAAGTGATGATGGAATATCGCGTGCATGGCAGCAATACCATTTCCACAAGGCCAGAGCCGCTGATGCGCGAGATGCTGCGGATGCATCTGGATTTGTATCGGGCCTATGCTGGGCGATTGAACACAGCGCCGGATTTGCGAAAGCGGTTTTATGGATTCGTGCGCTGCTCGTGGGATAACATTTCCAGCTTTCATGGTGGGCTTTTCCAAGTGACGCTGGCGCAGCTTGCCGCGAAGTGCAGCGAGGAAGAACTCGCGACGCTGGTTCTGGGAATTCACGGGCCGGAATTTGATGAATTCCCCAATAAGAATCTCACGGGTGCATTTGATGGGGTAAAGACTTTTTCCATGGCCGGAGTGCTGGGTAAACAAGTGGAAGAATTGAAAGAGGAACGAGTGCATCTGAAGGATGATCGTGAAGCCTTAGACAAGCTCAGCCGCTACCGACATGTGATGTTGCGATCCAAATGGATTCGGCTGGGTTTGCTTTTTGGTTTTTGTCATTCTCTGGTGAGCAATCACGGCAAGAAGCCGCATGAAAAAATGCTCTACCTGCGCGACACCTGCATGACGAGTTGGTGGCTGTGGATTGGCGAGATGCTGGCATCAAAAAGTTGCTATGATTTGCGTCGGTCGCGTGTGTGAACTGGCTTTCATCGCCTGATGCCCGATAGTCTGCGCGGATGTCCAAGGCAGCACACAGCCAGTTTGATTTTACGATTCTCGATGAGACAGATGACTGGCTCGTGGTCAGCAAGCCTGCGCCTTTGCAGATTCATCCAAGCAAACCGCAAGACGGCGGACATACGTTGTGGGATGGGCTGCGGGCGATGCTCACTTTTGAGCTGGTGAATGGCGGTCAAGTTTCCATCGTGAACCGGCTGGACCGTGAAACGAGCGGGCTAGTGCTGGTGGCGAAGAATGTGGAGACCGCACGCCGATTCGGCAAGGCCATGATGCGACGACAATGTCGCAAGACCTATCTGGCCATCGTCCACGGCTGGCCCGACTGGGACACCATAAGCCTCGATGCCCCGATTTTGCGCCAAGGTGGAGTCATGGAGTCGCGCATCTGGGTGAAGCAAAAAGTGCACGAGGGTGGCTCGCCCTGTCTCACCGAATTCCGCGTGATGCAGAAATTCGAGCGCGTGATCAATGGTGGGAAACGGACTTTTGCCTTGATCGAAGCCAGGCCGCACACGGGCAGGATGCATCAGATTCGCGTGCATCTGTCGCATCTCGGCTTTCCCATTGTCGGCGACAAAATCTATGGAGCGGATGAATCGTGTTATCTGGACTTCATCGAAACGGGCTGGACTTCTGCGCTGGCGGAAAGACTTCTGCTGCCACGTCACGCGCTGCATTCGCTGAGTCTGGAAGTGGAGGATGCGCAGGGACTTCTCCGATGGGAAGCACCGCTGACAGAAGATTTGCAGAGCTTCGCAGCTTGTGTTCCCGCGTAGCGCACGCATGTTGACGGCCCTAATCATTGCCCCATATGAATCCTAAATTTTCTGCTTACGCGAATCCCGATGTGCTTGTGGACACCGACTGGCTCGCGGCCAATCTGAACATGCCCGGCATCCGCATCGTCGAGAGCAACGAAGACTTGCTCCTCTACGACACAGGCCACATTCCCGGCGCAGTGCACATCGACTGGCGACGCGATCTCAACGACCAGACCGTGCGCGACTACGTGGGCACCGAAGGATTTGCCACTCTCTGCCGGATGAACGGCATCACGCCGGATACGACCGTGATCTTCTACGGCGACAAATCAAACTGGTGGGCCGCTTACGCATTCTGGGTCTTCACATTGTTCGGTCACAAAAATCTCAAGCTCGTGGACGGTGGTCGCGCCAAGTGGGTTGCGGAAAATAAAACGCTCACGCGCGAGGTGCCAAAATTTTCAGCGACTGACTATCCTGTGCCCACGAAGCGCGATGACGAATCGCATCGTGCTTATCACGCGCAAGCACTAGCCCACATGCAGGCGAAGAAGCCCATGGTCGATGTGCGCAGCCCCAAGGAATTCAGCGGCGAGATGACGCACATGCCGGAGTATCCTCAAGAAGGCGTCTTGCGCGGCGGACACATCCCCGGCGCGAAGAGTTGCCCGTGGGCCACTGCGGCCAATGCCGATGGCACTTTCAAATCCGCCGAGGAACTGAAGCAAATTTACGCTGGCAATCTCGGCTTCAAGAAAGAAGACGACATCATCGCCTACTGCCGCATCGGCGAGCGCTCCAGCCACACTTGGTTTGTCTTGAAGCATCTGCTCGGTTATCCCCAAGTGCGCAACTACGACGGAAGCTGGACTGAGTGGGGCAACATGGTGCGCAATCCGGTGGAGAAGGGGGCGTGAAGAGACAGAAGACTTTTAGACAAAAGACTCTGAAAGAACATCGCCTAACGTCACCGAAGACCAGCCCTGAACCCGCCATTCGTCTTCTGTCTTTTGTCTGAGAATCTTTTGTCTTAGCCTCATGTATCCAGCACCCCTCAACGACCTCATCGATCTCTTCGAGCACCTGCCCGAGCAGGAGCGTCGGGAAAATCTCGTCGTCATGTCTGACAGCGCGAAAAAACAGGAGCCACGCGAAGGAGATAAATTCGATCTCGAAGACGTGCGCAAAGACGAGGAATGCACCGACACCGTGGGCATTTACCTGCGTGTTGATGAAAACGATCGGGCGCATTTTGCCGTCACGCTCGGCCCTCAAGTGCAAACATTGACGAAGGCCATGACGACGATCTTGTGTCGTGGTTTGAATGGCACGAAATTACAGGATGTCCTCGATGTCCCGGCGGATTTCGTGCCGCGCATCATCGGGGCTGAACTGGTGCGACTGCGCAGCCAGACAGTTTATTATGTTCTCGGGCGCATGAAGACGGCGGTAAAAATGTTGCTCGACCGTAGGCGAGTCGCCTGAGCTATCCAATCAAAATAGAAATTGGAGGCGAGGGACGGAATTGAACCGTCGCATAGGAGTTTTGCAGACTCCTGCCTTACCACTTGGCTACCTCGCCGCAAAAAATGCGTCGGTAAATCTAATGGCAGGTCAGCGACTGTCAAACCCCATGTGCCGAGGCGTGCAGCAGTTCTGAGTCAATTCACGATGATAGGAATGGGCACAATTTTGACACCGCCGCCGCCGAGTGGTGTGCCTTTGGTCTCTTGAATGTCGCTCACTGCGCCGGCCTTCAGGGCTACAGCCAAGCGCCCGGACTCGACTTTCACATAGACGATGTGTTGCACGAGATTGCCGTTTTGATCCCTCGCTGTTGTGGCTTGAGGGACAGTTTGATAGACGATGTATTCGAGTGTTTCTTCTCGGCTGCCATCGGTAATATGGGACGACTTGCGCGACGGTGCTCCGAGAGATGCTTTCACTTCGTCGGCCGTCATGCCGATGGCGATTAGATGCTTCTGGATGAGGTCATCGACGGTTTTGCGGCGTTCGGCGTAGGCTTTCAATTTCTCGAACAGCTTGGGGTCTGTTGATTTGAGGTCATTGATGTGCATCCAGCCTGCTACGTCACCGTGTCGGGCGCGGCCCCGGACTTTGTAAGCGGTCTCGCTCATGGCAATTAATTGCACCGTGGTTCCGAGCGCCATGCTGCCGAGCGCCCGCTGGAAATCACCTTGATAATAAATCACGGAGTCGGCGATCACGGTGAGCCGGATGGGCTTAGGCAGCAGGTTTTCCAGATTAGTCGATCCCGGCTCCGTGTTGGTGTCGAGGAGGGATTTCCCGGTTTGTGCGCGGGTAACGGCAAGGGTGAAAGCCATGAAGGCCAGCGCGAGCGCGGTGGTGGAGCAACTTCTCATGTGGGGGAATGCTAACAGATTCTTAGGGAGAGGGAATGGGAAACTTGTCTGACGCGGGTGACCGTTGGCTTATTCATCTTGGCGCTGGGCGGCTGTCGATTATGTTGGGCGCATGAGCGATGACCTGCACCGCAAATCCCATGTGCCGAGCGCTGTGCTCGCAGTGGTGGGGGGGTTTGTGCTCTATGTGCTGAGTATTGGGCCGGCTTATGCTTTCTTGGAACCCGACTTTCCAAATATTGGTTCTATATATTTTGCTGACCATGAATGGGCTTCAAAATTTTATTTTCCAGTCATTTTTATGGCAATGGAACTAGATTTGATAGTGCCGCTATGCAAATACATGATTTGGTGTTGGATGGTAATCCATTAGCCCAAACGCAGCACGGCAACTGTTTAACTCACGAATGCCGCATTCCGGCAACGTAGCAATGGACACTCATGCGCTGCGGTTTATAAGCTGCGGGATGAAATCATGGAATCTTTTGTGCCGCAGCGTCGGGTTGGCTTTGCTTTTCCCCGCTGGGCTTCCAGCCGCTGAAAGAGACGCCATCTGCCGCGAAGCTTCGCAATTGATGCCAGCACCAGCTACGGACAAACCGGGCCGGAAATATATGCGTGATCGCGTGGCGCAGATAGGGCATTTAAAGTTGGATGTGACGCCGGATTTTGCGAAGCGGACCATCCACGCCACATCGTCGCTGACATTCAAGCCCATCGCACAACCATTGGCTAGGCTGGAACTCGACTCGGTGGGATTAACCATCGAAAGTGTAGCGGCCAAGGGCGCGACATTGAAAGAGCACGAAGTCACGGATGAGAAGCTCGTGCTCGTGTTTGAACCACCGATTCCCGTGGATGTAGAGGCGAGTGTCGTGATCACTTATCGTGTGCAACCGGAGCAGGGCTTGTATTTCCGCACTCCGGAGATGGGCTATAAGTCGGGCGATACCCAGATGTGGAGTCAGGGGGAGCCGGAGCTACATCGCTTCTGGTATCCGGGTTATGATTATCCGAATCAAAAATTCACCAGTGAAGTCATCTGCCATGTGCCCGAGGGCATGTCCGTCGTTTCTAATGGTGTGCTTGCTTCACAGGCCAAGGGCGCAGACGGGTTGGTCGCGTGGCATTGGAAGCAGGATAAGCCGCATCCAAATTATCTGGTGGCGTTGGCGGCGGGATATTTTTCTACAATTGAGGACAAGCTGGGCAATCTGCCGCTGGCAATTCATGTGCCGCCCTCCGAGAAGGAGCAGGCTGAGAATGCTTTTCGCGATACAAAAAAGATCATCGACTTCTACCAGCGCGAAACCGGGATGCCGTTTCCGTGGGACAAGTATCACCAGGTTTACTGCCTCGATTTTCTCGCGGGCGGAATGGAAAACACCAGCTGCACATTCAATACTGCGGGGATGCTCTTCCGCGATGAAACGGAACAACTTCGCTCATTGCGCGGACTGGATGCACATGAAACGGCGCATCAATGGTTTGGCGATCTGGTGACCTGTCGCGACTGGTCGCATCTCTGGCTTAACGAAGGATTCGCGAGCTATTACGCGGTGCTTTATGAGGAGCAGGCACAGGGACTTGACGCGATGAAATATGAATTATGGCGCGAGGCGCAGCGTGTTTTTGAGTCGCTCGATAGCAAGCCCATCGTGTGGCGTGATTACGCAGATCCTATTGCGCAGTTTGATTACCGCGCCTATCCCAAGGGCGCATGGGTGCTGCACATGCTTCGTTCAAAACTGGGACCGGACCTTTATCGCAAGTGCATCAAGACTTATCTCGAACGGCATCGCGGCGAGAACGTCAGCACTGACAACTTACAGGATGTGATTGAAGAGCTAAGTGGTTTGTCATTTGATCAATTCTTTGACCAATGGCTCTATCACGGTGGCGTGCCAGAATTGAAACTGGAATACTCATGGGATGCCGAAAGGAAGCAGGCGAAGCTAACTGTGAAACAGACGCAGAAAGTGACAAGTGAGGTGTTACTGTATCGTCTTGATTTGCCGGTGCGATTCTGGGTCAAGGGACAGGACAAGCCGGTGGATTTCAATGTCGTCCTCAGTAAGGCCGAAGAGGATTTTCATTTCTCGCTGAGTGGCGCGCCGGAGCTCGTGCGCGTTGATCCAGATTACACGTTGCTTGCCAAGATCGACTTCCAAACGCCGCAAGAAATGATGAAGCGCCAACTCAAGTCCGATGTCATAGGCCGGATACTTGCCGTGCAACAATTGTCTAAAAAGAAAGACGCGGAAACCGTGAAGCAGCTCGCAGAAGTTTTGAACGGTGATGCCTTCCACGCAGTGCGCAGCGAGGCCGCGAAAGCACTCAAGACTATTGCTACGCCCGAGGCGCGCACGGCAATTGCGCAGAGCTTGAAGCAAGATGATGCACGGGCGCGTCTGTCCGTGGTGGAGGCACTGGCCGCGTTCCCGCATCCCGAGGCTCAGGAGGCATTGTGGAATCAATCGCAGTCGGAAAAGAATCCACAGATTCTGGCCGCGATCATCAAGACTTGGGGCGCGCGTCCAGGAGATGCGACTGTCTCCGCTGCACTGCGAAAATTTCTGACCACAGCCAGCTATCATCAATCGCTCGCCTCCGCTGCGATCAGTGCACTCCGTGCGCAGGATGATGCGAGCGCCGTGCCGGAAATCATTTCGAGCTTGCGCAAAGATAGCCTCGAGTTTTCATCGTCCGCTTTCGCACAAGCATTTGATGCCGCCGCATTCCTCGCCCGTAACGACAAGGATCGCGAACCTGTGCGGACTTTCCTCACGGAGCACCTAAATCATCCGCGTGAAGAACTCCGCGTCGCTGCCGCGAAATCGCTCGGCACCTTGCGCGACCCTAAATCCATCGCCGTGCTTCAGCCTTTGACGAGCAGATTGAAAATCAGTAAAGACCCCGTGCATGAGGCCGCAGAAAAATCCATCGCCGCACTTGAGGCGGAGCAAACCAAGGCTCAGGAGCTAAAAGATGTCTGGACTAAGTTACAGGAACTCGAGAAGAAGTCAGAGGAGATGAATCGGCAACTTGAGAAGACTGGTAAGAAACCGGAGACTCCAAAGGCTGTTGGGAAGAAGTAGTTACTCAGTTATTCGTATTTGATATGATTGCTGCTGAGTCATACCTTTAGTGAAGAGCCGATCCAAGTAACATTTCGACTGGTGCTTTTTGGACGCCTCAATTAGTTTCCACTTATCCTGAAATCATGCCGAACCTCAAGGACATCGCAGCATCTTATTATCTGGACATGGTCGAGCGCCGCTTATCGGTGAACGACGATGCGCCAGTGGTCGTTTCTGCGGAGTCTACGGAAAATTCTGCGGCCCTGCGCGATGACTTGCGGCGACTGCTCACTCTGGCGAAGGAGCGTGAGGCGCTGGTGGAACGGTTGAGGGAGGCTGATGCGAATCGCGAGCAGATTCATCAGAAGTTGAAGTCAGAATGGCGGAACAAGCAGGGAGAGGCGGACAAGCTGCGCCGAAGGATGCGAACTCAGCGTGCTCTACTGAAGAAGCGTAAGCATCTCATTCGCGATCTATCTGGTCAGTTGAAATCGGCCCGCATGAGGCTCGTCACGCTTTATGAAAGCCCGCACTTGATGCCACCGCTGGAGGCATCGGCGGCTCCACCCGGGGGATTGTGGGATGCGCTTGTGCAGCGAATTCTGCGCCGCTTCGAATCGCTCCATGGTTTGATTTGGAGAAGCTGGATGAGACTTGGTGTGCTCAAGCAGTTCGAGGCTCGCCCAGTGATTCCAGATCGTCTGCCCAAACCACGGCTGCCTTCGGAAAAGCTTCCGCGCATCAGCATTGTCACTCCTTCATACAATCAAGCATCTTACCTTGATCAGACGATGCTGAGCATTCTCGACCAAAACTATCCGCACCTCGAATACATCGTCATGGACGGTGGCTCTACGGATAACTCAACTGAGGTTATCCGGCGTCATGAAAACCGCCTCGCGCATTGGCAGAGCGCTAAGGACGGCGGTCAGGCTGATGCGGTTCATCAGGGGCTATTAAAGGCCACTGGTGACATCATGGCCTGGCTCAACTCAGATGATCTGATCATGCCGGGCACACTGGTCTATATTGCGGATTATTTCGCGCGACACCCAGAGGTGGATGTCGTTTATGGACATCGCCTTGTCATCAACGAACGTGGCCATGAGGTCGCGCGCTGGGTGCTCCCTCAGCATGACTCCGAACTGCTTCTGTGGGCCGATTTCATTCCTCAGGAGACCTGCTTCTGGCGTCGGAGCATCCACGAAAAAGTTGGTGGCCTTGATCCGAGTTTTCAATTTGCGCTCGACTGGGATTTGCTGCTGCGTTTTCAAAAGGCTGGAGCGCGCATGGTGCGACTGCCCTATTTCATGGGCGCGTTCCGCATTCACACGGAACAGAAAAATGCTGTCACTATTCGCACCGACGGCTATCGCGAAATGAATCTGCTCCGCAAGCGCGAACTCGGAGACGAGTTCAATCGCGGAGGACTTGCCCGCCGCGTGGACAAGGCCCAGTTCAAGGCGTTGATACTAACTTGGCTAATGCGTTTCGGCATACGCCTTTGATAAGGATCAAACGTGAATCGGATGGCCGGCGGCGACTTCCGTCGCTTCCTTGAGCATCTCGGCCAGGGTCGGATGCGCGTGGATGGTGGCTTCGATTTCGTCCATCGTGGCTTCGAGGGTAACCGCGAGATTTAGTTCAGCGATGAGTTCGGTGGCTTCGGAGCCGATGATGTGGGCACCGATGATTTCACCGTGCGGCTCGCCGAAGAGGATTTTGACGAAGCCTTCTGGTTCGGCAGCAGCGAGGGCCTTGCCGCTGGCTTGATAGGGGAACTTTCCGATCTTGAACTTCAGTCCCTTTTCCTTAGCAGCGGCTTCGGTGAGGCCGACGCTGGCGACTTGCGGATGGCAGTAAGTGCAGCCGGGGAAGGTGGTGACTTTTTTCGGTTTGTGGCCGGGCTTGAACAGGCCTTCGACACACTGGACGGCCTCGTAGCTAGCGACGTGAGCGAGCCACGGTGGTCCGATGATGTCGCCTGCGCCATAGACGCCTTTGATATTGGTTTCGTAATTGGCGTCGGTTTGCAGCCAACCGCGCTCGGTGGTTTTCAATTCGATGCCACCGGGCATGACGGGGATAACGCCGATGGCCACGAGGCAGACTTCAGCTTCAATGGTCTCGCTGACTGCGCCTTCGACGGTGAGGCTGACTTTGTCACCGTGGTCTTTGGTGGCGGTGACTTTGGTGTTGGTGAGCGAGCGGATGCCTTGCTTCTTGAAACTTTTTTCGAGCAGGGCACTAACTTCTTCGTCTTCGACGGGAAGGAGTCGCGGCAACATCTCAATAAGTGTGACCTTGGTGCCATAGGCATTGAAGAAATAGGCGAACTCTGCGCCGATCGCGCCAGCGCCGATGATGGCGATGCTCTTGGGCTGTTTCTCCAAGATCATCGCGGCGTGACTGTCGATGACGGTTTTGCCGTTGAAAGGCAGGCCGGGCATCGGGCGGGATTTCGCACCGGTGGCGACGAGTATTTTTGCGGCTTCGTGCGATTCCTTTTTACCGTCTTTGGAAGTGACTTCCACTTTGCCGGGCGCGGTGATGATGCCGGTGCCGCGGATGTAATCGATTTTGTTTTTCTTCAAGAGAAACTCGATGCCACCGCAGAGCTTGTCGGAAACTTTCCGGCTGCGCCCGATGATCTTGCTCCAGTCATAACTGATGCCTTCGATCTTGAGGCCGAACTCTTCGGCGCGATGCGTGATGGCGTGATATAGCTCGGCGTTTTTCAGCAAGGCCTTGGTCGGGATGCAGCCCCAGTTCAGGCAAGTGCCACCGGCGCGGTCGTTCTCGACGCAGGCGACTTTTTTACCGAGTTGTGCGGAGCGAATGGCGGCGACATATCCGGCGGGGCCGCCACCGATGACGATGAGATCGTAGTTCATAGTGATAAATAAATTCTGTTGGTCAGTAGCCCAGCGATGGTTGGAAAGCAAATGTCGTGCTCACTGGCGTGAGTCGCCGGGTCTGCTCAGCGGGGAGTTGATTGGATTTGGCAAGGGTCCGAGATCGCCGTCGCCGACTGTCGCCTGTTCTCGCACGGCATTGGCAATGGCACGAGCGAGCTTGGCACGATAGCTGGAATCAGAGATGAGCCGGGCTTCGCCAGGGCTCGTGAGATAGCCGCATTCCACGAGAATGCAGGGAATCTCGGGATTGCGGGTGAGCCGCAGTCGGCGACGAACCAGACCGCGACTGTTATGATAAGCGCAGACGGCGCTGAGGTTGCGCTGCACACGCTTCGCTAATGTATAACTGTCCACGCGCCAGAAATAAGTTTCCGGCCCGGCGATGCGTGGGGCGCTGGCATTGTAATGGATGCTGACGAGGATTCCGTTCCCGTAGCTGTTGGCGATGCGCACGCGCTCATCGAGATCGACGAAGGTATCGGAATCACGCATCATGACAACGCGGAAGCTGCCGCCGAGTTCGCTGCGCAGTCGTCGTGCGGTGTCGAGCGCGAGAGTCTTTTCTACAAGCCCTGTGCTGCGGGCATTCTCGCCGGAATCCTTGCCGCCGTGACCGGCATCAATGATGACCGTGGTGAACCCGCGCGGGCCGGGTCGATGGCCGAGAGTATCTCTGCCACTGCTGGATGGAATGGATGTGCTGGAGGGAGTTGTCTGGCAGCTTGCGAGAAACAGGGCAAGTGCCAATGAGGCCAGTCGCCAAGTCTTAAACAGGTATGCTGGCTGTTCCGTTGGTTTTTGATTTGTCTGAAACATCATGATTGCGGTGCCGCTGGTAGCAGTCTTAGCGAAGCTGCGCAAGCTTGGGAAAATGATTGTGCAAATCTCTGACGGTGGCGGCGGGCCATAAAGTCAGGTGCTTCACGTTACCGCAAGAAAAATTGGCAAATTGAACCACAACCGCTTATGGCTGCAAATCACCTGCACAAATTTACCTGCCCATGTCACGCACCGTTATCCATCCAGATATTTGCAATGGCCAGCCAGTAATCGAAGGCACCCGGATCACCGTTCACACGGTGCTGGAGTTCCTCGCCGCTGGTGATTCAGTCGGAGATGTGCTGGAAGAATATCCCGCGCTCAAAGAAGAAGATGTTCTCGCGTGCATTTCCTACGGTTCGCGGCTCGCGAGCAACCACTTCCAGTTGGAGGCCGTGGCATGAAGGGATTTCTCTTCGATCTCAAGAACCACAAGCTGGTTGCGCTTTATCAAGATCACATCGAATCCGTTTCTTGAGCGAAGCTGCACACGTGAGTGGGAAGGATTTCGTAAGCCACACGCACGAGTCATGGGCGCCGCTTTTCTTGTGTGGCACAGGTTTGCAACCTGTGTGTAATCCGGGCATTTTGCCCGGATTCTTCTTCAGACAGCACCGCCCAGAATGGCCGGGCAACACACAGGTTGCAAACCTGTGCCACAACGGAAATTTGTAGGCCGTTTGTGTCAAACGGCCAATAATCCGAAGCTTCCAATTTCGGTTTTGGGCCTCTCTTGCGTTGTCCCGGTGAGGATGTATCCTTCCGGCATGAACACCGTCGCTGCAACATTCCCCGACGGCTTGCAACTGCAAGACGGGGAGGAATTTGACCTCCATGTAGTGGCCAGAAATGGCGGCATCATGGTGACTCATATCCTGCACCGTGAACCCCCCAAAAAAAGCGTGTCCACAGCCGTCCGGCCAAAATTCAGTGAGAGATGGCGCGGTAAATTCTCGGTGGTCAGTGATCCTAATGATCCCATCATCGCGCGGCTCAACGCCAGACATGTAAAATAGCCAGATGCGCCTTTCGCTGGATATCAACGTGCTTCTGGACGTGGTGTTCAACCGTTCTGGAGCCGATGCCAGCGGCAAAATTCTCGACCTTTGCGAGGATGGATCGCATCAGG
Source organism: Verrucomicrobiales bacterium (assembly GCA_038230495.1). GTDB lineage: Bacteria > Verrucomicrobiota > Verrucomicrobiia > Verrucomicrobiales > Verrucomicrobiaceae > VFKE01. The sequence goes on from JBBRNC010000044.1 coordinate 28,531, forward strand.
GCGAAGTCGCCTGGCACACGCTGCCAACGGTCTTTTACTATCTGGAGAAAAGCCGCGCCGCCCAGGAGTCGTGGGAGTTCATCGAGAACCTCACGGACATCGTGCATGTGGTCAGCGCCGGGCACGCCGAGGTCAAGCGTGTGTTTGCCACGGAATGAAGGACTTCGAGGACGCCTTGCAGGTGAGCGCGGCAGTCGCGTGCCAGGCCGATGTCATCATCACCCGCAATGTGGGTGATTTTGCGGCCAGCTCCATTCTCTCATGCACCCCGGAAGACTTCCTCGCCAAGCTGCCTTCGCTTGAGCCACCAGCACCCGCGCAATCGTAGGCGTTAACGATTTCGTAAGCCTCATGCATGGGTCATGGTTGCCTCTTCACTTGTGTGGCACAGTGCCTCTGGCCTGTGTGTCATCCGGGCATTTTGCCCGGATTCTTCTTCAGACAGCACCGCCCAGAATGGCCGGGCAACACCCAGGTTGCCACACGGCCCTGAGCTCGTGGCCGAAGGGCAAACCTGTGCCACGTGGAACCCAAGGAACGGCGCGTTTGCCACTCGGCTCTGAGGTAGTCGAAGGGATCGCCGAAAGTCTCGTGGCCGAAGGGCAACCGCCGTCCAAAAAAAGATCGCGCAGCAGACAGGCTCCTTCACTCGGGCAAGCGTTTTGTTTGATTGCGAGGACTGAACCCGGGCATTGATGCTGGTGGCTTTTAGTCAAGAGTTGAACTCTGACTCCGTTCACATGATGATCACTCGAAACAAATAAGATCGCGCAAAGCCTTCATCTTCTTCGGACCGATGCCGCGAACAGCAGCGAGTGCTTCAAGATTCTTGATGGGCCGCGCCTGAATGATTTTTTCGGCTGTCTTCGGACCGATTCCCGGCAGGGCTTCGATCTCAGCAGTCGTCGCTGTATTCAAGTTGAGGCGATAGTTGGTTTTTTTGGTGCCAGTCAATTTATTGACGACTTTTTCGACAGTCTTGTCTAAAAGATCTTCGATCCGGACTTTGACGGCATCTCCGACCCGCACCGTCGCCTGTTCCACCCGTCCGCTCGAATGCGCCCACAACCCGCGTCGTTCATTGGCCGCCTTCTGCTCGCCAATGTGAAGATCCTTCATCGTCTTTTTACCGGATTCGGCGTCGGGGTAGTCCGCAACTTCCCCCATCGAGCGCGCGAGCCCAGCCTCAATCAATGCGGCGTCGAGGCGGCGGCCATTTGACTCTACGATTGCGTAGTAACGTTCCCCGCGGCTGGCACCGGGTGCAATTTGGCGCCTGGTAATGACGCGAAATGGGCGTGAGAGGAACTGCTCTGTGAATTCCCTGGCGGTGCGACCCGCGGTCACAACATCGGCTTCGGTCACATGAAAGTGGGTCGCTTGTTCGGCAACGCGTCCGCCGCGTCCGCTTTCTATCTCGGGTGCATCGATAAAGTAGAGGCGAAGGATTACGTTCACGCTTCCGTGGCTCACATGGAAGCTGTCGCCATCAATGTATTTGTTGCCTGCTTCCAAGTGGCAATCGTCCCAGACTTCCCATGTGCCGGAATCTGCAGCGAGTGCAGAAGCCCAAAAGAGAGAGAGCAAGAGTGGAAACAGACCTCGCATAACTTTAAA
>JBBRNC010000045.1:0-29944 GCA_038230495.1 Verrucomicrobiales bacterium
CCGACATAAGACTACGCCCCAGACATATCCTAACGAGTAGATCATAAAAGCCGTGTCCAACCCCGCCAGCAAGCTGGTCACACCTCAGAGCGGCAGCAAGCTGAGCGCACTCCAGAGATTGCCTAAATACATTCCACTGGCGCAGCCTCCCCCGCCATGAGACCATCCCACCATGAGCGAGGACAAGAAGCCAAACCACCACGCCACGGCCTGGGTCGTGGCCCTTATCGCCCTGACTGTGCTCTATGTGCTGGGCACCGGCACTGTCCGTGCCGCAGATCCCTCTCCGGAAATCCAACGAGTTCTCAAAGAAAGGCTGGTTGGAAAACATGATTTGAAATTGGATGGGCTGACCGGAACTGCTCCGACACCCGAGCAAAGAAAGAAGCTCGAAGACAAGGCCGCTTTTGAAGTCTATCAGATTCCGTATCCAAAAAATACAGCGGACTATTTTTCTTATGCGATCTACCGATTCAAAGACACAGGTAAGATTTGGATCATCAGGTCGGGAGGATTTGCCGGGCGGACCGAGTTGTTCATTGTCCCGAAACCTGCCGGGGCTGAAAAAGACGCTGCCCGCAAGCCTTAGCCACAAGACGATGACGCCCACCAGTCCCATCTCTGTCACCTTTGTGAACCAATTGGAAGAACATCAGCAGGCTCAACACGTTCTCTACAGTAAAGGCATCTTTTACAAGTTAGATAAAATTGTTGCCGTTCTGCTCTTTGGCTTCGGCATTTACGCGATAGCCAGAGTCGGATGGCGCTGGTGGACCGTCATTTGGTTCCCGCTTGCAGTAGCAGAATGGTTCAACCTGCTGTCGCCAACCAGATTAAGAACCAGGATACAGTTCCAGCGCGAACCGAAGTATCGGGAAGAGTATTGCCTGACCTTCTCCAATGAGAACATTCACTTCAAGACCGCCACCATTGATTCAACGCTGGAATGGACGTATTACATCCGCGTCATCGAAAGCCCGACTCTCTTTCTATTGATGTATGGTCGTGGCCTCTACACTCTTGTCCCCAAGCGATGCTTTCAATCGGATGCTGAAACGGATGCCTTCCGTGTATTGTTGAAGGAGAAAGTGGACGCTTTTGAACAGGTTTCATGAGTGCCTTCTAAGAGCCGACCCGGTAAATCATCTGAATAACCATATTACCAGCCAGGCTTCATTTTTACGAGCCGGAGGCTCAAAAGAAATTAGCCGGTAGTGGAGCGCAATGGAACCACCGGATATTGGCAAACCCCGTCTAGCGCCTCGGAGGGTGCGCGAGAAGTTCTAGCGTTTCTCGCGCACCCTCCGGGTCGCATGATTTCAAATCAGGTTGGAAGGCATTGATGCGCCAGAGAAAAAGCAGCCCTTCGGACAGAAGGCCAAGGAAGCCTTGAGCACCCTCATCTTTGGCAAAGACGTGGTGATTCACTGGGAGAAGAAAGACCGTTACCAGCGCGTCATCGGGCGCATCACCTTTGCCGGGCTGGATGTGAATCTGGAGATGGTGCGGCTAGGACTAGCCTGGCGCTATGACAAGTATTCCAAAGAGAAAGCGCTACTGGATGCGCAGACAGAAGCGAAGGCGGCAGCACGCGGCCTGTGGGCAGACAAGGAACCGATTCCACCTTGGGAATGGCGGGCGAAGAAAAAGGCCAAGTAGCGCCTCTGCCAGATATAAGGTGATATTTCTGCAATACGGGCCAGTGATACTGAGGTTCGAGGGGGATGTTGCAAAAATGGAGAATAATACAATGTTAAGCCAACAATGAAATCCTCGCTCTCCATAGTGCTTGCCCTTGAGCTTGGATTTGCCATTTGGCTATCGTCCACCACTTGCATGTTGCGGACGGCTTTCATGCATGCCGCCCGCGCACTCCATGAACATCCCTCCCCGGAGACCCTAGCTGAGTTTAAGCACCAGCAGTTTCTGTCGAGCATCACACCCTTTATTTTTGGCACGTGTGTCTTCGCGGTGCTCGCCGGTGCCACCCTAGGTATGGCAGCCTTGCGTCATTACTTCTCGGCGCGTCAGTCCTCCCGCGTAGTCGAATTACCTCAACCTCAGCCCACCCCCTCTGAACAGCCTCAAGCATAAAAATCCTTGGGACATGTTATTCAGGAGGCTCTGAGGGCTGCATAAGGGTCGGGGTCTGAGAAGAACCGGGAGGCGGAGTCGCCCTCAGCGTTCCCCATGGAGCGCACGCGCCCCCGCGTGCCGCCCTTTGCGCCCTCGCGAAGGGCAAGGGGCAGTCCCCAGAGATAGCAACGCCAACAGTTCAAGGAACGGCGCGTTTCTAACCGCCGACCGAAACAACCTCCGCGATAGCGGCATTCATTCCTCTTTCTTTCCTCGCATCGTTCCGGCCCAGAGCTTCGATTCTTCCCGCTGTGCGGCAGGGTTTTGACGGCGGTTAGAAACGCGCCGTTCCTTGCGTCACCGTTGATAGCAGAACGACTTTACCTAACGCTCCCGACTCTGGAGAGTCAGGCTACACCAGTTCTGCCGTCCCTGACGGGACTGCGGAATAAGGGCGATCCGTTACCCAGCGCTAAAGCGCTGGGCTATTATCGCAATCTCACGCTGAGATGAGTTCATCAAGGACTGAAAGTCTCGCTCTGATGCGATCCCCGCTCACGCATCCCGCAGCAAGATCGAATCAATAATCAGTTCATCGTGGAGCACGTCGCTGAGGATGACGATGGGATCGCCGCTGACGATGAGGTCGCGGGCGCGGAGGATTTCTAATGCGGCTTCGATGGTGGCGTTCGGTTTGTCGGCAAACTCCATGACGAAGGGAAACACGCCGCGTGCGGTCATCATGGCGCGACTGACATGAAGGCTGGGCGTGAAGGCGAAGATGGGCGCAGACTCGGGGCGTTGATGGGCGAGTAAGTGCGCGGTAACGCCGCCCTTGGTGAAGACGAGGAGCTTGGAGCCGGGGATGCTGTTGGCGAGGACGACGGCGGATTTAACGACCTTGTGCTTGTTGGTTTTCAGCGGTGCATCGCTGGCGAAGCGTCCTGAGGGATAACGCTGCTCAGTGCGACGCGCGACGCGGTCGAGCACTTCGACGCAGCGGTCGGGATATTTGCCGACGCTGGTTTCGCCACTGAGCATGACGCAGTCAACTTGCTCGGTGACGGCATTGAAAATATCGGTGACTTCCGCGCGGGTGGGCACAGGATTCTCGATCATGCTTTCGAGCATCTGGGTGGCGACAATGACTTTCCGCCCGTGATAGGAACAACGCTCGATGATGTCGCGCTGGATGATGGGCAGGTCTTCAACGGGGCACTCGCTGCCGAGATCGCCGCGCGCGACCATGATGCCCTTGGAAGCGACGACGAGCGCGTCGAGATTTTTCAGCGCCTGCTGGTTCTCGATCTTGGCGATGACGCGCGCCTTGCTGTTCTTTTGTTCCAGTAACAATTCCAGATGCTGGATGTGAGCTGGCTCCCGAGCGAAGCTGAGCGCGAAGTAATCGACGCCGAGTTCCACACCGAGGTCGAGATCGGCGTAGTCTTTCTTTGTGAGCGGCGGGAGGTTCACATCCACGCCGGGGAGATTGATGTGACGGCGTGATTTCATTTCACCGCCGGTGAGGACTTCGGCAAGGATGCGCTTGCCGTTGACGACAGTCGCCCGCATCTGAATCATGCCGCCGTCAATGGAGATGGGATCGCCGACTTTCAAATCACTGGTGATGCCGGGATAGTTCACCGTGGTGGAAAACTCTGTGGTCGGCGCGAGCGCTTCATCGGTGCGGAACTCAACGAAGTTTCCCGGCTTCAACTGCCATGGGGCGGACACGTCTCCGGTGCGGATGGATGGCCCCGTCAAATCCATGAGCACGCCCACGTCGATGTTCCGAGCTGCGGCAGCTTCGCGAACGTGACCATAAACGGCGCGCGTCCATTCGTGGGAGGCATGGCTCATGTTGAGCCGGATGAGGTTCGCCCCACAGTCGAGGAGTCTGCCGATCATCTCGACCGATTCCGTAGCTGGGCCGAGTGTGACGAGTATTTTTGTTTTGCGCATGAGCTGACAATATTTATTCAAGCACAAGACATGCCACGGAACGAGCATTGCACGGAAAGGATTTTCCTTGTTCAAAGATGACGGCGGTATCCACAAAACTAACTTCGCGAGCAGTATCGAAGGCCAAAGACCATCGGCCTTCGGGCAGAGCAAAAGCGATATTTTTGGGTGAGGTGTTGAACAGAAAAAACAATGTCTTCTGAGCACTCGCGTCATTACCGCGACCTATGTCATTGATCATGGACGCAAAAAATGTGGTGTCTGAGGTATGCCACATTTCGCGCGGCATAGGATCACCTAATACATCAAACCATGAGACATCAGCTTTTCCGGTCACTGGATCAATCCGCCCGTCAAAGTGTTGTGCCCTTCGCAACACGGGATGCGCCTTGCGGAATAGCGCCAACCGCTTCACGAATGACTGCATGGCGCGAGTCTCGGCGTTCTCGCTCCAGTCAATCCAACTGATCTCGTTGTCCTGGCAATAGGCGTTGTTGTTCCCGCGCTGCGTGCGCCAGCGTTCATCGCCGGCATTGAGGAATGGCACGCCGAGCGAACAGAACAACGTGGCTAACATGGAGCGGGCAATTTTGCGACGAAGCGCGAGCACAGCGGAGTCTTTAGTCTCGCCTTCGACGCCGCAGTTCCATGAATGATTTTGATTATCGCCATCGCGATTATCTTCGCCATTGGCCAAGTTTTGCTTGTCGTGATAGCTCAGCGCATCACGCAACGTGAAGCCGTCGTGTGAGGTCAGGAAGTTCAGACTGGTCAGCGGAGAGCGATTGCCGGGGCCGAAAATATCATCGCTGCCGCAGAAGCGTTTCGCCAGATCAGCTGTGGCCCACGGTGAACCTGTCCAGAAGAGTCGGGCGTCATCGCGATAGCGGCCATTGAGTTCGCGCCAAGGCTTCGGAAAGCCACCGACCTGATAGCCATTGGGGCCCATGTCCCAGGGTTCGGCAATCATTTTCACACGAGAGAGAATTGGATCCTGTGCCACAGCCTGAAAGAAAGGCGCGAAGTAATCGAACTGTTCCCCGCGTCTGCCAAGAGTGGCCGCGAGATCAAAGCGGAAACCATCCACGTGCATCTCCTCCACCCAGTAACGCAGGCTATCCATGATGAGCCGCAGAGCCGGCGGCGACGCGGCATTCACGGTGTTGCCGCAACCAGTGTAGTTCAGCGTTCGCGCGTCGCCATTGGTGAGGTAATAACCAGTGTTATCTAGCCCTCGTAGAAAAATACTCGGACCGTTTTCATCGCCCTCTGCGGTGTGATTGTAAACGACATCGAGGATGACTTCGATCCCGGCGCGATGCAGCGCACGCACCATCTTCTTGAACTCGATGACCTGAGATTGAGCATCGCGAGCAGCAGCGTATTCGCTGTGCGGGGCAAAAAATCCGATGGTGTTATAGCCCCAGAAATTTGTCAGCCCGCGTTTGATGAGGAAGCCGTCATCGAGATGCTGATGCACCGGCAGCAACTGCACGGCACTGACGCCAGTGTCTTTGAGATACTCGATCACCGCAGGCTCGGCCATTCCAGCGTAAGTGCCGCGCAATTTCTTCGGCACGCCGGAATGCTTCATGGTGTAGCCGCGCACATGCATTTCATAGACGACCGTATCCGACCAAGGTGTTTGCAAAAGCGCATCGCCTTCCCAGTCGAACTCATCACTGATCACGACAGACTTCAACGCAGTGCGGCCATTGTCCCGAAAATCAGCAGTTCCATTCGCAGCGATGTTTTGCATCAGCGGATGCCAATTGTGATCCCCGCTGATAGCTTTCGCATAGGGATCGAGCAACAGTTTGCGCGGATTAAACCAAAGGCCTTTATCCGGCTCCCAAGGCCCATAGGCCCGGAATCCATACAACGCACCCTCTTTGATTCCGCTGACAAACCCGCGCCATACGTCTTCGTCATCACGCTCTAGTCGGACACGCGTGGTTTCACGGGCGGGATTTTCAGCATCGAATAGACAGACATCCACTGCGTGGGCCTGGCGCGAGAATACGGCGAAGCTGACTCCATCGCCCGAGAGGGTGGCCCCGAGGGCAGGAGTCGTGAGAGACACTAATTTTTCCCATTTATATGGCACGGCCTTCTGTTAGCAGGAAGCACGCCGGGCGCAAGCGGTGAGCCTTCTGCCAAAATGATAACTTGCACGTTCTCTGAAAAAATCGAAATACTCACGCCGTTATTGTAAGCCCAACTCCATCTATGAAACCATACTTCGCGATTTTAGCCTTTTTCCCAATGCTGCTCTGTGCCGAAAACGGAAGCCAGCCAGCCGTCCGGACGCTTTGTGCAAAAGCGAAACCGAAGGATAATCAAAAAGGTAACCCCAACGAGACTCCTGAATCATCTCAACCTGTGAACATCACCACTCTGCCGGGCTTCAAGGTGGAACTTCTCTATACGGTGCCGAAAGCAGAACAGGGCTCATGGGTTGGCCTGACATTCGATAAAAAAGGCCGCTTGCTCGGCAGCGACCAATACGGCGGTGTCTATCGCCTCACACCTCCGCCCATCGGCTCATCCGATAAAGCCGTGGTGGAAAAAATTGAAACCGGGAGCAAAGGAGCACACGGCATTCTCTATGCATTCGATTCGCTCTACATGATGGTTGACGGGGGTATCGGCGATAGCAAAACACAGGGACTTTATCGTTTGAAAGACAAAGATGGTGACGACAATTTTGATAAAGCTGAACTGCTCAGCGGATGCAAGGGCGCGGGGGAACATGGACCTCATTCGCTCCAACTCAGTCCCGATGGAAAAAGCATCTATTTTTGCAGCGGCAATCACACCACACTACCAGACAATCTTGCCATTTCCCGCGCCGCGAAAGGCCAGTGGGACGAAGATCACATCCTACCCCGCATGTGGGACGCCAACGGCCATGCGCGTAACAGAGTCGCGCCGGGCGGGTATATTTGCAAAACTGATCCCGATGGGAAAAAAGTCGAGCTGATCAGCGCAGGTTTCCGCAACGAATTTGATTTCGCCTTCGACGCCAATGGCGAAATGTTCGCTTACGACGCCGACATGGAATGGGATCTTGGCTCGCCATGGTATCGCCCCACTCGCATTAATCACAGCGTGAGCGGTGCTGAATTCGGCTGGCGCTCCGGCTCCGGGAAATGGCCCGCCTATTATGAAGACAGCCTTCCCTCCGCCGTCGATATCGGCCCCGGCAGCCCCACCGGCGCCATCTTCGGAACCGGTGCGAAATTCCCAGCAAAATACCAGCGCGCTCTCTTCGGCAACGACTGGACCTACGGCACCATGTATGCCATCCACTTCACTCCCGATGGCGCGGGCTTCAAGGCTGAGAAGGAGGAGTTCATCTTTGGTAAACCCTTGCCGCTCACTGATGTCGTCATCAATCAACGCGATGGTGCGATGTATTTCGCCACTGGTGGTCGCCGTGTTCAAAGTGCCGTCTATCGCGTGACTTATTCAGGAAAAGAAAGCACTGCGCCTGCCGCGCCTTACGCCGTCACTCCAGAATCGAAACAGCGCCACGACTTGGAAAAACTACACGAGGACGGCACGGGGCCTGAAGCCATCGACAAAGCCTGGCCTTTCCTCGGTAGCAACGATCGTAATCTGCGCTTCGCCGCGCGCGTAGCCATTGAGCGCCAACCTGCCAAACTCTGGACAGAGCGCGCCCTAAAAGAGAAAGATACACAGGGCCTCATCGAGGCCATGATCGCTCTCGCCCGCGTGGGCCGCACTCCTCTGCCCGCTGCCCCAGCTGTATCAGCATCATCATCCGGTGCTGTGCCCGCGACCACTCCAGAAAACGCGAAGCTTCAGCTCAGCATTCTCGAAGCACTCAGCGGCATTGATTTCAAAAAGCTCGATCTCAACCATCAGCTTCAATTAATGCGCGCATATCAATTGGCATTTACCCGCCTCGGCAAACCTGATGCCAACGTCTGCGCGAAGGTTGCGGGAATTTTTGATCCACTCTACCCGCAATCAGACTCATCGCTCAATCGCGAACTCTGCCAGCTTCTTGTCTTCCTCGATTCCAAAAGTGTCGTCTCGAAGACACTCGCTCTCATGGCCACAGCAAAAGACGACGCCGAGGCACTCGCCACTGACAAGCTGCTTTCACGCAATGACCGCTATGCGAAAGATGTAGATACAGTTCACAAGAGCCGCCCCAATCGTCAGCAAATGACCTTCATGTGGTCACTGCGTAACGCGAAGGCCGGATGGAGTTCTGAGTCCCGAAAGACTTACTTCTCTTGGTTCCCCCGCGCCCGCACTTGGAAGGGTGGCAACAGCTTTATCGGCTTCATCGAAAATGCCCGTAAGGAAGCTATCGCCAACTTTGTTCCAACGGAAGAAGTTGCCGAAATGAATGCTATCTCCACTAAGGTGGAATCCGTCCTCGCAGCCAATATCACGCCGCCAAAAGGTCCGGGCAAAGCCTACACCACCGATGACGTAGTTAAGATCGCGCAGGGTGGATTGAAGGGGCGCAACTTCAACAGCGGGAAAAATCTCTTCAGCGCCGTTATGTGCGCTGCCTGCCATCACTTTCAGGGTGACGGCGGAAACATCGGCCCCGACATCACTGGCGCAGGAAATCGCTATTCGTTGCGCGACCTTGTCGAGAACATCACAGAACCCAGCAAGGTCATTTCTGATCAATACGGCTCGCACCAGATTGAGAAGAATGACGGCAGCATGGTGCTCGGAAGAATCATCGGGAGCGACAATGGAAAACTGCTCGTCATGACCAATCCCTTCGCCCCATCGGTCACACTTTCAGTTGATGAAAAGGACATCAAAAGCAAAAAAGATTATCCTGTTAGCATGATGCCGCCCGGCCTCATCAACTCCCTCAACGAAGACGAACTCAAAGACCTCCTCGCCTATCTGCTCTCCGGCGGAAACGATAAGGACAAAATGTTCGCTCCGTAACGACGACTTCACACACACGTTTGCTGATTGTCAGCAGGATGAAACCCTGCTCCAATAGGCGGTCATGGCCACCTTGATTTTCTACATCGACGACGGACGCGAGATCGCCGTTCCGGTTGATGGTCGGATCAAGGTGGGCAGCATCGAGGGCAACGATGTGCTCGTGGAGGACGCGGGCGTCTCCCCCAGACATGCTGAGATCACCCACACACCTGCTGGTGGCTATCATTTACGCGATCTAGGATCGGAGTCCGGCACCACGGTCAATGGCGAGCGTGTGGCCTCTCGTGACCTTCAGCATGGCGATGAAATTTCATTCGGCAGATTGCGCGGGAAGTTTTTTCTTCATCTGGCTGGCGACGATGTAAAATCGGAAGATGAGGCGGAGAAAAAACTAAAGGAACTCAGGAACGCCTACAGAGAGACCTTCACCAAGCACACTACACTACTCGGTGTGGTCACTTCTCTGGCGAATCAGGAGCGTCAGAAGCTCGCCAGCCTCGACCGGATGCAGACTGACACCCTGAATCTGGAAACCCGCATCGCCAATGCGCGCGGTATTCTGCAACATCTGGAGGAATCAATCACGAAGGCAGCCGCCACTATCAATCAATCAGAAGCTGAGCATCAGGAAATCAGGGGAAAAGTTGATAAACAGACTTTGGAATTGGATCAACTGAATCAATCAGTCGCAAAATTTGAGAACGAAAAACTCGGACTTGAGCAAAGCCTTTGGGAGCTTGCCGAAAAGCGCAAGGAAAGCGAGACCAGACGCGATCAGGCCGATGCAGAAGCGTCAAAAATCCGCGAAGAACACCAAAAACTGTCAGCAGAAATTGCCCCTCTCACCCAAAAACAATCTGAGCTTCTGGCAAGCATTCTCGAACAGGAGACAAAAACCGCCAGCCTGATCAAGACTCAGGAAGACATCTCCAAGCGCAACTCTGACGAGGCGGAAAAACTCGAGCGGATTACCCAAGAGTGCCAGAACCTTGAGCAGAATGTTGCTGTTTTGACATCGAATGAAACTAAGGCGCGCGAGACAATTGGTCAGATGGAGTTGCAGCAAACCACTCTCACCAAAGTCTTGCGTGAGCATGGAGAAAACATCAGTCGTGCGGGCATCACCCTTGCCGAGCTGATGGAAAAACATACTCTGACCAAATCGGAAACCGATGCCCTGCGCGCTGAAAAAGAACATTGCGACACCGAGAAATCCCGGCTGAGCGGCGAGTTGACTAGACTGCAAAGTTCCGTCGATGACATGGAAGCACGTCAGACAGCTGGACTCGAACTGATCCGCCAGCGACAGGATCAAGTTCGATTAGCCCATGAAAGCCTTGATGAAATAAGGGCGGCACATCAGGCCGCCATTCAATCTCATACACAATCATTCAGCGCCTTGTTAGCCCAGCAACAGCAGGAATTAGCTGCCCTGAAGTCGGATGAATCCAAGACGCGCGATTCGGTTGGCCAGATGGAGAAACAACTAGCAGTTCTCAAAACAACCTTGCGCGAGCGCGAAGAAAAAATTACGCGTGCTGATACAATTCAGTCCGGACTACTGGAGAAACACAGTCAGACCGAATCGGATATCGTAGCGCTACGGACAGCGAAGGAGGAGCACAACATCGAGCTTGCCAAATTGGGCGTCGAACTAGCTAACCTGCAAAGTGCCGTTAGTGAAGCGAGTTCAAATCACTCTGCCGGGCTAGTGCTGCTCCGCCAACAGCAAGATCAAGTTCGCAGCGCCAGTGAGAGCCTTGCTGCGATAAAGGCGGCGCATCAGTCCGAAATTGAATCTCAGGTGCAGACGCTCAACATCATGCTCGAACGGCTTCTTGCCGCCGAAGCACGTCTGAAAGAGTCCAACGCCAAGAACGAAATTCTGGCACAGCAAAATCTCAAACTGGATGATGTGCTCGCACAAATTCAAAAAGCTGATGTCAAGCGCACCCAACTGACAGCAGACAATCTCCAACTGGAAGATCAGACCGCGAAACTGAACTCGAATCTCACTCAACGCCACCGTGAGCTTGAATCAGCGACCGAGCAGTTGACCCGCCTGCGCGTCGATGAGTCCGCTCTGTTAAAAATCATCCAGACAATTCAGGAGAACGCACATACCGAGCAACAGCGCTTTGATCAATCCCTCAAGACCCATGCGCAGATCATCCAGCAATCGGAGGCTAAACATCAAGAACTTGAGTCCACCCTCGAAAGCCTGCGAGGACAAATCAACAAACTCGAAGCCTATCTAACATCGCTTGAGGTGTGGAAGGATGACATCAGCCAACAATACAATCGACTGGCCGATATGCCCAAGGACTCTCCAGATGCATTGAAACTCTGGAGAGAAATCCATAAGCAAAAGGATGACATCGCCGCAGTATTGCCAGCCCAAACTGGCATCAAGCCGCGCTTCAACACCCAAGTCCAAGTAGTTCCCCGTGGTCAACGACCAGCATGATCGGAGCTGCATTCTGATCACCCCCGTAGCAAGGGTGAGACGCCCGTGCTACACAAAAAGTAGCAGCCGACGTGAGGAGGCTCTGAAGCTATGGTAGTGGGCGATGCCACCCGCGCAGAATATTGAGCCTCCTTACGTCGACTGCTACTTGGGCTTTCGTAGCAAGGGTGTCTCGCCCTTGCTACTTTCGAAGCAAATCAAGCCGTGGCCGCGTGCGTTATATTAGCGCTCGCGAGTTCAACGGGCGCTTCATCCTCTGGCGGCACGGCGACGGGTTCCACCTTGGGCGCGACCTTGACGAACAGCGGACGATAGTGATCCCAGCGATCAAGGATTTCTCGAGCGCGGGCGCTGTCGGTCCTCTCCAGATGCTTGTAGATCAGGCCCTGAACGAGCTTAATGTCTTCCGCATCGTCGAGCGGCAAACCTTTGATCATCTCCGGGTTGTGCAGTTTCTCGAACATGCCTTGCTCATCAAGCAGATAAGCGCTTCCGCCGCTCATGCCCGCGCCGAAGTTGTTGCCGAACTTTCCGAGAACGATAACGAGGCCGTTGGTCATGTATTCGCAACCATGATCGCCGATGCCTTCGACGACAGCCGTGCCACCGGAATTGCGCACGCAGAATCGCTCGCCCGCGCGACCTGCGGCGAAGAGATGTCCACCGGTCGCGCCATACATGACTGTGTTGCCGAGAATGCTGTTCTCATGGCTCTTGAAAGTCGGATGAACTTTCGCTGGCGGACGAATGATGATTTCTCCTCCGCAGATGCCTTTACCGACATAGTCATTGGCCTCGCCGGTGAGTGTGAGTTTCACGCCACCGCAAAGGAAGGTGCCAAAGCTCTGACCGGCGCTACCTTCGCAGTTGACCTCAATTTTAGGTTCCTCATTCGGACCTTCAAGCCCATGATTGCCGTGATGATAAGCGATCTCGCCAGAGAGTTTGGTGCCGATGTTACGGTCGGTATTTTTCACTTTGTAATGCAACGGAGCAATGCGGCGCTTGTCACGAATGGCATCGGTCGCAGCCTGAAGAATCTTATCATCAAGCGGGTGATGATTGATGCGTTCGTTACTGTTGACCAAACAGATGCGCGCCGGATCGCGACCAAGATCCTGCCCGACATCGCGAAGGATGCGCGAGAGATCGATCATGCTCGCTTTCTTGTGATCCGTCACCTGACGCTGTTTGAGGAACTGCGGACGACCGATGAGATCATTCATCTTTGCTACACCGAGCTGCGCCATGATGAGGCGAACTTCTTCGGCGACGGAGTTGAAGAAATTCACAACGTATTCTGGTTTACCCTTGAACTTCGCGCGGAATTTCGGGTCCGTAGTGGCGATGCCGACAGGGCAGTTGTTCAAATGGCATTGGCGCACATAAACACAACCAAGCGCGATGAGTGCGATGGTGCCGAAGTTGAACTCCTCCGCGCCGAGGATCGCGGCCATCACGATGTCGCGACCATTGCGCAAGCCGCCGTCGGTGCGCAGAGTGACGCGTTCGCGCAGACCATTGAGCATGAGAACTTGCTGCGCTTCCGCGAGACCTAATTCCCACGGCAAGCCTGCGTGCTTGATGCTAGATAAAGGACTAGCACCCGTTCCACCTTCGTGTCCGCTGATGAGAATGATGTCGGCATTCGCTTTCGCAACACCAGCGGCAACTGTGCCGACTCCGGTTTCCGCGACTAGCTTCACGCAAACTCGCGCCCGAGGATTTGCTTCCTTCAAGTCGTGGATCAACTGCGCTAGGTCTTCGATGGAATAGATGTCGTGATGCGGCGGCGGGCTGATGAGCGATACGCCCGGCTGAGTGTGTCGCAGTCGCGCGATGAGACGATTCACTTTTGCAGCAGGCAACTGTCCGCCTTCGCCGGGCTTCGCGCCCTGCGCCATTTTGATCTCCAGCTCCCACGCGTTCGCCAGATATTCCGCCGTCACACCGAAGCGTCCGCTGGCGACTTGTTTGATTTTACTGTTGGCCCAGTCACCATTTTCATAACGCTTGAAGCGCCTTGGGTCTTCGCCGCCCTCGCCGGAATCTGATTTGCCGCCGATGCGATTCATCGCGATGGCGAGCGCTTCGTGGGCCTCGGGCGAAATCGCACCGAGCGACATGGCTGCGGTGGTGAAGCGAACGCGGATATCATCAATTGACTCGACTTGATCGAGAGGAATCGGACCGTCACTGGATGGAACAAAGTCCAGCAGGTCTTTCAACGCCACGGGCCGATTCTCCTGCTGCGTCTTCACATAAGCATCGTAATCCTCCGCCTTGCCAGTCTTGACGAAGGTGTGGAAGTTCTTGATGACTGGGCCAGTGACGGCGTGGATTTCACCGTCGCGACGTGGGCGATAGAAGCCGGGGTCTGCAAGTTCGATAGGGCCGCTTTCTGGAATCGGCGCGCTGTAAGCTGCGGCATGACGCGCGAGACTTTCTTCCGCGATTTCATTGAAACCGATGCCGGAAATCTGAGACGCCGTGCCAGTGAAACACTTGTCCATGACTTCCTTACCAATACCCACGGCTTCGAAAATCTGCGCACCAGTGTAACTGCTGAGCACGCTGATGCCCATCTTAGACATGATTTTGAGCACGCCCTTTTCGAGTGATTTGCGATAGTTAGTCAGTGCCTTCGCGAAATCGAATCCTTCCAGCACGGGCTTCCTTGCGGTCTTATCCGCATCCAACACTTCTTGCACGGTCTCAAAGGCGAGATACGGGCAGACAGCGGATGCGCCAAAGCCGAAGAGGCAGGCCATCTGGTGATTGTCGCGAGCTTCGCCAGTGTCCACGACAATGGAAATGCGCATCCTTTTCTGCGTGCGATTGAGATGATGATGCACTGCGCCAGTCGCGATGAGCGAGGGCACAGGAACGCGATTGTGATCCGTGGCGCGATCGCTCAAGATCAGGATGCGCACATTTTCTTCCACGGCATTTTCTGCTTCGTGGCAAAGACGTTCCACTGCTTTCTGCATGCCGGAGGGGCCTTCGCTAATAGGCCATGTGGTATGTAGCACGCGGCAGGGAAAATCTTTGAGCGATTTGAGACTTTCCAATTCGTTTTCAAAGAGGAACGGCGAATGCAGATGCACCACCTTCGCGTGTTCCGGTGTTTCACCCAGCCAGTTGCGCTGCCAGCCGAGCACCACGTCGAGTGACATCACCGCGCGCTCGCGGATCGGGTCAATCGGTGGATTCGTCACCTGCGCGAACAACTGCTTGAAGTAAGAGAAGAGCACCTTCGGCTGCTTCGAGAGCACGGCCAGCGGGATGTCGTCGCCCATGGAATAGATCACCTCTTCGCCCTTCGCGAGCATAGGCGCGAAGGCGATGTCGATCTCTTCCTTGTTCCAGCCGAACGCGACCTGTTTCTGCGAAAGACTGAGGATGTCGAATTCTTCCTTCGGCGCATGGGGCGCAAGCGTGGTCAGTTCGAGGCGTTGGTTCTTCAGCCACTGACCATAAGGTTGACGACTGGCGAGTTTTTTCTTGATCTCATCATTGTAAGTGACCGTGCCTTTCAAAGTGTCCACTGAGACCATCTGACCGGGTGCGAGTCGGCCTTTCTTGATGACCTTGCGATCATCAAGCGGAATGATCCCAACTTCGGAACCGAGGGCGAAGATGCCGTCTTCCGTCAGCTTGAAGCGTGAGGGGCGCAAGCCATTGCGGTCCAGACTGGCAACCACACTGCGACCATCAGTGGCGACCAATGCAGCGGGGCCATCCCAAGGCTCGCTGAAGCAAGAATGATATTCGTAATACGCCTTCTCTTCCTCGGAGGTCGTCGGATCAATTCCGTAAGCCGCAGGAACCAGCATGGACATGGCGTGCGTAAGATCGCGACCGGAAAGGACAAGCAATTCCAAAGCCACATCGAGACTTGCGGAATCGCTTTGCCCTGGGGCGCATAACCCTTTCAATAAATGCTCCTGACCTTCCCATGAGGGATGCTCGAAGTCACTCGCGCGCGACGCCATCCAGTTGCGATTGCCGCGCACCGTATTGATCTCGCCATTGTGAGACAACATGCGGAACGGATGGGACAATGCCCATGTCGGGAAGGTATTGGTCGAGAACCGCTGATGGAAAACCGCCAGCGCAGTCTCAAAACGCTCGTCAGTGAGATCTTGATAAAACTTGCCCAGCGCCGTGGCCACCAGCAGAGCCTTGTAAACTATCGTGCGGTGCGACATCGAGGGCACATAAAACTCTGCGAGGTTCAGCGACTTCGCCTTCTGCACCATCTCGCGACGAGCGAGATAAAGTGTCCGCTCGAAGGGGCCGTCATCCATGCCCTCAGGTCGCTTCATCAATAGATGCATGATGCAGGGCATCGTCTTGCGGGCTTTCTCGCCGAGTTCGTTTGGATTGATCGGCACCTGCCTCCAGCCGATCACCATCACATCACGCTTGGCCAACGCACCTTCGGCCACGTTTTGAATCTTGATGCGCGCCAGTTCATCTTGAGGCAGGAAAAACACACCGACCGCAAGGTCCAGAGGATGTTCCAGATCCACACCAAATTCAGTCTTCGCCAATGGTAACAAAATTTTGTGCGGGATCTGAGCCAGCACCCCCGCGCCGTCCCCCGTTTTCATGTCCGAATCCATCGCGCCGCGATGCACCACGGCGCAACAGCCACCGAGCGCGAGCTTAAGGATATTGTGGCTTTTCACGCCATTCACCTGAGCGACAAAACCTACACCACAGGCATCGCGCTCTAATTCCATTCGGTGAAGCGAGCCTTCGTTGGGAATTGGGAGGTCGTAATAGGGATGCTTGGTCATGTAGAAATTACAGATGGGATATGATAGATATACGCAGCCAGTATGCCATGGCTGACATCTATTTTGTTAGCTCACTCGCCATAAATGGGCAAGCAGACGGTTGTATTATCCCCTGAACTCTTGGGCGAATTCCTCCAGCACGCTCACGGCAAATCCGTCGCGCCCATCAGGAAGCGATCGCATTCGCGGGCCGCTCCACGGCCTTCGTTGAAGGCCCAGACGACGAGACTTTGTCCACGCCGACAGTCGCCAGCGGCGAAGACACCGGGGATGCTCGTGATGTATTTCTCGTGCTCGGCTTTGGCGTTGCTGCGAGCATCGCGTTCGACATTGAGCGCATCGAGGAGCGGCTGCTCGGGTCCGAGGAAGCCCATGGCGAGAAGGACAAGCTGCGCGGGCAGAACTTTCTCTGTGCCGGGAACGGGCTGCGGGCCGAACTGGCCTTTGTCATTCTTCTTCCACTCGACATTCACGACATGAACGGCTTTCACGTTGCCATTGTCATCGCTCTCGAATTTCGTCGCGGTGGTGAGATAGACACGCGGATCATCGCCAAACTTCGCGGCAGCTTCTTCCTGGCCGTAATCCATTTTGTAAGTCTTCGGCCATTCGGGCCAGGGATTGTCATTCGCGCGATCAAGTGGCGGCTTGGCCATGATCTCCAACTGAACGAGTGATTTGCAGCCGTGACGCATGGAAGTGCCAACGCAGTCGGTGCCGGTGTCGCCGCCGCCAATGATGACGACATCTTTTCCGGCAGCGTTGATAAAGGTGCCGTTCTGGTGCTGATCGAGCACGGCCTTAGTGTTCGCCGTGAGAAAGTCCATGGCAAAGTGAATGCCTTTCAGCTCGCGACCGGGAATCGGAAGATCACGCGGTTTCGTCGCGCCAGTGCAGAGCACTGTGGCATCGAAATCCTTGAGCAAACTCTCGGCGGTGATGTCCTTGCCGACAGTGACATTACATTTGAAAACAACGCCCTCGTCTTCGAGCAACTTGATACGGCGCAGCAAGACATCATTTTTGTCGAGCTTCATGTTCGGAATCCCATACATGAGCAATCCACCTGGACGATCAGCGCGTTCGAAGACGGTGACGCTGTGGCCAGCTTTGTTCAACTGCGCGGCGGCGCTGAGTCCTGCAGGACCAGAACCGATGATGGCGACTTTCTTCCCGGTGCGCTTTGTCGGCGGTTCTGCAACGACCCAGCCTTCTTCCCAGCCTTTATCAATGATTGAGACTTCGATATTCTTAATCGTGACCGGCGGCTCGTTGATTCCGAGCACGCAGGCTCCTTCGCATGGTGCGGGGCAGATGCGCCCGGTGAACTCGGGGAAGTTATTCGTCTTGTGCAAACGCTCGAGCGCATCCTTCCAAAGCCCGCGATAGACGAGGTCGTTCCATTCGGGAATCAAGTTGTTAACCGGGCAGCCACTGGCCATGCCGCTGATGACTGTGCCAGTGTGGCAGAACGGAATGCCGCAGTCCATGCAACGCGAGCCCTGCGTCTTGAGCGCTGGCTCGGGCATGTGAAGATGAAACTCGTTCCAGTCCTTGACGCGCTCCAGTGGTGCGCGGTCAGCGGGGATTTCTCGCTCGAATTCGATGAAGCCTGTTGGTTTTCCCATTGTGTCTCTTCTTTAAAATTGTGTCGGTGTTTTAGTAGCAAGGGCATCTTGCCCTTGCAAGAGCGAGGGCAAGATGCCCTCGTTACATTTTAACTTCCTCCGATTCGGGCAACGTCACGCGCATTCGCTTCGAAGGCAGCGTTGAGAGCATCGTCGCCGCTCAGTCCATCCTGCTGTGCTTTTTTCAGCGCCTGCAACACGCGCTTGTAGTCCTTGGGCATGACCTTCACGAACTTCGGAACCATTTGTTCCCAGAGCGCGATAACTTTGAATGCCTTCTGGCTCTTCGTGAGGTCGGCGTGTTTCTTGATCAATTCGTAGAGTGCATCGCTCTCTTCTTTGTCCTCGAGTTTTTCCAGCGCGACCATCTGCATGTTGCAGCGCGTGGCGAAGTCGCCCTGCTCATCAAGGATGTAGGCAACACCTCCGCTCATGCCTGCGGCGAAGTTGCGTCCGGTCACGCCAAGCACGACGACACGACCGCCAGTCATGTATTCACATCCGTGATCGCCCACGCCTTCGACAACGGTATCGACACCCGAGTTTCTCACAGCAAAACGCTCACCAGCAACTCCACGCAAGAACAGCTCGCCCGCCGTCGCACCATAGAGCGCGACATTGCCAGCTATGATGTTTTCCTCGGCAATGAACGTCGATCCTGCAGGCGGATAGACAATGATTCTGCCACCGCTCATTCCCTTGCCGACGTAATCGTTCGCGTCGCCTTCGAGTTCGAGAGTCATGCCTTTCGGTATGAACGCTCCAAAGCTCTGGCCCGCGCTCCCTTGAAAATGCAAATGCACAGTGTCATCTGGCAGTCCGTGCCAATGGCGCTTCGTGATTTCGTTTCCTAGTATGGTTCCGACAACGCGGTTCACATTTCGGATGGGTAGAGTCGCGCGAACTTTTTCGCCGCGCTCGATCGCCGGTTTGCAGAGGTCGAGCAGCTGCGTGATGTCGAGCGACTTGTCAATGCCGTGATCTTGCACCTCGCTGCAGAAACGTCCGACTTCAGGACCAACATTCGGCGAGTAAAGAATTTTTGAGAAGTCGAGTCCCCTCGCCTTCCAGTGATCGATTGCCGTATGGGCCTCGAGGACGTCGGTGCGGCCAACCATTTCTACGAGCTTGCGGAATCCGAGCTGCGCCATCAGTTCGCGAACCTCCTGCGCGATGAACTTCATGAAATTCACAGTGTATTCGGGATCGCCCGTGAACTTCGCGCGAAGCTGTGGGTCCTGCGTGGCAACGCCGACCGGGCATGTGTTCAGATGACACACGCGCATCATGATACAGCCCAGCGTAACGAGCGGTGCAGTGGCAAAACCAAATTCTTCCGCGCCGAGCAACGCGGCGATGATGACATCGCGACCGGTCTTCATCTGGCCGTCGGCCTCGACGACGATGCGACTGCGAAGATTGTTCAAGACGAGAGTCTGATGCGTTTCTGCCAATCCGAGTTCCCACGGAATGCCAGCGTGTTTGATGGAAGTCTGCGGCGATGCGCCAGTGCCTCCGTCGAAACCAGAAATGAGCACCACATCCGAGTGCGCCTTAGCCACACCCGCGGCAATGGTGCCGACTCCGACTTCAGAAACGAGCTTCACGCTGATGCGCGCTGCGCGGTTCGCGTTCTTCAAATCGTGGATGAGTTCCGCGAGATCTTCGATCGAATAGATATCGTGATGCGGCGGCGGCGAGATGAGTCCGACGCCCGGTGTCGAACCGCGAACCTTCGCGATCCAAGGATAAACTTTCGTGCCGGGAAGCTGTCCGCCCTCACCAGGCTTTGCGCCTTGCGCCATCTTGATCTGGATTTCCCTCGCTTGCGAGAGATACAAGCTCGTCACGCCGAAACGACCCGACGCGACTTGTTTGATCGCGCTGTTCTTGGAATCGCCACGTTCGTTTTTCCAAGTGTAGCGTGCAGGGTCTTCGCCACCTTCGCCGGTGTTCGATTTCCCGCCGATGCGGTTCATCGCGATGGCGAGCGCTTCGTGTGCCTCGCTGGAGATGGAGCCGTAGCTCATCGCGCCGGTTTTGAAGCGGGCCAATATAGACTCGATACTTTCGACCTCTTCGATGGGAACAGACGTCTGCTTCTTGAAGTCCAACATGCCACGCAAGGTGTAATGCTGCTTGCTCTGCTCATTCACGAGCGCGCTGTATTGCTTAAAGAGATCGAAGCTTCCGATGCGCACAGCCTTCTGCAATGTATGAATCGTCAGCGGGCTGAAGAGATGCGCCTCGCCTTCCTTGCGCCACTGGTATTCGCCGCCCACATCGAGCGCAGGACCGCTGACGGAGCGTTCCGGATAGGCGTGTGCATGACGCTGGATGGATTCGCGAGCAATGATGCCAATGTCGGAACCCTCGATGCGCGTGGAGGTCCAAGTGAAATATTTATCAACGAGCGCCTGATTCAGACCGACGGCTTCAAAAATCTGCGCACCGCGATAGCTCTGCATCGTGGAAATACCGATCTTCGACGCGACCTTGATCACACCTTTCGTGGCCGCCTTGATGAAATTCTGCACGGCCTTTTTGTGATCGACATTCACGAGCAAGCCCTGACGGATCATGTCATCGAGCGTTTCAAAAGCGAGATACGGGTTGATCGCACCGCAGCCATAGCCAATGAGCGTAGAGAAGTGATGCACTTCGCGCGGCTCGCCGGACTCAAGCACGATGTCGCACATAGTGCGCGTGCCTTTGCGGATGAGATGGTGATGCAATCCTCCGACCGCCATGAGTGCGGGGATCGGCGCGTGATCCTTGTTCACGTCGCGGTCGGAGAGGATAAGGATGTTCTTTCCTGCGGCGACAAGGCTGTCTGCCTTCGCGCACAGTTCGTCCATCGCTTTTTCGAGGCCCGAAGAACCGTCTTTTGGATTGAAGAGAATCTCCAGCGTCGCGGAGGCGAATTGTCCCTGCGCGATACCTTTAAGTTTTGCGAGTTCTTCGTTGCTAAGGATCGGTGTCTTGAGTTCAATGAGGTGGCAGCTCTCCGGCTCGGGCTTCAGGAGATTGCGCTCCGCTCCGATGGTCGTGACAGATGATGTGATGATTTCCTCGCGGATGCAGTCAATCGGCGGATTCGTGACCTGCGCAAAGAGCTGGTGAAAGTAATCGTAAAGCAGCTTCGATTTGTTGGAGAGCACTGCGATGGGCGTGTCCGTGCCCATCGAGCCGATGGCTTCAACGCCATCTTTCGCCATCGGCGCCATGATAAGGCGGAGGTCTTCAAAGGTGTAACCGAATGCCTGCTGGCGCTGCAGCACCGTCTTGTGATCCGGCACCGGGACGTCGGTCGAGTCCTTCACATCCGCGAGTTTCACGAGATGTTTGTCGAGCCAGAGACGATAAGGTTTTTCGCTCGCGATTTTTTCTTTGATCTCGTCGTCAGCAACAATACGGCCTTCCTCCATGTTCACGAGGAACATGCGACCGGGCTGCAAGCGGCCTTTGTGCGCGATGCGGTCGGGCGCGATCGGCAACACGCCAGCTTCGGAAGCCATGATGACGAGATCGTCCTTCGTGACGTAGTAACGCGAGGGGCGCAGACCGTTGCGGTCAAGTGTGGCGCCGATCATCGTGCCATCGGTGAACGCGACGGACGCGGGACCATCCCACGGCTCCATCAAGCAGGAGTGATATTCATAGAATGCCTTCTTCTCATCACTCATCGACTCATGACCACTCCACGGCTCAGGAATCATCATCATCATCGCGTGCGGCAGTGAGCGACCGGAGAGCACGAGCAGTTCGAGCGCGTTATCGAAGATGGTGGAGTCGCTGCCATCGATGTTGATGACCGGTTTAATCTTCTTGATGTCGTCGCCGAACAACTCCGACGCGAAGAGCGACTGTCGCGCATTCATCCAGTTGATATTGCCGCGTAGCGTATTGATCTCGCCGTTATGCGCGATGTAGCGATACGGATGGGAGCGCTCCCAGCTCGGAAACGTGTTCGTGGAGAAACGCGAATGCACCAGCGCCAATGCGCTCTGCATATCTGGATCGCGGAGGTCTTTGAAATACGAGCCGACCTGATGCGGCGTGAGCATCCCTTTATAAACCAGCGTGCGGCACGAGAGGCTCGGCGCATACCAGAACGTGTCCACCTTCGACACCCGGATCGCCGTGTGCGCGACCTTGCGGATGACGTAGAGTTTTCTCTCGAATGCGGAATCGTCGGCGACATTCGCACCGCGTTTGATGAAAGCCTGACGCACGAACGGCTCGCTGGCCTTCGCAGATTTGCCGAGATTTGAATTGTCGCAAGGCACATCGCGCCAACCGATGACGGACTGGCCTTCGTCACTCACGACTTTCTCAAAGATCGCCTGGCTCTTTGCACGCGCCGCGGAATCGGGCGACGTAAACAAACTCGCGACACCATACTGTCCCGGCTCAGGAAGATCGAAGCCCGCAGCCTTCGCTGCTTTCTTCAAAAAGAGATGCGGCATCTGAATGAGGATGCCCGCGCCATCGCCAGTATTTTCCTCGCAGCAAGCACCACGATGATCGAGATTCTCCAGAATCGTCAGTGCGTTCGAAACGATGTCGTGCGACTTCACTCCCTTCATGTGACAAATGAATCCTACGCCGCAGGCGTCATGCTCGAACTGCGGATCATACAATCCTTGTTTTTCTGGAAGGGAAGTGTTGTTCATTGATTGAGATTGAGGGGGCGGGGAAATTAGCCAAGGCACGGTTCTTGGCAAGCGAGAGTAACAGCAGAGAACGTGCCGCGAGCCAGAAGTGGGTTTTTCGTAAAAAATGCACCCGAAGCACGCCACGGGCCATTTTCCCCTTGCGCCCACCCCTCTTCCCCGCTATCGACACGTCCGCTTTTCACAAGGCGGAAATGAATTTTATGGGTAGGTGCCCGAGCGGTTAAAGGGGGAAGACTGTAAATCTTCTGGCTTACGCCTACGTTGGTTCGAACCCAACCCTGCCCACCATTTTCATTGCCAACTGATTTGTCCATATAAGCGACATTTCAGCATCACTGCCACGATGTAGAATGATTCGTGAAAAAATCGGAACGTGCGCCACTCATATTCACAGTCCTGTTTCCCTTCCCCTCTCGTGCTCCTCACTAAATCCGATTTCAAAGTCGCGCAGACTTGCGCCACCAAGCTCTATTACCGGAAGCGTAAGTATCCGACGACACTGGAGGACAACGAATATCTGGCCTTTCTTGCTGATGGAGGATTCATGGTGGAGGCGCTGGCGCATCTTCATTTCCCTCAAGGAATGGAAATGCCGTTTCACGCCGGAGTGGAAGATGCAGCCCGTCACAGCGCCACCGCGTTCGCCAATGAGCAAGCCGCGCTCTTTGAGCCTACTTTCATTGCCGACAGACTTATGGCGCGAGTTGACATCCTAATGCGCAAAGGCCGCGACGCGCGGATCATCGAGGTCAAGGCCAAGAGCATCGATACCTCTCGCGATTTGGCCGACGTGTTTATGTCCCGAGACGGCATTAGGGCTAGTTGGAGACCTTACTTGGAGGATGTGGCATTCCAAACTCTCGTGCTCCGCCGCTTGTATCCTGATCTGTCATTCACACCGTTTTTGTGCCTGCCCGATAAGAGTAAGTCCACAAGCATCGACCTTCTGCACAAGCACTTCGCTTTTGCTGATGCGCCCAAGGATATCGGCGCAAAAATGCGTCGTCCCACGGTTACATTTATCGGTGATGCAGCAGCTGCCGTGAGAGACAGTTTTCTCTCTTTTGTGGATGTTTCTGAATGGGTGGAACTTCTGCTCCCTGAGCTGGAACAAGAGGCCGACTATTTCGCGAACGACCTTAAATGCGGAGAGATCAAGGCACCTCCGGCCATTGGAACCAAATGTGCTAAATGCGAGTTTCGCGTCGGCGATAACTCACCCAACGGCTTCGCCGAATGCTGGGGTGCACTGGCGACGGCATCTCCTCACGTTCTTGATTACTACCATGTCGGAAATCTCGGAGGACGCGGCGCTCCGGTCGTGCAGGGCTTGCTCGCCAAGGGCAAGGCCGGTCTCGCCGACGTTCCAGAGGAGAGCATCACTGATGCCAAGGGACAGATCGGGCCAGTCGCTCAGCGACAACTTCTGCAAAGGGAATACACACTCCGCAACGAGGAGTTCCGCAGTTCAGAGCTCTCCAGTTTGCTGGCTGCCAATGAATACCCGCTGCACTTCATCGACTTCGAGGCTTCACGCATCGCCATCCCTTATCACGCTGGCATGAGACCTTACGAGCAGGCTTGTTTCCAATGGAGCTGCCATACCATCCGCGAGCCGGGTGGTCCGGTTGAACATGCCGAATGGATCAACGTCGAGGATACTTATCCGAATATTGAGTTTGCTAAGTCGCTCGCGACTAAGGTTCCCGCTAAAGGAACAGTTTACATCTGGAGTAAGTTCGAGATTTACGCGCTCAAGGATATTCTGCAGCAATTGGAAACTTATCGGCAAGGAGATAACGACCTGCGGTTCTGGCTTGATGCCATGATCAACTCCCGAGACGTGAACGGGTTAGAAGTGGTTGATCTCTGTGACATGGCTAAACAGCATTACTTTCATCCGACAATGAAGGGACGGCTATCTATCAAATATGTCTTACCTGCTGTATGGCAAAGCAATCCGACACTCTGGAGCCAGCCTGATTTCTCATCCTATTATCGGGAAGGACCGGACGGCAAGCCAGTCAATCCCTATGACACACTGCCAGACTTAGCCTTTAGTGATGGCGGCCTCGGTGATGAGGGGGCCGATGCCGTGCGGGAAGGCACTGGCGCAGTGAGAGCCTATCAAGAGCTGCTTTATGGGCCATCCTCGCTCGTGCCAGAGCGAAAAGAAGCTTGGCGCAAAGCGCTCCTCCAGTATTGCAAACTGGACACTGCCGCGATGGTGATGATCTGGAAACACTGGCGCGGCTAATCCTGTAGAATCTATTTGATAGTCGTGTTCTTCAAATATTGATCCAGTGGAACGAGTAAGTCTTTAGCCTTGCTCATCTCTAATACAAGCTTCTGCGCTGCGGCCACGATTTCAGGAGTTAATCCTTTGGTCTGAGCTATGTTTGCTTTGGCGTTGTTTTCCGGGGAACTGTCCATGGTGGCTGACTGCAATAGCAACGCAACTGCCGCCACCTTATCCTCCTTCACGCCTTGGCCGCGCAGATATAACATGCCGAGATTGCCAATGGCGAGCGGATCGCCTTGCAAGGAGGCTTTGCGATACCACAGATGCGACTGAGCAAAATCAACCTCACAGCCGCGCCCATTTTCATACATCACGCCCAGATTGAATTGCGCATTCGAGTTGCCCAGCTCGGCGGATTTCCGATACCAAACGAGCGCCTCTTTCTCGTCTTTGCCGACGCCGATACCCCGCTCATACATCATTGCCAGATTGTATTGGGAATTGGAGTCACCCTTCTCAGCCGCAGCGTGAAATTCTTTGAATGCCAACTGCACATTACCGGCTTCATAGGCCGCAACGCCTTCCTGAAGACCTGCTAGCGCCGGGCTATTCAGAATCAAGAGTGCTGCAGCCAGCCTGATGCCTCCAATGTTCTTACGATCAATACGTGATTTCATGAATGCCAGTATTCCAAAATCATTCAGAGATCAATTGAATCAAACGCATTAACTCAGCACCATTCCGTCAGCATCCGCAGTTTCACATGTGCAGCTCCGCGATTAAGTAAATCTTCCGCGAGCGCCTTGCCCTGTGCGATATCTGAGGCCTTGCCTGTGATGACGAAACCAGCGGCGGCATTGAGAACTGCGAGGTCGCGCTTGGGTCCCTTAATTCGACCTGCGAGTATGCCTTCCAAGATGCCAGCGTTTTCATGCGCGTCTCCGCCGACGAGATTGTTGATTTTCGACTTGGAAAATCCGAGCGCGGTGCCATCGAACGTCGTCATGGTGATGCTGGAGTTTGCTAGCTGGGCGATGGTGTTTATTCCCATTGTGGAAAGTTCATCCATGCCGCGACCATCATCAGTCTCGCCGTGCACGACCCACGCTGACTTGCGACCGAGCCGCAGCAGTATTTCCGCAAACACAGGCACGAGCGCTTTATCATAAACCCCGACCAGTTGATGCGCTGGCCGCGCTGGATTGAGCAAGGGGCCAAGTAAGTTGAAGATGCTGCGTCGCCCTTCAGCAGCGAGAAGCTTGCGAGCTTCGGCCACTGCCTTAAATGCAGGATGATACAGCGGCGCGAAGATGAATCCGATTCCGACTTCACGAACACATCGCTCAAGATGTTTCGCCTCCAGATCAATCTTCACACCTAACGCCTCCAGCACATCCGCGCCCCCGCTTTTACCCGTGATGCCACGATTGCCATGCTTCACGACACATACGCCGCCAGCGGCAAGAATGAACATGGCGGTGGTGGAAACATTGAAGAGATTGAGTTTGTCGCCACCCGTTCCCACGACATCCAGCACTGGTCCCGGCAGTGAGTTTTGATCAATGCCCGGATCAACTGCGTGACGCAAAAATTCTTCAACAAAGCCAGCGATCTCCGCAGGAGTCTCCCCTTTCTCTGAAAGTGCCCGGAGCAGCGATGCCTTAAGATCCGCGTTTAGGTGCGGCTCGATGAGGAACGCTGCGGCCTCCCGCACTTGTGAGGGCGAGAGTTCGAGGCCATTCTTCAAATGTTTTTCCAATTCCTGCATCAGTTGATTTTGCAGGATGGGGGCCGAAAGGCAATCAGGTTTGTTTTAATGGGGCGCTTGATACGGCACGGATTATGCGATATTCTTGAGCATCCGAAAAACACATGAACGTGGAACCTAGCAAAAACGATTCCCTCTCCGGCTCGCTGCTCTTGGCATCGCCCGCACTACGTGATCCGAATTTCTTCCACACGGTTCTTCTGCTCGCCGCGCACACCACTGGGGATGGCGCGTTCGGTTACATATTGAATCGACCTTTGGAAAAACGTGTGTCTGATTTGCTGCCGGACAGATATCTCGGCGCACTGGCAAATTTGCCAGTCTATCTCGGCGGCCCCGTCGGCACTGACAAACTCTCGTTTGCCCTGCTCGAATGGAATCCAAAAAAAGGTGGACTGCGCTGCCAGACGCATCTCTCTACTGAACAAGCCATAAAGGAACTAGGCAAAGGCCGGATGGTCCGTAGTTTCGTCGGTTATACTGGTTGGTCGGAAGGTCAGCTCGAAAACGAATTGGAGCATAACTCATGGATTACCTGCCCGCCGCAGCAGGAAGTTCTGACCAGTAAACAGCCAGCTGAACTCTGGCGGGATATTCTCGATGATCTCGGCCCCTATTATAAACTCCTAGCGAGGATGCCGGAAAATCCGTCACTGAATTAATGCGTCTTGGCAGCAGACGACGCCAGAAGTCTCGAATTTCTGCTCGAGCCACACGTCCGCCCCAAAGCTTCTTAAATAGAGCCTCCTTATATCGGCTGCTACTTCCCGTCTTTGAGTTCTGAATGCTCTGCGGAGTATTTTTTCATTAGTGCATCAAGGCGCGTGGATATCTGAAGTTTAGTTCCAAGAATAAGCCAGTAGCGGTAGCGATAAGTAGATACCGGGCCGAGTTTCACCCGGTCGATGGCGGCGAGGTGCATACAAGGACCGCCGACGGGATCGTCGCTGTTATCCTTAGTGTGCGGACCAAAATTTCAATTTTGTGTCGCTGCGGGACTGAACAATGCGATGCCCTGCCAATTGGCTGTGAACATGGCCATGGCGTTGCGCGGCGGGCGGATCTTGCCCCACGGCGGGCCGGGCGGCTGGGTTTCTTCGCGCCACGCACCATTGCCGAGATAACTTTTTATGGTGCTGAAATTTCGGGTGAAATAGCAGGCGGGAATTTCTTGTGGTGAAAGTTTTGCCGGTCCCCATCGATCTCCGTTCGTTCGCCGTGAGATGAACTCGCTGAAGAGTGTGTGCTTCTCGATGCGATTGATTTTTGTGACGCGTGCCCATGAGCCGACGCCTCCAGCTTGAATAGGATTCCACGACCATGGACTCCACGCTTTGTGCTGCCCTTCAGCTTTGCGGTCGAGCCTAAGTCCTGCGTAAGACAGTCTGCGAAACAGAGCCATCGGTAGATCCGTGTGATTTAGCAAAATGCATGTTGGATTGTCCGCCTAGTGGTAGCGCACCGCCACGGGCGCAGTAATTCCAAGCAATAACCGAGTGCAATCAGAATGAGTTTTGTCAGATTCATCACAATCTGACTCTTGGGTGATGGCTTACTTGAATTTTCCAGCCACTTCAGCGCCGAGCTTGGTTGCAATTTCCTTTAAGCTTTTTGGCCATTCATCGATTTCGATGCAAACGGCATTTGCGATATCCGGCTTGCCAATCCCCGAGACCAGTTTGGCGGAGGGCTGAGCATAAACGAACAGAACCTTGGGCTGACCATAAGTCCTAGCGAGACTCTCAGCATAAGTTTTTAGGGACGGTGAGTAGCGGGAGATTTCATCGGTAAGATTGTCTTTGGAAGGAATCCAAACTATGCCTCGGACGGCACACGGAGTCAGCGGGCTGATGCAGAAGTTGTAAGTATGCGTCGCGGTCGTGGTGCGGCTGGCCCACTCGTTATAGTAAGGCTGGGGAAAAGCGGGCGCCCGTTCAGCAAGCTCGTCCGGCAGATCTTTGCCCGCCACAAGCATTTCAGAAATATCACTTTGATGTTTTTTTACGGTCTCAATGTAATCCAAAACCGCCTTTTTGCAGGCGTCCGTATTTGGATGGGCGAGGTTCAGCTCGTCGCGCTCTTTCTCAAAACCTGCGGCAGTTTGCATCGCGTCATAGGAAACCCAAGTAATCGGCGGATTCTCGGCACCGAGTGTGACTATGCCGACGGGCACTCCAAGTTGCTGGACTTGTGAGGCAAAATAATAAGCAGCAACGGATGGAGGATCGTTCTTGTCGTCGAAATCCTCAGGCTGCCAGGAAGCCATGTATTTGCCGCCACCAATCTCCATCTGAATTTTACGAGGTGTGAGGAAGCGACGTGTCTTAGCCTTGATGCGGAACTCACGAACTTGGGCCAGTGCCTTGGGCATGCCGTTTCCATCCTTATCCGCCTTGATAATTTCGCCCGGCAAATCCTTGGAACCAGTTAGGAACCAAACATCGCCAATGAGGACGTCCTTGATGATGCGATTCTGACCATTGCTGCAATTGATCTGAAGATCGCGGCTAACAACGGAGGCAGGCATCGGGTCGAGCTTGACGAGCCATTGTTCAAACTGACCGACCTTGCAAGTCTTCGTCTGATCACCAAAGACAACTGTAATCTCAGTTCCGGGAACGGCGTGACCCCATACAGGAATTGGCTGGTCACGCTGGAGGATGACATGATCCCGGAAGAGAGTCGCTGGTGCAAGAAAGGGTTTTCTAACTGGGGGTTCTTCGGCCTCGTTATCCGCAGCGACATTGGTGGCATCATGCTTTATTTGGAAAACCTGCTTACCCTCGTAGTAGGCGAATGGGAGCGCGGGCAAGCCTGCCGCATTATAGAGATTCGCGCCGATGGGGCTGGCGCTGTAGGCGTATTCCACACCCAACGGACTTGGAACGGACTTGGAGGTGACGACCACTTCATTTCCTTCGATCACCGCTTCGGCGTCGTGCCAGACTTTGTCCTTGCCAGCGAGGCGAAAATGTTTGAGCGGCACACCTTTTGTCTCACGAGCAGGCTCGACGTAGGCGGAAGGATTTTTCTTTTCGTCAGCCTCCATCCCCTTACTGCCAACCATTAGTCCGCCTCCGGGGCCACGCAGCTCGAAGCGCACACGCACTTTGGCTCCTTCAATCTGCTGCGACTGATAGATCGGACCGGTGTAGGCGATATCTTGGCCATATTCGTGAGCCAAAGCCCAGCGCGCGAGACGCTTACCTGGGTCGAGTTTATTAAAAAAATGAATCGCACCTGAATTAGCGGGATTGAGATCATACATAGGCACCATGCCGACGTTCTTCGCATTCATGAAAAACAATGTCTGGGCCTCGCGGATGTCAGCATAACCGATGCTGTCAGGATTTGTATCTCCATA
>JBBRNC010000046.1:0-29274 GCA_038230495.1 Verrucomicrobiales bacterium
CCGCGAGAAGCGAGCGCAATACCGAGTTCTTCACTACAATGCCATTTGCGATACCTTCCCTACGAGCGAGCATTGCCAGTCGGCACGCTGCCCTACGAAAGAATTTTTCGGCAGGTGCCGAACTGCGGAACTTGGGCTAAGAGCATTCGATCTATCGAATTTCTATGGGAACCAAGAGCGATAGATGGTTCAGTTGATAACAATTTGAATAGCCGCATTTCTAAATCCGCTAACACAGAAAAAACATGACACTCGAACAGTTCCTCCAACATCTGCGCTCCGAACCACTCGAAGACGGCTTGAAGAACAAGATCGCCAAACCGATTTCCGACGAGGACATTGCCGCATGGGAAAAGAAACACCCCGACTTCGTCCTACCGGAAGATTACAAACAACTGCTCCGTGCGGCGAATGGATTTACTCTGCATGCCGACCCTCAATCGCCCAAGGGACTTCTGAACATGTTGCCTTTGAAAAAGGTCAAACCGCTGGCGTCTCAAATGATGGACCTTTGCGGCCTCGCAGAAGAAGACCTTACCGATCCGCCAACGTGCTTAATGGTGGGCGAGGATCAGGATTCGGAATGGTGCTTGGGACTCGATACCGCAAACGGAAACTTTCTCGAAGTGGATTTCGCCGGTGAGTCCACCGATGTCGGCACCCTACCGCAGATGCTGGATTGGCTTGTTCAAAAGACGCAGGAGTGAGCGAAACCAATTTTCATTATGCCGAAATCCGCCATTCCCGACATGTTGAGTCACTTGCCGAGAACACCCGGCGTGACCGAAGAACTCATCGCCGAAACGCAACAGCTCATCAGCTACGAACTGCCCGCCGATTTGCTCGACTTCTACCGCGAGTGCAACGGCGCTGACAACACGGCCTACACGACGATACCGGCAGGCACGCCGCATATTCGATTGACCCCCATGGAAGACTGGGTTGCTAACTCTGATGACTATGATTTTGCGCCGCGTAAGTTGGTCATGATCGGCGCGGACGGTGGTCCGTTCGCCTATTGCCTGAGCCTAAAAACGCTGCCGATGCAGTATCGGGTGATTGATTTTGGAGATAGCGGCCAAGGCGATTACCTGGGCAGCAGTTTCGCGGAGTTCCTCGAGTCCGTGCGGGACGAACGCAAGCTCAAAGCCCCTAAGACGAAGGAGAAGCCGAAACCACTGCCACCCCTTCCCAAGGACAAGCCGTTGCGCGAGTTGAAGGGCTTTCCTTACGGCGTGGATACGATGGCTTTGTCGCCGGATGGCGGACAGGTGCTGGGAGTTACTCGCGGCGGTCACACATCCATCCTTTTTGCACTGCACACCGGTAAGTCAGAGGTGCTGACGCCAAATGGCAAGGAATTGTATTTGGTGCCAGCGGCGGGATGGATGAATGGACGCGCTATGCTCTGCGGTGTTGGCGGGGTTATCTGCGATCCGGGCGGCAAAAGCGACACGCGCTCCTATCTTTTCGATGGAATGTCGGGAGAAGTCTTGTGTGAATGGTTCTACAATCAAAAGGATTCTGGGTCGGGTGATCGTGGGAGTTTCTCACCGGACGGCACCCGTCTTGTCATCACCGGCGCAAGGGCACAGTTTTTCATTGATCCTTCCAGTGGCAAAACCATCGCACCCCTGCCAAGACCCTCAAACTACGCCCTCAGTCTGGCTTGGACTTCCGACAGTCAATTTCTCGCGCTGGGGAGGTTCGACCATGCGGATACTCTTGAAGGTAGCTCTCCTGACTGGGGGGTTTTGGTGGTGGATCGCGACGGCAAAGAGCTGGCGCGAATCAAGGTGGATCCTGATGATCGCCACGCGCGGGATCGTCCGGGCGTGCGGTGTGTCCAATTCAACGGTGGCGGCGACCGACTGCTGGTGGTGACCGACAAAGCGGTGGAGATTTACGCGATGCAGGGCGCAATCCCGTCGGCGCAGCCTGTGACCACCTTCCGTGTGCCGATGCGGCATCTTCACGCCGCGTGTTTTGTCGGCAACGACCGCTTGGCCGTGACCACCGCCGAGGGCCAAATCGTGTTGTTTTCACTGGATGCACCCAAGCCAATACGCACATGGCAAAGCAGCAAACTGCAAGCGCGTTTGCTGCTGGCTACGCCGGATGGAAAACTCCTGCTGACCGCCAACGGCGACGAGCTTTACTCAGGTCCCCAAGCCGTCAGCAAAACGATACGGGTGTGGCAGGTGGATGTCTGATGGACCACCATTTAATCAAGGAAATTGACGAACGGAGCTGTGGTTGGAATTGAAGCGAATGTCACGCGTCGCGGTAGCATTCGCCGAGTCGAGTGAGTGCGCCTTCGGCGTCGAACAATGCGCTGGTGCCGAGGGGTATGCTTGTCGGTTTGGCTGGGAACCACGCGTAACGCTCGACGAAGTCCAACTTATTGAGCATAGGGATGACCTTCTCCATGAAGCGTAACACGGCATCGGGTTGGTGGCGGTTTTGCTCAACGCTTTTGGCTTCCCAATCGCCCACGGCAAATTCTGTGATCCAGATCGGACGCTCAAACATTTGGTGGATTTTCTCCAGCCGCTTGATCAGACCCTCCGCGCTCGGCCCGCCATAGGAATGCACGCAGACAAAGTCCACCTTTAGTTTGCGTTGTTTCACACCGGCCATGAATTCTATCATCCATTCCTTATCTGGATGCACGCATCCCGGGCTACCGAGTCTCATGCCGGATTTCATTAGTGCAGGCCATGCGTCTAGCGCCTGTGCAACTGTGATGTCGTCCTGATTCTTGGTGTCCGGCTCGTTGAGCCCGAGAAGTTCGGTGATGCCATGGTGTTTAGATTGTTCTGCAACACCGGCGATCCGTTGAGCCTGCACTGATTTGCTCCGGATCATGGGAATGAATTCCATGCCTTGCGGCAGTCCCTCTGGAATGGCGTAGCCCCAGGAGTATAACCATTTGCAACGGAGGTCGCTCAGTCGCTTGGCCCATCCGGGAGTTTTTACTGATTGCCCCAGACCTTTTTTCTTCAAACCCGGCGGCAGTATTGCCTCCACCTTATCGTGCGGAGATTCTGGCTGACGCTTACATGCGGCGATGGAGAGCGCGGCGGCAGTGGCGGAGCGACGGATGAATTTGCGTCGGGTGATCATGGTGTGATTGGGTAGAGGAATAATAATGGGCTTTGGATCACATGGAGCCATCTTTTTTCCTTTTAGGTCGCCCTATATCCGCGTCTGCAACACCATCACTGACGTCTTTTGAAATTTGGCCCAATGGCTGCGCGCTTCTGGTCTGCGGGATGATCGGTGCGAAAGGGAGCTGCGGGCAAGCCTTCGCGATTGAACAAGTTCCCGTCCGGCATCATGGCCCAGCCGTAACGAACTGCGACGGGATTCGAAATTTTCTCACAAGTGACGACCACGGTCGAGCCGTCAATTACGGCAAGGGCGGGAAGAAATTTTCCATCCGCACCCGCCAGAGTGAAGCCGGTGAGCGCGGCATCCTTGGCCATGAGTCCTGTCCCGGTGTGGTCAAACGAAAGCACGGCGCGTTTACCCTCGATGTTCATGCCCTTAAAGACCGGGCCGGAATACTCGATCTTCTCGCCATAACTTAGAGCAAGTGCAGCCAATGCCAATCGCTCACCCACCGGACGCTTACGAAGCGGGTGGATTGTGTTGGCGTCGCCAACGTCGGTGGTGACGACCATCGCGGTGTGCGGAGTTTT
This sequence comes from Verrucomicrobiales bacterium, assembly GCA_038230495.1. Taxonomy (GTDB): domain Bacteria; phylum Verrucomicrobiota; class Verrucomicrobiia; order Verrucomicrobiales; family Verrucomicrobiaceae; genus VFKE01. The sequence continues at coordinate 3,705 of JBBRNC010000046.1, forward strand.
CTGCCAGATATGAAGTTGCGCTTCGCGAAAGGCTGGGTGCGTTTTTTGATAAGGTGCCAGTTGCACGAAAAGGAAAGGCAGTTCAGATCCCCAAACCTGCCGCCAATCTGCGATCATCGCTGGCAGAAGTTTTTCATAAGCAGCGGGCTGACCCGAGTTTGACTCACCTTGATACCAAATCGCGCCTCGGATCGCGAAGGGTTGCAGAGGCGCGATCATGCCGTTGTGCAGTGAGTTGGGGCAATCGTGGCATCGGAGTTTTGGCATTTGTGGTTCGGGGGGCGCGAGAATTCCTTTTGCCTTGGCGTCCTTGACCGCCTGCGAATGAATAATATCGCGCTGGTATTGATAAGCACGATAGACAGACTCGATTTTCTTAAACTCGTCCGCCGAAATATCCTTCCACTTCTTGACCAGTGGATCGGATTCACCAGTCATGGCGAGCGTTTCAGATCTCATCCAACTTTCAATGCGAGTCCCACCCACCGAGCTTATTAACAAGCCAATTGGCACACCAAGTTTCTGTTGTAGGTTTTTGCCGAAAAAATAAGCTACTGCCGAGCACGCGCCGGAGGTAGTGGGTGAGGCGGACCGCCACACGCCCTTGCTATCGGCTATGGGCTTTTGGCCAAACTCATCACCTACGATGAAAAATCTTAACGTCGGTTGTTCTACTGCGATTTCTTTTTCGCCATTAGTTGCTGAATTTAATGGAAAGTGCATGTTAGACTGGCCAGAGCAGAGCCAGACATCGCCGACCACGACATCGGTGATTTTGGATTTCTTAGACGTAACAGCGGACTCAACGAGCAGTTCTCGACCTTCGGAAGACGCTGGCATTGGATCCAGTTTGACAAGCCATTTGCCATCCGCCGCCGCTATCGCAGACTTTTTTTGACCGGCAAACTCGACGTTGACTAATTCACCGGGATTCGCCCAACCCCAGACCGGCACTGGTCGCTCGCGCTGGAGCACCATGTGGTCGGTAAATAGGGCGGCAATTCGCATTTCTTCTGCGCACAATGGAGTAAGCAGGGTAAGCGAAAGAGCGGCGACAAGGGTGAAGATGGAATTCATTGATTTAGGTCGTTGGCGAAAGTTTTATGTTTTTAGAGCGCATTTTCGGAGTGGGGTTAGAAATCGGCAACTCACTTTGAGTCTGTCGAATTGTTCCCAAGGTGAAAGCACTTGTTTTGTTATTGAGTATCATACGGTATGGGAACTCATTGTTTCGTCATAGCCGCTTTTTCATCGCACGGATTTGAGGAGTGTAGCGACTTCCCCTCATTTCCCCAACTCATCAAAGACTGTCTGAAGCGACTTACGGGCGGCGGCTTCCTTTTGCGGGTCTTTGTTTTCATTTGGCGGAGCAGGATCTTCCCATAATTCGACGACTCGTCGGAGCTCGCCGTTATTGTTCAACATGTAGTTGCTGCTTCTGACTTGGCGCGCACCCTCGTGCTGGATGTGAACCCAGTCCCTCAGAGTGCCGGGCTTTCCTAACAATTGAGGCGCGAAGCTGCGACCATTGAGTTCCACCTTGGGCAAAGGTGAGCCCGTCATTTCACAGAGCGTGGGAGAAAGGTCTGAGAAATCGATCAGGTCATTGCAGATAGAGCCTGCTTTGATGTGGCCGGGCCAGCGCACCATGAGCGGCACGTGTGTGCCTCGGTCAGTCATGGTGCCTTTACCGCCTTGGAGCTTCTTGCCGTCACCCCAAGTGTTCGTGAGATCCCGATCGGTTCCGTTGTCGGCGAGGAAGATGACGATGGTGTTGTCGGCGATGTTTAGATTTTCTAAGGTCCGCATGATTTGCCCAATTTGCTTATCGAGATAGGCCACCATGTCCGGGAAATACTTTGGATCGCCCTTGTGGCCGATGATCGACTCTCGGTAACTCTGATCTTTGCTGTCTGGGGTGGGTTCCCAAGGGAAGTGCGGCAGGCAGGTGGCATAGTAGGCGAGGAACGGCTGCTTCCTTTGCGCGTTCGATTTGATGAAATCGAGATAGAACTCGAGATCCACATCGGGGCCGTAACGGTCTTTGACCTGATCGGCGATCACCACTCCGTTTCGGAGGAGATAAGGCGTCCAGTAACGCGTTGTCTTCTTTCCTTTGTCATCGAAGATGCGCCAAGTTTGATATTGGTCGAATCCGAATTCATTGATCGTGTTGTGTCGGTGCTCGAGAGACATGTGCCATTTTCCAACTAGCTCTGTCGCGTAGCCAGTTTGCTTGAGTTGCCGGGCGAAACTGGGTTGATCTGGATGCAGATAGATCTCCTCCTTGTCCTTGGTATCCAAGACAGTTTTCAGTCCGTTCTTGAAGGGATATCGACCCGTCAGCAAAGAGGCGCGAGAAGGGGAGCAAAACGGATTGGAAAAGCAGCGGGTGAACTTCATGCCTTCCGTTGCCAACTTATCAATGTTTGGCGTCTTGAGTGAAGTCCCATCATAGGATGACAAGCACTCAACCCCTAAGTCGTCGGCGAGGATGATGACAATGTTAGGCTTCGTCGCTTCGGTGGCGTGGAGTGCGACCAGTGGCGCGAGAAATAGGGCGATCAGGAATGCGCGTGTGTGTTTCATCGGAGCATCATGGCTGGGCCGCTTCACTTGCCCTCCTTGACCCATTGTTTCATAAGCGCGACGTTGCGCTCGGCCTCGGGATCTTTGCCCGTCTTGAATTCGGCATTCATGTTGGCGTCATAGACTTCTTCGGTTTCCGGTGTGCGTCCATGATCGTTGGTTTCCTCTATCCAGCGCTCTAGTCGTTCGTGCAATTGCTTAAGCACGGAATCGTGAGCAGGATCGGCGGCTAGGTTGTGAATTTCCCACGGATCGTTTTCGAGATCGTAAAGTTCCTCAGGTGGGCGCGTTTTTGCAAAGAGGAGGCGCTGGACATCATTGAGCTGCCCGGCCGCCTCGGCCTCACGCAGCGCGATGAGGCAAGGCTTGTGGTCTTTGTAGGCATTGGGTTGGAGATAAGGGCGGAGCGGTAGGAAATTGCGGATGTATTTCCACTTCTCCGAGCGAACACTGCGAATGCGATCCATCGTTTCCCCAGCGCGGTCGCGGGCGGCAAAGGTGTAGTCGCGCGGCTTGTAGTCAGTGGCGAGCGGGTTCTGCGCCTGCATGATTTTCGGCTGCGAAATGCCAGCGAGCGCGAGCGACATCGCTGCCATGTCGATGTGCTCTATCAAATCTTTTCGACGCTTTCCGACGGGAATGCTAGGGCCTCGCACGATGAGGGGAATGTGTGTGCCTTCGTCGTAGAGGAACTGTTTACCCCGAGCGTGACTGACGCCGTGATCGGTGATGAAGAAGATCACTGTTTGATCGAGGATGCCTTCCTTTTTTAAACGCTCCACAATTTGTCCCACTTGCAAATCGGTGATGCGCACTGCATCGAGCGTGGCAGCCCAGTCCTCCAGAATGCCAGGCGTGGATGGATAGTAAGGCGGGAGCGGCAAATCCTTCGATGGTGTGGCGGAACCAAGTTGCGCACGGGCCTCAGAGAGGGCCTTCGGCAGGTCGCGGGTCTTTCCTCCAAGCAATTGGATCTGAGCAAAGAATGGTTGCCCCGGTTTGCGCTTGGTCCAATCGGTCCCGTCATAAATGCTTTTGTCGAAAACGAAGTTGTAATCGGTCTTGCCATTTTTGAGCGAAGGATAATAGCCGCCGTTGCAAGTGTAGTAACCGGCTTGTTGGAAAAGTCTTGGCACTAACTCAACACCGAATGGCAGATGAATTTCCACCTTCGGCACGTTGCTGCGATGATGCTGCGCCCCAATGCTCGTCTGATACATGCCCGTGATGAGCGCGGAACGTGCGCTTGAGCAGATGGGAGCTGTCACGTATGCGTTTTCAAAAAGCAGGCCCTCGGCCGCAAGCCGATCCACCTGCGGCGTCTGGATCGCCTTCTCACCATAGCAGCCAAAGTGCGGCGACATATCCTCGACAATAAGCCAGAGGATATTGGGTTTGGCTGGCGTGTTTGCAGCATGCAACACGGCCAGCGGCATCAGCAGCAGGGAAACGAGCGTAAAATTCATAGGTGAGAACAGAGTGGGCAGCTTCATTTCCAGAGGTCTTCGCCGCATTCCCAACCTTTACGGACTGGTTCTTTGACGAAGGCGTTTAACTCCGGGCGATTGGTAATCTGTGCAGTTTTAGCGTCCCACTCGATACGGGTGTTGAAACGCTGAGCGAGCACGCCTAACAAAATAATCTCGGTGAGTTTTGCGGAGTAGGTGAAGTTTGATCCCGGCTCGGGGCCATCACCTTTGATCGCGTTCATCCATTCGCGGAACGGGCCGCCTGCGACGCGTGGAATCGACTGCGGCGGTGGGTTTGTCATCCATTCTTTGCGCAGTTCATCGGAGATGATCGCTGGTGTTCCGGCATGAGTGCCGCAGCCCAGCATTCCCTTGCTGCCGACCATCCAACAGGCGCGACCGAGATGCGCGGCGTGCTCAGCACCGAACTTTTCGATGCGGCCAACTTTTTTCCAATCCTGTGGTCCATCGAACCACTCGAGTGTCACAGGACCGCGTTTATCTTTGGCGGGGAAATGAAATTTGATGTGGCTCCCGGCGGGGATCACCCCTTCCAACGAATTTTTGCGCTGGAGGCACTCCACGACATTCGGCACATCGAGATCGAGCGCCCACACTGGTGTGTCGAGCGTGTGACAACCCCAGTCGCCTAACATGCCCGATCCAAAGTCATAAAACGCCCGCCATTTTTTCGGAAGATAATCGCTGTAAAATTCACGTGCCGCTGCGGGCCCGACCCATAAATCCCAGTCGAGACCAGGAGGAACCGGTGATGATGGCGGCGGCATGACCGATGGATTGGCGAAATGTTCTCCGCCCATTTCTGGTCCACTGTTATTGCAAAAAACTTCGCTGACATCACCAATCAAACCCGAGCGATACGCTTCGACCGATTGCCGAATGCCGTCGCCCGCATGACCTTGATTACCCATTTGCGTGACCACCTTGTAGCGCTCGCGGGCCTTGAGCAGAGTCCGCGCTTGCCAGATATTGTGAGTGAGAGGCTTCTGCGTATAAACATGAATGCCGCGCTCCATTGCCGCGAGCGTCGCGGCAAAATGCGTGTGGTCGGGAGTCGAAATCACCACGGCATCAATGTCTTTGTGCAACTTGTCGAGCATCACGCGGAAGTCATCGAAGAATGGCTGCGTAGTGCGCCAGTTCTTCATGTTTTCTGCGCATAGATTGCGATCTACATCACAGAACGCGACGAGGTTTTCCTGGCTGCAGCCTTGCTCGTAGGGTTGTCGGGCAATCCAGCCGCCGGAGCCGATGAAGGCGATGTTGAGCTTGCTGTTCGCTGACTTCCCGGCCTTGCCGATAGCGAATGAAGGGAAAACCTGACTACCAGCCAAGGCTCCTGATGTAACGGACAAAAAGTTTCTTCGATTCATATTCTAACTACGTCGGCATTTTAGACTATTCTTTCATGCAGGTCACTCTATCTCGATTTTGCCAAGTGGCTCGGTTGGTATTTTCTGCTTGCGCAGATAACAGAGCAGTTAACAATTTAACCCCTTATGAAACAACTCACTCTAACCATCGTCGTTGCAGCACTCGCCGCCCTCACCTCATGTCAGACCAGCACGACAGCACCATCTGCCTGTGCTGATATGCCGCCTTACAAAGGATCGGTTGCTTTCGAGCGCATGAAGACCCTCGCGGGTAAGTGGACTGGAGAAACCTCGATGGGCAAGATGACTGATGAATTCCGCGTCATCGCCGGTGGTTCGGTGATCGAGGAGCACTTCGCTGCGGGCACACCAATGGAGATGCTCAGCGTCTATCACGACGTGAATGGCAAGCTGACCATGACGCACTATTGCATGTTACGTAATCAGCCGAAAATGGCGCTCAAGAAAAGCACGGCGAACTCGTTCACCTTTGACCTCATTCCCACGCCGGGCCTGAATGCGGCTAAGGACAAGCACATGCACGGAGCGGCTTATACTCTCATCGACGCTACTCACTTCAAGATGGACGGCGTGGCGTGGGATAATGGCAAAGCAGCTTCTTGCGGCCCACCGACTATCTTCACCCGCAAGTGATTTGCCATGCCGCGCGAGCAGCAGGGCGGTGTTGAGTGTGAGGATAAATTTCATGTTAGTCTCTAGCGGACGGATTCAAAACCCCACTGTTTCGCGGGCTTGCCGTCCACGCCTTTGATTTCCACGCGACGAAGCTTGCTGATTCCCTCGGGCAGCATGAGGCGAATGTGAATGATGGCACCCTTGGCTGGGACCTTGAGTTTGATGTCGTGGAAATCAGCAGAGGCAGGCGCGTCTTGGAGGATCGTTTGCTCAGTAACGAAATCCTTCTGCCCGTCGAGTCGCCAAGCGATGCCGATCTTGCCTGCTTTCTCGGTGTGAATGTTGATCGCCACCTCGACCGGCCCTGAGATCATCAATCCCGTGAACGCAATGAAGGGGCCCTGCTTGCCTTTGGAATCGGGCACAATGCGCAACGCACCGTCTTTGATTTCGGTGGTGGCATTGCGGGCGATCCAATCCTGGCCTGCCGCAGGCGCAGACATTTTCTCTTTGGACGCATCTCGATTTTTCGTCGCATTGATCCCGGTCTCCGCCACGTGCGCATCATAGAAAATTTGATCCTGATTGTTCACCTCACGCGGCAGCCCCGGTGGTGGTAGCGTTGCATTCCACGTCATAAGCTTCTTTTCCAAGTCAGCGGCAACTTCGGGGAACTTGGTGAGCAGATTGTTCTTCGCCAATTCGGTCTGACCGTCAGGCCCATTGAGATCAAATAGGAACTTTTCATCCTTGCCCAGCAGGATGAGCTTCCAATGATCCGTGCGAATCGCGGCCTGCGAACGCCAGCGCCAGAAAAGTGCATCGTGCGGGTTGCCTTGCTTTTCGCCAGTCATGTAAGGCAACAGGTCCACGCCATCGAGCTTCTCATCGTGCGGCAATCCCGCGATTGCCACCGCCGTTGCGGCGACATCGAGATTGATCACCGCAGGTTCGTATATCTTGCCAGCGGGCAGCGTGCCCGGCCACGCGGCGACGAACGGCGTGCGAATGCCGCCATCAGTTAGCATTCCTTTTTCACCAACGAGCGGCACATTCAATGAGCCATCCCACGCGCCTTCGTGGAGCGGCGCGCCGTTGTCACCGATGAAGAAGATGAGCGTGTTCTTCTCGTTGCCTTGCTCACGCAACTTTGCCCGCAAACGTCCAATACCGTCGTCCATCGCGGCAATCATTGATAGCGCCTGCCTGCGTTCCTTGGGCAAGTTCTTCGGCGTCTTCGAGAACCATGGTTCCGGCGACTCCAGCGGCACGTGTGGTGTGAAGAAGGCGAGGTAAAGGAAGAACGGATCATGCGCGTGACGATCCACAAACGAGATCGCCGCATCCGCCTGCCACACACAGCGGAAGCGTTTATCCGTAAGCGTCTGCGGCGCGTTGGGCAGCTTGTTGCCATGTAAATCGTGCGACGCGATGAACTGATTCATCTGCCCGGTAAAATATTCGTCAAAGCCCCGATGCAACGGCATAAATGCCAGCGCACTTTTCTCGGTATTCGACTCTTCTTCCTTCGTATTGCCTCGCTTCGGCGGCGGTTCCAGATGCCACTTGCCCACTTGGCACGAGACATAGCCTGCGGGCTTTAGTCGCTCTGCAATAGTTAGCTCTTCCAGAGGCAGCGGTCCTTTGCTGTTATCCTCCACGCCGAATCGCTGCTGATATCGCCCCGTGATCACGCCCGACCTCGAAGGCACGCACTGCGGCGCGCTGACGTAGCCGTGAATGAAGCGCACGCCATCTTTCGCGAGCGCGTCGATGTTTGGCGTGCGGATGTCTTTGTCCGAACCTTGCACGCCGAGGTCCGCCCAGCCGTGATCGTCGCTATAGATGACGATGATGTTGGGCTTAGTTTGCATGGAAGCATCGGTGGCGGGCGATGCGGCCAGCGGCGTCAGCAACAGGGCGAAGGATAGATAGATGGCAAAAACAATGAAGACAGGGGCAGACAGCAGCTTCCGTTTTTTACTGCACGTTTTAGAATGATGCTTCGTCGTATTCATGGCTTGAAGATGAGCCCGTCAACGAACTCGTTTGTTTTGAAAAACTCTGCACCGCGCACAAGTTTTCCACTGAGGGTGAGGTTCTCGAAGGTAAGGCCGCGAATGCGCGCGTCGGCCTGGCCCCAAAGTAATTGCGGCTCACCGAGAACACTGGGCGCGGCGATGGAGATATTCTGGAACAGGATTCCTGATAAGTCGCCGGCTTTGCGTTTTTCCGCGCTCTTTGAATAGGGTTCTGGCATGGTCATGCAGATGAAGAACTGCTGCAACGTCGGCCTAGGGTCTTCGATGTTGATATTGCGGAAGATGACTCCGGCACCAGCGGCGTGTCCGCCTTCACCGCGCATGTTGAATACACGTCCGCCACTCCATTGGTGCCATTTCGCTCTTGCATAGATTACATCGCAGTCCTCCACCACCAACTTGCGATCTGTAAGTTGCGGAACGGCGCTCAGGATGAACGACGAACCGTTGGCGTCGTTCCAAAGCACGGTACGACGAATGCCCAGCCCATTCACATAGAGTGAATCATCCTGCGTGCGAATGAAGCAGTCTTCGATAAGTGTATTTCCGAAAGGATTGATTCCGTCGCCATTCGCTCGCCACGTGAATATCTTGGTCCACTTCACTTCGTTGGGATGCCCCGCTTTGTAGGGACTCACCAGCATGATCGAGTGAGTGGCCGAATCCGCAATGGTGATGCCTTCCACTTGAGTGTCGGTCGTGCCAACTACCTCTATCGGACGATAGCGCCCGTGTTCCTTTTCAGAAATCGTCGGCTCAACATACTTGGGATGCTTCAGTCGGGTTCCCGACAAAGTGCCGAGGCCAAAGATGCGGATATGATGGCCATCGCCCCATTTCTGATTGGAAAGCGTGCCGTAAACGATTGCATCACCCGGGATGTAATATTGACAGTTCGCGCGAAGCGGAAATGCCAGCCCGACATCATGAACTCCCGGCAAGAAATAGAGCGTCGTCCATGGCCCATCCGATGGTGGAGTCTCGCCGGGTTTCACTGCGTAAACGTCGGGATCATGCGGCTTAGGCTTACCTTCTAACATCGGGTTAGCAAAGATCGAGATCGTATGGATTGGCGGCCCTTTGTAACCCTTGCCGGTGTCCTGTGAATCCATCTGGCCATCGATATCGACTGCGACGAGACAGGGCTTATCAAGCTTCACATACGCCTTGCCATCCTTGATGAAGCACATGGACGCCTTGCGTTGCGGATGCACCGCTGCGGAACGAATCGACTGGGCATTGGCGCGAGAGATTTCGATCTCCACGGCCCCTGCAGTTTCAAAATTTACATAAGTGTGCGTCCATCCTGCTAGAGAATCGAAGTAGCCATCTGTGTTCTTCTCGACAGTCTTGCAGACAGTTTCCCAAGCAAAGGCGCTCTGCCACTCGCTCCCACTGTTTGCAGAACGCACTCGCACTTTATACTGCTCCGAAGCGGCAAGGCCGGGCACTGGCGGATAGACGATGAGATCATTAGCGACTGAAGCCCCGCTCGGCATCGCGAGCAGTTGAGTCAAGAGGATGACGGCCTTTAGTTTTTTCGCACGGATCATCTGTGGTAACACTTTGTAACTAACAGAGCATGGCGGTGGTCGGAAAGAGGATATAAGTTTTTATGGTGCTTGTTTCGTTTGAACGGGGAGTCCGAGGGCGCGCAGCAAGACGGGGGTCATATATTTCTCCAACCCTTCGGCGTTGGGATGCACGCCGTCCGGGACATAGACGCGGTAGGCGTCCGAGCCCTTGTCGAGCAGGGTTTGCCAGGAGGGCATGTGGTCAATGCAAAGTAGTTTGTTCTGAGCGGCGAAATCGCGATAGTCCTGCTGATATTGTGCGAGATTAGTTCGCGGGCTGAAGGTGTCGGTATCCCGGCGGTCTGGCGGGTTCATGATCTGGAGAATGATTTCGCACTTAGGGTTAGCGGCGCGGATGCTGTTGACCATCTTAGTCAAGTTAGCCCGCGCCTGCTCGCGGGTGATGTTGAGGCTGGTGGCAGCGTCATTCATCGAGAACTCGATGAACACAGCATCGGGATTTTGTTTGATGACCTTGGCTTGCAGATTCGCAACGCCCCAGTCCGAGGCTTTGCCGGAGCCGCCGCTGTTAACCCACGTGGCCTTGTCAGGGTAGGCGCTCTGCACAGCGCTTTGCAATTGGGTAACCCACGCGCCTTTGGCGGTGAGGCTGGTTCCATACAATACAATTTTCTGCGGAACACCAGCGGCAAGCTTTTGAACAAACTTAGCAACGGGCGCAATACCGATAATATTAGATTTATTCTTTTCCGCAGAGTGCAATGCAGAATGCGGTATGAGTAGTAAGGTAGTGATCAGTGTAAGTGTGAATTTCATAATATAATTTAAATTATCCCGCGATGAGTATATGGTTGGTCATAATGAGTGAGGATGTGATGTGCCTATCTTGCATTTAATCCGAGACTTATCCCTCCTTACCCGCTTTCTTTACTTTTCCGGCCTTACTGTTTTGGTTATGTGGCGGGGAAATTAATCCGGTGCGTTTCGCCCAGGCATTCCATTCTTCAGACAAGGACTTCACTACTTCGGGATTTTGTGCGGCGAGGTTGACGGTTTCGCATGGGTCTTTTTCTAAATCGTAGAGTTCCCATTCGGATTGGCTGGGCATTTTTTTGCCTTCGACCAACTTCCAAGCGCCTTTCCGAATCGCCTTCGCGCCTTCGTGCTGGAAGCAAAGCGAGCGTGCCGACAACGCGCCGCCGACTTGGAACGTTGGAACGAGACTGACGCCCTCCATCGGCAGCACGGGTTTGCCATCGCGTTGTTGGGGGTAAGTGGCGTGGGTGACGTCCACCAGCGTGGCCATGATGTCCATGAGGTGGGCAGGATCGCGCACCCAGCGTCCGGGCGACTGCACGCCAGCCGGCCAGTGGACAATCAAGGGCGTGGCAATGCCACCTTGATGAGTGAAGTGCTTGTAAAATTTGAAAGGCGTATTGCACAGATTAGCCCAGGCCGATCCGTAGGACATGTAAGTGCCGGGGCCGCCCATTTTCTCTAGGGTCGTTCCTTCATGAAGTATGGTTTTGCCCGCACGCGATTCATCGTCGAAACCAAATGGCCCCCATTCGTAGCAGGCACCATTGTCGGATAGAATGAGGATCAAGGTGTTGTCCAGTTTGCCCTCAGCCTTGAGTTGTTGGACGATGCGGCCGATGCCTGTGTCCACGTGCTGCACCATCGCGGCATAGACGGCCATGCGATGCGCGAGATCTTCCTGACGATTCTTGGGCAGCGAAGCCCAGTCGGGATTGGGCTGGCCGGAATAACCGTTAGCGATGGCATTATTTTCCTCTACCGGCACTAGGCTGCGCTCGGTGAGTTTCCAGCCGTCGGAATTGGCCAGTCCGATTTTTTTCATTCGCTCAAATCGTTCCGCGCGCAAGACATCCCAACCCTGACGATAGGTGGCGAGGAGCGGCTGCACCGACTCTGCTGGCGCTTGCAAGGGGAAGTGCGGCGAGGAATAGGCGAGGTAAAGCAGCCAAGGTTTTTTGTTGGCTTCACCCTGCTTGATGAACTCCAGGGCATAGTCGCTGAAGACATCCGTGGCGTAGAACTTGTCGGGAGCTGCTTTGATTTCTGCCGTGCGGCCCTCGGGAAGTCTTTTGTAAGCGGTCGCCTCCCATTGATCCTGCGAGTGCCCGTTAGGAAACCCAAAAAACTCATCAAATCCCCGAGCTGTGGGTATCGCTTTGTTGCCGGCGCCGACATGCCATTTACCGACGGCATAGGTGGCGTAACCAGCCCCACGCAGCACTTCGGCCAGCGTCACACACTGGTCGTTGAGGGAACCACCCATGTTCGGAATCCCCGCCTGCGCCGGATGTAATCCCGTCAGCAGCGATGCACGGCTCGGACAACAGCGGGCCGAATTAGACATCTGCGTGAAACGCAGGCCGTTCTGCGCGAGTGAGTCAATGTTTGGGGTCGGAATCTCCCCACCGTAACAGCCGAGGTCGGAATAGCCGAGGTCGTCGGCGAGGATGACGAGGACGTTCGGCCGCATGGATGCGGCGAAGACTGCTAATGGCGCGAGCAGCAGGGCGGTGAGGAGTGCCAGAGGACGTTTCACTTATTCTTCTGGATTGGGTGTTCTAACTACCTTCATTATCGAACTTGCTTGACCACAAAATCAATTAACTCCTGACACTCAAAGAACGCAGGGGAAATTTCGTGACCTCTGCCGGGGATGATTTTCACTTCGCAGGTGCCGCCGAGGGCTTCGTAGTTTTCTTTGAGCAGCTTGGTGTTTTCGTTGAAGGGCACGGTGCCGTCTTTGTCGCCGTGCACGGAAAACATTGGCACTTTTAGTTTCGCTAGACCGGTGAGGTTGTTAATGGGGTTGAACTCATCGAGCTTGGTGCGCAGGGCTTCCTCGGTCATGTTGTAGTCGGCCAGCGTCTCATTTTTTGAGAATCTGAGCGGGTAACTTGCGAGGTTACAAACCGGGTAGATGCCCACCCAGGCTTTCACTTTTTCGGGATTCCGAAACGCCCAGGCGAGGGTCATGATGCCACCGCGGCTTTGCCCTAGTAGGACTGGCTTGGGCGAGTAACCACGCTTGACCATGGCGTCGTAAAATTGGCTAAATTTTGCACTGCTTCCGGGTGCGCCGCGGACTTCGCCGAGATCGAAACTGGCGATGGCGATGCCGGCATCCATGAAAGCACCGACATACATTTTGTGTTTCACGATGATGACGTCGCCTTTGACTGTCGGAGCATACCAAATCCAGGGTTTACCTTCAGCAGGTTTCGGTGCCGCATAGATGAATGCTTTGTGGCCATCGATCTCGAAGACTTCGGGTTTTTCGGGTTTGGTCGGTGGTGTATCGGCAGCGTGTAGGGTAACAAATGTTGTGAGCAGAAGGGCGGCGATGATGGTGTATTTCATATGAGTAATGTTGTTACTGAATTTGGTGAACCTATCTAGGATTGGATCGAATGGCTACGCGAAGAGTTCCTCGTCACTGAGCTTGTAGTGGATGTAACGCCAGTAGGCTAAGCTGGCTTACACTCGATTGAGCCGGGCTTGTCCGGATTCGACCACGAAAGTAGCCCGCGTGTTGAGCGGGGCGTCGGGCTTGGTGACAAAGGGGATGGTGCGGTAGTCGGTGCGCCATTGTTGCGGGGTGATCTCGCAGCGGACATAGCCACGTTCGGCGTTAAAGAATTTCACAAAAGGGTTTTCCGCGAGGAGTTGGTCGGTGTTCTTTGATTTCTCGGCACCGTTGCCGCCGGTAGAGATGGAAGTGCCGATAAATTCGGTGGCGACCGTGCGGGAGTCGAGTTCGTCGAAATCGGCGATGAGTTCGTTGGCCCAGTTACTGTGGATGTCGCCGGTGATGACGACGGGATTTTTGATTTTCCGATCGACGAAATGGCGGAGCAGTCGGCGGCGTTCAAATTCATAGCCGGGCCATTGGTCCATGCTGTAACCGATGGCGGGGCCTGGTCTTGTATCCAGACGGGCGACCGCGATCTGCTGCGCGAGCACATTCCACGTGGCGGTGGAGCTTTCGAGGCCAGAGAAAAGCCAGTCGCGCTGTTTATCGCCCATGAGCGTGCCTTTGGGATCGAGGAGGACGGGATTCGGCGGTTTGTTGCCGTCTCCCTGGGGCTGAGGCGTGCGGTATTGGCGGGTGTCGAGCACGTGGAAATTTGCGAGCCGCCCGAAGCTAAGGCTGCGGTAGAGCAGCATGTCCGGACCGTGGGGCAAGGCGCTGCGGCGGAGCGGCATGTTTTCAAAATAGGCCTGATAGGCGGCGGCGCGGCGGCGAAGGAATTCATCGCGCGGCGTGGCCTGGGCGATGTGGTCGTTGGCGTAGTTGTTGGCGACTTCGTGATCGTCCCAAGTCACAATCCAGGGCGCGATAGCATGTGCGCGCTGGAGGGCGGGGTCGGTCTTGTATTGGGAGTAGCGAAGACGATAGTGCTCGAGAGTAGTGCAGGGGCCGGTCACGTGCTGTCGAAGGGCACCAGCGGCGGCCCCGCCTTCGTAAATGTAATCTCCAAGGTGGACGACGAGATCGAGGTCTTCGCGGACGAGGTGGTCGTATGCGGTATAGAAGCCCCGCTCGTAGTGTTGGCAGGAGACAAAGGCGAAGCGCAGTCGGTCGGGGATGGAGTCGGCAGGTGGAGAGGTGCGGGTGCGTCCCTTGACGCTGACCTCACCACCGACCTTGAATTGATACCAATACCAGCGGTCAGGGCGGAGACCGGAAACTTCGACATGGACAGAGTGTGACCAATCGGGCGTGGCAACGGCGGTGCCGGTTTGCACGACGCGGGACATCGCTTCGTCGTCACAAACTTGCCACGACACCTCGATGTTAGTTGGGGCCATGCCGCCAGCAGGTTCGAGCGGCTTGGGCGCGAGGCGGGTCCAGATCACCACTCCATCGGGGAGCGGATCACCCGAGGCGACGCCGAGTGAGAACGGGTAGGCGGAAAACTTCGGCGCGGAACTGACGGCTCCACGGGCTGCGTTGGAAAAAAGCGCAGCAGCTGCGAACGACGCGCTGCCCGCAAGCATGGAACGGCGGGAGAGCGTCTGCGCGTGGGGCAGCGGGTAGGGCGGAGTAATCATGGCTTGTCTGCGTGGGTGTGCGGTGTGATGGCGAGACTTTTACCGATTCTCTTTCGATGCCGCAGGCAATACTAACGGAGTCATATCAGTGGGTGCGAGCGTGCGCATCTCGGCGAGCTTGGCTGCGTGCTCGGGCTTTGGGGCGAGATTCGTCCATTCATACGGATCGCTCTCGATGTCGTAGAGTTCCTCGTCTCCACCCTTGTAGTGAATGTAACGCCAGCGTTCGGTGCTGATGGCGTAGCTCTCGGGTTGGTCGAGATGCGTGATCGCGGCGTGTGGCCAAGCCAGTGAGGGATCGCGCAGCAAGGGGACAAGACTGTGACCCATGATGTCGGGCTTAGCGGGAAGTCCACACAAGTCGGTGAGGGTGCGGAACAGATCGACGAGACTCACAGGCCGGTCGCACACCGAGCCAGCGCGTGTGCCTTCGGGTAAACCTCGCGCACCTTTCGGCACCCGCACCATGAGTGGCACCCGATCGCAGATGCGCCAGCCGGTGAATTTCTGCCAGTGCTCTTTCTCGCCGAGATGCCAGCCATGATCGCTCCAGAGCACGACGATGGTGTTATCGCGCTCTGGACTTTTTTCTAACGCATCAAGCACGCGTCCGAGCATCGCATCGGCGAAATGGATCGAGGCGAGGTAAGCCTGGATGCCTTTCTTCCACTGACCCTCTTTTTGAATATGCGCAAAGTAACGATTTCTCGCGAGCTTCTGACCTGCAGGAGGAACGTCATCGAGGTCGTCCGCCTTGTAGCCGGGGCCGGGCTGGATGGTCTCCAGCGGAAATGGCTCGAAGTATTTCTCCGGCACGAACCACGGTTCGTGCGGCCGATAGATTCCGCACGCTAGGAAGAACGGCTTGTCGTGCGGAAGTTGGAGTTGCTCGCCGATCCATTTCGTCACCAGCCAGTCGCCGCCATATTCTTCATCCTTCACGGGGAGCGCGGCCCAATCGGTTTCCGCATATTGCCACTCGCCAGCACGACGCAGATTCACGGGACGTTGCTTGGGATCGAAGGTGCGGGGAAACGGATTGTCCTTCGCTTTTTCTGGGAAGTATTCATCCCACGACTGCGAGTCGATGACGTAGTGGAGGATCTTTCCCGAACCTGCGGACCAGTAGCCGTTGCGGGAAAAATATTTCGGCAGCAACTCCGCATCCGGCATCACCTCGCGCATCTTCTGTCGGTTCGTGTAGAGACCCGATCGCTGCGGCGCGATGCCGGATAAAATCGCGGCCCGCGACGGATTGCACGACGCCCCGGCACAGTAGGCATTTTTAAACAAAACGCCGCTGGCCGCTAGCCGGTCGAAGTTTGGCGTCTTCGTCTGCGGATGCCCGCCAAGGCAGCCAATCCAATCATTGAGATCGTCCACGGCAATGAAGAGCACGTTGGGCTGTTTGGCTGGAGCATCGGCGGAGTGCAGTGTGGCAAGCTGCGCGACCAGCAGGGCGGATAGAAAGAATCTCATGGCAGTGATTTGCGCCACGCGAGTGCGGCGTCGGTGAGGCGTCTGGTGATGTCGGTTTTTCCGGCGGCGAGATTGTGCGTCTCGTTGCGGTCGGTGGCAAGATTGTAGAGTTCCGCGCCCGTGCCATCGGCGTTGATGAGCAATTTCCAATCACCGTCGCGGATGGCGACGTTCGGTGACTTTGCGTCGGGTTCGTTAGGGTAGGGAAAGGTGCGGATTCTTCCCGCACTTTCTTGTCGGGGTTTCCGTCCGTATTCCCACATCAGTGGTTTTGTGCGCAGAGTATTCGCGCCGCGAAATACTGCCGAGAAATCCTCGCCATCGAAGGCTGCGTCTTTAGGTGTTGGCACTTTGGCGAGGCCGCAGAGCGTCGGGAAAAAATCCACGCCAGCCACGGTTGTCGTTTCATTCACTACACCAGCTGGCACCACGCCTGGCCAGCGCGCGATGAGCGGCGTGCGGATGCCGCCTTCGTAGAGGCTCCACTTCATTCCGCGCAGGCCACCGGTGCGCGCGCGATCGAATGATGGTTCAGGGCCGTTGTCGCCGGAAAGGATGACGAGCGTATTCGATTCAATCCCGAGATCGCGCAGCGCGTCGAGCAGCCGACCGATCTCGCGATCCGTCTCCTGCAACACAGCGCGAAATTCCACCGTGCCTTTTCCATCACCCGCCTTGGCACTCTGCTCGGCGGACGGGCGATGCGGCGTATGCACATCGTCGAACCAAAGGTTCACCAGCCAGGGCTGCGCGGCGTGCTGCTTTGCAAATGCGATGGTTTGATCCACCATCCAGTGCGTGCGGTCGTGGCGGGCGACCTGTTGCGGCTCGAGTTCCGTGCCCCACGGCAGGCTCTGCAAACCGAGCGGCGCGGCGGGTTCAGGACTCTCGTAGGTGCCGAGTCCGATATCGTAGCCGTAGGCGGAAAACTTCGGCGCGTCTGCAACATCGCGACCGCCGCCGAGATGCCACTTGCCGATGTGCGCCGTAGCATAACCCGCATCTTTGAACGCCCGCACAAACGTCGGAGATTTCGCATCGAGAAAGTCGGCCTGCTCGCATTCACGATTTCCCGCTCGCGTCTGCAAGTAGCTCGTGATCCGCGAGCGTGCCGGGAACCGTCCCGTGATGAACCCGCAGCGCGATGCCGAGCAAATGGGCGAAGCCACATAGAACTGCGTGAAGCGCATCCCTTCACGGGTGAGTCGGTCCATCGCCGGAGTCGCGATGCCCGCCCCGCCGTAGCACGACGGATCACCCCAGCCCATGTCGTCCACGAGGATGAACAGCACATTGGGCTTCTCCGCAGCAGCGCATGAGGCGGAGGAAAAAGGAAGCACGCAGACGATGGTGGCCAGCGGCAGTAGGGCGGCGAGGAGTCTGAGTGGGTGTTTCAAATTTAGGACAAATGGGATGGCGAGTGATCAGACTTGTTTCACCAAATTGGCGAACCATTGGCGCAATTGCAGAGTGGACGGGCGGTCGTCGAGGAACATGGCGGTGGAGTGAAATCCGAGGCCGGACTGTGCCCAGGTGACTTGGGTTTTCATGACGTCCATCACGGGCTGGTATTTCTGAATTTGGTTAACCCATCTGGGACTGGACCGAATGGCTACGCGAAGAGTTCTTTGACGACGCGGGCGGGTTCGACTCCGGTGAGGCGTTGATCGAGACCTTGGTATTTGAATGAGAGTCGTTCGTGATTAAGGCCGAGACTGTGAAGGATGGTGGCGTGGAGATCGCGGATGTGGACGCCGTCCTTGACGATGTTGTAGGACATTTCGTCGGTTTCGCCATAGACCTGTCCGCCTTTGATGCCGCCGCCGGCCATCCAGAGAGAGAAGCAACGTGGATGGTGATCACGACCATAGTCGGTTTCGGTGAGTGCTCCTTGGGAGTAAATGGTGCGACCGAATTCTCCGCCAAAGACGACTAAGGTATCTTCTAACATGCCGCGTTGTTTGAGGTCTTGGATGAGGCCGTAGATGCCTTGATCAACGTCTTTGCATTGCGAGGCGAGATCGCGCGGAAGGCTACCGTGTTGATCCCAACCGCGATGGAAAATTTGCACGAAGCGGACGCCGCGCTCTAGTAGACGCCGGGCCATGAGGGCGGAGTTGGCGAAATTTCCACGCGTCTTACTATCAGGACCGTAGAGGTCATAGACTTGATCGGATTCGCCGGAGAGATCGGTTAGCTCTGGGACGGAGGCCTGCATACGGAAGGCCATTTCATACTGCTGCATTCGGTTCTTAATTTCGGGATCGCCGACGGCTTCATAGGAAGTTTCATTAAGCTGGTTTAGGCCATCGAGCATGGTCCGGCGCATCTCGCGCGAGACGCCGGGCGCGTCCTTGAGGAAGAGCACGGCATCGCCGAGTGAGCGGAGGGCGACACCAGCGTGTTTTCCCTCTAAGTAACCGGAGCCCCAGAGGCGGGAGGATATGGCCTGAACGTTCGAGTGCGGCGAGGAGTGAGTGGCGTGGAGGACGACGAAGGATGGCAGGTCCTTATTCATGGAACCGAGGCCATAAGATAGCCATGATCCCATTGAAGCCTTACCCGATTGCATGGAGCCAGTGCAGATGAGTTGGTTCGCAGGCTCGTGATTGATGGCATCAGTGTGCATCGATTTGATGATGCAGATGTCATCGACCATTTTGCTGGTCCACGGCAGCAGCTCGCTAATCCACGCGCCGGATTGCCCATATTGTTTGAATTTAAAAATGCTAGGCGCGAGGGGGAAGGTGGCTTGGCCGGAGGTCATGCCGGTGAGGCGCTGGCCTTGATCTTTGAGCCACTGTTTGAGGTCTTCCTTGAAGCGCTTGTTGAGGTCTGGCTTGTAGTCAAATAAATCAAGCTGGGAGGGCGCGCCAATGAGGGAGACGTAGATCACGCGTTTCGCTTTATGGGCGATCTGCGGAACGCCGGCCATCGAGCTGGGGGCATCGGCACTGCCAGCAAAAGCATTGCGATCAAGGAGTGAGGCTAGTGCTGCGGCACCGATTCCAGTGCTGGTTTTGCGAAAGAACTGCCGACGCGTGAGTGAGTTGTTGTAAGTCTCTAATAGATTCATGACGGATTAGCGGGTGAGGGTTTCGTCGAGGTTCAGAATCTGGCTGGCAACCATGGTCCAAGCCGCGAGTTCCGGGGTGGGAACGGCGGGCGCAGGAGTCTCGCCAACAGTTAGAAGTTTCGCGGCTTCCTCGGGCTTGGCGTTGTAGGATGCGAGGAGGCTATCGAGAGAGGCGTGGATGATCTTGCGCTCTTTAGGTTTCGCCACGCGGTCGAGCAGGCGCTTTGTGATGTAGTCGATGCGCTGATCGACATCAGTGGACGAGGCGATGGCGTGCACGGCGAGTTGGCGGGAGGCTTCGACAAACTGCGGGTCATTGAGCACGACGAGAGCCTGGAGCGGGGTGTTGGTTCGGTCTCGGCGGACGCAAAAGACCTCGCGTGAGGGAGCATTCATGATTTCCATCGAAGGTGGCGCGGCGGTGCGTTTCCAGAAGGTGTAAAGCGAGCGGCGGTAGAGTGACTCACCTTTTTCTTGGACATAGTTGCGGGTGTTTGACTGGTCCATGGCGACAGCTTCCCAGATGCCGACAGGCTGATAGGGGCGGACTGATGGGCCGCCGACTTTTTCAACTAACAGGCCGGAGCTAGCGAGTGCCATGTCACGAAGTTGTTCGGCATCGAGTCGGTTTCTGGGTGCTCGCGAGAGTAAGCGATTGAGCGGGTCTTTTTCCAACTTCTCGGCAGTGATGTTGGCGCTCTGGCGATATGTTTTTGAGGTCACGATGCCCTCGATCATATGGCGATAGTCCCACTTAGAGCTGATGAATTCGGAGGCGAGCCAGTCGAGGAGTTTCGGATGGCTGGGCCGTGCGCCCATGACGCCGAAGTCCTCGGTGGTTTCGACAATACCAGTGCCGAAAAAGTAATACCATGTGCGATTCATCGTCACGCGGGCAGGCAGTGGATTAGTCGGATCGACGAGCCACTTGGCGAGGCCGAGACGGTTCTTCGGCGCATCGGCGGGCATGGCCGGAAGCACGGCGGGCGTGGCAGCGCCGACCTTGTCGCCCTTTGAGGAATAGACGCCACGAATGAGAATGTTAGCAAAAGGTTCGCCGGGCTTTTCTTCCATCACGAGACTGATTGCTCCGTTCGCGCGAATGGCGGTTCGCTCGCTCTTGAGTTGGTCGATTTTTTCGCTGAACTGACGCGAAGGTTCATCGATCTGAGCAAGGAAGTAGGGAAAGAGTTTTTCCTTTTGTTCCGCTGTGCGTTGAGCTTCTGGGATGGCGACAAGCTCGCGAATGAGAGCATTGTTAGCGATGGCTCCGATTTCTGCTGCGCTCAGGAGGCGGCGGTAAAAACGGAAGTCCTGAAGCGCGACTGGGCCATTGAGTTTCGAGTCGCCAGCGTCGCGGCTTCCGAGCTGAAACGGGACTTTGGTTTCGATATTCGGCCCGATGGTGCTGTTGGCGTATTCCGCCTTTTGAGCTACGCCATTGACGTATATCGTCATGCTCTTTTTCGCGGGCTTGCTGCCATCGAAGGTAACCATGACGTGGGTCCATTTACCTGACTCCAGGGCATTCGGCGCGACGAGTTTGTTGGCCTTCGCGGGAAAGGTGTCGATGACGTGAGAAGCTGGCTTTCCTGCTTCCAAATAGAGGTCCCAGCCCTTGTATTCTTCGGCCTTGTTCATGCGGGCGAAGACGGCTCCGCTGGGCTGGCCCTCAATGCGGATGAAGCCGCCGTAGGTGACGCGCTCGGTGCGCTTGATGGAAGCGATGTCGCCGAGATTGATGGGCGTGTCACTGACGACGACAGCTTTTCCTAGCGGGCCGTCGATGCGGTTCGGATTGACGGGCCATTCTTTCGGCTGGCCTTTTACAGTGCCGTGAATAGGGCCTTCGGATTCGTTGAGTAGGAGGGCGACTTCAAGGGTGGGATCGTCCTTCGTTTTGAACTCGACGGTGGCGGTGGGTAGCCATTTTTCAAAGTCTGCACGAGCGCTGGTTTTGCGTTGCGTGAGTAGCTTCTCGGTGCTGGCGATTTCTCCAGCGAGCAGGTTCCAGCGGGCGCGATCTTTTGCGAGCGGCACCAACACATTCGGCGGATGTTCGGCGCTGTTACCATCCATTGCGCTCATCGGCGTATTCCGGAAAAATGCGGTTAATGAATAGAAGTCCTTCTGAGAAATAGGGTCGAATTTGTGATCATGGCAAGCGGCGCAACCAGTGGTCAGGCCCAGCCAGATCGCGGAAGTGGTATCGACGCGATCCTTCGCATAAATGGCGTCGTATTCCTCGGGGATGGCCCCGCCCTCGCCAGTGGTGGTGAGGCAGCGACTGAAGCCCGTGGCAATTTGCTGGTCCAGCGTGCGGTTCGGCATGAGGTCGCCGGCGATTTGTTCCACGGTGAACTTGTCCCAGGGCATGTTCGACTTGAAGGCATTGATGACCCAGTCGCGATAGGGCCAGATCGAGCGGTAGTTGTCAATGTGGATGCCGTGAGTGTCAGCGTAGCGGGCCGCATCCAGCCAATGGCGAGTCAGATGCTCGGCGTGTTCGGGCGTGGCCATCATCGTTTTAGCTTCATCGGAAACGGCCTTGTCGGGATTCGCTGCATAGCGTGCCACGAAGGCATCGGTGGATTCCGGGGAAGGCGGAAGCCCAGTAAGATCAAACGCAAGACGGCGATGGAAGCGACGAGCTTCCTCGGGCGGATTCATCATAAGCCCAGCGGCATCGAGTTTCTCAGTGATGAATTGATCAATGGGATTGGACGCATCCGGCGCGGACTGCGGCACTGGCGGACGAGTCAGCGCGACGAATGACCAGTGGGACTGGAAATTGGCACCTTGCTGAATCCATTTTTCCAGAAGAGCAATTTCGCGCGGAGTCAGAGTCTTGTGTGATGCCGGCGGTGGCATGATTTCATCCTTGTCGGTGCTTTTGATCAGCTTGACGAGGGGCGATGCAGCCGCGTCGCCTTTAATGATGACGGGGTTACCGTCTTCACGCAGCTTGAGGGCCTCCTCTGGGCGATCGAGACGGAGAGGTTCGCCCTTCGGCTTGCGAGTGCCGGAATCAGGACCGTGGCAGTGGTAACAATTTTCCGAGAGGATCGGCTGGATGTGCTCGTTGAAACTTATTTTATCCGGCAAAGAGAAAGCAGTGGGATTCGAAGGCTCCGCAATTGCGCCCGCAGTGGGCTTCGCTTGTGATAAGGCCAGATCGTAGCTGACCGCGAGCAGGGCGGTTGTCACCAGCAAACAGGCGAGGGTGGATTTTTTGAAAGTCATAGATTTAAAATGGAGGCACTAAAAATTCGAGGCGAAAGAGGCCGATAACATTCTTTGCTGGGCAACATGGGGACATAACAGTTACGCACTTTCAATCCGAAATACTTCATTTCCGCGGAAAAGTTCCGGTGTTTCGTTTGTAGCTTGAATCGCGGTAATGGTATGACGAGCACATCTTGCCTCCTCGTCATCAGTAGTTGGCTTGTCTCGCCGGAGCACCAGATTACCTGCAAATCGGCATTACTTTCTGAAGTTCATGGTCCCAAAAAAGACCCGTTGACAGGGTGGGGCTGCCGGGTAATTTCACAGCCCCCTTCCCCAAACTTAGCGAACATAGACTTATCCCATCATGGCCAAAATTCTCGAACTGAGCGCGACTCCTCGCACCGTCTCCGGCACTGCCGCAGTGAAACGCCTGCGCAAAACCGGACGTATTCCCGCCGTCATCTACGGAAAGAAACATGAGAACGCCAATTTGGATCTGGATGCCAAGACATTTACCAAGCTCCTTGACGCCAGCGCCTCGGACAACATTCTCGTCAATCTCAAAATCGAAGGAGAAAAGACTGATTCGCTAGCTCTAGTTCAGGATGTTCAGCATGACTATCTGCGTGGCGGTATTCTCCATGTGGACTTTCACGCCGTAGCTGCCGATGAAATCATTCACGCCAATGTGGCCATCGTCCTCACTGGCATCGATATTGCCGAGAAAAAAGGCGGTATGTTGGAGCACATCATGCATTCGATCGAAGTGCGCTGCCTGCCTAAGGATCTTCCCGAGAAGCTCACCATGGAAGTCGCCTCGCTGGAAATTAACCAGTCGAAACACGTCAGCGACCTCCAACTTCCTGAAGGCGTCACCACGAAAATCGATAGTCACGTCGTCGTCGCCGTATTGAAAGAGCCTACTGTGGCGGAAGAAGTTACTCCTGCCGCCGCTGCCGCCGCCCCGGCTGCCGGTGCTGCTGCCCCCGCAGCAGGTGCTGCTCCAGCCGCCAAAGGCGCCGCCGCCCCTGCCAAAGGTGCTGCACCCGCCAAGAAATAAACCCGCGTCCCAGAAACTCTGAATGTGTCCGAAGCTGTCCCATCGTCCGTCGCGATTCCGCGCCTGATCGTGGGACTCGGCAATCCCGGACGCGACTACGAGGACACGCGGCACAATATTGGATTCATGCTCGTGGACGCTCTCGCCAGTCAGTTGCAAGTTTCATGGACAGTGGAAAAACGCTGGGACTGTGCGCTCGCAAAATTTACCGCAGGCTGGCTGCTCAAGCCGCTCACCTTCATGAACTGCAGTGGCGAGGCTGCGTCCGCCGTATGCCGTTTTTTCAAGATCGATCCGCGCGAAGTGCTCGCAGTTTACGATGACGTGGACCTTCCGCTGGGCACCTTACGTTTCCGCAAGAACGGCTCCGCAGCCGGACACAACGGCGTCCGCTCCCTAATTTCGCATCTGGACGGCGAGAATTTTCCGCGCCTCAAGATGGGCATTGCCCCGGCGCAAGGGCGCCCGGCGGGCGACCGTATGATCGGCCATGTCCTAGGCAAATTTTCCGCAGATGAAAAACCGCTCGTGCAATCCGCGCTCCAACGTGCTACAGAAGCCGTTCAGTCCGCCTTGCGCAACGGCTTGGAAGCCGCGATGAATCTATACAACCGCAAAGAAGAAACAGTGAACCCAATAAGCCAAAATCCATGAGCCGCAAATACGAAGCGATGATCGTCCTCGATACCAAAGGTAAAGAGGAAAGTGTCGAAACCCTCATCAGCCAGATAACCCGCGACTTCGAGCAGAACGGCGCGAAGCTC
The DNA here is from genome assembly GCA_038230495.1 of Verrucomicrobiales bacterium. Taxonomy (GTDB): domain Bacteria; phylum Verrucomicrobiota; class Verrucomicrobiia; order Verrucomicrobiales; family Verrucomicrobiaceae; genus VFKE01. The sequence goes on from JBBRNC010000046.1 coordinate 28,068, forward strand.
GAACAAGTGGACAATCTCGGGAAGAAAAAATTCCCTTATGCTCCCCGCCACGTCGAGTCCGGCACCTTCGTGAACTTCCTTTTCGAGGGAGACAACACGACCGTAGAAAAACTACAGGCGAAGCTCAAGCTCAACGAAAACATCTACCAGCAGTATTACCAGAGCCGCTGATACCGGGCGAAATTTTTGCCTTCGCAAAAATTCAGTCGCCAAACCACAGCCTGTTCGCTAACCTGCCAGCACTATGGCTTCATTGAACAAAGTAATGCTCATCGGGAATCTCACGCGAGATCCCGAAGTCCGCTACACGCCCAAGGGCAGCGCCGTGTGCGATCTCGCCCTCGCCGTGAACCGCTCCTACACCGCCGACAACGGCGAGAAACGTGAGGAAGTGACTTATGTGGATATCGTCGTCTGGTCCAAGCTTGCCGAAATAGCCGGGAAATATCTGCAAAAAGGAGCTCCTGTTTTTGTCGAAGGTCGCCTGCAAATGGATCAGTGGGATGACAAGGCGACCGGGGTCAAACGCACAAAAATACGTGTGGTCGCTGAGAATTTCCAGTTCCTCGGTCGCCGCGAAGGTGCCGGTGGTGAAAATTCAGGCGGTGATGAAGGCGGAGGATTTCGTCCCGCTGCGCGACCAGCTCAGAAGCCCCAAGCGGCGCGTCAGGAGCAACCCGCCTCGGAATTCGGCGAAGGGCCGATCACCGATGGACTGGAAGATGACGACATTCCGTTTTGATTTATCGGGATATAATTTTGTAGAAGAGAGGCAGGCTTCGGCCTGCCTTTTTTGTAATGTAGCCTGACTCTCCAGAGTCGGGTGCAGTGAGTGATTGAGCATGAAGCTTCCCGACTCTGGAGAGTCAGGCTACTTTCAGCATCTCGTGTAACATCGGCACCATCTGGATATACAAGCTCTGCCCACCGAGGCGGCTGAGTTGTTCACTGATGAGCGCTGCATCCGTCACCAGATCGGCGGGGAGCATTTCTTCATGCGTGTGATCACGAATCACGACCTTTGTGCAGACATAAGCCGCGCCGCAGTCGCGCGAGACGGTGAAGGTCGCGCGGTCGGATGCGAGAGTGATGCTTTGCAATGCTTCGTCGCCTGTGCCTTCACGGAAGGATACAACGATGGCGTTGCCTTCTTCTGTGATTAATTTAATGCCGCCTGATGTGTCCAGTTCGCATTTCATGCGCACGG
>JBBRNC010000047.1:0-28935 GCA_038230495.1 Verrucomicrobiales bacterium
AGAATGTTTATGTGATGACGGGTTGGCTGAGGGGATGGCGAGTGTTTTGGTTTTGACATCATAATCCCAATCAACACACTTCCTCCTACCGGCCAACCCGCTTCTTCCTTCTCAACTGCTCCTCGCTATGGGATGCCTGTGATTTAAGATATATGATCGCTAGCGACTCTCAACAGTGGGGTAGAAGAGGGTAGTCTCAATCACAGTTTGGCGGTGCGTGTAAGTTAGTCGTTTCGTTCAAGTTGGTTTGCGGGGGAAATTATGGGATGACTGCCATCTGGCGCTCGAACTGCGGAAAAGAGTGGCGCAAGACCGATAGAACATGCGGTGGCGCGCTTGGAAGCAGACCACTCGGAAGGAGAACTAATGTATGCCGCAAGCAGTTCGTCTCCGTCAAGAAAGAGTTCCGCAGCATAAGCTGTCCTGCCGGAAATATATGCGACCATGAAGCGAATGTTGGAGGATAAGTCCTCGCCGCTGCGCTCTACCCGAAAGTCGGGCAACGCGGCAGCGCGTAGCAGCAATTCGGTGGCGAGGCTGGCTGCGCTGAGCGATGAGCACGAAATTGTGAGGTCGAAAGACGTTGACAAGCCATTGACTTGAATCGTCTGAGACTCTGGTTCGGTGGTCTTCATTAGCATGAGCGCGCAGAAACGCCTAACATAGGGTTAGGCCGCACTGAGGCGCATATTTATTGCACTATCTCCGACGAAATTGAAGCTTTTTGTTGGAGACCTGTCGCGAAGGCGCTTAAAATAATGCACAGTGCAAGGGGTCAGTCCGCGCAACGCAACAAAACTTCCTCCACAGCCACAAGCCATGACTGAGAGCAACGGCAGTGTCCGGCGGAAAGTAGCCCGCGAGTCTCTTCGCGGATGTTGATCAAGATTGCAACTCGCGATGGGACTCGCGAGCTACGGTTGAGGCGGAAGCGCATGAGATGCTGGAATCTCCCTTGTCGTTCACGATCCAAGTGATAAACTCGAACCCATGAGCAGCACAATCACTCAACCTGTTCCGAAGGACCTTCGGCAGCAAATGATTCAGCGTATCCAATCCGCGCCTGAGCCGGACTTGGTGTTGCTGCACGACATCTGGCTCTCGGCGGCCAAGGATCGTCTCTGGCAGGAAATTCAACAGGATGCGACGGCAGAACAGGAAGCAGGCAATCTCGATCAAGTGCCTGACCTGGTGCGCAGGTATCGTGCCCGCCACGCATCGGCATGATCGTCTGCATCGACACCAACACTCGCATTCAAGGTCGTTGACAGGGGGATGCACACTCTGTCTCGGTTTGCAGAGCCAGTAGCAGCCGACGTAAGGAGGCTCTAATATTTTCTCGGCAGCCACCGCTAGCAACTTCCATTTCAGTGCCTCCTTACGTCGGCAACTACACTACTATTTGAACCAGCCTCTTACAGGAGCACCAAACTTTTCTGTTTCAACTTTCCAGATTGAAGCGAGTGATTGGCTCATGCACGATCCCGCCACATGGATTTCCACGCCGGAAGAAGTTTTCTCTTGGCGCGCGGAACTTGATGCGCGCGGGCAGAAGTTGGTTTTCACCAACGGCGTGTTCGACCTGTTGCATGTCGGTCATGTCCGCTATCTGCGCGAAGCCCGCGCGCTGGGCGATGCGCTGGTCATTGCCTTGAACTCTGATGCCTCCGTGCGAGCGCTCAAAGGCCCGACGCGGCCAGTCAACACACAGGCGGATCGTGCGGAAATCCTCCGGGCGCTTTCGTGTGTGGATCGTGTTGTCGTTTTCAATGAACCGCGCGTGACCAAACTCATTGAGACCATCAAGCCGCATATTTATACCAAGGGCGGTGACTACACCGTGGAGACGCTGAACCCCGAAGAACGCGTCGCGTTGGAGAAGGTGGGCGCACACATCGAAATCCTACCGCTGGTGCCTGGACGATCCACCACCGCCACACTCAACCGGCTCGCTCCCGCTAAAGGCGGTCCGTTGCGCCTTGGCGTTCTCGGCAGTGGCATCGGGCGAAATTTCGAGTCCATCCTCCGTGCTATCAAGAGCGGATCGCTCAAAGCCAAAGTCGAGGTTGTCATTTCGGACGTGTCTGACTCCGGCATCCTGCAAAAGGCGCGCGCTGCGGGATTGCCAACGTTGTTTGTGGATCCCGGCGATCATCCGAAACGATTTTCCGCCAATGCCCAAAAAGAAATCTGCGACCACTTGAAGCGACACAACGTGCAAGTCGTCGTGCTCGGAGGCTTCATGCGCGTGCTGAAGGAACCTGTGCTCAGCGAGTTCGCGGGACGCATTGTGAACATCCATCCGTCGTTGCTGCCGAAGTTCAAGGGCGTCGCCGCTTGGGAGCAGGCGCTCAAATCAGGCGACTCCGAAACTGGCTGCACCGTGCATCTGGTCAATGAAGAAATCGACGGCGGACGCATTCTAGCCCAAGCAAAAGTGCCCATTCACACGAACGACACCGCAGAAGAACTGTATCAGCGCATTCAGGAACAGGAGCACAAACTCCTGCCAAAAGTGCTAAGCGAATTGCAGGAACGCGGGCTGCCCGTTGGATAAACCGAGCGGAAATCAATAAGAAGGAGCGCGAGTATGCCGTAAGGCTACTCGCCGAACATGGTATGGGGCGCGTGAGGCTCATTCAAGATTGTGTGGTCTGCCACGTCGCAGGAAAGTTTGGCGAGTAGGCTTCGCCATACTCGCGCTCCTTCTTTTTTAGAATGCCTCAATGACCACGGACGGCGAGACGCCATCCATCCTTGATAAAAGCGCAGAATTTCTCATTGGAGCTTGAGGCGTGACCGCTTGTCGCCATCATGCCGCCCGCCAATGAGTTTTTCCTATTCGCTTCTCAATCTCCAGCAACGTGAAGCCGTGAAAACGATTCGCGGGCCAGTGCTCATTCTTGCGGGGGCAGGCACGGGCAAGACGCGCGTTATCACCATGCGAATCTCGTTCATGGTGCAGGAGGGGATTGATCCGGGCAGCATCCTCGCGGTCACGTTCACCAACAAGGCGGCCAATGAAATGCGCGAGCGCGTCGCTGAACTTCTCGGTCGTGAAAAATCGAAGACCATCACCATTGGCACCTTTCACGCGTTCTGTTTGCGACTGCTGCGTCAACACGCCGCCGTGATCGGATACAAAAACAATTTTACTATTTACAGCCAGGACGAGCAGCAAGGTCTAGTGAAGAAGATTCTCACGCGATTGCTCACCAAGGATGAAACGCTCGACCCGGGTGTGGCCTTGAGCCGCATCAGCAAGGCCAAGAACTATGGTATCAGCTTGGGCGATCCCATGGAGACATTGGATGGCGCACTCTACCAGTTGTATCACGACGAGTTGCGCGCGCTGAATGCCATGGACTTTGACGATCTGTTGCTCAAGGCAGTGGAGCTATTGGAAGAGCATCCAGAAATTCGCGAGGCGGCGCAGAGCAAATTCCGCTTCGTCATGGTGGATGAGTTTCAGGACACCAATTCGCTCCAGATGCGGATGCTGCGCGCGCTGGTGCCGCCGCCGCACAACATTTGCGTGGTGGGTGACGACGACCAGAGCATTTACGGCTGGCGCGGCGCGGACATCACGAACATCAACGAGTTTGAGTCCTTCTTTCCTGACCCGAAGATTATCAAGTTGGAAGAAAACTACCGCAGCACGATACCTATTCTGCACACGGCCAACAGCCTCATCCGTCACAACGCCGGACGTCGCGGAAAGAATCTTTGGAACAACAACGCCAGCAACGAACCGGTGCGAATCCTCATTGCCGAGGACGACAAAGAAGAGGCGGAACTCATCGTTGGAGAGATTGAAAAGAAGAAGAACGAGGGACTGAAATGGGAGGACTTCGCAGTGCTCTTCCGCACGAACGACCAGTCCCGTATTCTTGAATCCGAATTCCGCAAAAAGCAGATTCCGTATCGCGTCGTCGGTGCCCGCAGCTTCTTCGATCGACGCGAAGTGAAAGACCTCATCGCCTATCTCTGCACGATCTCGAACCCGGACGATGACGTGAGCGTGCTCCGCATTCTGAACACACCAACGCGCGGCATCAGCACCAACACCGCTGAACTGGCGCGTGCTCATTCGATGAAAATGAAGGGCAGCGTCTTCTCTGCGCTCAAGGATATAGAATTTCACTCCCTGCTTTCTGCGCGAGCCTTGACCGCGATCACGGGATTTGTGGATTTGATCGAGCGCTTCCATGCACTCGCTGGCGCACCGTTGACCACCTTCGGCCCATTGCTTGAGCGGTTCATGAATGAAATTGGGTATCTCGACCACCTGCGCAAAGCTGCGAAAGACCCCGAGGATTTCATCTCATGGGAGATCGGTGTGAATTTGCTGCTCAATTCCCTGCACAATTTCGATGGTCGCGCACGTCACGATGGATTGCAGACGTTCCTCGATGAAGTGACGCTGAATGATGATCGCGAGCAGAAGGATGACATTGAAAAAAAATCCGGTGTCTGTCTCATCACCATGCACGCAGCCAAGGGCCTGGAGTTTCCCGTCGTTTATCTACCCGGCCTCGAGGAAGGCATCCTGCCGCATCGCCGTTCCATTGATGAAGGCCGGAAGGACGAGGAGCGCCGCCTATTTTATGTCGGCATCACGCGCGCAATGAAGAAGCTTACGCTGAGCCATTGCCGCTTTCGCACCAAGTGGGGCCAGAAGCAATCCGCCATGCCCAGCACCTTTATCAAGGAGCTAGATACCACACACATCGAGGTATTCGACCATGCCGCCTTCATGAAGGAGGAGGTCAGCGCCGACGAGGGCGTGGAGATGTTCGCCATGCTGAAGAAGCAACTGGCCGGAGGGTAATAGCGGGCGTATGCTCTTTTGTTCATGAGTGAAATCAATTACAAACTCGGCAACGAAAAGCTCATCAAGGTGCTGCCGAATGCATCGGGCCGTTTGCTCGGCCTGTTGAAAAAACAAGGGCGGGCGGAGAATGGTGCGCTGCGCATCGCGGTGGTCGGAGGTGGCTGTTCTGGCTTGCAATACAAAATGGATCTCGTGGATGGCCCAGCGAACCGCGACATTATGGTCGTCTCCACCGATGTGCGCGTGGTGATTGATCCCAAGAGCGCCCTGTTCGTCAGCGGCAGCGAACTCGATTACAGCGATGATCTGCAAGCAGGTGGCTTCAAGGTGAAGAACCCCAACGCCGTCGTCACTTGCTCCTGCGGTGAGAGCTTTTCGGCTTGATCGGCTATGGAAGATTGTTTCGCCATCTTCGGCTTGCCCCGCATCGCTTCGCTGAATGAAGAGGCGTTGCGGAATGCCTATGCGGAGAAGAGTAAGACGGCGCATCCTGATCACGGAGGAAGCGAAGCACTGGCGGCAAAAGTTAATGCCGCTTACGAAACCATGCGCACGCCCGAGAAACGGCTGAAGCATCTGCTGGAACTCGCAGGCCCGGACGAAGCGAAAGCCTGGCGCACGGTGCCGCTGGATGATGCGATGATGAATCTATTCTCGGAACTAGGCAAAGCCTTGGAAGCGTCAGCGAAGTTCCTTGAGCGCAAAGCGGCGGCGCAGTCGGCCATTGCGAAGTCCTTGCTCGCCAACGAGGAAATGCAGCATCGCGAAACCATCGAGCGCATTGGATTTGAAATTGATCGGCGCAAGACGGAGTTGGAACAACAACTGCCCGCGCTTGATGCGGAACTGATGATGAAAGACGCAGCAGCATGGTCACGGCTGGCGGCAATGCAGGCTAAGCTCGCTTATCTTGCGCGGTGGCAGACTCAGGTGCGTGAACGACTGTTGTTGCTGATGTAGCCTGACTCTCCAGAGTCGGGATTGCCGCGTGGCAACATCTCAAAGCCCCGACTCTGGAGAGTCAGGCTACTCACCATGAACAACCCCATTCTCGGAATTGATCTCGGCACCACCAATTCGCTTGTCGGCGTGGTGGACAGCGGCTTTCCGATTCTGCTCGCGGATTCGGAGGGCCATCGGCTCACGCCATCGGTTGTGCATTACGGAGAGAACAATGCCGCGACAACGGGATGGCCTGCATTGCGGCAGCGTGTGGTGGATGTGGAGCGCACGGTGTTTTCTGTGAAGCGACTTATCGGGCGTCGCGAAGGCGAGGGTGAGTGGCGGCCTCCGTATGATCTAGCGGCGATGAACAAGTCACCGGTTGAAGTCTCGGCGGACATTCTTCGGCATTTGAAAAATATCGCCGAGCGCGCTCTGGAAACTGAAGTCACTCGCGCGGTGATCACGGTGCCAGCTTATTTCAATGACGCGCAGCGCAACGCGACGAAGCGCGCGGGTGAGCTGGCGGGACTGACGGTGGAGCGCATCCTCAGTGAACCCACGGCAGCGGCGTTGGCCTATGGCTTGGACAAGCTGGATGAGCGCAAGAAAATCGCGGTCTATGATCTCGGCGGCGGCACGTTCGACATCTCGATCCTTGAGATGCGCGATGGAGTTTTTCAAGTGCTGGCAACGGCGGGCGACACGCAGCTTGGTGGCGATGATATTGATCGAGGGTTTGCGGAATGGATTCGTAGCAAGGGCATCTTGCCCTTGCAGGATAAACAACGGAGCAAGGGCGAGACGCCCTTGCTACGAGTTGCCGCCGAAGACGCGAAGAAGAAACTTTCCGTTCTCGACGAGCTGACCGTGGAGATTCCGTTCTTCGAGAAAGATCATCATCTCACCGTGCCAGTCACACGCGCCGATCTGGAAAAGATCGCGCAGCCGATCATCGAGCGCACGCGGCGTCATTGCCTGCGTGCATTAACAGATGCGAACCTCAAGCCGGAGCAGCTTGATGAAATTATTCTCGTGGGCGGCTCGACGAGAATGCCCTTGGTGCGCCGCATGGTGCGCGAGATTTTTGGCAAAGAGCCAAACACCTCACAGAATCCCGATGAAGCGATCGCGCTGGGCGCGGTGATTCAGGCGGGCATCCTCAGTGGGGCGCTGCGCAATGTCGTGCTGCTGGATGTCACGCCGTTGTCGCTTGGCATTGAGACTTTCGGCGGCTTGATGAACGTGATCATTCCGCGAAACACGACCATTCCTTGCAAGGCAGGTGAGATGTTCACGAATGCGGTGAACAATCAAAATGAAATGCTCATCCGCGTGCTGCAAGGCGAGCGCGAGCTGGCCAAGGACAACTGGGAACTGGGTCGCGTGGCCGTGCCTTTCCCACCGGGGCCAAAGGGCAGCGCACGCGTGGGCGTTCAGTTTTCACTGGATGCCAACGGCATTCTGCAAGTGCTCGCCCGCGACACTGCGACCGGTGCCGATACCGTGCTGGAGATTCAAAGCTCTGCTGTGGATGTGGATGACACGAAGGTGGAGCAGATGATCTCCGAGAGCGTGGACTTCGCGTTCGAGGATATGAACGAGCGCATCTGGACGGAGGCGATTATGAAAAGCGCGGAACTCCTGCAGGCGGTGGATGAGGCGCTGGCTCAATGCGGAAACTTGCTGAACGAAAATGAGCGAAAAAGAATCATGTCATCAGCCGCCGAAGTGCGCGCCGCGATGAAGGCGTTGCCGCATGATGTGAAGCTGCTGAAGACAGCGAATCAAGCACTGGATGACGCAACGCAATCGCTCGCGGTGATGCTGGTGGAACGAGCGATGGAATTGGCGCTGGAGCGCAAGCTTTCTTAAGTCGCCATCGCAGCGACCAAGTGCAAACTCATCATCTTACTCATCAGAGCTGCCTGACTTCACTCTCGACTCCTGACACAGTTGCCCCTTCTTGTTTAGAGGGAGTGCTTAACCAAGTTTTTGGACAAACGACTTTGCTAACTCGTCATCCTCTTGGTGATGAGTTTTTATTTTTTCCATCAGATATGGGGGGAACGGGGGGCTTTACCGACCCGGCGGGCGTGGCAAGATCAGTTGGTGCTGGCAACTTGGCTTCGGTTGGTTTGCCATTTTTTTCCTCGGCGACAACCGGCGGCGTAACTGGCTTTGGAACCTCCCATTTGTAGAGTGTGTAATCTTTGCCTAGGCCACCTAATTCAGCGAGATAGCCGCTGATTTTTTCATACCACTTGTCGTAGTCTGGTGGGCCGAAGGGTTTCTCGGCGGTTCCGGGAAAAACGAGATAAGTGACCTTCAGTGAGTCTTCTCCACGATTGTAGGGCGTGGCTTTATCGCTGATTTTTTTTGCGAGTATCAATGAGGCTTCGCCCATCTTCATGCTAGGGCCGTAGTCGCCGCAGATCGCGGGATAGATCTTATCCTCATGGATCACCGCTGCGTAATCGCCCATGGCTGGAGCCTGAGCCATGATGCGCGGGTAGTCTTTGAAGATAAGTGAGAGAACAATAAACGGATCTTTCTCGGCAATCAGGCTGCTGCGGGATTTTAAAGCTTTGATTTCAGTTTCGAGGTGTTGCGTCTGCGCCTTGAGTTCAGACTTGCGGGATGAAGACAGATTTTTTTGCGCCGCTTCTTTTTTCAAGGCCTCGTTCTTAGCCTGCCACTTTGCCAGAAGCGGATTGGCGACGGTTCCCTGCTTGGCCCATTCGTAGCTAGTGAATGGCTGATAGAAATCACTGTCGTAAATGCTGGCCGTCATCTCGGCCATGCGGTCGCCGTCGGAACCGTCGGCTACGACATCCATGTCGCTCTGGAGAAGCAGTGCGCGTCGTTTGCTCTCGGGATGCTGCAACTCAAGGATGGTTTCACAGTCGAAGAAATTGTGGCGATCCAGCAGTCGGTTCAGATGCGTGAGATTGCGCTGCACCAGTGTCACCTTGTTCTCGTAGAGTTTGTGGTAGAAGCCGGATACCTTCCCGCTACTGAGTAGTTTTTCCAGATCGGGCAGCATCTTCGGCAGATGGCTGTTGAGACGTGAAAGTTCGGCCACGGTCTGGTTTGGCTTGGGCACGTTCACTTTGACTTTGAACTCCACCTTATAGGCATCCGGGTCTGCCGCAGCAAGACTGGCGAAGTTGCCTTCGCTCGTTTCCAGTTTGGACTCAATGGTGATGCCGTTATATAGCGTGGCCACGTCCACTTCCTTGCGCGGAATAAATTTTGACGGCAACGGCGGCGGCGGCGCGGGCACTTCGCGAATGACTTCTTTGATCACTTCTTTCTGCACCAGAACTTCTCGGTCGATGACTTTGCCCTTGCGGGAATTCTCCACCATTTCGGTGACGAATTTTTTCAACCTCGATGCGTAGGGAGTAAACGGTATGATGAGCATGCCCAGCACCACGAGCAATAGCAGGATGCGGCTCAAGGCCCCGAGCGCATTGCCGCGTTTGGCAGGCGATTCCCAGCGCGGCTGATATTTCATTTCCTGCTCGGGTGGTGGAATCTCCACACCCTTGAGTTCAAAGGCTCCACGCTGCGGATTGATGGTGCGCGGTGGTGTGGGTTCATTCGGCTGGAGTTCGTCAGACATTGAGAAGTAATATTAGCTTTTTCGTTCTACCTGACGATAACGCAGACCGAAGGCGAATCTCAGCAAGACTCGCGGCATTTTTTCAAATAACATCGCGGCCAATGCCACTCGCCAGCCGGGGAAAACTCGCGCGGCGTTGCACTCCAATTTTTGCAACGCGATGGAAACCACGCTTTCACGAGGCATCCGCAGAAAGTCCTGACCACTGCGCAGGATATCCGCGCCGTCGGGCCGTCGCGCGTTGCTCCCGAAGCCGGTCGGCGTTGGGCCAGGGCAGACCGTGAGCACTTGCACATGGCGGGCCGCCAGTTCGATTCGCAGCGACTCGCCGAGACTCGATACATAAGCCTTTGTCGCCGCATAAACTCCGATCTGCGCCATTGGCGCCACGCTCGCCAACGAACTGATGTTCAACACCGCTGCGGGGTGCTCCGCCGTGGCGGTTGTGCGTCGGACAAACTCCAGCATCATCAATGTGAGTGCCGTGATATTGAGGTTAATTTGCTGCATGACGCGCGCCTCGTCCGCGTCGGCAAAATCTCCGTAATCCCCCACACCAGCGTTGTTAATGAGCAGCGTGGGTTTCAGTTCCGCATCGTTCACGCATTTCCAGAGCGCCGCCCGACCGTCGTCCGTTGCCAGATCACAAGCACAAGTCAGGACACGCAAAGATGTGTTCTGCTTTTGCAGTTTCGCCGCCAGCTCGATCAAGGTATCGCCACTTCGTGCTGCCAAGACAAGCGTCGCAGCTTTGGAGGAAATCTGCTGCGCAAATTCCGCGCCCAGCCCTGAAGAAGCGCCCGTGATGATGGCCGTGCAGCCGCTGAGTTGAAAAGCCTTGCTCATATTTTCGGAGAAGTGGACGATGCCGCATTCGCGAAGACAATCAACCGAAGCCCGCGAGTCCCTTCGCAATTCTCAAATCAAATGCATCATCCGCGACGAGACTTGCGTATGACTTTCTGATTTGCAGTATTTCTGTAATTCTGCTATTCTGGCTAAATGAAAGCCACTCTCACCGTCACCAGTCGCGGAGTCGTGTCCCTCCCGGCCAAGATGCGCCGTGCCACTGGCATCAAGGCCGACGATCTGTTGCTCGCCGAGATCACACCCGAGGGCATCCTCCTGCGCCCGACCGTCACCTTGCCCATCGAGCTTTACACATCTGACCGCATCCGCGAATTTGAATCCGAGGAAGCAGCGCTGGGAAAGGTGCTTCAACGAAAATCCAGGCGCTGAATCCTCATGCGCATCTTCCTAGACGCGAACATTCTGTTTTCAGCCGCGAGAGCGGATGGGGCTATTCGCCGTCTGTTGGTGCTGCTGCGCAAGGAGAAACACACCTGCTGGGTGGATGAATATGTGCTGGAAGAAGCCCGCCGAAACCTCGCCGCCAAAGCATTCGCAGGACTGGCAGAACTCGACAAACTGCTGGAGCGGTTCCAGCGGATTTCAACGCAACCGCGCGATCTGGAACTGGAGGCCAAACTTCCTCTGCCGGAAAAGGACAAGCCGGTTCTGGCAGCTGCCATCAAGGGCGGATGCGACGCGCTGGTCACTGGAGACCGGACACACTTCGGGCCTCACTATGGCAAGACCATTCAAGGCGTAAAAATTCATTCGCCCGCCAGCCTTGCCGAATCGCTTTTGTAAACGTAGCCCGCGAGTCCCTTCGCGATTCTCAAATCAAAAGCATCATCCGCGATGAGACTCGCGGACTACCTTCTCAAACCTTCCCCGTGAGACTTTTTAGCAGCGAAGGCAACAGCGCAGCCAGTCCCTGATGATGATCTGCGGAGCCGTCCACCTGACCGGAGGGAGTCAGCTTGTCGATGATCTTCGGCAGATATTCCGCGAGCAATCCGGAGGCTTTGCTGGTGTCGATTCCCAGCTTTGCTGCCACTGCGCTGATCTGATCGGCTCCTAGCGCCTGATGCACTTGGTCTGCGGAGACAGGTTTGTTTTCTCCCATGCCGACCCATGATGACGCGGCATCACCGAGCCCGCCCTTGGTGAATTTATCCAGCAACCCCTGCACGCCACCATTGCCAGACATCAATCCGCCCAGCGCGTCCATAAGCGGGTTCTCTGCGCCAGCGGGAGCGGCAGCTTTTCCAGTCAGTGAGCCCATCAGTGAATCAAGAAGTCCCATATTTTTTAGATTGAGTGTTTGTTTTGTCTGTCAGAAAATTTCTGAAGTGGTTACCGCGTAAGGATTCGAACCTTAACAAAGAGAACCAAAAACTCTTGTGCTACCATTACACCACGCGGCATTTGAAAGGCCGCTAAAATAACCGCCGCGGGCAGACTCGCAAGGATCAATTCATCTCGTGGCAAAAGCGGACACCGTCGCACCAGCTACCCGCTGCAAACTTGATCTTTCATAATCGGAGCCTATCTTCACAATATGTCCGCCCGCGATGCCATTCTCACTGAGATAGACACATTGCCTGAATCCGTTCTGCAAGAGGCGTTGCATTTCATGCGCTTCGCGGCACGTCAGCAGCAGGAGAAAGAGTGGCAAGACGTGCTACCCACGCGAGAGGTCGAGCAAGAAGTCCTTGATCTCATCGACGCGCCATGACCCCGAAGCTGGGCGAAGTTTGGATGGTGGACATGGGCATGATCGGGAAAACCCGTCCCGCCGTCGTGGTGCTCGATGACCTGCTTCCTGTTGAGCGGGCCATCATCGTGCATGTGCCCATCACCTCACAAAACCGCGGATCCGTGCTGGAAGTATCGCTCGGGCACCTGCGCTTCCTCACGCCCGAGTCCGTGGCGAACGTGCAAGGCATCGGCTCCCTGCCCAAAACACGATTTGAGCGGAAGCTCGGCGTGCTTCCCGCAGCCGATCTGGAACGAATCCACGAAGCCTTGCGCCAAGCCTTCCGTCTGTGACACGGGGGCGCTTACTACATTGTGATTTTTAACTTTTCTTCGCTAGCAAGCTACGTCCCGTCATCTCTAAGGGTTGCGCGACGCTGAGCATCTCGAGCAACGTGGGTGCGATGTCAGCGAGAATGCCGTCGCGCACGGTGAAATTTTTAGCATTGGCGGCAACGTAAATGCCGTGCACCAGATTCGTTGTGTGTGCGGTGTTGGGGCTGCCGTCGGGGTTGCGCATGAGTTCGCAATTGCCGTGGTCGGCAGTGATGAAGAGCTTGCCGCCGAGAGCGAGAACTTTTTCCACCACCAGCCGCACAGCCAGATCAATCGTCTCGCACGCATGAACGCCCGCCTCGACGACACCTGTGTGGCCGACCATGTCGGGATTGGCGAAGTTCAGGATGACGAGATCATAATTCTCCAAGCGATGCACGACCTCAAAGGCCAGGTCCGGCGCGCTCATCTGCGGTTTTTTGTCGTAGGTCGGCACTTCCTTGGGGCTGATGGCCAGATAGCGATCCTCACCGGGATTGGGCACTTCAACGCCGCCGTTGAAGAAGAAAGTGACGTGCGGATATTTTTCTGTCTCCGCCGCACGAAGCTGCTTCAAGCCCGCTGCGGCCACGACTTCGCCGAGAATGTTTTTTAGGCTCGCTGGACCGAATACTACCCGGCAGCCGAGATCGTAGTAGTTCACATCATATTCGGTGAGCGTGTAATATTCGACCGCAGGCGTGGCGTCGCGGTCGAATTCGTTGAAGTCCTTGATCAAAAAAGCCTGACTAAGCTGTCGCACACGGTCAGCGCGGAAGTTGAACCACAAAACAACGTCGCCACTGCGCACCCGCTGTTCGCTGGCATGGCCAAAAATCATCGGCTGCAAAAATTCATCACCGCGTGGCTCCTCGGCATACGCCGCCTGAATCGCATCGCTCGGTGAACGCGTTTCGCTTTTGCCCTGACCTAGCACAATCGCGTCCCATGCCAGCTTGGTCCGCTCCCAGCGCTGGTCGCGATCCATCGCGAAGTAGCGTCCGATCACCGTGGCGATCTTTGCCCCACTCGGTTGCAAATCCTTCTCCAGTTTCTGCAAGTAACCCGCGCCACCCTTCGGCGAAGTGTCGCGGCCATCAGTGATCGCGTGAACCATCAATTCCTCCACGCCCGCTGCTTTCGCCGCATCGCACAGCGCGACAAGATGATCCTGATGCGAATGCACGCCGCCATCGCTGACGAGTCCGAGGAAGTGAAGCCGCTTACCTTTGGCCTTGGCAAAAGCTTCTTGCAGCACGGCATTCTTCACCAGATCGCCATCGCGGATGGCCTTGTTAATTCGCGTCAGGTCTTGATAAACGATGCGCCCCGCGCCCAGATTCAAGTGGCCGACCTCGCTGTTGCCCATCTGCCCCTCGGGCAAGCCCACGTCCTCACCACTCGCGCTCACCTTGCCCATCGGATAGGTGGCGTAGAGTTGATCGTGAAACGGCGTGCGTGCCAACAGCGTGGCGTCGCCATTGTCTTTCGCTTTCGCTTTGCCGCCGGGATTGATGCCCCAACCGTCGCGGATGAGGAGGACTACAGGTTTCTTGGACATAACTATTATTTACGGAGCGGAGGGAGTGGTGCAACAGGAGGAAGGGAGGAAAGTGAAAACGTTAAGCTTGAAAGATATCATCTCGTCTCGTGGAGGTGTGCGGTCATCCTGCCACCAAAGCTGCACCTGTTTAGCACAAAATCCGTCACTCAATAAATCAACGATTGTGACATTCACATGAGATCGCGGTGATTATTTTGTGCCCTACCAAGAAGTGAAGCCTTGAGTCTGGAAACGGGAGTCTGTTAGGATGCAGGCCATATCCGTCACCGCCCATCTTTTCCTCGATCTTTTCGATCCCTTCACCCAGAAGGCCACCTTCACCGATGCCACTTTTGTGGCCGTGCTATGCACCGCCTCCCGCACCGCGTATAAGCATCCGCTGCCGTAGAGCGGCAACATCTCTATCCCGGCCTTTCAAGCCGGGAATTCGTTGCATTATTCCAGAGTCGCAGAGCGACGCCCGAATCCCCATACCACAGCGATCAAGCCTAGAGTCGCCCTGTCACTAAAAGGATGATAAGTATGATGACGATTAGGCTAGCGCCTCCTCCCAGGAGATGGTTGCCGGACCGGAATCCATATCCCCCGCCACCAAGAAGCAGGAGAATGAGCAGAATGACGAGGATGTTCATAGTATTTTAGTATTTTGATTGGAATCACCAAACTAGGTGACTCTGTATTTTGTTGAATTTGCTTCTCTAATTAAAGAGTCGTGTATTTCATCGAATTAACAATATCCGAAAACCGTTCATGCGCCATGGGGTATTCAACCCATATCAAATATCGAACATTTTCTCATGCAAAACTACCCTTAAGATCATCACAGCAAACGAAGATGGAGGCGGAGGAGTAGCATCCTTCTTCGACGGTTACGCCGGAACGACAAGAACAGGACAGTGGGACCGCTTCAGAATGTCATCAGTGACACTGCCCACGAACAACTGATAAATGGTGCTATGGTGATGGGATCCCAGAATGAGGAGATCGGCTCCCAATTTGGTTGTCTCCTCCAGCACTTGATTCGTGGTGGTGCTATTCAATTGCATGACTCTAGCCTTGACGCCAAACTTGACCAAAGAATCTCGCATCTCCAGAAGCATCTGATAATCCTCCTGCAATGCTTTCGGTGATGGATCTTTGTAGACGGTCGGAGAGGCAATGCCGATGTCAACCACCACAGGCTGCTTGGGTGGCACGTGCAAGATCACCACTTCACTGTCAAAAGCTTTGGCCAGTGTGTGGGCCTGCTTGAGAACCTTGAATGTCAGATCAGAAAAATCGACCAGTGCAACGATGGTTTTCATGTGGAACGATGGGCGAGCTTTATGGATGATCCAGTTAAATATTCAAAGCATATCAAAGGGCGCAAAGGGCCTGCCCCTTGGTGCCGAAAACATGCCCAAGTAGCAGCCGAGGTAAAGAGGCTCAAATTTCTGCACGAGCGTCTTAGTCCGCTCACTAAGCTTCAAAATTATAGCCTTCTGAAGTCGGCTGCTACATTTTCAACGCGTGGATACAGCTTTTATGGATTTTTTCAGCAACTCATCAAGCCGATTGGAGACATCGCGACGTGTGGCATGGAGATTTTTTGTTTCGCCGGGATCGTTGGCAAGATTGTATAGCCCTGGTCCGGAAAGTTTGCCGCCTGGTTCATTTTGATTCTGGTGCCAGCCGCCCACCACGCTCAGGTCGGGGATGTATTTCCATTGGCCTTGCCGGATGGCCAGATCGCCTTTGCCGCTCATCACAATGAGGGAATCACGGGGATGCGCCTTGGCTTCCCCAAGAAAGACAGGCAGGAGATTGAAACTGTCTGGCGCGGCATTCGCTGGCAATTTGGCATCAATGATAGCCGCGGCGGTCGCCATTAAATCCACTTGGCAAACCAGTTCATTGGATACACCGGGCGCGATGTGTCCAGGCCAGTGCGCGATGAACGGCTCCCGATGTCCGCCTTCCCAAAGCTGTGATTTGTTGCCCCTGTATGGGCCATTTGGACGATGACCATCTTCGTCCACTTGATGAGCACCATTGTCGCTGGAAAAAATGACCAGTGTGTTCTTCGCGAGATCGAGGCGGTCGAGTGTCTTCATGATTTCTCCCACGGACCAGTCTAGTTCCTGCACCATGTCGGCCCGTGCACTCAGGCCAGTGGAGCCGGCAAAACGCTTGTTCGGAATGAACAAGGGATGCGCATCGTGTGGCGCAAAGTAGAGAAAAAAGTTTTTGTCCCGATTCCGTTCGATGAATTCAACTGCCTCACCAGTCAAGGTGTCCGCCATCTTCTCGTTCTTCCACAAGGCCGACTTACCGCCGCTCATCCAGCCGATGCGTTGATTCCCTGCGGCATAGCGGGTGAGGTTTTGTTCCTTGGCCTCGGATTCGTTGTAAGTGTATTTGATAGGGTCGGCTGGATCTAAGTTCACCACGCTATGATCGCGCACATAAACAGGCGGCATCCGGTCATTCGTTGCCGGATATCCAAAGTATTCGTCAAAACCTATTTCCAGCGGCCCCGGCGTAAGGTCCTTATTGTAATCCGGCTTGCTGTTACCAAAGCCCAGATGCCATTTGCCGATCACTCCGGTGCGATAGCCCGCCTGTTTCATCATGCCGGGGAACGTCACCGAGCCGACCGGAATGAGTAGCGGAGAATCGGCATTAGCCACGCCTTTGTTCAGCCCCGTGGCATTGCGCCGCCAGGAATATTGCCCCGTCAGCAGCGAGTAGCGCGTGGGTGTGCACACGGCGGCAGAGGCATGAGCGTCCGTGAAGCGCAATCCTTCAGCAGCGAGTTTGTCACAGTTGGGCGTCTTGATTCTTGTCGCCCCGTAACAACCCAGATCGCCATAGCCGACATCATCACTTAGAATGACGATGATATTGGGTTTCTGAGCGGCACCAAAAACTTGTGCGCTGACTAGCGCCGTGAACAGACAAACAAAACGCACTCGGCGCGATGAGGGGATTTTGGTATCCATATAAGGTCAGTTCAGCATGAATGGGTTGGTGCTGCAACTTCCCGTTTCTACGAGGGTGACATTGTTTGCTCCCCCAGTTGCAAAGTCAGAACGTCTTTCCGTTGCAAATATATAACACATGGAGACGGGCGATCTGTGCATTATCTTGTTGCGGACACGAAATTCTGGAAGCAACACAATCTCATCAGGGGGCAACTTTGTCAGACATGAAACGCACAATATTAACCATTCTAGGTTGGTGGGGAGCCGTTTCTCTGTTGATCGCTAGTCAAATTGGAATCTGCATGGAATTTAGTTTATTCAGTTGGCATCCACACTTGTCCGAAGATGTAGAGTGGTGCGTGCTCGGAATCATCGTCGCTTGTGTAAGTATAATTTTTCTAGCGAGAATAAAAATGAGTCAGATCGCCATTTTTGTCAGTTCGATTCCCTGCATTGTGGCGCTCACCATTGGTGTGATAGCCGGTCAATCACCTGCCTGGTGGTATAGTTGCCCCATGATTGCAGTAGCAGCACTTCCGATATCGATTTGGACGCTGGTTGCATGGAGATCCACTCGTGACTTGTGAGTATATATTCTGCACTGATGGCTTCGTCCACTCCCATAGCTTCAAAGTCAGAGCCTCCTGTCGTCGGCTGCTATGTTTCACTATGATGGAGTTCATGCTTCCAGCGCGGCGTAATCAATCGCCCGCAGACGATGTTGTTTCACGCCGAGGCGAGGGACGCAGTCGATCAGGGCTTTGGTATAGGGATGCTTCGGATTGCCGAGCACTTCTTCGGTGGGACCGCTCTCCACGATTTCGCCGCGGAACATGACGGCCACTTTGTCCGCGATACCGCGGATGATGGCGAAGTTATGCGTGATGAGAATGATGCTCATGCCGAGGCTGGCTTTGATCTCGATGAGCAGGTCGATGATCTGTTTCTGAATGGTCACGTCGAGCGCAGTTGTCGGTTCGTCAGCGATGAGCAGCTTCGGCTCGCAGCAAAGGGCCATCGCGATCATGACGCGCTGCTGCATCCCGCCGCTGAGTTCATGCGGATAGGCGCGGAGGCGTTTCTCCGGCTCCACGATGCCGACTTTATAGAGCCATTTGACGATCTCTGCGTCCACAGAGCTGACGTCCGGGCGGTGCAGTCGCAGGGCCTCGGCCATTTGCGTGCGGATGGTCAGGACAGGATTGAGCGAGGTGCCCGGCTCCTGAAAAACGTAGGCGATTTCCTTGCCGCGCATTTTGCGCAATTCGCTCGCGCTCATCTTCAACACGTCATTGCCGTTCACACTGAATGCTGCGGCGGTGATCTGGGCGTTAGGCTCCGGTAGCAGGCGAGCGAAGGAGAGCGCGGTTACACTCTTGCCGCTGCCGCTCTCGCCAACGATGGCCATGCTTTCCCCGGGTGTGAGAGACATATCGATTCCCTTGACCACCTGGATCGGTTCTTCGCGATGACGTTTGAACGCGATCTTCAAATCACGAATATTCAGTAGTGGTGTTTTTTTCTCAGGGGTCTCCATCACGCAGGGAAAGTTGTAGTTGTGGGTGGCGGACTTTCAGTGCGGAATCCCCTGCTTAGCAAACGGAAACTCACACAGCATTGTGTCGATGCCGTGCTGAAGACCATCAAGTTTTTGCTAGCGCACGAAGCAGCCTCTAAGCTTTTCAGGAATTTCATTCATAGCAAAGTGATAACTCTGGCGCAACATTCGCACTCATGCCCAAAGCCAAGTCAGTCATTCCGATCACGTTTGCAGTCATTCACGACGACGAACCGGCGGATGTAACAGTGAGCCTTGCTGGCAATGCCGACGTAACTTCATCCACACGCTGGCGAGTGCCAACTTTGGACGACGAAGCTATGCGTTCACGCGCTGCTGACGCTCGCGAGTATGCGTTACTCGCTGCCAAGCGTTGGCGTCACTACCGCGATACAAATTGCGCCGCTCACAGTCTTGACGAACTTCGGCAAATGATAGCCCATAATCCCAAAGGTGAGTTCTGCTTTCATCTCAAAGTGACCGCTGACTGGTTTCCGGCCAGCCTCGGCGGCGCCATGGTGCGCCGCACTTGGTGCCACCACCTGATGATCGATTTCCTGTTCGCTCATCCACAGGTCTGTAGTCGCGTGGTGAATGTGAAGACCATTGGACTCAATCTCCTCCGCGCCATCTGCCTCGTTGGCGACGCCCTCGGGTGCAAGCGTGTCTGGGGCGAAGCCACCCAGGACTCCGCGCCATTCTATTCGTATTACCTCGGTCGCACTGTCGAGGATATGTTTGTGATGGAGCGCACTGCAATTCGTGTCTTCGCCCGCGCTCTGGATTCAATGCGACGAACTTCTTGAAAAAGCCCCTACCACCCGCTATTTTGAACCATGAGAAAATCACTGCACCTGCTCACTCCCGCAGAAAAAGCCAAACTCATGAAACAGCTTCGTAAAGATGCTGAAGGCGAAAAGTTCTTCAGCGGTGTGCTTGGTAACAAGAACAGCTTCTTCATCGCCAAGCCGCTGCCGCATCGCGATGCCTCATCCCGTAAGCCTGCCAAGGCCACCATCTGAAACCTTCAGCATATTCGGTGGCGGCCAGAATCGGCTACAACTCATCGCGGCAGAGGACTTTCAGTGCGGAATCCCCTGCTTAGCAAACGGAAACTCACACTCCAGAGTGCGAGCATGATCGCCGGCGTGAGTGCGGGCAAGGGATCGTCCAGAATGTTGTCGGCATGAATACGCATGAGTGCGCCCCACGACGAAGTCGTTCCAGTCGCGCTGAAAAAATCCAGCACGGCAAGTGTGAGCAAAACATTCCCCGTGTTCCTCAGCGCCCAACTCAATAGCCCCGGCAACGCGCCCGGCAGCAGATGATGCCACCACAAGTCGAAGTCTTTCCTGCCCAGAACATGAGCAGCGTCGGCAAGCGCGCTTTGCTCTTCATCACGAAATGCATCGCGATAGGCCGCGATGCCGGGAATCGCTGCGGCGATGATGATGACGAACCAGTTGCGCGTCATCCCATGTTCAAACAAGAGCAGCGTCAGCAACAGCGGAATCATGTTCATCGTTGCCGCCATGCCTCGATTCAGAATCCATTTCCAGCTCCGCATTAAACACATCGCTGGCCCGCAGAGCAGCACCAGCAATAATGCGCCGAGCGACACCGCAGCGGCTCGCATGATCTCGAAGACCCATGCCGCAGATGATTCGGCAAATATAGGCCACAAGTCATACGGCCTTGTCCATAAGGGCAACGTAATGAGAGCCAGCGCGATGCCCACTCCTGACAACATCGCAATCCGGCTTGAACCATGAGCACTTTCTTGTGTCACTTCCGCTACCAGCGGCAGCCCTTTTTTATCCAGCAATCCCAGCCAGCCTAGACAACTCGCGAGCATCCAACCTCCAAACAAAAACGCACTCGCCAGCGCGGCAGAGTTCGCGCCTGGCTCAGCGAGTTTTTCTGCAACAAAACGACCCCAGCCATTGAAGCCTAGCAATGCCTCCACCGGCACATCATAAGCCAGCAGCATCGCCGCGCAGGGACGCGCGAGTCGCGCCAGATGCACGCGCAAAAGAGGAACGAGATGCCGGAAGACGATCTGACTATGGCCCAAGCCGCGCGCCTTGAGTTCGATCAGCTTGGGATTGCTCAACAAAGCGCTGAGCCGATGTGTGAGCGAAAACAATGCTGAGCCAAAAACCGGAACTGCCAGCACTAGCGCCGGAACCAGCCAAGACCAGAGCGACCGGACGAGATGCATCATCCCGGAATCACCGCCCACTGGCGCAGGAAAGGGGAACAAGGTCTCGACTGTCAGATGTCGCACCCGAATAAGAAAATAGATCGCGCCCAATGCCCAAGCCATTGGCGGAACAGCCGAGACTAAACTCCCCAGCCAGCCGAAAAATCGGCTCACGCGACCACCGAGACGCGAGACCAGCATCGCTCCGGCCAACGCAAAACTCAGGCCGATAGCGAGCGCGAACGAGATGAGTCCGAAGCTCAATAACGTGCGCTTTAACAAGACATGCACGGCGGCCTGTCCATCCGGCTCCAGCGAATTCTGTCCTACCAAAAATCTCAACGCTTCGTCCCATGAAGCACCAACGCGCATCAATAGCGCGAGCGCTAGCACGACGCAGAAGAACCACGCCCGCAAGGGCAGACGGGGCGGTGGAGGGCGGAACCGGTCCATGGGATCAGGGTTGTTTCATCTCCGGTTGCGTGATCGCGCGCAAATTAAATGCGCCACCGTTTGCAGCATGCTTCGGTGCCAGCATTGCGTCTTTGTGCAGGGCCACCGGGTCGCCGCCGGGCAACAGCGCCAGAAACGGATGCTCCATTACGATGCGATTCTCCAAATCATGCGCCAGCACTGGCACCCGCTCAGGATTGAACTCCGTGCGCAACTCCTCCAGCAATCCATCGAGCGTAGGATCAGCGATGCCAGTAAAGTTCAATCCATCACGCGCCTGAGCTGAGTGCCAGTAGGGAAGTTGATCCCATGAAGTCTCGTAATCGAGGCCGAGCATCGCAGCATCGAATCGATGCTCCAGAAGTCGCGAGTTCACAAACTCATCAGGCGGCACACTGGTAATGGTCAGCTCGATGCCGAGTTTTTTCCATGACTCCTGAAGACGTTGCGCTATTTCCATGCGTTCCAAGTTCCCAGCAGCAGTGAGCAATTCGATGCGAAACGCGTTACCGTCTTTCATCAATGGCGCAGTTCCCTTCCGGTTCCAGCCGAGTTCCTCCAGTGTGTGTTGCGCCTTTTCCAGATTGAATTCCAATGGAGTAATTTTTTGTGCGAACCATAATCCCTGTTGGAAAATACCATCTTGAATCACGCTTTCGTTTTGCAGCAGATCACGCTGCAACGCGGGCCGATTCACCGCCATGCCCAGTGCCTCGCGCACTCGCGGATCATTGAGCGGAGGCTTGCGGCAGTTCCAGAACACAGTCAGACGACTTCGCATCGGCGTGGGGCGCAAAGTCACGCTGCGATCGTTGGCAAGACTGGCCGCCTCAGCCTTGCTGGGCCAGAAGCCGTCAACCGCGCCCATAGCAAAGCCCATGCGGATGGTCCTTGCAGGCTGGTCGAGCATGAACTCGATGCGTCGGCCTCCATTCACGATGATGGAGCTCTCACTCGCGCGTTCAATGCGAGCCACCCCTGCGCCCGGTGGTGGACGGTCGAGAAAAACATGAGTGTCACCGTGATTAAACATTTCTTGTTGAGCCTCGATCCATTTGGCCGGCAGGATCGGCAGACCGCAAAATGCTGTGAGCGCTGGGCCGTAGATTTCCTTAAATGTTGCTCGCACTTTTCGTGGATCACTACTGTCAAGATTCACGATCAGCCGCAGCGCTTCCCGCCCCGGCACCGGCCACGGCTGGCTCAGCACCAGCCCGACAGTCGCCCGCACATCATCGGAAGTCACAGGTGTGCCATCGGAAAATTTCGCGCCGTCTCGCAGGGTTAATTCCACCTCAGGGCGGTGCAGCATGGGCGCTGTTCGCAGGCTTCGCACGCTCGGATGGAGCGCGGGACGATTTTGATAAAAGAGGTTTAGTTCTTCAAAAAACTTCAGAGTCTCGCCGCTCACTGTGAGTTCATAAGCATTGGGTCCGTCGAACCAGACGCCCTTGATCTGCTCGCGCTCCACGGAGTTTTTCAGAAAGAATTCATGATAGCCCCGCGCCTGTTCTTTTAATTCCACTCGAATGAACTCCACAGGCAACGGCCCCTGATCGGCGATCAATGGCATGATGGTAGTAATGGGCGGAGTGCCGGGCTTGGAGAAGTGAAGACGCACTTCCTTGCCGGAGGCCTCTGCGCTGGTGAGGTGCCACTTCTCCAGAATTTCGGAGCTGAGCGCATTCAAACGTTGCGCCACAATTTTGGCGTAATCCTCACCGGCAAACCAAACACTGCTGGTCTGGCTCCAGTTCCAACTTTCAGCGATGGCGGGTTCCATGCGCCCAGCGGTGCCGATTTTCAAAAGTGGCTCATGCACCAAGTCTGTGATCTGTCGGTCCACTTCACTAGCGGGCAGGAACGGGTTCAGTGTGGGCGCTGTGCCTTTACTGGAGGCGATGACTAGGCCGCTGTGTGACCCGTGGATTTCGGCGGTCTTCCGACCCGACCAGACGGTCAGCAGCGCCACCGTCGCCGGAATGCCAAAGATAATCCAACGTGACCAGAGCATGGGTTTGATTTGAAACTAGGTGCTTGCGGCGGGAACACAAGCGCGCCGCGGTAGCCTATGACCTGACCTCAGAGCAGCCAAATAATGTGAATAAATAGTCTGTTACTTCGTCAGAAGACTGGCTAGTCTTGCTGGAACTCCTCCGGCAAAAGTAAGTCGTTGTTAATAAACTCGAAGAAGAAAGATAACCAAACCGTGAAAAACTTATTAATCACAGCCATTCTCGGCTTCACCCTTCTCGGCGGTGCCCCCCAACTCCGTGCCGACGACGATGCGGATTTGAACAGGGACATCAACCAACTGAATGATACTGCCAAAACCCTTGATGGACAGAAGCGGGTTCTGGAAAAAATCGCGCAGGCCACCGGCGTGCCAGCCACCACGCTCGAAGCCGAACGCAGGTCCAGCAAGCTGGGCTTTGGGGAATTGATGATCGCCCATTTGCTGGCCACCGCCACGGGAAAGACCTTTGATCAGATTCTCAACGAGTTCAAATCCGGCAAGGGCTGGGGCAAGATCGCCAATGAAAACAACGTCAAACTCGGTGGCCTCGTCAGCAAGGCGCATGAATCCGCCCAAGGAGCCGAACATGGTAAAGGACATGACAAAGACCACGGGGCAGGAGCACATGGCAAAGGCGAAAACGGCAAGGGCGGAAACGGAAAAGGCGGCGGCAAGGGCAAAGGCCGCTGAGATAGTTTACAGTCCTCAACTAAAGCAACTCAAACCAACCTAATAACTGATATGAAAACACGAATCTTTATCGCCATCCTCAGCGCAGGCGCACTTTGCCTCGGCATGACCAGCAACGTGCAGGGTGCCAAGCCCGAGCCCGACGACGAAGAAGTCCAGCCTGGCGAAAACCAAGCCATGAAAAAAATGGACAACATAAATCCCGCCGTCAATCCAAAAGGCCAACATCCCGGTGCTGGACACAAGCCAAAAGACAAGGCTAAACAAATGGCCGTTGGCATTGCCAACAATGGAGGGAAGGCTCTGCCTCCTGGACTTGCCAAGAAAGCTGCGCGCGGTGAAATGCTCCCACCTCCTTGGAGGACTGGCGTGTTTCTCCCTCCAGGCCAAGCCAAAAAGCAAGGCGGCGGTCTTCCTCCTGGCATTGCCAAGAAAGTTGCCAATGGCAAACCGTTGCCTCCGGGCCAAGCGAAAAAAATGGGCGGCGGCGCGCAAGGTTTTGCCGGAAAGAAGCAAGGCAAAGGAGAGAAACCTGAAGAGGAAGAAAAAGAAGAGGAAAAAGACAAAGACAAAAAGATCAACGATTGAGTCATTCAG
The DNA here is from genome assembly GCA_038230495.1 of Verrucomicrobiales bacterium. Lineage (GTDB taxonomy): Bacteria > Verrucomicrobiota > Verrucomicrobiia > Verrucomicrobiales > Verrucomicrobiaceae > VFKE01. Next base: position 24,369 of record JBBRNC010000047.1, read on the forward strand.
GCGTTCTACTTGGAGCACATGCTGGGATGGTGTGTGAGCACACGCATTCTGGCTTATTGCCTGCTAATCAGAAAATGGGCAAGATTCAAGACGTGTCAGAGCTTTGACAGGACGCGACATGTCGCGTCCATTGTAAAGCGGCAACATATCGCCGCTTTACAAATCAACGTCAGCCTGTCTCACATCATGAAAGCCCGCATCATCTCCGCTTTGCTCGCCGCCGCATTATTTTCCAACGCCCGGAGTGCCGACTGGCCGCAGTTTCGAGGCGCGGATCGCACGGACATCTCCACTGAAAAAGGCTTGTTGAAAAAATGGCCCGATGCTGGTCCGAAAAAGCTTTGGGTCTTCAACCAAGCAGGCCTCGGCTACGCGGGATTTTCCATTGTGAACGGCGTGCTCTACACCATGGGCGGCAGTGACGAGGGTGAGGAATTTATCTTTGCATTGGATGTGAACAATGGCACACCGAAATGGAAGACACGCATCGGCGCACTGCTCACCAACAACTGGGGCGACGGTCCACGAGGCACGCCCACCGTTGACGGAGACCGCGTCTATGCCCTCGGCGGCAAAGGCGATCTCATCTGTGTCAGCGCGAAAGACGGAAAAGAAATCTGGCACGCAAGCATGGCCGAGAACGGCGGAAAGGTCCCCGGCTGGGGCTATTCAGAAAGCGTGCTTGTCGATGGTGCGAATGTCATCTGCACACCCGGCGGCAAGTCAGGCACGCTCCTGGCGCTCGACAAAATGACCGGAAAAAAAGTCTGGCAATCAACCGAGTGGACCGATGCCGCGCAATATGCCTCTGTCATCGCCGCAGACATCAATGGCGCCCGCCAATACATCCAGCTCACCATGCAACACGTCGGTGGTGTGGATGCGAAAACCGGCAAGGTTCTCTGGCTCTCCAACTGGCCCGGCAAAACCGCCGTCATTCCCACGCCCATTTTCAAGAACGGCAATGTCTATGTCACCAGCGGCTACAGCGTCGGATGCAAATTGATTGAGATCGGGGCCAATGGAAATCCCAAGGAACTTTGGACTAACGCCAACATGTCCAATCACCACGGCGGCGTCATCCTCGTGGGCGATTATGTTTATGGTTTCAGCGATAAAGGCGGCTGGACCTGTCAGGACTTCAAGACTGGCGAAGTGAAATGGGCCGATAAAAAATTTGGCAAAGGCGCGATCCATTGCGCAGACGGCATGTTGTATCTGCTCGAAGAAAGCACCGGCATCGTCGCCCTCATCGAGGCCTCGCCCAACGGATGGAACGAACAAGGCCGCTTCAAGCTTGATCCGCAGACTCAGTTGCGCAAAGCATCTGGGAAAATCTGGACACATCCCGTCGTGTGCAATGGGAAGCTTTATCTGCGCGATCAGGATTTGATATTCTGCTTTGATGTTTCAGCTCCCAAGTGAGAACCGCGGAAAATAAATAAACCGCGAAGCACTTTTAATGTCCGAGCACACATTCAAACTCTCATCAGGACGCACGCTGGGCTATGCGGAGTTCGGCGACCCACAAGGCAGGCCCCTGCTCTATTTTCATGGATGGCCCAGCTCACGATTGCAGGGCGAGATCATGGACGAAGTGGGAAGGCGACGCGGTCTGCGCATCATCGCGCCGGATCGTCCTGGCATTGGTCTATCTGAATTTGATCCCGACCGCAAACTGACCGACTGGCCGGCGGTAATTCGTGAACTCGCCGCGCATGTGGGCGCGGAAAAATTTTACGTGTTCGGCGTTTCCGGCGGTGGTGCCTATGCGCTCGTCTGCGCCCATGTCATGCCGGAGCGACTGCTCGGTGCCAGCGTAGTTTGTGGAGCGCCTCCTTTGCACGAGGTCGGAACCGCTGGTCTGTTCTGGGCTTACAATCTCGGCAGATGGGTGAAGAAATATTTGCCCTTCTTATTGAAGCCCGGCCTTCGACTCTCGGGCTGGGTCGCAGGCGGAAAGATCAACGAATGGCCGCAGAATTTTCTCTCGCGTTTTTATGCAGCAGAAGACCGACGCGCGCTTCAGGATCAGCGGCTGCATCGAATCATGATGATGAGCGGGCGCGAGGCCTTGATGGGCAACGTCCAAGCCGTGCGCCATGACGGAACTATTTATGAATTAGACTGGGGATTTAAAATGGCCGACATCCTATACCCCATTCAGTTCTGGCATGGCGCTGAAGACTGGAACATCCCATTGGCTCTCGCTCAAAAAGCCGCAGCCCAAATGCCAAACGCGATCTTCAAAGTGACACCCAAAGATGGGCACTACTCGTTGCCACTGCTGAGGTGCGACGAGATCGTGGAGGAACTGTTGAAGTGTTGATATGACGCGCCTATTATCAACTGCTACTCAAACAGAATCCAATAACTCAACTTTTCATTCCCATCATGAGCACACTTTCCGCCCGCATCGTCGAAGACATGAAAACCGCCATGAAGGCGAAAGACGCCGTCGCCCTCAATGTCGTGCGCGCCCTGAAGTCAGCGATCAAGTATGCCGCCATTGAAAAGCATGGGGCCGATGCCGATCTTGATGATCAGGATGCCATAGTGGTGGTCCGCCGCGAGATCAAAAAGCGTCAGGATTCTCTTCAGCAATACGAAGCCGCTGCCCGGCAGGACTTGGCAGATGTCGAGAAGGCGGAGATCGCCGTGCTGGAGAATTACCTGCCCGCCGCGATGAATGCGGATGATTTGATCAGTCTCGTGGAAGCCGTCATCGCGGAAACCGGCGCGACCTCGAAGAAGGACATGGGCAAGGTGATGAAGATTCTTCAGGAACGCACGGCAGGTGCTGCGGACAACAAGACGTTGAGCGCGGAAGTTTCCAAGCGGTTGCCCTAGCCCAACATGACAACGGCCATCATCGTCGCCGCAGGCAGCAGCAAGCGCATGGGCTTTGACAAGCTCACCGCGCTGTTGCTGGGCAAGCCGGTGCTGCGCTGGACGGTAGAGGCATTCGATGCGTGTGATGCGGTGCAGGAAATCATCATCGTCGCGGGCGATGCCTTGCGCTCGCTGGTTCAGTCATGGATCGACGCGGGATCATTCCGCAAACCAGTGACGCTGGTCAGTGGCGGAGCGGAACGGCATTTCAGCGTGAACGAGGGATTAAAGAAACTTTCCGCCGACACGGAGATCGTGGCCGTGCATGACGGCGCGCGACCACTCATCACACCGGAGCAGATCGCGCGTTGCATCGCCAAGGCGGACGAGTGTGGCGCGGTGGCTTGCGCTCGGCCCGTGACGGAAACATTGAAGCGCGTGGATTCTCACCACATCATCAGCGGCAGCATGGAGCGCAGCGGCGTGTGGATCATGGAGACGCCGCAGGTGTTCGACCGCGCGTTGCTGTGCGAGGCTTATGATTCTGTCCTGCGCGATGGCTTGATCGTGACCGATGAAGTCTCCGCCGTGCAGCATCTCGGAGCCAAGGTCACGGTGATCGATAATCCCTCGCCGAACCCCAAGATCACCCACCCTGCCGACCTTGCGCTCGCGGAGCGTTTGCTGAGGGTAGAACGACTTTAAAAGTCGTTACACGTTTGACGATTTTGAAAATCGTCCTACCAGCGGGCGTAGCATCAGCAATTTTTGCGCTTTTTTAAAAAAATCTTGCTCACCCGCCCACCCTGTGCCAGTCTCTCGGCCCTCCGCGCCCATGCGGGGCATGAACAACGAACGCATTCCAGGCATATGTCATACGCAGTAATCAAATCCGGCGGCAAACAGCACCGCATCACCGTGGGCGCATTGCTCGATGTGGAGAAGCTCGAAGCCAACGAGGGCGACATCGTCACCTTCGCTGAAGTGATCGCAGCCGGCGAGGGCGAAAGCCTCCGCACCGGAACGCCTTTCCTCAGTGGAGCGACCGTGGCCGCTAAAGTTGTAAAACAATTCCGCGGCGTGAAAGTCATCGCCTTCAAATTCAAGCGCCGCAAAGGCTACCACCGTAAACGCGGTCATCGTCAGTCACTCACCAAAGTCGAGATCACATCGATCAACGCTTAAACCCCTTCACCACTAAATAGGAGATTCGTCATGGCCCATAAGAAAGGACAAGGTAGTGTTAAAAACGGACGCGATAGCAAGAGCAAGCGTCTCGGCATCAAAAAATTCGGCTGCGAAGTTGTCATCCCCGGCAACATTATCGCTCGTCAGCGTGGCCAGAAATGGCGCCCCGGCAAAAACGTCGGCATGGGCCGCGACCACACCATCTTCTCCTTGATCGAAGGCCGTGTGCGCTTTGACCAGGAAGGTCGTCGCATCAATGTGGACCCTGTAGCTGTCAGCGCGTAACTGGAGCCGCAAAAAACTTTGAGAAATCCCCGCCGCCTAAAGGGTTTGCGGGGATTTTTTATGGCTGTGTAGGGATGAAGGGCGGATTGTGCTTTTGAAAAGAAGCGCAATGTGTCGCTAGCCCAAGTTCCGCAGTTCCGATGCCAAATTTTAGCGCCATCGTAGGGGCGGCCCTGAGCTGGCCCTCCGTTTTCTGCACTACATTTGCGTGGTCCCGCGACCGGACACTTCGCCTAGGATGCGGTTTCGCGTGGGCAGTTCG
>JBBRNC010000048.1:0-28348 GCA_038230495.1 Verrucomicrobiales bacterium
GACTCAGCGGCGGCGGGCAGCTTGCCGTTGGTGAGCTTGACCCAGTCTTTTACTTCATCGCGCAGAAAGACATCGGCGCGGCTGCGCTCGTCTCCCGTCGGCGGGCGGCAGAGCGCCAGTTCGTAGGCCAACGTGATGCGCCCGCGGTGATCGAGGCCGGGCACGATCGAAATACGATGAGCCAATGCTTTGGCCTGTTCGATCACGAAGGGATTGTTCATCATGTAAAGTGCCTGGGACGGGACATTGGTCACATCGCGGCTGGCCACGACGAAGCTTGGCTCGGAGAAGTCGAAGACCTCAAGACATGATGGCACGAAGTCGCGCACGATCGGCAGATACACACTGCGGTAATGAAACTGCGCGTTCACGAAAGTGCGCGAGTAGGCGCTGGCACTTCCGTCGCCAGCGGAGGCCACCATGGATCCGCCGGGCGGCTTAAGGTCGATCAATCCGCTGGCGGTGAGCATGGCATCGCGGATCGCCTCAGCATCAAGACGGCGGGCGTTGGCGCGCCAGAGCAGATTATTACTGGGGTCAATTTCGGCATTCGATTTGTCAGGGCTGGTGGCGAGCGAATAGACGCGGCTCAGGACGATTTCCCGGATGAGCTTCTTCACCGACCAGCCGTTCTCCATGAAGCCGATGGCGAGATAGTCGAGCAGTTCAGGATGTGTCGGGCGCTCACCAGTGGCGCCAAAGTTGTCGGCAGTGCGCACAATGCCAGCGCCGAAGAGCTGTTGCCACACACGATTGACCATGACCCGCGCTGTAAGCGGATTGTCTTTAGATGTGAGCCATTCAGCCACTTGCAGTCGTCCGCTGGCATTCGCCGGCATCACCGATTGCTTCCCGTTCGTCAGCAGCGCGACAACGCCGCGCGGCACAGAAGCTCCAGGATCATCAGGCTCGCCCTTGAGGTAGATCGGACAGTCGGCAATGCGTCCATCGCGTGCGCCCATGATTTGACGCATGATCTTTTGCGGCATGTCCTTCGGCCCGTCATAGGCCTGCTTATTCTTCTTTTTAGCCTTCTTGAATTTTCCATCCGCGATTTTGGCTGGGGGCTTTTGCGCGATGTTCGGCTGCTCGGAAAGGGACATCGACGGATTGGCGAGCGACAGCAGGGAAGATGGATTGCGATTCTTGGGTTTGCTCGCGCCAGTGGTGCCGTAGAGCGTGTCCGTGCTGCGGAAAATTCCGGCCAACGCGTAGTAATCACGCGTGGTGATGGGGTCGAATTTATGATCGTGACAGCGGGCGCAAGCGACAGTGAGTGCGAGCACCGATTTCGTGGTGGCGTCGATCTGTTCGTCCACCACATCGAGAGTGAACTGGAGCTTATTCTTCTCCGTTAGATTCTTGGAGCCCATGGCGAGAAACGCCGTCGCGGTGATATGTTCGTTGTATTCGGATGATGACGAGGCCCCCATGAGATCGCCTGCGACCTGTTCGCGAATAAACTCGTCGTAAGGCTTGTCCTCATTGAAGCTTTCAATCACATAGTCGCGGTAACGCCACGCCGTCGGATAGAGATTGTTCGCTTCCTTGCCTGAGCTTTCAGAATAGCGCGCAACATCCAGCCAGTGGCGCCCCCAACGCTCGCCGTAACGCGGGCTGTCCAGCAGCTTGTCCACGACGACCTCGAATGCCTTGCGCTGCGCCTCCGCGCCTTTTGCGCATTCGGCAAGAAACGCGTTCGCCTCGACGGAAGAGGGTGGCATTCCGATCAGATCAAAATACACCCGACGAAGCAGTGCTCGCGGTTCGGTGTCGGCGACCGGATGCAGCTTCTTCTGCTCGAGTCCCGCCAGCACGAAGCGGTCGATCTCCGAACGCGGCCATGTGCTGTCGGTCAATTGGGGTGGTGAGGATTTTTTTGGCGGCAGAAAAGCCCAGAACTGTTTCGCCTTGTCCTTATCAATTTCCGCCACGGATTTGGCCGAGCCGTCGCGCGGATCGGGTGCGCCCATGCGAATCCATTGCTCAAAATAGACGATGACATCTTCTGGCAGCTTCCCGCCGCTTTTCTGCGGTGGCATCTGCGTATCCTTGTCATTGTAGCGGATGGCGGCGATGAGCAGGCTTTCATCAGGCTTGCCCGGAACCACCGCGTGACCGGTTTCGCCACCGCGACGGATGCCCTCACGGGTGTCGAGCAGCAGACCTCCCTTAACTTTTTCCGCCTTCGCAGAGTGGCAGTCGTAACATTTATTGACCAGCACCGGCCGAATGTTCTTTTCAAAAAACGCGCTCTGTTCTGCGCTGATCTGCTCTTGCGCGAGGAGCGGAGTTAAGGCAGTGGCGGAGAGTAGAATCGCGATTTTCATGGCGTGAGGGATAGGACTGTCGCGAGGGTTTTGCGGGGGCAGCTCACATACGCTGCTTTCGATCTCGAATTTGGTTGATGGCGGAGTCTCACTTATGGTGGAAACCGGCGGCCGTTTCCGACCGCCGGCGTGAAGGGTGACGGAGTCTTACTTCTTCTTTTTCTTTGTGGCTGATCCGGCTGGCTTGATGGCAGCAACTTCGTTGTCATCGAGCTTTCCGTCGCTGTTGGTGTCGAATTTCTTCAGGTCGGAATCGGTGGCGAGGGCTGCTTTGACGGCTGCAATTTCATCGCCATCAATAACGCCGTTGGCGTTCTTGTCGTATTTCGAGAACACATTGGCACCGCCTTTGGCTTCGCCCTTTGGTTTTTTAGCGAAGGCGCAAGGCGCTGAGATGGCGAGTGCAAGAAGGGCGGTGATGATCCAGGTCTTTTTCATATTAGTCTTTTGATGAGTTTAACAATTGATCGCGTTTGGGTTTGCTGTGTCGCCATTCGCGATCTATCCGGCGCACAGAGGATGATTCCTGACCGTAAAACAGTGCGAGGAGGGGCAATCTGACATCTATTTTGCAGAATCTTACCGAGTGAGGATTTCGGACACGCCTGTTAGCCCCATATAAATCAAAGTTACTTTAGCGCGGCCTTGAGATTATTCACCGAGGAACGTTCACCCAGCCAGACGGTGTAGCGTTGGAAGAACGTGGTTAAATCGCGTCTCAAGGAAGCGATGGACTGCTGCATGGTCCGGTCCAGCGCTTGAGCTTCACTGCCGCTGATGGGCCGTGTAGGCAGGGCGGGCGCGGTGAAAACTTCACTTAACTGGGCGCGACGCGCCTTGAGGAGTTCATCATTCTTGCGTTGTTCTTCTAGGCTGGCCAAACGATATTCTGGATCGGTTGACCTTGCTTGCAGTTCTGCGAGTGAGCGATTTTGGCGGTCAAGCCGGTCAATACTGGTCTGCAATCCCTTGATGATCTTGTCGCGTTGGGTGTTGGTGTGCGAGGAGAGGCGCTGGTTTTGTTTATAGTCTTCGCTCTCGCTATAGACGACGCTTCCGTCCCAAGTGGTGTCTCCAGAGGATTTGTAGCGCTCATAGTCCTGATGAGTGGGGAGGGTTTTGTTCATATCGAGGATCTGGTTTACGCGCTTTTCGATGCGCTCGTCAAAACGGGCAATGATCCGGCGTTTCTCATCGGCAGTGAGATTGTAGGTCGGGCGGCGCAGTTCTTCCTGAAGCCAGGCACGTTTTTGCTGATAATAGGTGATGCTCCGTTGCAGCTTATCAATTGTATCCTGCTTCATGCGCGAAATCTTCGTGCGGGAATCCTTGGAATCACCCACCATGCGCAGGGTTTTGAGAAGATCGTCGATTTGATTCTCAATGCGGCTGTCGGCGGCCTTGATCTCGTCGAGCAGAAGGTTGGTGCGCTTTTCCTGAGCCGCGAGACGGGCTTTGAGAACGTCCTTGTTGGGTGCTGCTGTGGTCGCTGGCTGAGACTGGGCAAAGGCTCCGTTGGCGATGAAGAGCGTCAGCGCGAGTGCAGCGTTGCGGAAGGAAGTCTGGGAAGAAAAGATCATGATGATGTTGATGAGGGGTGAATAGTGATAGGAGTTGGGGCGCAAGTCGTATGCTATTACTTCCCGTTCGCCATTAGGTCTTTTTTGGCGGCGGCCAGTTCCGCAAGCTGCTCCTCACTGACTTCGGGATACTCCAAATTCAGAGAATCCATCGCATCGATAATGGCCCCGGCCACAACGATACGGGTGAACCATTTGTTGTCCGCCGGAACCACATACCACGGAGAATCTTTGGTAGCCGTATGACGGATCATGTCTTCGTAAGCGTCCATGTATTCGTCCCAATGTTCGCGTTCCTTGACGTCGGTGGAAGAAAACTTCCAGTTTTTGTCCGGGTTCTCAATGCGCTCGAGAAAACGCTTCTTCTGCTCTTTTTTAGATACATTGAGGAAAAACTTTCGGACCAACACCCCGTTGTTGCTAAGATATTGTTCAAAAGCGCGGATGTCCTGAAAGCGTTCTTTCCAGATATGCTTGCCGGTCAATTCCTGCGGAATTTTCTGCTTCTCCAGCAGCTCCGGATGCACACGCACGACGAGTGTCTCCTCATAGTAGCTGCGGTTGAAGATGCCTATGTGACCCCGATTGGGCAGGACTTTCATGCAGCGCCAGAGATAGTCGTGGTCGAGATCATCGAGTGAGGGTGCCTTGAAAGAATGCACGTCACATCCCTGCGGATTCACACCGCTGAGCACGTGCTTGATGGCACTATCCTTGCCGGCGGCATCCATCGCTTGGAAAATGAGCAGCACGGCCCATTTGTTTTGCGCGTAGAGCTTGTCCTGCATTTTGGCAAGCAACTCAGTGCCCAAGGCCAGTCCTTCCACGGCTTCCGGCTTGTCTTCAGAAGACAGATTACCTGTATTTGCGGGATCGTGGTCTTTCAGCCTGAATTTTGCGCCATTAGTCACGCAGAAAGGCTCTGACAGTTTGTGCGCTCGCTTGAGGAGTTCTTTGAGCTTCATGAATACATCATCAGTAATCGCATCGGGATGGCAAGCTTAAAGTCTCTATCTGCCATTAGCTCCGGATATTGGATAACCTTTCCAGACATACTCCAGGGCTTCAGGCAGCAGTTGCTGTTTCATGCTCCCGTCGCAGTGACCAGCATTGCGGACGAAAGAGAACTGATAGTGATAGCCCTTCGCGGCCAGTGCTTTGGCGGTGTGCTCATTGGCGAGCACCCAATCGTGGGCGTTGTCGTGCATAGAATTGGGGTTCAGTAGATCGTGGTCACCGACCTCCATCCAGATGCGAAGTGGTTTGACCGGACTCTCGGGAATCAGATGCTGATGCATTTCCCAGCAACCGCGTGGAGTCGCTGGATTGTAAGGCCATTGCTGATTTACAAACGTTCCCGAAAAACAGAGCACGCGATGATACAGATCGGGATGATACCACGCCATGATGAGCGCGCAGGACGCACCGGAACTGCAACCCATCGTGGCGCGGCCATCAGGATCTTTGGTTAGCTTTACGCTGCATTCCTTTTCCACGAGCGGCAGGACTTCCTTCTCGACGAACTCGGCGTATAGCCCGGACATCGTATCGTATTCCAAGCCGCGTTGACTGCCTTGGGCGTCGCCACTGCCGTTGCCGATGGAGATGGCGATCATCGCGGGCACGCGCTTTGCGGCAATAAGATTATCGAGGGCGATGAATAGGTTCTTATCAATGCCGTCTGCGCCGACGATGAACGGGGCGGCGGTGCCGGGCACATATTGCTTGGGCACATAAACTCCGACATGGCGCGTGTATGGCGCGGGATGGCTGGTGGTGACGTCCAGCTTGTTGGGATTTTTTGGATCGGGCGTGCCAAAGGTGCCGGGATCACGGGCGATGCCAAGATAGATTTTGCTGTCTTCTGATTTCATCGTTAGCGTGAAGACTTGTCCCTGCGGCACACCTTCATGGACGGTCATTTCCGGTGCTTTCGTGCGCGTGGGGCCAATAATAAAATTACCATCGGCATCTGCTGGAGGCACGGTGCCGTCGGGTAATTCCTTTGCCGTTACATAGCCCGGCGTATGTGGATCGCGGGTGGGCGGTTTGGGGCGCGGTGCATCCGCAGCCTGCGATGGAAGCGCGGCGGCGAGAAGACTGATGGAGAACGTGAGGTTGAGGAGTCTGGTGTTCATGATTAGTAGAACGATTTTGAAAATCGTTAACGTGCAACGACTTTCAAAGTCGTTCTGCTTGATTGTCGCTTTCCACAACTTCTGGCACAGGCTGTTTCATGCAGAGTTGTCGATGCCTGTAGAGCATCACACTGGCGCTGATGCCAAATAAAATTCCGCCGGCGCCCATGGCTACGCGCAAGCCAACGAGATCAGCCAGCTTGGAAACTAGAAGACCGGAAAAGGGCAGCACGCCAAAAAAGCTCAGACCCATGATCGCGGAGATGCGTCCGCGAATGGCGTCGGGCGCACGCTCCTGCACAATCGTATTTGCCAGGCCGAACATCGTGGACGTGCCTAGCGTGAGAAAAATCATTGCCGTGATTGCCTGCCAGAGATGCTGTGCAAAAGCGAGGCCGAGCATGCACGCGCAAATATCGACAGATGCCAGCCGAAGATAGAATGCGCGGCGAACGTGTGGAATCGTCAGCAGCCAGACCGAGCCGATGAAAGCGCCGATGCCTGAGGATGCCATGAGGAATCCGTGCGATTGGGCTGCCACATGCAGAACGTGTCGCGAGTAGAGCGGCATCGTGATCATGAAAAATGGGGAGATGCAGGTGGTGAGGGTGGCCAGCAGCAAGATCATCGACAACGTCGGCTTGTCGCGTCGCACATAATTGAAACCCTCTTTCATTCCAGTCTGCCGCTGAGCCTCCTCTTCTTCTGTGCCGCGCGGTCTAGGATGCAGGGTGAGAACGGCCGCGATGAGAGCCAGAAAGCTCGCGGCATTGGCATAAAAAGCGGACGCCGTGCCGAGCCACGCAATCAGCCAGCCGCCGATAGCCGGACCCAAGAGCCGTGTAGCGTGAAACAGAGAACGATCCACGGCGATGGCCGCACTAAGCTGGCTGCGGTCCACCAGCTCCGGTGTCAGCGCGGAGGCTGCGGGCATTTCAAATGCCGTGCTGATACCAAGCAACATCCCGGCTATCACAACATGCCAGACCGCGATTTGTCCGCTCGCAATCAGCCAGCCCATCGCCAGCGCCAAGATAATCTGCACGACTTGCGTGATGATGATAATGATCCGCTTGTCGCAACGGTCCGCCACACTGCCGCCATGCATCGTCAGCGCAAGCATCGGGATACCCGCGCAAAAGTTGATCAGGCCCAACGTGAAGGCACTCGTGGTCAGTCCCGCAACGACCCAGCCCTGCGCCATCTGCTGCATCCAAGTGCCGAGCATGGAGATGGTCTCGCCCGCCATGTAGCGGCCAAATGGCCCGCTGCGCAGAACACGCCAAGCATCGGCATGGGGAGAAGATGAAGATGATGGCTGGCTCACAGAGGCGGACGTTATTATTTCTCAGGAGCCTTTGAGTTATCTTCGTCTTTCGGCGTGCTCTGAATAAACGGCTTGAAATAGCCTTCGATTTTAAAGGCTCGCGGTTTTTGTGCCGCGTTATCGCGCTCTTCAAACTCAACTGAAATCCATCCGTAAATCCGACTTCTTTCTTCCAATTTATCCGATTTTAGTTTGAGCGTTTTCTTGGTGACCTTCCACTGCAAGGGGCCCGAGTAGTCTGGATAGACTCCCGAGAATGCGCATTTGAAATTCAGTTTGGCATCTATCGTCACGGTCAGATCGCTGGCATAGGCAGGCATTCCCCCCCATACCATTAGCTTGACCCCATTCTTGGTTTTAACGGCATCACAAAACTCCATCAAATGTTCTCCCTGATGGGACGATGTGCAGTGTGCCGTAAGCTCAATCAGCAAAAGATCCTCGGCAGTAATACTTTGTTCACCTGTGTTCTCAAGGCTTCCTTCATGCTCGACGATATGCCAAGGATGAGAAGTCTTAGTGGTCTTGAAGAATTCACTGTCCAACTTCGGGACCACCGTTGCGACTCCGGCAATCCCGTCTTCGCATACATTTTGATTCCTATCTTTCACCGCGACGAGACTGTCTGCGCCGCGTAAAGTCCCGATGCCAAAAAGGAGGCAGGCTGCCACCCACAAGTGTCGTGTTGTTGGAATCATCTTCATGGGTTGATCGAGTTTCACATGACGAAAGCTTCAGCGAACGGTTGCTGCAAGCGAAGTTTCGTCAGGCCTGATTAACTCCCGCTTGCCGATTCTGACAAATGCATCCAACATCACGCCTCATGAAATCCATCCGTCCAGTCTGCGCAAAAACCATCGCCCTCGCTGCGGCGTTCTTCTTCATAAACAATACTAATACCAAACTCATGGCTGACACAGCAACTGAACAAGGCGAAAAATTCCTCAAAGAAAACGCAACCAAAGAAGGCGTGAAATCCACCGCTAGCGGTCTGCAATATCTCGTGCTCACTGAAGGCACCGGCAAAAGCCCGAAGGCCACCGACACCGTCCTCGTGCACTATCGCGGCACACTGCTCAACGGCACCGAATTCGACAGCTCCTACAAGCGCAACGAGCCTATCGAGTTCCCATTGAACCGCGTCATCGCAGGCTGGACCGAAGGTGTGCAACTCATGAAAGAAGGCGCAAAGTTCCGCTTCTTCATCCCATCAAACCTCGCCTACGGTGCTCGTGGCGCAGGCAGTGACATTGGGCCGAATGAGACGCTGATCTTTGAGGTCGAGTTGCTCAAGGTCAAATAAACCTTCTGAGTAACACGGTCGTCCACGACTGTGTGTGTTGCGGGCGTCTCGCCTGCAACGCTTCATGGCATCTTCCCCGTGGGCGAGACGGGTTCGATAAACTCACCGCAAGCGCCCACGACACACGCAGGCCAGAGGCCCACGTTACTCACTCATGGACACCGATTGGAACCCGAACGACCTCCCTTATCTGCACGGCGGCCCGCTTGGTCGGGTGCGTTTCAAGACGCAGCCGGAAGATTTTCTCGTGGAAGAGTTATTGGGATTCGAGCCATCCGGTGTCGGCGAACATTGTCTGGTCTGGGTAGAAAAGCGTGATCTCGACAGCAATACCGCCGCCGCCCGGCTCGCAGATGCGCTGGGAATTCGCCGCCGCCTAGTCAGTCATTGCGGATTAAAAGATCGCCATGCGGTAACCCGACAGTGGTTCAGCATTCACATGCCCGGCCAGCCCTCGACTGAAGCTGCGGCACTCGAATCCGAAGGACTGCGCGTGCTGCGAATCACGCGCAATACACGCAAGCTGCGCCGCGGCATTCATCAGGGTAACCGATTCACCATCCGGCTACGCGAACCGGATTTCGATACCAGCCTTACGGCGCGACGTTGGGAAGTAATCGTTGCCAAAGGCGTGCCCAATTTCTTCGGTCCGCAGCGTTTCGGTCACGATGGCCGCAATGTCGCCAAAGCACTGGCGATGTTTCGTGATGAGTTCAAACCGCAGGACCGACTTCTGCGTGGACTGTTGCTGTCCGCTGCGCGCAGTCATCTTTTTAATGAGATCGTCAAAGATCGCATGGCCCGCAGCATCTGGGATGCGCCGCAACAGGGCGAAGTCTATGGTTTCGCAAGTAATGGAACCCTGCTGCTCCCCGAGCGTCATCGCGGCGATGAAGCCGTCCGCTTCCAAAGCGGTATCGTGGAACTGACCGCGCCTCTGTGGGGCATTGGTGAACTACAAAGTGTCAATGAAGTGCGCGCCCTCGAAATGGAACTGCCCGTGAAATTCCCCGAACTCACCTCCGGCTTGGAAGCCTGCGGCCTGCGTCAGGAACGCCGCGTCATTAGACTGCGCCCCACCAACTCCAGCTTTGAGGTTCTCGACAACGGCGATCTTCAAATCCGGTTCGATCTGCCCAAGGGAACTTATGCGACTGCGCTGTTGAGGGAGCTGGTGGAGTTGGATGAACGATAGCAAAGAGAAAAACGCGCGCGTAGTAGCCAAACGCAGATCCTCCCCACCCCAACATCCCATCTTCATGGAGGTTCGTTTTAATCCACCTGCCGCAGAGCGGCACCCGTATCTTAGCCCGGCCTTTCAAGGCCGGTAATCCTAGCCATTTTTTCCCGCGTCGAAGAGCGACGCCCGAACCTCCTCGCCGCGCCAATGATAGCCGACACCTTCCATAACCTAAAGTTTATTGGGTTTCTCAGAAGCACGACTTCGAATACAAAAAAGAGTATCTCAGGGATTGAAATTGAGCATAAGGAGCATGCGAACTGGTTCGAGCGTCGCACTGCGACGCAAGGAAGATGACATGGATACCCAGTCTTGAAAGACTGGGCTAAGATACGAATGTCGCTCTGCGACAAAAAGAGCACCACGGAATCATAATCCGCGATGGAGCTAGCATCCGAGTGCGTTCCACTTCGCCAGATGACTCAGCTTCACGTGGAAACGCCGGATCAGGCGATCAGCCTGAAACTGGCTGTCCTCGGCGACGAAGGCCCAGATTTCCGAAAGGTCGCCCAGCGCTGCGTTTGAATATGTAACGGTCGGCTTGACCATCATGCGCCTTTTCGGGCGGCAAATTCTTGATGCCGCTCAGCTAGGAAGGCATCAATATCAAAGTCACGGACGCATTCACCCCGATCGAGTTGATCAATGCCAATCTGAATATCAGAGCGCAGTGCAGCGAGCTTGGTTTGTTCTTCGTCAGTCAGCGGTGCTTCGATCTGCTCTTTGAAGTTGGCGATCACACTGAAAAGAACTCGTCAGTGTCGTTGTAGCCACCCGACGCGATTGACTCTTGCACGAAACTATTGAGATCATCCGGGAGCTGAACTGCAACTTTGGTCATGGTGTCTGGAATATACCGGACGGATGATGGGCGGTCAATGGGCACGAGATTTTCGTGCCCGGCACACATCATGACTTTGTGGAAAGAGGAATTGGGGCAGTTCGTAGCAGCCGACGTGAGGAGGCTCTGGCTTTGATCGGGGCGTGGAAGATGCTTGTCGGTGCCGGATGAACTGTAGCGCAGAGAAAAACGCTGGCGCGGCGGCCAGCAAGTGCCAATCTCAGGCGACATGCCTGACGAAACCGCGAAGCCGGGGGATGGGGCGACGGGGAATCCGCCGCCTCCAGATTATACGTCGGGTGTGGCGGCGTTTGATCCGCTCGCGCCAACAGTGATTTTCGGCAAGCACCTGATGCCCGGCATCTCACCTGAAAAAGCCGGTGACTCCATTGGACGTTACAAGCTCTTAGCAGAACTCGGCGTGGGTGGTTTTGGCATAGTGTGGAGAGCGGAACAACATGTGCCCATTCACCGCGAGGTTGCGCTTAAGGTCATCAAGCCGGGCATGGATTCGCGCGAGATCATCGCCCGCTTTGAAGCGGAGCGGCAGGCGCTGGCGCTGATGGATCATCCGAACATCGCGGGCGTGCTTGATGCCGGTGCGACAGACAATGGTCGTCCCTACTTTGTGATGGAACTGGTGAAAGGCGTGCCCATTACCGATTATTGTGACGAGCACAAATTAACCATTCGTGAGCGGCTGGAGCTTTTCATTCCTGTGTGTCAGGCCGTGCAGCACGCGCATCAGAAGGCCATCCTGCATCGCGATTTGAAGCCCTCGAACATTCTTATCGCCGAGATAGATGGCAAGGCCGTGCCCAAGGTCATTGACTTCGGCATCGCCAAAGCGCTTGGCACATCGGCGGAGGCTGCGTTGCAAGCCACACTCGCGCGCACGGTGGAGGGCATGGTCGTGGGCACGCCCCAATACATGAGTCCCGAACAAGCGGGATCAGGCCCGGACATGGACACGCGCAGCGACATCTACACACTGGGTGTGATCTTGTATGAATTGCTCGTGGGCAATACCCCATTGCCGCGTGAGCAATTAAAGAAAGCCGCATTCGATGAAGTGTTTCGTCTCATCCGTGAAGCCGAACCGGTGCGACCAAGTAGTTGTGTGGTGCCGATTAGTGACATCGTGCGCGAGACATCCATCGCACGAGGGACGGAACCGGGCAAACTCACCCGCGCACTGCGCGGCGATCTCGACTGGATTACACTCAAGGCGTTGGAGAAGGATCGCGAGCGCAGATACGACAGCGCGGCTGCATTTGCGCAAGACATCGAACGGCATCTTAAAAATGAACCCGTCGAAGCCGGACCGCCAAGTGCCTTTTATCGCCTGCGAAAAATGGTGCAGCGTAACCGGCTGGCCTTTGCTGCGGCAGCAGCAATCGTGGTGTTGCTGGTGGCTGGCATCGCCGTGAGCACTTGGCAGGCGGTGCGGGCAAGCAATGCCGAGAGCCTTGCACGTCAGCGTTTGGCAGACGTGCAGAACGCACAAGGAAGAACCAAACAAGCACTGGATGATGCGCAAGCGAGCGAGCGGAAAGCCACGCTCAATGCGGAACTAGCAACTAAGAATGAGCACGCTGCGAAGGCTTCGGCAACAGCAGCAGCGGCAAGCGAGCAAAAGGCACTGCAAAACGCAGAACTTGCCGTGAAAAGCGAACAAGCCACTAAAGCGGCAAATGCAGAAAATCTCAGCCATTTGCACGATGCGAGCATGGCCGATTATGCTGTGGCGGTGGAGCGGATCGAAAATGAAGGGCGCTGGGACGAGGGAGTGGCGCACCTTGCTCGCGCCCTTCATTGGGAGCCCTCAAATGAAAGTGCATATAACCTTCTTTACAACACCATCGCCTTGTTCGCGCCGATGCATACTAACATACCTTTTCAAATTCTACGGCACAATGGTGTGGTTCAGGATGCGAGCTTTAGCCCAGATGGGAGACTGATCGTCACGGCGTCCGATGACAAGTCTGCGCGGATATGGGATTTGGCATCAGGTCAGCCTCTGGGCAAGCCTATGTTGCATGATGGTGAAGTTCACAGTGCACAGTTCAGTCCTGATGGAACGCGAGTGATCACTTGGAGTCGG
The DNA here is from genome assembly GCA_038230495.1 of Verrucomicrobiales bacterium. GTDB lineage: Bacteria > Verrucomicrobiota > Verrucomicrobiia > Verrucomicrobiales > Verrucomicrobiaceae > VFKE01. Next base: position 12,864 of record JBBRNC010000048.1, read on the forward strand.
CCTGAAAAGCAAGTTGCGGATGCTGTGCCATACGAAGATGATGATCTCAGGCATGATTGGGGCGCGCCACCGTATCTTACGCGTCCGTATCCTGCTGGGACAGCTATCGTCTGGGAAGTATTTTCAGGCAAACAACTTGGGAAGGCGGTGCCCAGCCGTGACGTTCCGATTTTCAGCCCCGATGGGACAAAGATTATCACGCAAATTGGCAAGAAAGGCATGAGGCTATGGGATGGGTCGAATTGCACTCCTCTAGGTGAGCCGATGAGGCAAGAGAACGACCTCGATAGTATGAGCTTTAGTCCTGACGGAAGCCGGATTGTCACTGTGGCTTCCAGCGACAAAGGCGCTCGTTCAGATGCTAGAATTTGGGATGTGGCCACTGGTAAACAACTTGGCAAGCCTATGCGGTGTGGCGCGATGGTTCTCTGTGCGATATTCAGCCCCGATAGTAAGCGTCTAGCGACTGGAAACGGAGACAAGACGGCTAGACTATGGGATGTGAAGACTGGCGAGCAGATCGGTAAACCTATGCTTCACGAGAATCCGGTGCGAAGGGTGAGTTTCAGTCCGGACGGCACTAGAATTATCGCAGCGACAGATATTTATCACCCACGATTGGGCGAGATTGGAGACGCTGAGATTCGAGTTTGGGATGCGAGCAATGGGAGTCTAATCTGGAAAAATGCGCAGTCACGGAGATCTAGTGAAGTGGCTTTTAGTCCAGATGGCAGATGTGTCGTTAGTTCAGAGGGAGGCGTGCAGGACGCGCTCACTGGCACGAGCTTAGGCGGGGGAATGCATGAAGGTATTAGAACCGTTCGATTCAACCCGAACGGAAGATGGATTGTCACAGCCCACAACGGCGGAACTGCATGCGTTTGGGAGATAGCCACTGGAAAACCGATAGGCGAGACGCTAATCCATGATCGCACTTATTGGCCTGTTCCAATAGAATTCAGTCGTGACGGAACACGACTAATCACGACCTGGTGTAATTCGACTGAAGACAAACCAACGACATGGCGCGAATGGGATTCTTACACAGGCAAGTTCTTAAGAGAAGCTCTTGACGCGGAATCTCTGCGTCAAGGAGCTGTCAAACCTGCGAATGTCAGGCCAGACAAGAAGTGGATGTTCGATTACCAGTGGTATTCACTATTGCCACATTGGGATAATCGGGCTGCTATCGATGGGGAGGCAATTGTAAGTCCTGATGGGACGCGAGTAATTGAACCACGCAACCATTTCATCACTGCGTTGGAAGTGAACTCCGTTCGTCATCTACCTGCTATAACTCCGAAATGGGTTATCGAATGGGGAAACGCGGTCGCAGGCAAAAAGTTTAACGAAAATGGCGCTATTTGGGGGATGACTGGAAAGGAGCGGTATACAGTCCTTCACACCCGCCACAACTTTGATGACCCGTGGTCACAGCTCGCACGATGGCTGGTGACCGATCCCGCGAAACGCACCACGCATCCCGACTCGACACACACTTGTCGCGAGATCGCCGAACGCGAGCGCGATTTTGGTGACCGTGAAAGCCTTCAGGTGGCGCTGCGCTACGATCCCACCGTGCCGCTTGCGCGACTGCTCCTCGCCAAGTTTGAGGAGAATTCGCAGCGCGCCGCCTTCCTGCGCGACTACGATCTGCAACGCCTGCCTGACGATCCCGCGCTCTGGTCGCGCGCTGTCGAGGCTCTTCATGAACAAAAAGACGAAATGCGAGCACGCCGTGCCCAAGCAACGCTCACGAAGCTCAATTCAAGTGGTGCCGCCGCTGCTGGTAGTAAGCATGAGAAACCCAATATTCCGTTACCAAAAGATGTAGAACCACCGAAAGCTCCAGACGCCGAATTATTTGGCAAGGATTCTCCCGTCCAAGAGGGGGAGCGTTATCCCCAGACTCGCCAACGCCTTTTCACGGAAGACGACATTGCAAAGATTGTCGATTTCGACGTTCATTACGCCATCAATGAAATGTATGCGCGTCACGGTGGAGTCTTTCCCGATGAGGCCACGCAAAAGCAATTCGATAAGCTTCCTTGGGATCATCCTAGGGAAGGAATGGACTTTGATGGAATTGAGGCGGAGTTTTTCTCAAACATCGAGAAGCAAAATCTCAAGCTGCTGGCCCGGATTCGTGATGAGAAGAAGGGGAAGAAGTAGCAGCCGAGGTAAGCCTTTCGGCCCCGAGCTCAAGGCCGAGGGGGAGGCTCTGGTTTGGACCGAAAGTGGGCGGCGCTTTGTTGGAACTCGATGAACGGCAGCGCAGAGAAAAACGCTGGCGCGGCGGCCAGCAAGTGCCAATCTCATGCTTCATGCCTGATGAAGCTGCCAAGCCGGGTGATGGGGCGACGAAGAAATCTTCGTCGCCAGATGATACGTCGGGTGTGGCGGCGTTCGATCCGCTCGCGCCAACGATGATCTTCAGCAGGCCGGTGATGCCCGTCATCTCCACGGAAAAAATCGGCGACTCTATTGGACGCTACAAGCTTCTGGCAGAACTCGGCGTGGGCGGTTTCGGCATTGTGTGGAGAGCGGAACAACACGAACCGATTCACCGCGAGGTCGCGCTCAAGGTCATCAAGCCGGGCATGGATTCTCGCGAGATCATCGCCCGCTTTGAAGCGGAGCGTCAGGCGCTGGCGCTGATGGATCATCCGAACATCGCGGGTGTGCTGGATGCCGGTGCCACTGACAATGGCCGTCCCTATTTTGTGATGGAACTGGTGAAGGGTGTGCCGATCACGGATTATTGTGACGAGCACAAATTAACTATTCGTCAGCGATTGGAGCTTTTCATTCCCGTGTGTCAGGCCGTGCAGCACGCGCATCAGAAGGCCATCCTGCATCGGGATTTGAAGCCCTCGAACATCCTCATCGCCGAGATGGACGGCAAGGCGGTGCCCAAGGTCATTGACTTCGGCATCGCCAAGGCGCTTGGCACATCAGCGGAGGCCGCGTTGCAAGCCACACTCGCGCGCACGGTGGAGGGCATGGTCGTGGGCACGCCCCAATACATGAGTCCCGAACAAGCGGGATCAGGCCCGGACATGGACACCCGCAGCGATATCTACACGCTGGGCGTGATCTTGTATGAACTGCTTGTGGGCAATACTCCCTTGCCGCGTGAGCAATTGAAGAAAGCCGCCTTTGATGAAGTGTTCCGCCTCATCCGTGAAGCTGAACCTGTGCGGCCAAGCAGTTGTGTGATTCCCATCACCAATCTTGTGCGCGAGACATCCATCGCACGAGGGACGGAACCGGGCAAACTCACCCGCGCCCTGCGCGGCGATCTCGACTGGATCACTCTCAAGGCGTTGGAGAAGGATCGGGAGCGCAGATACGAAAGTGCTGCTGCATTTGCGCAAGATATTGAGCGGCATCTTAAAAATGAACCCGTAGAAGCTGGGCCGCCGAGTGCCATCTATCGCCTGCGCAAGCTGGTGCAGCGCAACCGGCTGGCCTTTGGTGCGGCGGCAGCCATACTCGTCTTATTGATTGCGGGTATCGGCGTGAGCACATGGCAGGCAGTGCGAGCTATACGGGCTGAGAAGCTCGCCAATCAGCGATTGGCAGACGTTCAGGAAGCACAGGCAAAAACTAAACAAGCCCTTGAAGATGTTAAAGCCAGCGAACGAAAAGCTACCTTGAATGCAGAACTTGCAGTAAAGAGCGAGCAAGCTGCTCGGGAGCAAGCCCAGCGGGCCACAAACGCTGAAAAGCTAGCAATGACTCGACTTGATGAAGCCAACCGGCAAGCGGCTCTGGCGCAGGAGAGGCTAGAGGAGATGCTCCAGGCGGAAAGACAAACCGTCAAAGCTGTCGTGCGGCAAGCCAGCACTTCGTTAATTTTGCTTTTCCAAGACTGGGACATTCTCAACTTTAGAGGACAGCAATTGAAAACACATTGGCAAAACTACTGGCAGCACATAAAAGACCTGTCTTCATTTAAGGAGGCTGATGTCACAATCGCGCTTGCTGAGCATATCGCATTCCTAACAAGCCAAGGACATATCGATCAACGACGATTGACGGAACAAATCCCACTTCATATTTCACAGTATAAGAAGAATAAAACCAGCCCTCCATTCAGCGAGGCTGATGATTTTTGTAAAAAACTCAAGAGCAATTAATAGATTGTATAAACTAAATGGCAGCTCCACATAAATTTCATCGCCAAATCAAGAAGTTGATTATGTCATGCTGAATCGGCCCTCTTATTTTGGCACACAAAGTGAAAATTTCAGGGTCGCTATGAGTATCACGCCATCCGACCATTCAAAAACCGCCATGAAGCCCCCACTCAAATATATTATATTTCTGGCACCGTTCATAGTCGGGTGTTCAACGGAACCACCTAAAGTCGTGGACGGCATTCCTGTTACAAAGGCCGAATTACAGTCGGCAAAAATCGCACAAAATAAACGCCTACAGTGGGAATCAGCTTTTCTGTCAATTTACACGAAACCTTTGATAAACGGGCTTCATGTGTTCCATGTCAATGTTGGCCACAACAGCCCAAAAATGCTGGATCGGGCAGTGCGAGAGGTCCGAGAAAACAAGCATGATCGGACGCAGCTTTCTGGCGAACTGGCTCTACTTAGGGAAGTGAATCAAAAGTTGGCTAATGATTGCTCACAGATGTTGGGTGAGATGAAAGGCATCCAGAGCAGACCCCATTCCACACCGCAACAGCAGAAAGAATTGTTACGGGAAATTAAACTCCTTGCGGACCGTGTCGGCTTTGCCAAAATACAAAATGAACAGGCATTACAAGCGACCAAACAAGTCCAAGCAGACATGGTGTCCTCGGGGTGGGGTGAAAAAGAATTGAAAGCCTGCCACGCGGAAATCGAACAAATAGAAACCCGCAAGATGAAACTAACACAGATTCTCAACCGAATCGCCGAAGAACGTAAGGGAGTTTCAACATAGAAGGTGTTCCCTCGCAGCCAGAATATCCACAACCAAGATTTCAGCCGCTATGCATTGCTTCCTCAAGTGCCACCAATTCCTGCATCTAATTGTTTTCGCTAGTCTCATAGATATTCTCGTCGGTTGTGGGGGCCTAGTCCAGGCCCCCATCATGACACTTCTTAACTTGAGTAAGCAGACTGACAACCCCGACCTGCCAGCAGATGGTAATCGATATGTTTACTCACCGGTCAAGGCAAAAAAGACGAAACGCGACATGGAGAAACAAGTAATCGTGGAGAAGAGTAACGGCGGTGAATTGAGTAAAGCGGCGGAAACTTTGAAGAAAAAAATCGCCACACTAAAGTTGCAAAAAAACCATCAGTCTGAAATTATTAATTCTAAAACTTCATCTTCACAGGAAAAACAAAGGGCGGAAGAAAAGCTACAGGTGGTCAAGCAAGAACTTCAGATTCTCAGTGATAAGCTCAATAAGCTACATGGAGTCTCCTCGTGAAGTCATGGTGCCATTTGCACATATTTCGTTTCCGTTTGAATCAGATATATAATTCCCAGCACGCCCTCAACTTCGGCGGGAAGTTACTTCGCTAAGGTTGTGGTAAATGGCTGGTTACGAATATTCGGGCGTGACGCCCGCGCCCCCTTGAACAAAAAAACGGGCAGACCTTTCGGCCTGCCCGTTTGTGATCTTTGCGAAGTATTAACTGGCTGGCTTACGCCTGTTGTTCTGCGCCGTTCTTTTCCTGGAGCACGGCTTTGCGGCTCATTTTTACGCGGCCTTTGTCATCGACTCCGATGCATTTGGCGGTGACGACATCGCCGACCTTGACCACGTCTTCCACGACGTTGACGCGGAAGTCTGCGAGTTCGCTGATGTGGATGAGGCCGTCTTTCTTGCCGCCGAGCGAGATGAACGCGCCGAAGTTCGTCGTGCTGACGATGCGTCCGGTGTAGTTCTTGCCGACTTCGACTTCGCCAACGGTGTTGTTGACGAGCTCGAGGGCGCGTTGCAGCGCTTCGTTGGAGCTGGCGTAGATGAGGACGGTGCCGTCGTCCTGGATGCTGATGTCAGCGCCGGATTCGGCTTGGATGGCCTTGATGTTTTTGCCACCAGGTCCGATGAGTTCGCCGATCTTGTCGGGGTTGATCTTGGTTTTCTCGATGCGCGGTGCAAATTCACTGAGCGGCTTCGGTGCGGAAATGGCGGCATTCATCACTTTGAGGATGTCGGTGCGACCGATCTTGGCTTTAGCGATGGCTTCGTTAAGCAGGCTCAAGGGAATGCCGGGGAGCTTGAGGTCAAGTTGGTAACCGGTGACGCCGTTGTCGGTGCCGCAGAGTTTGAAGTCCATGTCGCCGAAGTGATCTTCGCTGCCGAGGATGTCGAGCATCGTGACGTAGCGGGTCATCTTGTCATTGGAGTCTAACTCGGAGACGAGGCCGACGCTGATGCCCGCGACGGGGCGCTTGAGCGGCACGCCAGCATCGAGCAAGGCCATGACGCCGGAGCAAACGGAGGCCATGGAGGTGGAGCCGTTGGATTCCATGACTTCGCTGCTGACGCGGATGGCGTAAGGGAAATCTTCTGCGGAAGGGATGACGGGCTCAACGGAACGCTCGGCCAATGCGCCGTGTCCGATTTCGCGACGATTCTGTCCACCGAAGCGGCCGGTTTCGCCGACGCTGAATGGAGGGAAGTTGTAATGCAGGATGAAGCGCTTGGTGTCCACGCCGCCTGCGTAGGTGTCCATGTCCTGGGCTTCGTCGAGCGGCGCGAGCGTGGCGAGGGCCACGGCCTGGGTTTCACCACGGGAGAAGAGCGCGGAGCCGTGAGCGCGGGGCAGCAAGGCGATTTCGCCGGTAAGCTCGCGGAGCTGATCAAGGCCGCGTCCGTCGCAGCGATGCTTCTTGTCGAGAATGCTGATGCGGAAAACTTTTTTCTGCATGTAGTCGAAAGCCTGGCTGACCTCGAAGTTGCCTGCCTCGGGGAACTTGGCCTTGATGGCGGCTTCAACTTCATCGCGCAAGGCACCAACGGCTTTGCCGCGGGCAACTTTGCTCGGCTGATAGAGGGCGGCTTCAATGCGGCTGCCAGCGACTTCATAGGCGACTTCGAGCAACTCATCTTTGACGAGCATCAGGGGGACGACACGCTTCGGTTTCGCAGCCAGCGCAGCGAGTTTTTCCTGGGCGGCGACGAGCACCTGAACTTGTTCCTGGGCAAATGCGAGGGCGTTGATGAAATCAGCTTCGGGCAGTTCGTTGGCGGCGCCTTCGATCATGACGACTTCGGTTTTGTTGCCAACATAGACGAGGTCGAGGTCGCTCTTCTCACGCTGGGCGTGGGTGGGATTGACGATGAACTGGCCGTTCACACGACCGACGCGAACCGCGCCGATGGGGCCGGCGAAAGGAATGTCGGAGACGCAGAGGGCGGCGGATGCACCGTTCATGGCGAGGATGTCGGAATCATTTTCGCCGTCGGCGCTCATCAAGAGGGCGACGATCTGGGTGTCAAAGAGGTAGCCTTTCGGGAACAACGGGCGCAGTGGGCGGTCGGTCATGCGGCAGGTGAGAATTTCTTTTTCCGTGGGGCGACCTTCGCGTTTGAAGTAACCACCGGGGAACTTGCCTGCGGCGGCAGCTTTTTCTTTATACTCGACAGAGAGAGGGAACCAGTCCTGGCCTTCCTTGATCTTGGTGGCGGAAACGGCGGTGACGATGACGATAGTGTCGCCCATGCGGACGGTGACGGCGCCGTCAGCGAGTTTCGCGAGCTTGCCGGTTTCGATGGTGATGTCTCCGTTAGGGAGAGCAGCGGTGATGGTATGAATTGACATAATAATTGAGATTTTGATTTGGTTTATTTTGAATGACCGCCTCGGCGCGCGCCTTTGCTGATGGCGCAGATGAGAGGACGGGGTTCGCCGCGAACGGCGGATGTGCAATCTGTCGGGATGACGTTCCGGTGCAGATTATGATCTGCGGGATGTCATGGGCACCAAGGCTGGCTGGTTCGGGCAACAAACAGATTGCCACTCCAGCTTACGGGCGGAATGCCCGTGCCATGATGCGTAAAAGGCGGAAACTCATCGAGTCCCGCCTTTCCCGGCAAATTTAGCGGCGCAGTTTGAGTCCCTTGAGCAGGGTCTGATAGCGCGGCTCCTCTGTGTCTTTCAGATAATCGAGGAGCTTCCGTCGGCGGGCGACCATCATAATGAGGCCGCGGCGCGAGTGGTTATCTTTGAGGTTCTTCTCCAGATGACCGGAGAGATGGTTGATGCGGTTGGTCAGGCGCACGACTTGCACGTCGGCACTGCCAGTGTCCTTCTCATGAATTTGGAAGGACTTCGGGTCTGTGATTGCGGTTTCGCTCATGGTTCGTTCTATCTATTGCCGCCAACCTGGCGGCGAGGTTTTCCTGTTTTGGAGCGAGAAAGAAAGCACGGTTCCGGATTGTGGCAAGAAAAGTTTTACGGGTGATTGATTCGTGACCAGTTTGACAATATGGCCGTAAAACCGTATTTATTGCTCAGATGAAAACCACGATTGATTTGCCAGACGACATCCTGCATCGCGCCAAGGTTGTGGCTGCGCAGCGCAAGACCACGCTAAAAAAGCTGGTCATCCATTCCCTCATTTCTGAACTCGAATCACCCAGACGGAACATGGATGATACAGAGGCATTTGTCAGCGCATTATCGCGCGGGAGCAACACGGAACCCGTAGGCAAGGTTCACCGCCACGAGATTTATGACCGCCCAATATTTCATCGACTCTAACGTCTTGCTTTATGCGGGATCTCAACATCCTGATGATCAACTGAAAAGAGCGGTGGCATTGAGTCTCCTGCGCAAGCCAGACTTGGGTTTTTCGGTTCAAGTCATGCAGGAATACTTCAATGTTGCCTACACCAAGGCACGTTTGGGCATCACCATCGAAATTGCATTGGAGAACCTCGAGTGGCTGGCGCGTCGCACGACCTTGCACACTTCACCGGCCCTCGTCGTCCACGCCACCCGTCAGGCAGTGCGGTTTAAGATTTCCTATTGGGACGCCGCCATCATCGCCGCCGCCCAAGAACTTGGTTGCCATACGCTGTATTCTGAAGACCTGAATCACGGTCAGAACTACGATGGCGTTCGCGTTGTGAACCCGTTCATTTGAGTTTGAAGAAATGACCTCCGCTTATCACGTATGTATTTAGCCCTTGAACTTTCGAGACGCTGTCTTTCTGACAGTGTGGCGAAACTGGTCAGCAAGCACCGCCTTCCGCGAGGAATAAACACTTAAGATGCCAACCCGATAGCCGCAAGCAAATGCACATTTCAAAACTTAGTATCGTCAACTATCGCAATTTCGGCAATACGAAGGTGCTTTTTAACAAGGGCATCAATACGATCATTGGTGAAAACGGCTCGGGAAAGACGAACCTTTTCAGAGCCATTCGGCTCCTGCTCGATGACAACATGAAGCGTTCTGCTTCTCGGCTTGAGCAGAACGATTTCTACAGAGGATTGCAGGACTGGCGGGGACACTGGATAATCATCAGTCTCGAATTTGAAGAAGTTTCTCAGGAGGAATCAATTCAATCGCTGTTCCTGCATAGCGCGGGTGACATCACGAACGAAACGATTGAGCGCGCAGCATACAATCTCATATTCAGACCAAAGGCCGACATTCGAGTGGCGATGTCCAAGCTGGAAGACGGCGACGCAGATGGCCTGACAGCCATCCGTCAAAGAATTACAATAGCTGATTATGAAACCATTTTCACCGGTCGTAGCGATGCAGACTTCAATGATGAAGCCGTTTACAAAGACATAGTCGGAGACTTCGATTTAGTTCGATTCAGCGATGAGATAGAGTTCCCATCCATAGGAGCAAAGGTGCCGGGAATGTTTTCGATCTCGCAAGAAATTAGCTTCACTTTCATCCAAGCTCTCAGAGATGTAGTCGCCGAGTTTCAGAACAACCGCGCCAATCCTTTGCTGACCCTGTTGAAGAGCAAGAGTGGGCAGATCGACCCAGCGGTCTTTGAGCCAATTTCAGTGATGGTCAGAGAATTGAACAATTCCATTGAGCAGCTTGGCGATGTGCAGATACTCAGAACCGACATCAGCGATACCATCAAAGATGCGGCTGGTGAGACGTATTCCCCATCTTCACTGTCCATCAAGTCTGAGTTGTCGGATGAAGCGGATAAACTGTTCCACTCACTGAAACTGTTTGTGGGTGAAGCTGAAGATGGACATGAAGGTGCCATTCACGAGTTGAGTCTGGGTGGGGCAAATTTGATCTACCTGACGCTGAAACTGCTGGAATTCAAATATCAAAAAGCGAAGCAATCTTTCGCAAATTTCCTTCTGATCGAGGAGCCGGAGGCGCATATTCACACGCACATTCAAAAGACCCTTTTCGACAAACTCAATTACGAAGACACGCAGATCATCTATTCGACGCATTCGACCCATATTTCTGAGGTCAGCAATGTGCTGAACATCAATATCCTTGGCAAAAATGCTTCTCGCTGCGAGGCTTATCAACCTGCGACGGGATTGGCTCCGGCGCAGGTTGGAAATATCCAGCGTTATTTGGATGCGGTGCGTAGTAACCTCCTCTTCGCCAAGAGCGTGATGCTGGTGGAGGGAGACGCAGAAGAGCTTCTCATTCCCATCCTCGTCAAGAAAGTGCTTGGAATCAGTTTGGATGAGATGGGCATCAGCCTCATCAACATCCGTAGCACCGGATTCCAGAATGTCGCAATTCTGTTCAACGACGCAAGAATCCGCAAGCGGTGTGCCATTTTGACCGATCTTGATGCGGCGATCATTGATACGAATCCGGCGACAGGAGACAGTGAGGACGTGAAGAAAAAGAAGCTGAAGGTTAAGAATTCGCATGACGTCGGAGTGCGGCGTAAAACTGCCCTCGAAACTTTTGGCCAGAACAACAACTGGCTGCACTTGTGCTTCGCGCCCCATACTTTTGAGGTGGATTTTGTTGCCGCAGGAAACTCTGAAAAAGTTGTGGATGTCCTCGGTGATGTTTACTCGTCAGCTGGCACCGTCGCCACGGCAAAAGCGGAATTGGAGTCGGGCGATATTGCGCTCTTCGGAACGCGAGTTCTGACAATGGCGCAGCAAGAGGGCAAGGGGTGGTTTGCGATCCTGTTGGGTAAAATGATCGACCATAAGACAGTGATCCCAAGCTACATCCTCGATGCGATTTTCTTCGTTTACCCCACTGTTTCGACGGAGGTATGGTTCAATATTCTGAGCTACCGCGTCAAATGTATTGAGCAAGCAGAGCAGTTTGGTCCTGAGGTAATCGCTGCATTTCGAGTCAAACTCAAAAGCTTCAGAGAAGGGGCAACTGACTTCATTACGATTCGCAACGACATGCTCACCACATTCGCTGCCGACAAGCTAATCCCAATTCTAAACCGCTTCTAAGCGATGTTTGCGTGGAAGGAAGGGGAGCTTGACCCAGAGCAAGAATCGGCAATCAGGTGCGACGGCAACGTCTTCCTCGTTGCATGTCCTGGCAGCGGCAAAACCCGAACCCTGACATACAAGATTGCCTATGAGCTTTCGAGGCTCAGTTCAGAGAAGCAGAGGGTGATTGCGATCACCTACACCCACCGCGCTGCTGATGAGATACATGAGCGCATTGAGGCTCTTGGCGTTGATACCGCTCAGCTGTGGATTGGAACTATTCACTCATTCTGTCTTGAATGGATTCTAAAGCCATACGGGATTTACCACGCTGAGCTGAGCAGAGGGTTTCGGGTAATAAATTCACACGATAGCGAGCGCATTCTGACTGAGCTTTGTGAGCCATACAAACGCGAAAAGATCAAACCCTTCGATTGTGGTTTCTATTACACAGCGGACGGTTGTGTGCTGGCTTGTGCCAACACACCGAAGCAGTCTAGGGTTGAGATGATTTTGCAGAGCTACTTCCAAATCCTTTCCAAGAACCGGCAGATTGATTTTGAGCTGATGCTCTACTACGCGCACCAACTTATCGCGGATCATCCTACAATCAGCGTCCTGCTGTCAAAGATGTTTGCGTTTGTGATGGTGGATGAATATCAGGACACCAAGGCCATTCAGTATTCGATAATTGCTTCGATATTGCGAGCCGGAGCGGGCAGCACGAAGGCATTCATTGTCGGCGACCCTAATCAAGCAATTTTTCAGGGACTGGGAGGGTTCCCGATTGCCGCCTACGTGTTCGCTGAGAATGCACAGGTTCATCTCACGGAACTGATGCTTTGGAGAAATTACCGCTCATCGGAGAAAATTGTTGGCTACTTCAGCAATTTCAATGTTCACGCAACCCAGATCGAATCGAGAGCGAAGCATCGCGAATATGCCAGTATCATTTCGTTCAACAACGAAGTGCATCGTGATGCGCTGGATGATGAACTCATCCGATTAATTCGTTTTAATATAGAAGTGGCGGGTATTCCTCCGCGCGAGATCTGCATTCTTGCCCCTCAGTGGGTATCGCTGGCCGCAATGACACGAAAGTTGGTTTCGAGCCTGCCGGAGTATGAATTTGATGGTCCAGGCATGGTGCCTTTCGCCAGAGACATTGATAATTTCTGGTATAAATTTTCCAGGATTGTCCTCACAACGGCATCGCCTGAGATGTTTATCCGTCGGCGGCGATGGGCGGCTGAAATCCTCAAAGACCTGGAAGACGCGGACGTGACAATCACAGGGCTTACCCACAAATCATTGTTGCGGCAATGCAATTCCATCAAGCTTGATGAGACTGATGGTTTGAAGTATCTGGCTGAGTTCTTCGGCCTCTTGTTTGCGGAGCTTGGAATTGACATTCAGGCCAATGAACTGCTCAAAGAGCATCACGAAGCGTTTTTTGGCAGCTCTCAATCACGCATAGACCGTTTGCGAAAGGAAGGAGCTGAGTTCGTTGGCGAAATCAGCAACTTCAGAAAGGTCTTCAGCAATCGAAGTGGAATCACTATATCAACGATTCACGGAATCAAAGGCGACGAGTATGATGCTGTCATCGCTTACGCGCTTCTGGAGGGAATGGTTCCGAATTCCAACGACTCAGATGGTGAGAACAGCGCGAAGAAGCTACTTTACGTCATCTGTTCGAGAGCACGCAAGAATCTTCACCTGATTTCAGAACGCGGGCGTTTAGACTGGAGAAAGAATGAGTATGGCACCACTCTGAAACTGGCGGAATATGATTTTGGTTACGACACGTTACCGACAAGCGATGAAGCGCCGCCGCCACTTTGAGGCGTTGGCCGTGGACTTTAATGTGGTGACTAGCTCCAGTGAAATTTAATCAAAACAATTCAGGCAAATCCTTGCCTGAATTCTCCTTCTGCCAATCTGCATCCCATTTCCACGTCGGTGGATGCGGTTCTGCCTCTGTGCATTTGCTGCAATGGTTCTCAACCAGCGTTTCATAGGCCGCATCCAAAGACAATGCCCCGGCCGCAAATCCAAACTTCACACAGTGAACGGATTTGAATCCCGCCGTTGGCAGTCCAAGCATCTTGGCAGGAATGCCACTTGAGCCTAGTTTCACGCGCAACTGGCGGCAGTTCTTCAATACTCTTTCCGGGTTGCGGTCACGAAGTCCAATGTTGATCACCGAAGCGATTTGGTCGTTCTCGTCTTCGAGATTTATGCCCATAGATTTAGCCATCTGTCGATAGATCGATTCCTCATCAGCAAAGGATGGGCGGGAAGGATGTGGGGCGTCGAGCGCAGCGACAAAGTCATCAAAGCGGGACAGCCAATGTGTCCGAATGCTCGCGTCTTCGATTGCCTCAATTGCGGCACGGGCGTCTGCTTTTCTCTGGGCGTATTTTTCAGCTTCTTTTGAAAATGCGCCGCTGATTTGAAGGTTTGCGACTGCGCACAACCCGATGCTTGAGCAGTCTTTTGCTGCCTTCGCCACGTTGACCGCGAAGTCGTATGTTGCATCAAGCCATTTAACCATTTGATCAAGGGCTTCGTTCAAATCATCCTCTTTGAGGCGAATTAAGAACGGGGAGATGTCGGAGGCAATCTGGTGCCATGCTGGAGTAGTGAAGTGAAGAGCGCCCTGGCGTATAAGCCGCAGGAAACATGTTTGTGTCTTGCGAAACTCTTGGCTTACTTTCGTTGCCATCGACATCTGAGCTGCCCTTATCATCGAAATGGTCAACGCATCGCCAGTTCCACTCTGGACGCGAAGCGTCATGTGCAATCCCATGTCCTGCTGCACAAGGAACCGAAGTCTTGCAGCACGGCGGAGAAACAAAGCATAAAGGCGAAGATTTTTGTGAGTCTCTACCCGATGCGTGAGCTTGTGGAGTTGTTCAGTGACTTGAAGTCGCTGTGCGATTACTATTTCTATTCGCTGCGGATCATCGCGGTTCGTCAGTGTTGCGGGGAAAAGCCGCACCATGTTCATCGCTCCCGAAAACCGCATTGAAATACTTTCTGACTCACTGTTGAAATGAATCTGTGCTGTCTGAAGTGCAGCGGCGGCTTTTCCTTCTTGGATTAGGCGCTCGATTTGCTCGGAGCGGAAAATGTCATTTTGAAGCGCAATCGCTGCGGCGGTATCCTCAAATTGCGCTGAGGAAGCGGCGGCTTCTAGCAACTGCGTCCCGTTGGCAGCACGAAGGACTGCTGTAATGATCGCATATTGAGCCTCTGACACGGCAACCAATAAGTTCGGAAATGTTCCTGGCAGGCTGTCGCTCGTGCGCAGCCGTATCGTCATCGTTTCTTTTTTTGCTGCGAGTGCATCACGGTATGCCTTTTCAACTCCCTCATTTCCTTGCAGGCGTGTCCACCACACCGATTCCGTAGCAACGTCCACTACCACGAAGATTACGGGAATGCGGACTTTGTTCAGGTAGTAGGCCATCTTCTCCACCGTCAGATCAGAAAATGAAACCCATGTGCCTCCTCCGCCGAGGGAAGCAGTTTCAACACCCTTTTGCTGAACCTTGAAAATTAAACCCGTGGCTTGGTCATTGGGGTCGGTCACTTCAAGTTCGTAGTCGATTCCGTAATCTTCCTGATCTTCCTGCGAACGAATCGCGCAGTTGGGCGGGACCGATTTCTCGAAAATCCTTCCAGCAGCTCTACCGATCTCCTTTGGAGTCATATTTGATGCACTCTGCTAGATTTTTGCGATTAAAGCAACGACAGTGGTTTTAGTATTTATAAATTATTTTATCATTACCATAATGGATAAATGACTATCCTACGCCAGCCATCTTTTCCTCATTCCGGCCCGTAATATCGGGATAATACAATTCGTCATGGAAATACCAAACAACTTGAACTTGACGAAGTAGTCAGCTTGACTGATGATCCTCGCCGCTGATTCAACTGGATCAGCACTCAAAAGCCCCCTCGATAAATGGTTATGTGGAAAAGAATGTTAGTCATGCTTCTGGTGATGGCCGTGATTATCACCGGCCTCGGTTTTCTCAAATATCGTGCCATTCAGGCGGGCATGGCCATGGGCGCGAAATTCGCCCCGCCACC
>JBBRNC010000049.1:0-27848 GCA_038230495.1 Verrucomicrobiales bacterium
AAATTGTGAGTATAGAGGTCAATGAGTTGCAGGCTCCAGTATCGGCTTTTCTCGATCATCGGCACGGTGACAACGATAGGTTCCGCGCGCAAATCGAGGCCGACCCACGAGTAGGGAGTGTCCGAGGTGGGGGTCTGGACAGTCTTGTCATCGGGCGAGAAGACGCGGGGCACGTTGACCAGCGTATTGTAGGGAGCCATGTATTCAGGACTCGTCTGATCGGCGAAATAGGCATACTGCACGCGAAGATTGTCCACGATCGGGAAGCCGTAGATGTAGGCCTCCTTGGCAATGGCGCGGATCTCGGTTGGGGTGAGCGCATCGGCAGCCGAAGCGGCGAGAGATAGGGCGCTCAGCGCGAGCAGCGTGAGTTTTGAGCAGAGATGGTTTTTCATGAATGTGCGGTTGTGTTCGAATCTGAATGCGCGGGCCGCCCTCGTTTAAGGACGGCCCGCGTGGTTCAAAGCCGAATCAGGTGGGTTTACTTTCCGTCCATGGTCATACCCTTGATTTGCTTCTCAAGCGAATCGAGGCTCCAGTCACCCGGCTTTTGGCTAGGCGGGAAGTCCTTCAGGGTCATGAGGAACTTGGTGGCTACACCTTGGAGAGGCACGAGGACGAAGGCGCGATCGATATACCAATCGTTGTAGTTATTGGCACTTTCCTGGGCTTTTTCGAAAGGGTCGCGGCGCAGGTTGGCGAGCATGGGAGCGCGCAGATGGATGAAGGGCTCGCGCCAGACTTGCAGCTGAGAGGCGCGGTTTTCCATGTAGGTGGCCTTCCAGTCTCCGACGCGGATGGCGACGACCTCGGCGGCATCATTCAGATAGATGAACTCGTTGCGCGGGGATTCCTTCACCTTGCCACTGAGATAGTCCAGCATGTTGTAGCCGTCGATGTGGTTCTTGTAAGTGCGGCCGTTGAGTTCCACTCCGCCCTTGAGGAGTTTTTCCTTGATGTCCGGGGCGCCTGCGGCGGCGGCGAAGGTGGCCAGCCAGTCTTCGTGGGAAACGATGCCGTTGAGCGTCACGCCTTCGGGGAAATGGCCGGGCCACTTGATGAAGCAAGGGACGCGGAAAGCACCTTCCCAGTTCGAGTTCTTCTCACCGTGGAAGGGTGTGGTGCCGGCATCGGGCCAAGTGTTGTAGTGCGGGCCGTTGTCCGTGGAGTATTGGACAATGGTGTTGTCGGCGAGGCCGAGGTCGTCAATGAGCTTCAGCAACTCGCCAACGTGCATATCGTGCTCGACCATGCCGTCACCATATTCGTCCTGACCGGAGATGCCGATGTGCTCTTTCTTGACGTGGGTGCGGAAGTGCATGCGGGTGCCGTTCCACCAGCAGAAGAAGGGTTTGCCCTCCTTGTTCATGCGGGTGATGAAATCCTTGGCTGCGGCGAGGGTTTCCTCGTCGATGGTTTCCATGCGCTTCTTGGTGAGCGGGCCGAGGTTTTCGATGCTCTGCCCGCCTTTGCCATCGGATAGGCTTTTGATGACACCGCGCGGGCCAAAGGTTTCGAGGAAGGTTTTTCCACTCGCGAGTTTCATGTCGCGGGGATAGTCACGCAACTCGGGTTCCTCCTCGGCATTGAGGTGATAGAGGCTGCCGATGAACTCATCGAAGCCGTGCACCGTCGGCAGGTGTTCGTCGCGGTCGCCTTGGTGGTTCTTGCCGAACTGGCCGGTCATATAACCTTGGCTCTTCAGCACGGTGGCCATGGTGACGTCGGTTTTCTGCCAGCCTTCCTTCGCGCCGGGCATGCCGACTTTGGTCATACCGGAGCGGACTGGCGAGGAACCGCTGATGAATGCGGCGCGGCCTGCGGTGCAGGATTGCTGAGCATAGTAGTCGGTGAAGCCGACGCCTTCTTTGGCGACGCGGTCGATGTTCGGTGTCTTGTAGCCCATCATGCCACGGTTGTTGTGGCTGATGTTCCAGGTGCCGATGTCATCACCCCAGATGACAAGGATGTTGGGTTTCTTCTTGTCCGCCGCATGGGCAGTAGTGAAAACGCTAACAACAAGCGCGAGCGCCAGCGTGAGGAGTGTCTTTCGGTTTGTTTGTTTCATAGAGCGTGGTTGTCTTGGGTTTGAAGGTGATCTGATCTATCCCAGATAAATTGATCGTCCAGACCAAATTAAAAAAAGCGGCGTGGAGCACGAGCCAGTTATTCCGGTTTTGTTTCCAACGCCTGTTTCAACGCCTGCCAAGGGAGCGTCGCACACTTCACGCGCATGGGGAACTTGCGAACGCCGACGAGCACTTGGAGGTCGCCGAGATTGTCATCGAGTTCCTTCGGCTCTTGCTGTGCAGTCAGCATGTCATGCAGGTTCGTCCATAACGCCTCCGCATTCGCCCGCGGTTTGTGCTTAATCTTCTGCGTCATCATTGAGGCCGAGGCCATGCAGAGCGAGCAACCGTTGCCGGTGAACATCACATCGCTGAGATCGCGGTTGGCATCGAATTTCACATGCAGCGTGATCTCGTCTCCGCAGCTTGGATTGTCGCCATGGACATGCACGTCCGCGTCCGGCATCTCGCCGAAGTTGCGCGGGCGTCGGCAGTGGTCGAGCACCACGTCTTTGTAAAGTTCGTCAAGATCCACGGCTGAAGTAAGCTTGAATTTCTCGGAGGATTTCGATCATGCGATCAATCTCGTCCATGTTGTTGTAAAAATAAAAACTCGCCCGCACGGTGGAGGGCACCTTGAGCTTTCGCATCAGCGGCTGGTTGCAGTGATGCCCGCCGCGCAGGGCGAGGCCGCGATGATCGGCGAGCGTGACCACATCGTGCGCGTGAACTTCGGGCAAGACGAAACTCACCAGCCCAGAGCGTCCGCTCGTTGGCCCGAACACGCGCAGATGCGGGATTTCCTTCAGTCGGTTGTAAGCGTAAGCGGCAAGTTCCTGATCGTGAGCGAAGATTTTGTCGCGCCCGATGGCATCAAGGTAATCCATTGCTGCGTGCAACGCGATAGGGCCAGAGATGTCCGGTGTGCCAGCCTCGAACTTGTGCGGCAGTGTGTTCCAGCGCGATTCAAAAAAATCCACGCTGGAAATCATGTCGCCGCCACCTTGCCACGGAGGCATCTTTTCCAGCAATTCCTCGCGGCCAAACAACACGCCGATGCCTGTCGGCCCGCACATCTTATGACCTGAGAAGGCAAGGAAGTCGCAGCCGATGTCCTGCACATCCACCGGCATGTGGCCGATGCTCTGTGCCGCGTCCACCAGCGTGGTGATTCCAAGCGCACGTGCTTTCGCGCAGAGTTCCTTCGCGGGGTTCACAGTGCCGAGCGTGTTCGATGCTTGCGTGAACGCGAATAGTTTCACTTGTGGTGTGAGCAGCTTATCGAGCGCGTAGTAGTCGAGCAACCCATCATCTCCCGTGACCGGGATATAGGCCAACTTCGCGCCTGTGCGCTTGGCGATGAGCTGCCAAGGCACGATATTGCTGTGATGCTCCATCTCCGTGAGCAGGATGATGTCGCCCTCCTGCAAATTGGCGCCGCCCCATGAGTTCGTGACGAGGTTGATACTCTCAGTCGTCCCCCGAGTAAAAATGATCTCACAGGACTTAGTCGCGTTAATGAACTTCGCCGTGCGGACTCGTGCGCCTTCATATCCGTCGGTCGCACGCATAGACAGTTCATGGATGCCGCGATGCACGTTCGCATTGTCGTGCTCATAATAACGAACCAGCGCATCCAGCACCGCGCGCGGCTTTTGCGAAGTCGCGGCATTGTCGAAATAGATCAGCGGCTTCCCGTGGACTTCCTGTTCAAGGATCGGGAAATCCTTTCGCAGGGCGGGCCAGTCGATGGAGTTTTTCTGGGTCACAGGAGCAGTTACGTAGCAGCCGACGTGAGGAGGCTCAACTGTTTGTGTTGCGTAAACACACTTCTGAAGGGGGAACCTCCTTATGACGACTGCTACTTGGCGATTCGATATGAAAATCTGCGCAGAGAGTTTTGATTGACGACAGGGGCTGCTTCGATTTAGCAAAGGGCATGACCTTTCCAAGAATTCATCTGATGGCCGCCGTGCTGGTTGCACTGGCTTTGTCATCCTGTGCATCCTATCAAGCGGTGTTCGCTCCTCCATCGCCTGCGCCGGGCACGCATGTGAACTGGCCGGGCAAAGAGTTCAAGGAAGTGCGCGCTTTTTGCTATGACTACACAGCGGACAGCAGCCCTTCGTTCTTGATCAATGGCAGAATGCACAAAGGCGTGATGGACTCGAAGGGTGTGAAGCTGAACCCGACACAAACGAAACGCTTGCTGTCAGCGCTAACCGTCTCGCAACCAAAACAGGATCGCACGCCGTGCTATAAGCCGCATCATGCCTTCGTTTTCTATGACGCATCGGGCAAGGTGGCCGCAGTTTTTGAGATGTGCTTTGGCTGCAACAAATTCGTCGCCACGCCGGGCGGTCTGCCGGAATACATTAACTACGACGCGCTCTGGAAACTCACTGGCGATCTTGGTCTTCCTCTAGGCCAAGGCAACGAGTTCTATACGAAAGCGTGTAAAAAACATTGATTGCCGAACATCTAAAAGTTAACCGATAACCGTAAACAAAATATCCCATGCAAATCATATCCTCCCCCAACGCTCCCGCCGCCATCGGCCCCTATTCACAAGCCATTCGCACAGGCAATCTGCTGTTCTGCTCCGGCCAGATTCCGATCAATCCCGCTTCTGGAAAAATCGAGGCCACTGAGGTCGAAGGTCAGGCGCTGCAAGTTATCGCGAACATTGAGGCTGTGCTTAGCGCGGCCGGATTGAGCGTTCACAACGTGGTGAAGTCCACGATGTTCCTGCAAGACATGGCTGATTTTTCCAAGGTAAATCCGATTTACGAAAACGGATTCGACGGGCACAAGCCTGCGCGTTCCACGATTCAGGTGGCCAAGCTCCCGCTCGGCGCGCTGGTGGAGATCGAGGTCATCGCGGAGTTCGCGTGATCTTGATTTCTCAAATCATTCCTCGTTGAAGAAGCCGCCGAGTTGTTTGATGCGCGTGGGGTGACGCAGCTTGCGCAAGGCTTTGGCCTCGATCTGGCGGATGCGTTCGCGTGTGACATTGAACTGGCGACCCACTTCTTCGAGCGTGCGACCTGCGCCGTCGGCGAGCCCGAAGCGTTGCTCCAGCACTTCGCGTTCGCGTTCGTTGAGGCTTTCGAGCACATCTCTGAGCTTATCCCGCAGCACATTGCGCGCGGTCATTTCCATCGGGCTGGCAGAGGAGTTGTCTTCGATGAAATCGCCGAACTCGGTGTCACTGTCTCCATCGCCGACCTTGGCCTGAAGTGAAATGGGTTGCTGACTCATGCGCAGCACGGCCCGCACGCGTTCGACGGGAAGATGAATTTCATCGGCGACTTCCTCCGGCGAGGGATCGCGACCGAGTTCCTGCACGAGCTGTTTCTGCACGCGGAGGAGTTTGTTGATGGTGTCGATCATGTGCACCGGGATGCGGATGGTGCGGGCCTGATCGGCAATGGCGCGAGTGATCGCTTGTCTGATCCACCAGGTGGCGTAAGTGCTGAACTTGTAGCCGCGCTTGTATTCAAATTTTTCTACGGCGCGCATCAGGCCCATGTTGCCTTCCTGAATGAGATCGAGAAAGGAGAGACCGCGATTGGTGTATTTCTTCGCAATGGAGATGACAAGGCGGAGGTTGGCCTCGACCATTTCTGTTTTCGCCTTGGTGGACTCGTTGTTCAACTGACAGGCATCAGTCACGGTCTGGCGGTAGTCAGACGGGATCATCCAGGCGGCGAGCTGGAATTCTGTGAGCGCCTTACGCACGTCTGGATGTCCGGGCGAGCGAGCTTCTTCAGCCTCGATGTTGTCGAGTTCCAACAAGCGCTGACTGAGCACGGAGACTAAGTCCTCGTTGGTTTTTTGTTTGAAGTAGAATTTACCGCAGAGTTTGAAAAGGGCGGTCTTGGTGACGTCGAATTTTTTCGTCAATGAGAGGTGCTGACGTGCCGGGCCTTCCATGATGGCGCGATACTGCTCGGTGGCGTTGGCGATGAACTGTCTTACCTGATCGCAATTTTGCTGGAGCTTGCGGAAATAACTTTCGCGATCTTCAATCTTGCGATCGAGCACCAGTCGGTCGAATCGCTCTTCGCCGCCCATGAGTCCTTCGCCAAGCTGGAGATATTCCGTGGCGATGAAGCCAACATGTTGCAGGAGTTGCCAAAGGCTGGCCTCGGCTTTTTCGATGCGCTTGGAGATGATGATTTCCTGATCGCGCGTGAGCAGGGGAACCTGACCCATTTGCTTGAGATACATCCGCACTGGATCGTCGAGCACATCGAACTGACCGATCTCTTCAGGTTCTTCTAGGGCGCTACCTTCTTGATCAGAACTCGACGCCCGCTTGGCTTTGGCGCGCTCCGCATGAGTTGGTTCGACGACTTCGATTTCGAGACTTCGCAAGCGGGTGATGATTTCATCCAGCAGATCGGGCGTAACGAATCCCGACGGCAGCGATTCATTGAGATCATCAAAGCTCAGCGTGTCCTGCTCCTTGGCGAGGCGGATGAGGTAACGGAGCTTCTCTTGAATCTGCGGGCTGTTGATGTCCGAGTGGGAAGGCGGTGGGGGCGCGACGGTGCGGGCAATTTTTGGCGGGCGTCCTCTGCGGCGTCCGATGTCATTTTGAATCGCGGCTGGCGGAGCCGAATGATTCGCGGGCGTAGCTTTCCTTGGACGACCACGCTTACGTTTAGGCGTGGCGTCTGCTGTTTTCGGATTCTTCGATGGACTGGAATCCTTGTTGTTTGCGGATGCGCTCATTAACCGATTGGGGGAGGAATATCTGGAAGTCGTGAGCGACGGTCAAGACATTCTTTGAGTTGCTGCGCTTCTGCGAAGAGTTCTGCGATCTGCGCCGCGCTTAATCCTGGCTTCTTGAGTTGTGTCTGCGCACGTTGATAGCGGTTTTGCAGTCGTTTGGTTTCCAGTGCTTCGAGCGCGTGCTGTGCGTCGGTCAATCCGCCTTGCACGTTCGGCTGTGCCAACAATCGGCTCAAGGCCAGCTCTTCCTCACGGCTCAAGGTGCTCATGAACGCGGCAATTTTTGCAGGGTCGGCGAGTTCGGAACTTGATCGCCAAATTAGCCCCAGCAATTCAGTGCCGCTGACTTCATCGACGATTTGAGTGTGTTCGTTCTGGCGCAACCAGCGCAGAATTTCCTCGTCTGACAAAGCGAGTCGCACCAGCAGCAACGCAGTTTTGTCCTGAGGAGGCAGAGGCTGTGAAGGTTCGATCGTGCCGGATGTAACGCGCGTGGTTTGCGGTGCAGTTTTCGCAAGCCGCTCGATTTGCCGCCGATAATCACTCTCTGGAATGCCGAGGCGCAGCGACACTTTTTGGATCGCCGCATCACGCGCAATGTTGTTGTCGAGCAAGCGAATCATCTCCGCCATGTCGGCAGCGAACTTAGTTTTCTCCCGCGTTTCATTCAGGTTCCGGTGCTCGCCCGCGAAGTCCATCATGTGATCAAAGAAATCCCGCGCATCATCGAGCTTGGCCTTGAACGCCTCTGCGCCTTGATGGCGAATGAGCGAGTCCGGGTCTTCGCCTTGCGGGAGTGGCGCGACTTTCACGACGATGCCAGTGGGCGCGAGAATGACGAAGGCGCGTTCGGCAGCCTTGAAACCCGCAGTGTCGGAATCGAAGCAGAGCACGACTTCTTCCGCGTGGCGTTTTAAAGTGCGTGCATGAAATTCAGTGAACGCCGTGCCGAGGGGCGCGACGACGTTTTCAAATCCGTGCTCAAACGCGGTGATGAGATCAAGCTGGCCTTCGCAGACAATGGCGCGTCCGGCCTTGATGATGGCGCGCTTGGATTTGTCGAGACCGAAGAAAACCTTGCTCTTGCTGAAGATGACCGTCTCCGGGGAGTTGAGATATTTTGCGGATTTCGCTTCGGGATCGAGCAGGCGTCCGCTGAAGGCGATGACTTCGCCGTAGTCATTCCGAATGGGAAACATCAGTCGATGACGGAAGCGCGGATAAGTCTCGCCGGGGCGTGAGGAATCTTCATCACCGCGCGCCAAGATGCCGGCGGCGACTAGCAGGTTCTCCGTGTATTTTTTTTCCAGCGCCCATTCCCGCAATGGATCGCCACCGTTGGGCGCATAGCCCATCTGCCAGTTTTTCGCAGTCGCGGCACTGATGCCGCGTGATTTGAGATAAGACCGTGCCGGTTCGGCAGCGGGCGATTTCATCAGGAGCAGATGATACCATTCCGCGATGTCTGAATGAACCTTCAGAATGGCCTTACGCACTTTGGCATCGCGCTCGGCATGTTCATTCCACACTTCTTCTTCGATGCGGATGCCTGCGGCCTCGCCGAGCCGTCGCACGGCCTCGATGAACGCCAGGCCGTCGTGCTCCATGATGAAGCGAATGGCCGTGCCGGAAGCGCCGCAGCCGAAGCAGTGATAAAAATTCCGATGCGGATGCACATAGAAAGACGGGCTTTTTTCCTGATGAAAAGGACAAAGGCCGCGCCAACTGGTGCCGACGCGCCGCAGCTTCACCGAGCGCCCCACGAGGTCCACGATGTCCGTGGCTGCGAGGATTTGCTGGATGGATTCTTCCGGGATGCGGGGCATGGTTGAAGAGCGAAAAGTGGAACGGTGGAAAAATGGAAGATTGTAGGACGGGGGATGAATGTCGAACGATGATGAAGAAAGTGGTCACATTTCTTCCAGCGCATCAGCCACTGCCGACTGAATCGGGCGCGGGCCGTCGCCACCGAGTTTTTCATCCAATGCCTCGAGCCTTTGAATCAGATCAGCGACATGCTTGCGCGGATACGGGCCGCCTGCGGCTGCGCAAAAATGGGTGCGGCATCCGAATGGGCGGTGAGCATAAATGGTGCAGCGGCCATTTCTTCCGAGCATAGGGCAGGCACCGTCATCTCGTGGCGTGAGTTTCTTGCGGCCACTGGCCCGGACGCCCGTAGCCGCGTAGGCTGCTTCGCCTTTCGTGAGCATGGGAGTTTTTCCCGTCAGGAGAAACTGGCAACACTCCGTGCGCATCGTGCAGGCGCGTTCCAGCGGGCGCTCATTGAGTGCGGAATAGATAGCTTTGATTTCGGTATTGTGAGCCTCGGGTGCACGCATGAACTTGGAATGATGCCTCATGGAAGCAGAGTGCCAAACGAAAGGGAAATCTCATCGGCAGAAATGCACGGCATTTATTTAACGTCACAATAACATCAACTAAAGCCAATTTTAATCTATGGAAATTATGAATATTTAGTTGCAACTTTAATTTCTATAATTATTGTATTATACGGTATTCCCTGATTTTACCGTTATTCAGCGCGCAATAACAACCTGTAACTCCCATGCATCAAATATCTATCCCACGAGGCCTCAAGCAATTGATGGCATGTCTCATCATTGGAATCTCGCTTCTGCCGGATCAAGCGGCCTCAGCGCGTCCGGTGAACAGGAAAGGTAAAGCGTTCCCGGTCATAGTTTTGCCCAAGGAAGAATCGGGTGCCAATATTACTACGGCGCTGGGAGCACAGCTTCCAATTTTGGCCGACTGGTATGGTCAGACTCCGCAAGAATTTCAAAACACGACCAAACGCGACAAAAACTTGCACATTAACAAGCAAGGATTTTTGCACTATGCCTGCGCCGCACCGCAAGCCGTTGGCGGCTCGACCACCACCTGGGGCAACACTGGCACGACCTACACAGCACCCTATCCTGATGCTCAGACCTTCATACTGCACAGCAAGCCGGGCGCGACAAAAAAGATATATCTAGACTTCAAAGGTCATACCACAACTGGCACCTATTGGAACTCGAACTATGCGGCCGGAGCTGACATTGTGACTCCATCTTATGACATTGACGGTAATCCAGCGGCATTCAGTTCACAGGAGTTGGCCAATATCCAAGTCGTCTGGCAGAGTGTCACGGAAGATTTCGCTCCATTTGATGTGGATGTAACAACAGAGGATCCGGGTGTTGAAGCTTTGCGTAAGGCAGATGCCAATGATCAGAACTATGGAATCCGCGTGTGCATCGGAGGTAGTAGCTTGGATTGGTATGGGGCATCGGCTGGCGGAGTCGCCTATTTAAATTCATTCGACTGGGACTCAGATACACCAGCATTTGTTTTTCCTGCGCAACTTGGCAGTGGGAATCCAAAATTCGTCGCGGAAGCTTGCTCGCATGAATCCGGACATACATTCGGACTGCACCATAACGGACTGACCAATGGAACGGAATATTACTCAGGTCAGGGCGACTGGGCACCAATCATGGGTGCGAGCTATTATGTGAACACAACGCAGTGGAGCTGGGGTGATTACACTGGAGCCAATAACACTGAGAATCAATTGGCCCTCCTCAGCGGCTATCTACCCTACCGCACAGACATCGTGGGTAACACCATTGCCAACGCCACCGCATTGTCGGGAACTTCACTATCTACTACTGGCTTGATTGCGACTACAGGAGATGTTGATGTTTACTCATTCACGACAGGAACAGGTAATATTTCACTAACTGCAAAAGCTGCGGGGCCTAATTCAGGAAACTTAAACTTATTGCTCTCCCTCTATGACTCCAGCGGAGCCAGCGTTACCACAGCAGGTCCTAGCGTAAGTGCCAATGGTGTGGCGTTGTCCACCAGCCTAGCCGCTGGCACCTATTATGTGGCCATCAATGGCGTAGGCAGTGGAGATCCACTGACCACCGGGTTCAGCAATTATGCAAGCATCGGCCAGTTTTCACTCATTGGCTCATTGGTTCCAGCAAACAATCAAGCCCCAGTTGCAGTGGCGTCTAACTCCGCGCCGCTAACGGGTGCCGGACCACTCACGGTCAACTTCTCAAGCTCTGGAAGCAACGATCCTGATGGCACGATAGCCTCTTATAGCTGGACGTTTGGCGACGGCACAACCTCAACAACATCCAGTCCCGCCCATACCTATTCTGCACTAGGAACTTATACAGCGACACTGGTGGTAAAAGACAACTACGGGGTCGCATCGGCTCCTGTCAGTGTAACAGTGACTGTTAATGCCAATAAAATCCCCGTGGCAGTAGCGTCTCAATCCACACCACAGTCAGGTCCAGGACCACTCACGGTCAACTTCTCCAGCGCGGGAAGCAATGACACGGACGGCACGGTCGTGTCCTATAACTGGACCTTCGGTGACGGTTATGCCTCATCATTCGCCAATCCCTCGCATACTTATACAGCCT
This sequence comes from Verrucomicrobiales bacterium, assembly GCA_038230495.1. Taxonomy (GTDB): domain Bacteria; phylum Verrucomicrobiota; class Verrucomicrobiia; order Verrucomicrobiales; family Verrucomicrobiaceae; genus VFKE01. Next base: position 11,255 of record JBBRNC010000049.1, read on the forward strand.
ATGGAACATACGTTGCCAAGCTTACGGTTGTTGACAATCTGGGCGCATCCTCAACGCAGACTAGCGTTACCATCATTGTTACAGCTCCGAATACTGCGCCGACAGCAGTGGCGGCGGCCACGCCGACGACTGGCAATGCGCCTTTGGTGGTAGCTTTCTCCAGCGCTGGAAGCAGTGATACTGGTGGCTCTGTCGCCTCGTATAGTTGGAATTTTGGTGACGGCACTTCATCAACTTTGGCGAGTCCTTCACACACCTACACGACTGTGGGAACCTTTAATGCAACCCTCGTGGTAACTGACAATCTCGGATTAGCTTCGGCACCCAAGACGGTGACGATCACCACCAAACAAGCACCATACGTCTATATCTCGGCGCTTACGATCATCAAAACTAAAGGAACCGGCGGATCGTATGCGACTGCGACCGCTACGGTGAAAGATCAGACCGGAGCGCTTAAGTCCAGCGCGACAGTTTACGGCACCTGGTCAGGACTGGTCAGCGCCTCGACCTCAGGTAAAACGGCCACCAATGGAACCATTGCGCTCAAATCAGCGACTACCAGTTCAGTCGGCACCATTACCTTCACCGTCACTAATATCGTGTTCTCTGGTTTCACCTATGATGCTACCAAGAACGCATTTAGCGCGATCTCAGTCACAGACGTGAATGCAAACTCAGCTCCGATCGCAATGGCCAGCGCCACACCGACCAGCGGAGTCGCGCCAGTAGCGGTTGTGTTTTCCAGCACCGGCAGCAGCGACCCCGATGGCACGATTGCATCTTATAGTTGGAATTTTGGTGACGGCACTTCGTCAACTGTAGCGAGTCCTTCAAAAACCTACTCGACCGTGGGAACCTTTACCGCAACCCTCGTTGTAAAGGACAATCTCGGTTTGGCCTCGGCACCTAAGAGCGTGACGATCACCGTTGCGGCTCCGAGTGCGGCCCCGATTGCGGTAGCAGCGGCCACTCCCGCCACCGGCTTGGCTCCCCTAGCAGTAGGATTCTCCAGCGCTGGAAGCTATGATACCGACGGCACCATTGCCTCGTATAGCTGGAACTTTGGCGACGGCACCACTTCGACTGCGGCCAATCCCTCGCACAGTTACACGACAAGGGGCATCTATACCGCCACGCTGACGGTCAAGGACAACTCCGGAGTGGTCTCGCCAGCAGCCAGCGTGACGATCACGGTAACTGGCCCGAATGCGGCCCCCACCGCAGTTGCTAGCGCCACTCCGACCACTGGCGTGGCGCCCTTGGCGGTGGTTTTCTCCAGCAGTGGCAGCACGGACAGTGATGGCACCATAGCCTCCTATAGCTGGAACTTCGGCGACGGCACCACTTCGACGGCGGCGAATCCCTCGAAGAGCTACACGACCGTTGGGACATTTACCGCGACTCTTGTGGTAACAGACAATGATGGGGCGGCCTCGGCGCCCAAGACCGTGACCATCACCACAAAACCCGCGCCCTATGTGAAAATATCGGCGCTCACGATCATCAAAACAAAGGGCACCACTGGCAGTTACGCCACCGCCACTGCTACTGTGAAGGACCAGACTGGGGCACTCAAAGCCAGCGCCACTGTTTACGGCACTTGGTCAGGACTGGTTAGCAGTTCGACCTCGGGCAGAACATCTAATAATGGAACCATTGCACTCAAATCGGCGGCCACCAAGTCAGTCGGCAACATCACCTTCACTGTCACTAATATAGTGCTCTCCGGCTTTACTTATAGCGCATCTAATAACACGCTGAGCGCGGTCACGATCGCGGTTCCCTAACTTCAATCCGCTCCCGATAGCTTAGCTGTCGGGAGCGGGATAAGTTGATCGGACAGTAGGGCTTCCAAGGCTCAAGCCTTGCCGCCGTAACTAACGAAGTCATCGGCATCAAGCCAATCGAACCAAGTGCCAAGGTCTTCGCGATGATCGAGCCCAGCGGTCTTGATGCTGCTGCTGACGAATTCACGACTTTCATTGTCGGCAGGAACAGCGCGTTCGCGGAAAGAACTCCACGCTTCGATCTCCCAAGGCGTCGGCTTCTTGGTTGCGTTCACCTCAATCCACTGAAGTAATTCACCGTCGCCTTTGCCTTTCGCGACCTCGGTCTTCAGTTGATCGGCATCAATGCCAGCGAATTGAAGGAAGCGCTGGTCAATGGGGCACGCATAATGATAGAGGCCGTTTTTCCCAGTGAGCGTGGCGCGGCATTTGTCCAGCATTCGGGGCAGAATGACATAACCGCCGAGGCGGGTGCGGCAGCTACGAGGCGGATGAATATTGAGGTCAGGTGAGGATAAATTGATCATGATTTGGTATATATTGAGATGCTGATACGAGTTGGGATATTCGGAAGATGCAGTGTGGACTGCTAATCTTCCACAACCCGACCATCACACCCTTCCCCGCCACAGGTCAAGCGCACGATGCCAGCCGTGAAGTTCGCGGCCTTAGCCTTGCGAAGTGCTCAGATGTCTCGATACACGTCCTTGCGATGGCGGATGATGGAAACATCCACGATCAGGTTCCCGTCGTCTATTTCGTAAACTACCCGGTAGTCGCCAATTCGGATTCTCCAGAGCCTGTCTTCTCCCTTGAGTTTGAGGAACCCCGCTGGCCGTGGATTGACGGCGAGGGCTTCGATGCGGTTCAGAATACGCTCCGCGATTTGCGGAGTTAGCTTCTCCAGTTCCTTCCGGGCAGAACGGGCAAAGGTGACGGAATACTCAGGCATGAACTGGCTGCTTCAGTTTCAAACGGCGCCGGACGACAGCCAGAGACTCCCTTGGCTCATGCTTGCGAGAGCGGGCCAAAGCCGTGTCGTAAAAGTCTTCCCAAACCCCGGCATGTTTCTTTAAATCAATGACCACGGCCGTTTTGTGGCCCCGCTCATCAATGACGAATTGAATTCCACTCATGTTCAGAGTGTGGTCGAGAACCGTCATAAATCCAGCGGAATCACGGGGTCTGTATTCGTTGGTGCGAAGCCGCGAAGCGAATTCAAGCTTCAGCTTGTTCAGTGGTGCTCTGCCCATGATGAAAATTTCATCTTGGAACCAATTGGGCTCAGCAAGGTAAACCTTGAACTCCAATGAATTCATTCACGCTCACCTTGAGGACAATGTATGTTTTGCTGCGCTAAGGGGATGTGGCATTGCAAGTGCCGCAATTTTTCCTATGATGGCAGTGATGTATTCTTCATCTATGCTCTGGCAAAAATATCGGGATTTCCTTGAAGCCATGATTGATGGCGTGGCGGAACCGGTGATGGGCTGGCACAAGGCATTGTCTGAACTCGATCTGCAAAGCCTCTGGTTCGCGGGCGCATTTGGCAGCGAGTTCACTACGACCGACGGCGCGCGAGTCGCGGTGCGGGATTTCGGTGTGTGGAACCACAGCGCGGGGCCGGACTTCACGGGTTGTGCTTTGCAATGCGGCGAAAAAACACTGCGCGGCGACATCGAACTCGATCCCGATGTTCGCGACTGGGAGCGTCATGGTCACGGAGCGAATCCCGCTTATGAAAATGTGGCGCTGCATCTGTTTATGCAATCGCCCGATGCGCGCGTCTTCACGCGGACGGCGGGACATCGCGAAGTTCTACAAGTGCAACTCAAGCCGGAGATGTTGCAAGATGGGGCCAAGCCCAACCGCATGGCCGAGGCGCGGATTGGGCGTTGCGCGAGTCCACTCCGGGAGATGGACGCTGCATGTGCGGCGTCATTTATAGAGGCCGCGGCACAGTATCGGCTTCAACGGAAGTCAGAGAAAATTCATGCGCTCATCCGCATCCACGGTCGCGAGCAGGCCGTGTATCAAAGTCTGGCCAATGCCCTCGGCTATCGGCACAACCAGCGCGCGTTCACCGTGCTCGCGCAGAGGCTTCCCTTGCGCATGATGCTCAAGCTCGCAGCGCCTGAGCGCGAGGCGTTGTTGTTCGGCGTATCCGGCTTTCTGGAATCGGTGCGTTATGAAGACACGGAGCCGGAGACGCGGGTCTATTTGCGCGGGCTGTGGTCGGAGTGGTGGAAGCAGCGTCATGGCTATCTCACTTGGCTGGATGATCATCATCGTCCGCAGTGGCAGATCGCTGGTGCGCGACCCGGCAATCATCCGCAACGTCGGCTCGGCGCACTCAGCGCGGTGCTTCGTTCGTGGAAGGCCGTCGCGCCACTTCTCAAAGATGCTGCATCGTGGAGTCGGAAGAAATTCCAAGGGGCGTTGCTGGCTCTGGAGCATGAGTATTGGAGTAATAATTACACGTTACTCTCGGAACCAAGTCGCAAGCCCATCGCGCTCATCGGCGGAACGCGGGTGCAGGAGATGCTGGCGAATGTGGTGTATCCGCTACTGGTGTCGGAGGACGCGAAACTTTGGGACGAATACAAACAACTGCTGGCGTTGCTGGATAATCAGAAGGTGCGACGCGCGACGTTGCGATTGTTCGGCGACAGCCCGCGCGCGGCTGATTTCTCAAAGCGACTCTTTCATCAGCAGGGGCTGCTTCAGATTTACGAGGACTACTGCCTGGAAGATGACTCGGCTTGCGCGGAGTGTTCCTTCCCGGAGAAACTCAAAGAATGGCGCGCATGAAAGTTTTGCGGAAATACGCCTCGGCGTTTCTCGATCTCATCTATCCGCGACGCTGCGAAGTTTGCGAGAAGTCGCTGGAAGCCGGACGCGAGTCGGCTGCGCGATGGCTTTGCGATTCATGCCATGACGCGTTGCCGCGACTGGCCCCGCCATTTTGCCGTATCTGCGGTGAGCCTTACGACGGCTCGATCACAGGAGAATTTCGTTGCGGGAACTGCGCTGACTTGAAACTGCATTTTGATTTCGCGGTGTCGGCCTATCATGCCGAAGATTCGATGCGGATGCTGATTCACCGATTTAAATATCAGCGTCGTCTGCATCTCCGCGGGCTATTGACGCAACTGCTGGGTCGCGCCTTTGATGATGCGCGACTGGCAGAACTGGACAAGGCAACATGGACGCTGGTGCCGGTGCCGCTGCATCATGCGCGGGAGCGGGAACGGCAATACAATCAGGCGTGGGAACTTTGCCGTGAACTGTCGCGCGTCGCGGGCTGGCCCGCACTGAATGCGATGCGCCGAGTGCGGCCCACCACGGCACAGGCTTCGCTTTCGAGAAACCAGCGCATTGAGAATCTGCGCGGCGCATTTGCCATGACGAAGTCTGCATTGAAAAATAAGGCGCTCGCGGGGCGCAATGTCCTGCTGGTTGACGATGTTCTGACGACTGGTTCCACCGCGACCGAGTGCGCGCGAATTCTGAAACGCGAGGGCAAGGTGGAAAAGGTGGTTGTGATTACCGTGGCACGCGGCTAGGATGGCGACTTAATTTTATGGGTATTTTCAGCAAGCGATCCGTTGACGACCTCGGCGAGAAAAAAAAGGACATGCCGGAAGGGCTGTGGACGAAGTGTCCCGCCTGCGGCGAGAGTCTCTATGAACAGGCGTTGGCCAAGAACATGCGCGTCTGCACGCATTGCACGCATCATTTCACGCTCAGTTCCGACGAGCGTATCGCCTTGGTCGCGGACGAGGGCAGTTTTGTAGAGATGGATGCCAAGCTCGATTCCGTGAACGCGCTCGGGTTCAAGGACTATCTCGGCAAGGTGAAAGCCTATCAGCAGAAGACCGGCCTCACTGAGGCAGTGGTCACGGGCCGCGCGAAGATTGACGGGATTCCTGTGGTGCTGGCAATCATGGATTTCCGGTTCCTCGGTGCGAGCATGGGCAGCGTGGTTGGAGAAAAAATTACCCGCGCCATCGAGACCGCCACGAAGGATAAATGCGCTGTCATTATCTTTTCCGCATCTGGAGGCGCGCGAATGCATGAGGGCATTCTTAGCCTCATGCAAATGGCGAAAACCAGCGGCGCACTCGCGCGGCACAGTGATGCCAAGCTGCCTTACATTTCCGTGCTGACCCATCCGACCACAGGCGGTGTCACCGCGAGCTTCGCCACCCTTGGCGATGTTATTTTAGCAGAGCCAAAGTGCATGATTGGTTTCGCTGGCCCGCGCGTGGTGAAAGAAACCACGCACAGCGATCTGCCCCCCGGCTTCCAAACCGCCGAGTTCATGATGGAGCATGGCCTAGTGGATTTGATCGTCCAACGCCCCGAGATGCGAGGCATGCTGTCGAAATTGCTCAAGTATATGCATCGGGCAGAGGCGGCGTGAGGATTCCCTGACGCGGTTCCTGCTCCGCACGAAGAATTTTGGAACGAAGTCTCTTGGAGTTACAACACCGCAGATATTTGTCCGAAGTCCGCGAGGGCGCAGACTTCAGCACGCGGGGGCGCGTGCGCTCCAAGAACAACCACGGTCAGAGGCGAAGGCTTGCCCATGCGGCGTCCTCCTCCGGCGTGCTCCAATCTTTGGCAAGTGCACTCTCGCTGAGCAGCAGACCCTCGAACTTATCATCTTGCGACTTCGCGCGGAGGAAGCGCACGAAGTCATAGACCTCGTGTTGTAGTGCCTCGGGCAGTTCGGCGAGTTCTTGCCCAACGAGTTCAGTTGTGCTCATGGGCAAATCTTACCTTTCAATCCAAAAGCACGCAAGCCCTACGAGACGCTTGGCTTGCCTTTTCTCTCATTAGGGGTATTTGCAATAGTAATGAACTATCCCGACCTCCACCGCCTTTATCATCAGCCATTCTTCGACCTGCTCAAGCAGTCGCGGGCGGTGCATGAGGAAAACTGGCCGGAGCGCGAGGTGCAGCTTTGCACCCTGCTCTCCATCAAGACGGGTGGCTGCTCGGAGGACTGCGGCTATTGCGCCCAGAGTGCGCGTTACACGACGGAAGTGAAGGCGGAGAAGCTCATGGAAAAAGACGCCGTCATGGAGAAGGCGCGGGCTGCGAAAGCAAATGGTTCCACGCGTTTCTGCATGGGCGCGGCGTGGAAGGGCGTGCGCATGGGCACGCAGAAATTTGATCAGGTGCTCGACATCGTGCGCGATGTCAGCACGCTCGGCATGGAAGTCTGCGTCACGCTCGGCGAACTCGGCGGCGATGAAGCGCGCGCTTTGAAAGTTGCCGGCGTTACCGCTTACAATCACAACATCGACACCTCGCCGGAGCACTATCCGAACATCGTCACCACACACACGTTCGACGACCGCCTCCGCACCATTCGCCATGCGCAAGAAGCTGGCATGAGCGTCTGCTGCGGCGGCATTCTCGGTCTCGGCGAAAAAACGGATGACCGTCTAAAGATGATCGAGGTGCTTAGCAGCTTCAATCCGCAGCCCGAGAGTGTGCCGATTAATCTGCTCATGCCCATCAAAGGCACGCCGATGGAAGGAAACGAATCTGTGGATGTCTTCGACCTCGTGCGCATGATCGCTGTCGCGCGCATCTCGATGCCGAAAACTAAAGTCCGTCTCAGTGCAGGCCGTTATTCATTGAGCAAAGAAGGTCAGGCCCTGTGCTACTTCGCTGGTGCTAACTCGATTTTTTACGGCGAGAAACTGCTCACCACGAAGAATCCGGGCGCGAACGAGGACATGAAACTCCTCCAAGAACTCGGCCTCATTCCGCAAGCGCCCAATCCCGCGATGTCAGCACCGGAGGCTGATGGGCAGAGGCCGTTGATGCCGTGTGTTGTTGGGTAGGGCGGGCTTCCAGCCTGCCGTTTCCGGCATCTTGCCGGGAACACCGAAAACAAAACTAGCGCTTTGCGCTGCATAATCCGAATGCGTTTTGCAAGATGCAAAATGCGGTCGGCAGGATGCCGACCGCGGCGGGCAAGCTGCCCGCCATACCCAAGACCATGATCAAGGTTGAACTTCTCCGACAGATGCCTCGCCAGCGCCTTCACGCTACAGGCAATTCAGCCATCTTTGTCTTGTCGAGATTCTGGATCACACTATTCGCCACCTTCTTGTTCACGGTCTTGTTCACGAGTGTCGCTTTAATGTGATGGGCGTCGCATTGTGGGCACTTCTTCAGTATCAGTGAAACGGACGCCGGAGAATCCTTCACGGCCTTTTTGTCCAGCATTGCAAGTTCGCCTGCCGTTGCTTCAAACGAAGTCATCTGGACTGCGTTAAGCGCGAGCTGTGTCCGGCCTGCGACATCCTGGACCGCCTCCGTGAGCGCCGCGAGCCTTTCATTCTTCGGCAGTTTTTTGATCTGCGCCCATGATGAGGGTGAGTTGATCACGGTCGTCTGGTGCTTCTTCAGATAATACTGGCATGAATGGCAATAGGGCATTCCGCGCAGCACCGCCGATGGCAACATCGCGCCGAGCGCGTATCCTCCCATTTCCAGCAGCTTGAAACAATATCCCCAAACTCCTAGCGGTGAACCCGCTTCTTTCGAGCCGCTGCGTTTGAAAGACATGCCTTCGTAGATGTCTCGGATATATTGGGTGAAGGGATAGCGCGCGTCACTGATATGATGCATCTCGTTGAAGTTTGACCAAGTAATCCACTGAGCGGCGATATAATCGAGCAGCGCGGTGGTTATCATCCCGAGCACAAAGGCCTTGCTCAGTTTGACGTTCAGAAAATATGAACCGAATGCATACCCTAGGCCGCTGACGATTCCGACGATCAATGCTCCTGCTGGGATGATGCCGTTCGCATACCAGCCCATGATATTCTCACCGTGGTCATTTATCAAATTGACCAGCCAGAGCACCAGCGCTGACGTTCCCAGTCCGCAAAAATAGACGATAAGACCTGGCTGACGAAGCGACTTTGGATTTGCTGGGATGGTGTCCATTTCTGGATATAAAAAAATTGTGGTTCTGGGCGCAAATTACAAACGCACGATTTTTACATCCCCGTCGGATGATCGATAAACTCCCATGGCAGGTCGAACTTCTCCGAAAGATGTTTCGCCAGTGCTTTCACGCCGAAGGTTTCTGTGGCGTAGTGACCGCCGTAGAAAATGTTCACGCCGAGTTCTTCTGCGAGCGTGTAACTCCAATGCGGGCCTTCGCCAGTGATGAAGGTGTCGATGCCGAGTGCTTTCATCGCGGCGACTTCGGAGCCGGCGCCGCCGGTGACGATGCCAATCTCGCGCACGGTCGTGGGGCCACTCGCGCAGAGATGTGCTTTCCCGTCGATGGCTTTTTCAAATCGTGCAGCGAGTGCGTCGCGTGAGATGTTCACGCTGGCGCGGACGCCGATGTCGAAATTCTTGAACGGAAAAAACGGTGTCCATGTGGCATCGAGACCGAGAGCCTTGCCCAGAAGAATGGAGTTTCCGAGTTCAAGGTGTCCGTCGAGTGGTAGATGGGCGCTGTAGATGGCGAGGTTGTTTTCCTGCGCTGTTTTGATCTTCTCGAACATCGCGCCGGTGATCGGTTGCGCGCCGCTCCAGAAGAGTCCGTGATGCACCAGCAGAAGATTGCAACCGCGCTCGATGGCTTGTTTGACTACGGGAAGATGGGCATCCACGCCAGCAGCGATCTTTGTCACTTCGCCATTCGCATTCTCTAGCTGCAGGCCGTTGATCGCGTTCGGATAATCCGGCACGGCGCCGATTTTCAAGAGATCATCTGTGTAAGCGACAAGGTCGGAGAGTTTCATAAGTGCGGATTACATGGAGGCCTGGCGGTAGCCGGTGCCGCGTGCGCAGTGTTCATAGAGGTGGCTGCACACGGCGTTGGCGGGAAGGCTGCCGGAGCGGGGAATATTGGGCAGTTCTCCAATGAGCACGGGCCAGTCTTCCGAGTCTTCTGGCACGCGACCGTGCGAGCCTTTCACGAGTGAGGCATCCAGCGGAATGACATCCATGAGATAACGGAAACCGAGAGTCTTTCGCAGCAGTTTCCACGCGACTTTGAGTTTGGGATATTTGATCTGCGAATCAAGGAACAGCTCGACGGGGTCGTAGCCGCATTTGCGATGGATGTCCACGCAACGCGCGTAGTCGGGCGCTTTGCGATCGTCGAGCCAGTGGTAATACGTGAACCAACTGCGGAAGTCGGACACGGCGATCAGATCGCCGCTGCGGGGGTGATCGAGTCCAGCGAAGAATTTTTCCTGTTTGCCGAGGACGTTCTGCACACCGGGCGTGTGCTCCAGGAGTTCGCGAACTTCGTTGGTTATGGAGGGATCGTTGATATAAATGTGCGCGAGTTGGTGATCGGCGATGGCGATGGCTTTGCAGCCGCCGAGATCAATGGATTCGCGACCGAGTTCGTCTTTGATGCTGATCCAGCCTTTCTCGCGGAAGAGGCGGTTGAGATGCACCGGGCGATCCACATTGGTGATGCCGTATTCAGAGAGGAGAATGACTTTGATGCCGCGCTGTTCGTAGAAGCGGATGAGACTGCCGACGACATCATCAATCTGTTTAAGCGCAGGCGTGATTTTCTCGAAATCCAGTCCGTAGCGCTGGAGATCGTAATCAAGATGCGGCAGATAAACGAGCGACAGACTGGGCCAGCATTTTTCTTCAATCCATTTCGCGCTCTCGGCAATCCACGCCGTGCTTTGGATGTCGGCACCAGGGCCCCAGAATCGCCGGAAGGGAAAGTCGCCGAGGTCTTTTTTGATGCGCTCGCGCAAGCCCATTGGCTGGGTGTGGACATCGAAAACTTTACGCCCATCCGCCGGATAAAGCGGGCGCGGCGTGATGCTGAAGTCGGCGGTGGAATGCATGTTATACCACCAGAATAATTTCGCGCAGGTGAACTCGGGATCAACGCGGCGGAGGGCTTCCCAGATTTTTTCGCCGCTGACGAGGTAGTTGCTTTGCTTCCAGAAACGGTGCTCGGCATAATCGCGTTCATACCATCCGTTACCGACGATGCCGTGATCGCGCGCTAGTTTACCAGTAAGATAAGTGCTCTGCGCGGAGCAGGTCACGGCGGGCAGTCCGGGATGGATGCGGGCAATGCTGTTGCGCTCGATGAAGGCGCGGATTTGCGGTGTGGCATCCGTGACGAGGCGCGGGGTGAGTCCCACGACGTTGAGGATGGCGGTGCGCTGCATGGGGGGAGAAGAACGGAATATTGGAATGATGGAAGAATGGAAGAATGGAAGAATGGAAGAATGGAAGAATGGAAGAATGGAAAAGATGGAGACACCACTCAAGATTTAATCAATTGAATTCTGCCGGGCCCTTCCGACATGAATCATTGCATCATTCCAACCTTCCAATATTCCATCATTCCACTCTTCACGTCACCCAGTGCTGGACGATGGCGATGACGAAGACAATTTTGGTGACGGCATGGAGCGCCTGATCTGTGTGGAAACCGGTCAAGCCTTCGCCTTTGATGAAATCGAGAATGAGATGCACCACGAGTTCGGCAAAGGCGAGGACAAGGCGCCCGGTGATAATCCAGACGAAGCCAGCATGGATGAGGCTGTGCGCGAATAGGCAGTGAACCCATAAGCCCTCAGGCATGCGACGCGCAGGGTCACGATATTGGCGATTTTTGTGGAGAGCGAGGAAGTCGCCCTGCAATGGGTAGTCGGCCAGCGCGTGCCCAATGATGAGCGCAAAGAACAGCTTGATGCCCTCGTTGAGCGTTTGCGGATTGGCCAGATCGAGCATGAGAAGCATTTTATATCATGGGACTGTGCGTGACAGTAAACAATTTTGCCTGCACAGGGCCAACATCAAGCCACTCCTGAATGGAGAATCTGGCCCATCATGGCGACTTTTTCATTGGTTTCGCGCAGTCGTTTGCTGAGCGTGCTGGCGATGCCGATAAGAAGATGGGCAGCGGGTAGTGAACTGGCGTTCATAAATTCCTCGAGGCTATGGCGGTCGATGCGCCAGACTTGGGAAAACTCCACCGCCGTGACGGTGGCGCTGGCGAGTCCGGGATGGAAAATGTTGATCTCGCCAATAGTTTCACCGGGGCCGATTTTTCCGAGCAGCACTTGTCGGCCCTGACGCATGGTGGTGGCGTGCAATGTGCCAGCGATGACAAAGTAGAGTGAGTCTTGGGTATTGCCTTCTTCGATCAGCACCTGTCGGTCATGCACCGGGCGAAATTCGCCGTAGGAACTGAGTAGCTGCCGGTCGTCATTTCCAAGAGGTTCGATGATGCCCTTGGCTGGGAGTTCGGGAGTGGAGAAACTTTGCGTGCTCATAGTGGGGTGAAGTAAATGAAGTCCCATTCTTCAAGAACATGGGCACTGTGGCAAGTGAAGAAACAGAAAGAAAACCTGACATGGCGCGTATTGTCATCCTTGATTAAATTCGAGAGTAATGCACGACTGCAAGTTTCCTCTGGATTTTTGTCGCCGTCCGTTTCAAAATGCCCTCTCCAAACTCAAACCAACCCACTCTTCCCTAAGCCATGTCCGAAGAAAAGACCCCCGAATGCTGTAGCAAGTTCCGTTTTGACCTTGCCTTTGCCAACCTTCTTCTGCGCCTCTGGATTGGGCTGCGCCTTCTCGGTGCCGGGATTGACAAATGGCGCTCAGGTAGTTGCTTCGGCTTTAAGGGCGTGGGGCCGGATGGTGCGGAAATTGACATCGCCCGAGGTGTTACTTTCTCTGCTGAGAATTATGACAAGAAGCTCGCGACCATCTCGAAGCTCACCTTCGACAAAGGATTCCTTCCCAAGCCGCTATGCGATCTCTATGCGCAGCCACTGGGCTATATCCTGCTCGGAGTGGGTGTTTGGGTCATTTTTGGTCTCCTCTCAGAACTTAGTCTTTTCGCCGCAGGACTAGTCTTCCTATCGCTTGGCGTAGGTTTGGCGACGCTGCCTGATGACACGGAAGTCGTGCTCATTGGCATTCACATTCTCATCGTGGCCGCTGCACTGGCGACATCGAAGCACAAGAATTTCTCGCTCGACGGGCTGCTCTTCCGCAAGAAAAAGGCCGATTAATTTCGTTGGTCTCCACCCACAGGCGTTATCAATCTGTTTGATCCCAACATGAATCCCACATCCACTCCCCAGCCCGAGTCATCGGGGCTATCCCGCTTCATGGACCGTCGCGGTTTCCTCCGCAGTAGCGCCTACGCTGGCGGCGGACTTCTATTAATGACAAGCAAAGGTGCCATCGCCGCACAAACCGCCGCGGGCCGCACTATTAAATGCGCTCTCGTCGGTTGTGGTGCGCAGGGCCAGAGACTTCTGAGTTCATCCAAAGACGTTCCCGGCATCCAGTGGGTCGCGATTTGCGACATCTGGAAATTCTCCATTGCCAAGGCGCGCGGTGCCGTGCTCACCGAGAACAAGCATCAGGTCGAAGGTAAGGTCGGACTCTACACGGACATCAACGAGATGCTCGACAAAGAGCCTTCTATCGAGGCCGTATTCATCGCCACTCCCGACTTCCTTCACGCGCCCTACTCACGTCTTTGCCTAGAGAAGAAGAAGGCGGTTTACAGCGAGAAGATGATGTCCAACACCATCGAAGGTGCTCGCGACATGGTGAAAGCTCAGCAAGAGACCGGCGGAATATTTCAAATCGGCCACCAGCGCCACAGCAATCCGCGTTACATTCACTTCCGCGATAATGTCTATAAAGGAGCGAATCTTCTTGGCCGTGTGACCCATGCTTACGGTCAGTGGAATCGCGGCGTTTCCGCCAGCGCACCACTCGGTGCAGTGAAAGGTTACGACATCCCTGCCGATGTATTGGCGAAGAGCGGTTACGACAGTTTTGATCACTTCCGTAACTGGCGTAATTTTTCCAAATACGGCGGCGGCATCATCGCTGACCTCGGTGCTCACCAGATTGACATGTTCAACTGGACCTTTGAATCCACACCAGTCTCCGTTATTGCGACCGGCGGCGTGGATTACTATGATGGATCCGAAGGCAAGGCTAAGTTCGAGCTGCCGGATAACGTGATGACCATTTATGAATACAAGCTCCCATCCGGAACGGCGCGCGCTTACTATCAAGTGCTCACCACCACAGGCTCTCAAGGTTACTACGAGAAATACATGGGCATCAACGGTTCCGCTCTGATTTCAGAAAGCCCATCATACAATCAAGTCTATGCCGAACCTAGCCAGGACTGGAGTAAGTTCGGGCTCGGCGACAAGCCAGTCGTGGTCCGCGCGGCTGATTCCGTAAAAAACAAATACTGGGAACAGAGCCGCAACTGGGAAAAGCCAAAGGCCAATGCTTATGACTTGGGTAAGCTCGCTTCCGCAGTCGCCGACGTTCGCGAGAGTAAAGCGCTTGACCCATGGGAGTTGCCCGTGGTGCTCAGCCGCTATCCACACTCGCCGCACATCCAGAATTTTATCGAAGCTGTGCAGATGAATAAATACGAGCATCTGACCTGCCCAGTAGAAATGGCCTTCAAATCCTGCGTCACCGTGCTCACGGCCTATGAGTCCATCAAGACCGGGGCTAAGGTCGCGTTTAAACCTGAAGACTTCAAAGCCTAACTAACTCCATATCCAATCCTATGAAACCTAATACACCCACAATCCTGATCTTGGGCAGCCTCATTGCCCTCTTCCAGACCCCGTCCACCGTCCGCGCGGACGACCTCGAAGACGTGACGCCTAAGTATCCTAAGCCAATGTTCGTAGGCACGCCGGTTCCCTCCGCGCCCAATCCCAATCTGGAGAAGCCCGATCCCGAGGCTGTCAAAGCCCGCTTGACCTTCAAAGTCCCTAAAGGCAGCACCAATATCGCTAAGGGTAAGAAAGTTACCAGTTCCGACGATCTGCCCATCATTGGCACCGCAGATCTGGTGACAGACGATGATCTCGACGGCGCAGACGGCTCCTATGTGGAACTCGCTCCCGGCCCTCAGTGGGTGCAGATTGATCTGGGCGAGCCCAGCACTGTCTCCAAACTTCTGCTTTGGCATTTCCACAAACAGGCCGTGGTTTACTTCGGCGTCGTGGTTCAGATGAGCGACGATCCTGAATTCAAAAAAGGCGTGACCACCCTCTTCAATAACGACATTGAAGACAAATGCAAGCAGGGCAAAGGAACCGACAAGAACTATGTCGAAACCAACAATGGCCGTCTTATTGAAGGCAAAGACACTAAGGGGCGCTATGTCCGACTTTGGACTGCTGGCAACTCCGCGAATGAAATGAATCACTACGTGGAAGTTCAGGTTTATGGCAAGGCCGCCAAGTAAGTTATCCTTCTAATCTTATTCTTCACAAAACCGCCGCTGGGAAACCAACGGCGGTTTTTTTTGGACAAGGATGAACTCAAGGGTGGCTATTGCCTGCCCTTGCCTGATGACTTCTTATCGTCATCTTTGTCCGACTTCGACGCATCCTTTAAGGCGCGGATTTTCTTGTTAACCGTATCAATCTCAAACTTGCCCTCCATGGCGAAGACTGACTGTTTGCGGTAATCGAACGCCCACGCTGCGATCTCGAAAACACGTTCTGGTTTGGGGAATGCGCTCCACTTGCATTGCTCAGAGAAACCGGTGACGCCCTCTTTTTCCACATTGCCGTCACCCACATGAACAAATTGGGTGTCTCGCCCAATTGTTTGCAAAAGATAGAGTGGCATGGCGGAAACCTGCGCGACTTGGAATATTTGCCAGTCCCCGTGTTCGTCTTTGTAAGTGAGGAAGACACCATCGGCCACACGGTCGCGACGCGGGAGGGAGGCATAACCGCGAGCGCTTATGAACTGCTTGCCTGCCGCGTCAGTGGTAACATCAAGACTTGTTAGCTTGGCGCTATTATCATGGAGAATAATCTCAGAGGTGACGAAGTTATCTAAGCGCAAGTTATTGAGCATCGGAATTTTCAACAATTTCAAGCTATCGGCTATGCTGGCGGGGGTCCTGTTACTGGGAACCTCGTTGTTCAATGACAACTGTTTGAAAAACATCGTGCTCGTCGCTCCGCGTAGCCGTGAGGATTCCCACATTTCCATCATGCGCACACCGTGCGCCCAAGCCACGAGTTGCATAATGATGAAGGCAGTGCATGAAATGGTCCCAGCGGTTCTTATTCGCGGGCTATCAGTGGTCTCGCCCCGTTGTTCCAGCCAGTCTTTTGCAATGAGCCACGCCAGCGCGATGAGTGAGAGGGTTAGCGGCACGGCGTGAATGATATATCTCGCTGCCAGCACGTTATTGCCACTGGCAGTAGCGTAAAGCCGACCCATGGCAACCAACAATCCGCATGCGATGGAGTAGGAGCCGAATAGGAGCCAAGGCAGTAATTTCTCTCGGAGTTCGATGCGACGGAAGTTGATGAAGAAGTAAGCCGTGGCAGCTAGGAATGTAATGAACAGCGTCGCTCCGATCCACAGACTTGCGTCCATCATGCCAACGCTTGTGCCACGGCAAAGATGATTGCCGAGGAAGCGCATCACATAGGGAATGGATCGGCCGGGATCCTTCAAGAACGCACTGGTATCGTGGCCGAGGGCTTTCTCACCAGGCTTTAGTCCATAGGTGAAGGCGGGGTCTTCTTCGTTTACCAGATTTGTGAAATAGAGTCCCAGAGTAATGCCGAAGACCGCGAGCCACGAAACTGTGAAGATCAATTGGGCGCGCCGGTCTTTGATCATGCCTCCGAAGAAAATCAGCGGCAAGGGTAACAGCCACACGAGCAAGCCAGATGCCAGTGTTTGAGTGGCGCAACTGGCGCAAATCACGCCGACGATCCACTTTGCCCAGAG
>JBBRNC010000050.1:0-25836 GCA_038230495.1 Verrucomicrobiales bacterium
CTTTTCACCCAGTCGCATCTGAGTTGCAGCGGGCCGACCTTCCAGCAGCGCACGCAAGTCCGCCCAACCCGCTTCAGGCCGCGCCTCATCCGCGGAGAGCTTCCCGAGAGTCGCCACCACACGCTGACGCGGGCCAGTAGCGGTGCGCACCGACTCGCACAGCGACCAGTAGTCGTAGCTCACCCGGTCAACAATCTTGCGGTGGCGGCGGAGAAACATCCGGACAAAATCACCGCCGCGTGACGCTAGCGCAATACCGGGTTCTTCACTACAATGCCATTTGCGACACTTTCCCTACGAGCGAGCATTGCCAGTCGGCACGCTGCCCTACGAAAGAATTTTTCGGCAGGTGCCGAACTGCGGAACTTGGGTTAACGGCCTTAGCCTCACCTTTACCAATGTTTCTTCGCCTTCAAGGTGAAGAAACAATGCCCAGAACTGATGCTGTATTCGTTGGATCCCAAGCTTCAGCTTGCTCCCCAACGCTATGCCCATGATGAAAATTTCGCCTTGGAACCAACCAACGTGAACAAGGTAAACCTTGAACTCCAACTAATTCATTTAGCGCAAGCCCCGAACTGATTCGATCAGATGATGTTCGTCTTGCCTGCCCATTTCTCGTGCCACTCGCGATAGACATTAGGTGAGATTTCGCTGGGCTTGATCTCGCTGCGACCGCCCCAGAAGACGTTCGTGTAAAGCACGGGGATGCCAAGGCTTTCGAGATGTTTGTCGATGGCAGCCTTATGGATCAGGACGCGCTCTTTCTCCGTGCCGTGGACTACTCCCATGATGTTCGCATTGGCAAAACGTGGTCCGCCTTCGCGCCAGTAGGCATGGGTCATGATGTGATGACGTCCGACCTCTGCACCCGCACGGGCTTGCATCCCTTCAGGCACGCGCCAGTGGAAGAGGGCGTTGAAGCGCGTGACGCGCACGCCGGTCTGCGAGGGCTTGACGTGTTCTAGGAATGTGGAGAAGCGTCCGAGGATGCCCTTCTTGTCGAAGCCTGCCGCCACTTCGCAGAAGCGCTCAATGCTGACGCCGGCCTCCTTTGCGCGAGCGTCCCAAATTTCCGGCACGATTTCCTCGGGCAAAAAGTCGCGCTTCATGGCAATGAGCACCCTCCATTCTTCATCGCTGAGATCAACGAGATCGGGCGTGATCATCTCCGCGGGCACATCAGCCTTGTCGCCCGGCTCCATGGTCTTGCGGCGCACATGGCCAACGCCGAGAGCGAAGATACCCTTGGGCTGCATGATGATATATTCTTCTGCGCCCAGCAATCGCTTCAACGCATCGCAGTGCTCCGTAATTTCCTTGCCGCGTGGCACCTTCACTGTTGTCCACAATTTGTAATCTGATCCGCTCACTTCGCGATCCGTGCTGCGCAGAACAACGTGCCCACTGAACGGGTCTTCCTTGACCATGAAATCAAACGCGGCGTCGAGCTTTTCAAGCGGCATTTTCCATGCGACGAGACCGCCGGCGGCAAGCTTGTTCGCCAGAAAAGTCTGACGCACGCGGCGCACCACACCGGCGCTCAACATGCCCTTCACCCGCTCGTGCACGGTTTCCAAAGACAAGCCCGTGCGCTCCGCAACAAACTGAAAAGGATGACGATGAAAGCCGCGAATCTGATCTTCGGCGACGGCGAGAATCTGCGCGTTCACAGAGTCATCGTGTTCGACGGGAATTGTGGAGTCGGGAGTTGCGGTCATGGATTGAGGTTGGTCAGAATTTACGTAATTTAACGGAATGGCCTTGTGCAAGACTGGTCATTTCTTGCTCCAATAGGAATCATACCTTCCGCCTGCTATCCTTTGGATCACTTTGCTGGATTGCTCTTTGTCCAGAATGCATCCCTGTATGGTTTCGACGACTGAATTTTGCTTTTTCAGATCGGAGGCAGCATCATCAAGCGCTTTCTTATCCAGCGCCCGGATGCCGCACAGAGCATAGAGTTTTGCCTCTGCTGTGCCTTTGGCCAGTATGGTCCGAAACTTTGCCAATGCATCGCGTTCAGCAAGAATAGCGCGGAAAAGCTTCTCTCCCTCGGAAGTCGTGCCAGCATAGCCGACTCCACCAAATGCGAACCGCTTGATTTTGCTGAGTGCTGCGACTGCATCAACAGTTTGCCCTTTATCGGCAGCAAACATCATCATAAGGGGAAGCATCGCCAAGATTAGAATCGTTTTCATAGGCTGATTTTTTCGTAACTATTCAGGTCATACCGAAGGGGAACGAGTGCCGCCCTGGGTCCAGAATCCAACGCGAGGCAGCCCTGAAAGGGCGAAACAATTGTGTCTTTTCCATATGACCTGAATAGTTACATTTTTTCGAGATTGTAATGCCGGAGACCGAAACATTCAAAACAACTGCTCCAGATACTCATCCGCGTCGAACGGCTTGAAATCTTCCACATTCTCACCCGTGCCGACGAAGCGGGTGGGCACGCCGATTTCCTGCTGGATAGAGACGATGATGCCGCCTTTGCCGCTGCCATCGAGCTTGGTGACGATGAGTCCGGTGAGTTCCACGGTTTTGTTAAACTCGCGTGCTTGCTGCAAGGCATTGCTACCAGTCGTTGCGTCCACCACGAGGAAGACTTCATGCGGCGCAGTGGCGTCGTGCTTACCGAGCACGCGCTTCACTTTGCGCAACTCTTCCATGAGATTGTGCCGCGTGTACAGACGCCCGGCGGTATCGCAGATGAGGTAGTCGGCCTTGTGGTTGATGGCGTGGGTCAGGGCATCATAACAGACTGCGCTGGGATCGCCGTTGGGCGGGCCTTTAATGACGGGGGCACCAGTGCGCTGCGACCAGATTTCAAGCTGCTCGACCGCAGCGGCGCGGAAAGTATCGGCGGCGGCGAGCACCACGCTGCGCCCCTGCTTAATAAGATGGCTGGCAAGCTTCGCGGTAGATGTAGTCTTGCCCGTGCCGTTAACACCCACGACCAGAATGACTTTCGGCTTGTCCGCGAACGGCTCCAGCGGTGGCGGCGACGCGGGAAGGATGGCCTTGATGTGCTGCTTGGTGACATCAACGATGTCCTGATTATGCAGCGTGCGCTGCTTCGCCTTGAGTTCTTCAACGATACTCATCGCGAGCTTTGCACCCAGATCGCCGGAAATAAGCTGGTGCTCCAAGTCGTCCCAATCAATATCGGGCTTGGTGAAACGTTGAATGAGTTTTTTGAAGAATCCGGCCACGGGTCAGGATGCTTGATGCTTGATGCTAGGTGCTTTCTTATTGCGCAGGTCTTTGGCAATACGATCGAGGACGCCGTTGACGAAGCGCGCGGAATCTTCGGTTGCGAATCGGCGTGCGATCTCGATGGCCTCGTTAATGACCACAGGCACTGGCACATCGGCTTTGTGCATCAATTCATAAACCGCTAGGCGCAGGATGTTGCGATCAACCGTATTGATGCGGTCGAATGAAAAGTTCACGACTGCAGCAGAGATGGCTTCATCAATCTCGGGCAGATGGGCAAATACATCCGCCGCGAGTTTTTCCGACTGCTCGCGCGTGGCTTGCTTCGCACTGTGCAACTGCCAGAACACACCGAGATCTTCATCTCGCAGTTCACCGTGCAGATCGCGAGCGAAGAGCAATTGCATCGCAGCCTCGCGGATGTCCCTTTTCTTAACCATGCTCAAGCGGGTTGGCGCGGGAAGGGAAAGGTCACGCGTAATTTGTTAAAAAGTTCGATCATATTCACGGCCACACGCGCCGCTTCGGTGCCGCGATTGATCCGGTCGCCTAGGCACCGATCCTGCGCCTGCTCTTCATTGTCCAGAAGCAGAACTTGATGCACCACAGGAACAACATGGGCCACGGACAAACGCTGCAACGCGTCGGTCACCGAAGCGCCGACGAGATCGCCGTGCTCCGTTTCGCCTTGAATGATCACGCCGAGCGCGATGAGCGCGTCCGGTTCCGTGTTGCGCAGCACAAACTCAGCACACACAGGGATTTCGAAAGCTCCAGGCACGCGATAAATCATCACCTGACAATGGGGCATGATCTGCTCAAGCTCCGCGCGCGCGGCGTCGAGCAGCGCATTGACATAGACTTCATTGAAGCGGCTGGCGACAATGGCAATGCTGGCGCGTGCGCTGGATGCACGAGGAGCGCTGGGGGTGGCGGAGGACATGGGGGCGGGAGACTTAGAGGTGATTGCAGGGCAAATCAACTCTGATGAAACTTAAAGGCTGTGTCCCATCTTCGTGCGCTTCGTTTCCAAATATTTGGCGTTATGCTCGTTCGGCACCGACTTGATCGGCACTTGCTCGACGATATGTAGCTTATGCCCTTCAAGTCCGATGACTTTTCTCGGATTGTTCGTCATCAGTCGGATTTTCCGCACGCCAAGATCAAAGAGAATCTGCGCACCGAGTCCATAGTCGCGCAAGTCCATCGGATAACCGAGCTTGATGTTAGCCTCGACCGTATCCAGTCCTTCCTCTTGCAATTTGTAAGCATGAATTTTCGCCGGCAATCCAATGCCGCGTCCTTCCTGACGCATGTAGAGCAGGACTCCCCTGCCCTCTTTTTCAATGCGTTCCATCGCGGTATGTAACTGGCTGCCGCAATCACAACGACGCGAGCCGAAGACATCGCCCGTGAGGCACTCGCTGTGGACGCGCACCAGAACGGGATGCCCATCATCAATCGATCCTTTCACCAGCGCGAGATGATGCTCGCCGCCATTGAGCTTGCTGCGATAAAGATGCAGATCGAATTCGCCGAAATCAGTGGGCATCTTGATGACCTGCTCGCGCTCGATGAGTTTCTCCCGCTCCTGCCGATGGCGAATGAGACTCTCGATCGTGCCGATTTTCAAATGGTGCTCCTTGGCGAATTCAATAAGCTGCGGCAGCCGCGCCATCGTGCCGTCGTCGTTCATGATTTCACAAATCACGCCCGCAGGCTCAAGACCTGCCATCGTAGCGAGATCGACCGCCGCCTCCGTGTGACCCGCGCGACGGAGCACGCCACCGTTCTTCGCGATCAATGGGAAAATATGGCCCGGCTGCACGAGGTCGCCTGCTTTGCTATTGAGGCCAGCGAGCACCTCGATGGTGCGCGCGCGATCCGGCGCACTGATGCCAGTGGTGACGCCCTGCGCAGCATCCACACTGACAGTGAAGTTGGTCTGAAATGTATCGCTAGTGCGCTGCACCATGGCATTAAGCCCCAAATGCTGGGCGCGATCCTCGGTGATAGGCGCGCAGATGAGGCCGCGCGCGTGCTTAGCCATGAAGTTGATCATGTCCGACGTCGCACATTGTGCCGCGCAGATTAGATCGCCCTCGTTCTCACGGTCGGCGTCATCCGTGATGATGACCATTTTGCCCGCACGGATGTCGGCGAGGATGGATTCGATGCTGGAAAATGGTGAGTGGGAGGACATTGGGCGGGCTATTGTAGCACGGGCAGTGAAAGATACGAATGCCACAACGTAACAGCCGACGTGATAAGGCTCGAATCTTGCGTGGATAGCACCGTCACTCGTGCTGAATTTTAGAGCCTCCTCACGTCGGCTGCTACTTTTTCACCTGCCAGTGCTCATCAAAAAAATCTGCGGCGACGACCTTGCCTGCACTCTCGTCATTAGGTGGCTGGGTGATGTCGAGGATGGCCCAGTCAGGGAGCTTCGGATTTTGCAGCGAGTTTGTTTTGTCGTGCGCCTCGCGAAAGGTGAGGCCGGAGTTGAGCACGACATAGTGCCGTGGGCTTAACGGGTTGATGTAACAGAGCACGGGGACGTGAGTTCCGGCATCGAAGCTCTTACTGCCGACGGCGACCTTCCCGCCGCCCCATTGCAGCGGGAGTTTTGGTAGAATTCTGGCAATGAGACTATTCGATTTTTCATCGCCCCAAAGGATGAGGTTCCTGTTGCTGATATCGTCTGCCGTCACCTCTGATGCCTTTTTGACGAGCGCATCTCCGCGCATGAGGCCGCGCCAGCGCTTGAGGCTGGCGACCGACTCAGATTCCAACCATGATTGAACTTCCAGAGATGCCGCCTTGCCATCAGGCAGAACCACCAAAAAGCTGCTCATGAACGCATCATCGATCGGGCCTTGGAGTCCAGGTTTTTTTGCCAGCGCAATGTCTGTAGTGCTGGAGGAAGATGTCTGCCATGCGCCGTTTACTTTGGTGCCATGCCACGCCGCTCCGGTATTTGATTTTGTCGGTGCGCCGAGATTCACGCCGTCCACGATCAATGAAGTGGCATCGGGTGCAGCGATGATCGTGAACGCGGAGATGTTCTTCGTCACCGCCTTCACGTCGTGTGAACTTTTATCCAGAACAGCATCAATCCGGGAGTCTTCCCAGTGCTTTTCCAATCCTTCGGCCTGCACCCATTTCATATGTGGATAACGTAGGGTGCGAGTCTGCAAGGAAACTTTCTCAGCTGCCGGGACTCTGCCTTTCGTGACTTCGGCTTGCACGAGTTTCTGCACTTCTTTGATCACCTCCGGATGATATTTATGCGGCATCCCGGGTCCAATGAGGTGCGGGCGGGTGATGCCTTCCTTGGCGAGGACTTCAGTCATGTATTCTGCGGAGTCGCGCTGGGCATCAATCTCGCCGCTGTAACTGACCAACGGAACATTAAAAAAGTTCCGCGCGTAGTCCGGCACATCATAGACGCCCCATAAAGTCTGCTCATAAACTGGCGGATATTTGTCGGGCGTGAGTTTTTGATATCGCTTCACATCCACGAAACCCGCGCCGGTGTGAACCACAGCCCATTGGTCGGCATAATGCGCGCCGAGATGCCATGCGCCCGCGCCGCCCATGCTGAATCCGGCGAGCGCGATGCGATTCACATCAATATTAAATCGCTTTGTCGCATCAGCTTTGCATTCGAGAACGTCAGTCTCACCAGCCGATTTCCAGCCGTTGCAGTAGCGGCCAAAGGGTTGCACGACAATTGCGTTGGCGGGCTTGAAAGGACAACCTTTGCCCTTCATCTGACCGTCGATAAAATGAATATCTGTGGCGGTATCACCACGGCCATGAAGCCAAATCCACATGGGCACGGGTTTCTTGCCTGCGCCCCATTCGATGCCTGGGGGAATCTCGACCCCATACGGTTGCGGCGAGTCATCAATCTGCGAGTAAAAGCCAAGCACCTTATGCCCGCTGCCGTTCATCCAAGGCGTTTGATTTTTCTTGAGCGCTTCGATACGCCTCATGGCCTCGGCCAGCATCTCGCGGGCTTTCTTCAAACTGTCATCAGGCTTCTTGTCATACCATTCGTGGAATTCGATGGCGAAGCGCACGGCCTTGATAAAAATATCCGCATCAGCAGCGCGCTCATGCTTCTTCACTGTCTGAAAAGCCTGCGTCACTGTAGCGAGTTCCTTTTCCAGTGCCGCTTTCTGTGCAGAGGAAATATCTGCGGTGGGCTTCGGTGGCAGGAAGCCTTTGATGGATGCCGTGGCTCCGGTGGGGGCGTGCTGGGCGTAGAGGCTGTCCGTAAGAAACCCGAACAAAACTAGAAGGAGCAGCACATTCATTTTCATAGGCATGAACGTCAGTTGATTTTATCCGGTTTCGGAATCTCCAGTTCACGGCACATCGCTCGCACAGTTCCGGGTTTGATTTCACGATGACGCGGCAGACTGGTCATCTTGCGGTTTGAGGGATTCCACCAGACCGCGTGGTTTGCTCCTTCACGCCAGAATTGGCATCCGCTCTCTCTCAAGTGACGCTCGACATCGAGTCGCTTCATGCGGCGTCAGGCAAATGTAAGTTCAAGAGTCTGCTTGATGGAACCTGGAGCCAAGTCACGCTCTGCAAGTTCACGCTGGCATTCCACCACCATCCGAAGCGCGTCAACCAGATTGGCTTTTGCTTCCTCGAGAGTTTCGCCTTGCGAGATAGCGCCGGGAATTTCTTCTACGAAGCAGGAATAACCGCCCTCAGATTCCGGCAAAAATACGCCCGTTAGTTTCATGATGAAAAGAAGATGCCACGCGCGATGTCACTTGCCAACACAATAAAGCCTGTCCTGCACGCGGATGAAGAGACAGCCGTTGGCGATGGCGATGCTGTTGCGGACGCTGCCGTCGGTGCCTTGTGCCTTGGAGCCGTTGCCCATATCGGTGGTGTGGAGCAGCGTGAATTTTTCTGGGTCTGCTTTCACGACAAAGACTTCGCCCCAGAAGTTAGTCATGTAGATTTTTCCATCGGCGGCCGTAGGCGAGGCTTCGACTTTGGCGTGACTGCCGAGGTCTCCGGTCCAGTGAACTTTTCCAGTCTTGGGTTCGATGCAGCTCAGCGTTTTGCGATTGCTATCCAGCACATAAAATTTTCCGCCATAGAACAACGGAGTGGACACGTCGCTGGTGACCAGTTTGGAATCTGATGTCCAAGCCAGTTCGTTGTCGCTGAGCTTGCCACTCACGCCCAGCTTTACTCCGAACGCAGGGCGGTTTTTAGGTGCGCAGACCACAGCCACGCCATCGCCGGCAACGGGCGAAGGCACGAGGCGAAGTTGCTTGTTCTGATCATCGTTCCAGTGACCCCAGCGCCACAATTCTTTGCCAGTTTCGGGATCGTGCCCGGTGATGGCATCGCCGCCGGAGATGAGCATTTGGCGTTGGCCATTGACCGTGGTGAAAACTGGCGTGGAGAAGGCTTCGCGCGTCTCTTTCTCTGCGTCACTAGGCCGGATATGCTTCCACAATTCTTTACCCGATGCGGGATCAATCGCGAGGATGTATGAATCATTCGGCGAACCTGCGACACCTTTTTTCACGCCTTGAAACTCGAAAGCTTCATTGCGTTGAAGCACCTGAATGTAGAGCTTCCCACCATCAAGCACGGGGCTACTGGAGTAAGTCCATTGTGTAGCGAAGTTGCCGTGATCTTTCGCAATCTGTCGCGTCCAAAGTTCTTTCCCACTGAAGTCAAAACAAGCTAAGTCACCCGTGGCGAAAAAGAATATCACACGCGTTCCATCGGTGGTCGGCGATGGCGAGGCCAGATTGCTGGCCTTGTCCCAGCGCGTGCCATCGGCCAGAATTTTCCGCCAGCGTTCTTTTCCAGTCGCAGCATCCAAGCATATTGCCGCGTATTTCTGCTCGGCTTCAATAGGTGCAGTAATGAAGACGCTATCGCCCCAGATCACTGGCACGGACGCGGAGAGACCGGGCAGGTCAGCCGCCCATTTGATGCCTTCGGTCTTGGAAAATTTATCAGGCAATCTCGTTTCAGGACTTGAGCCATCGTGGTTCGGCCCGCGAAATCCTGGCCAGTTCGCACCAGTGGCAACACTGGAGATGAGCGTGAAAATGAACAGATGGATGATGATGCGTTTCATGATTGAAGTCGTTGCTACGCTACGCTGACATTGTCCGTCATCTTTCGGCACAACGTCCCATAGTTTGATTTACTGATTAGTCGGCGGCGGGCGTTTGAGATAAATTCCATCAAGCCATGCCCTATTCATGAATTCGCGGGGATATTCAATTTCTACGAGCAGATAGCGTCCGTAGAGCTTAAATTGAACGCTGGTCTTCTGTTCTGATCCCTTCACCACTACGTTGTTGTCGATATATTCAGCAGTCGCTTCCTTGCCTTTGGCTTTCGCTTTCATCATCGCGGGCGGGCATACCCCAGCGTAGTAAACTTCCTCGGCCCCGGTTTCGCGAGTGCAGCGGAAACTAAATTCAAGCTCTCCACTTTTCTGGAGCTTCAAACTCAAACTGCCTCCGAATCCATCTTCGTATTCACCTTCCCATTCTGCCTTCGTTTCCGCAGTGACTTTTTGGCTGATGAAGTTGCATCCAGCAGCACTGGCCTCAGCAAGGGCAGTCCATTGTGCGGCCGTTTTTTCTGATTGAGCGGGCTTGGTCTGGCCCAATGGAAGCTTGGTTACGACTTCTGATTTAGGACTGACAGGCAATGGCTTATTCAACCGCGCGGCGAGTTTTTTCCGAAGCTCCGGCCAGCGGTGTTTCCACTCGGAAATCCCCGGCTTGTCTTCAGTCGCGGCTTTTGCTGAAGCTGTTTTCATATCTTCTACTAACTTTTTTTCCGCTGCCTCTGAGTCTTTTTTTGCTAGCGCAGTGAGCTTTTCTTCAGAAATGCGATGATAGACTCCTGCCAACTCGTTTTCCTGTGGCTTTCCTTTCCCGGGTTTTACTTTTACAGTGACTTTTGACTGGCTAACCGCAGCGAGGAATTCCAAGCCTGAGTCTTCGCCTTCTTCCAACTCTTTGGTGAAGACGATTCCTTTTTCAGTTTGATGACCCAAACCTCTCCACTCGTTGTAGGACCCTGGACTCCATGAGCTGCGCAACATGACTTTGACCTTGCCAAAATCCTTCATCTCGATAGTCAAAATCCGTGCAGCAGATTCATTGATATAAAATGCTGGAGGCTGGGCTGTAGTGCCGTTTTTGGAACCGGGCGCTGTTGATGAAGCGGCTCCAATTTCTGCCGTTAGAAAGAGAGCTTGAATCAAGACTATGTAGGCAAGGCCACGCATATTCTGGATGCTAACGGCAGAAATCACCGTGTCACGCTCAAAGCCGGAGATTGGCTTCAGATTCATGAAGTATCGGTAAATTGCAATATTTACATATATTAATTGTAATTATAGTTAGTGATGATAAATTATACACAACCACCTTAACCCCTTACCTCGACAATTATGAACGTTCTCGCCCCCACCCACTGGCCTGAAATCCTCCACGCCTTCCGCATTCATGGCCACGGAAGAATCTGGGTAACTGACAGCACTCAGCGGTTTGGCTTTCAAATTCGCGCTTGCGATACCGTGCCGCATCCCTCGCTGATCTTCGGACTGGCCCAAGTAAATGGCGAAGGTGAGGGCGCGCGCTTTGCCGTGCGGATTGATTTTGAATCTGGCGAAGTCTGGGATGCCGCCCACGATGGGGGCTTGCTCGGCTCGCTGGATTCAACGCCATGGACAGCCATCAATGAAGATCATCCGCTCGTGCTGCGTTGGGAAATTGACCGCGCCCGTGAAGCCTTGATCCCAAGGCTTTTCATTGGCAACGAAGAGTTCCTTTATCCGTCGATGCATTATCGGGGCCAGTCTCCTTTTGTCGCTTTCACTGGACACGATCTCGATGGCATCGCACAGAGCACGTTCTTCTCCCCCGGCTATTTCTGGTCGCTGGACCGCCTGCCTTGATTCGACATTGTATTTCGAGCATTCCGCGCAAAAATGCGCAGTCATGTCTTTCATTCACGACGACTTCCTGCTCACGACCAAAGCCTCGCGACGTCTCTATCACGACTACGCGGAGAACGAACCGATCTACGATTACCACACGCATCTGCCGGTGGACGAGATCGCGCGTGACCAGCGTTACGAAAGCATCGCTCACATCTGGCTAGGCGGCGATCATTACAAATGGCGGGCCATGCGCGCGAACGGCGTGCCGGAATCCCATGTGACGGGCAATGCAGCGTGGAAGGACAAGTTCCTCGCGTTCGCCAAAACCGTGCCGCAGACTTTGCGCAATCCGCTCTATCACTGGACCGCGCTGGAGCTGAAACGATTCTTCGGTATCGACGATCTCCTCAACGAAAGCACGGCGGAAAAAATATGGGAGCGTTGCAACGAGCAACTCGCCACGCCGGAATTCTCCTGCCGCAATCTTCTCACGCGCTCGAAAGTCAGAGTTGTGTGCTCCACCGATGATCCCAAGGATAATCTGGAGCATCATGTCGCCGTCGCCAAGCTCAATGGATTTTCCACGAAAGTCTATCCCACCTTCCGCCCCGATGCCGGGATGCGCCTGGATGATATTCCCGCTTGGAATGCCTGGACGGACAAACTCGCAGAAGTCAGCGGAGAAGCCTGCGACTCGCTCAAATCCTTCCTCGCTGGCTTGCGTCAGCGGCATGATTATTTTCATTCGCTCGGCGGACGTCTTTCCGATCATGGCCTCACCGCGATGGATACTGAAACCGCGACCGACGCAGAAGCGAAAACCGTCTTCGACAATGCCCGCGCGAAGAAGAATGTCAGCGCCTCGGACATCATCCGTTTCCGCAGTTATCTCATGCTCTATTTTGGGCAACTTGACGCGGAGAAAGGCTGGACGAAGCAGCTTCACCTCGGCGCACTGCGCAACACAAACACCCGGCTGTTTGAATTGCTGGGGCGCGACATCGGCTGCGATTCGCTCGACGATCCATCTCATGCCGCCGGACTGAAATTTTATCTCGATACCCTTGAGCAGCGCGGTCATCTGCCGAAAGTCGTGCTCTACAATTTGAATCCCAAAGACAACTACGTCTTCGCTAGCATCATCGGCAATTATCAAGGCAACGAACAAGGCATCGCCGGCCGTCTCCAGTTCGGCTCTGGCTGGTGGTTCCTCGACACCATGGAAGGCATGGAGTGGCAGATCAACGCCCTCAGTTCCACCGGACTGCTCAGCAAATTCGTCGGCATGTTGACCGACTCCCGCTCCTTCCTCTCACCGCCGCGCCACGAATATTTCCGCCGCATCCTCTGCAACCTCATTGGTCGCGATATGGAGAACGGCCTCGTGCCCGATGACTTCGAACTTGTCGGCAGCATGGTGAAAAACATCAGCTACGGAAACGCGCACCGCTATTTCGGCATGGATGTGGCGGCGGTATAAAACACCACACGCATCAATCAACATCGCGCCGCTTCATCGCCTTTTCATAGGCATCGTTCAATCGCTTCGCCATCTGCTCCATTGCCGCCTGCGTTTCTGAAGACAAGTGTCCGCCCTTGTCAGGGTGATTCTCCTTAATGAGTCGCCGCCATGCCTGCCGAATTTCGTCCTTCGAAGCCGCAGGTCCGACTCGCAGCGCATCCCACCATTGCTCAACTGCCGGAACTTGCCGTGACTTCGGCGTCGTCTTTCTATCAACTTCGGTTTCCAGTGGCTGTCCAGATTCTGCCTCACCCGCCTTCCATTCATCGCGCATCCGCCGGGTGAACCTCCCCGCAGCGCCAAAGGCAGCACCGACCCATGATTTGGAACTCATGCCGTGCGCTTCGGTTTTCTAGGATTGATTTTGTAACCAACGGATTGCTCACACAACGTTAGTGATCCAGCACTCTCCGGCAGCGGCTCCAGCACGACGCGCACATGCGAGTGCAAGGCTGTGGCAACGCGACGAAGCATAGATAGGGAATGGCCTTCGTAAGCGGGTGATTCAAGGCGACTGATCTGCTGCTGCGTGGTCTCCAGCCTTTCGGCCAGTTCCTTCTGGGACAGTCCGGCTTCTTCACGAAGGCGGGTGATTTGCAGTGATACATCCCAAGCTTCACCTGCGCTTTTAAAGCGTTCGGCGAAATCGGGATCTTGAAGCTGCTGCTCAAGATAGCGGTCAAAGTTCGATTTCTTTTTCATGCAGGGTTGCGTTGCAGCCATTCTTTCCGGCGAGTGATGGCAGTATCAAGATCGCGGGTGGGGATGGACTGGCCTTTGTTGCGGATGCCATGAACAGCAATGATGCGACGGCCCTTCATGAAGAACCAGAATATGCGGGTGTTCAACTTCCCCACATGGCGCAGCTCCAGCAATCCATTGCTCAGAGCCTTGGACAACGGCTCGCGGTGATACTGGCGATTGCGCAGTTTCGCCAATCCGGCCATGACGGCTGCAAAATCGCCGGGATCAGAAGCTTTGAGGTCATCAAGAAAATTTCTCACGGGACACCTTCCATCATTGGTTTCGTAAAATTCTACGGTGAAATTCATGCGAAGGCAACATCAATATTGATGTGAGTTAAAATTGTCTGGCAGGTGCGCTTGGTCAATGTTGCGTGGGCTCTTCCTGTTTCAAGCCTAATTCATTAGGCCTTGGCGCTGCCGTTCTCAAGCAGTGAGTTTTGACAAATCCCCGGCCTGATAGCATGATTGTTGTAATGACCGCCGCCAAAATCGCCATCACCATGAACCCGCAACACCTGCGCAAGGTGGATGTCCTTGTGCGAGGCAGGCGCTTTGAGAGCCTCAGTCATGCCATCCAATCTGCCGTTTCTGAGAAGATCGGCGAACTCAGTAAAAACCGGCTCGCGCGTGTATGCGCCAAGCTCAATCCCAGAGACGAGAAGGAATGGGCCGAACTCGGACTGACAGAGGACTTAAATTCATGGCCAAAATATTGAAGGCTTAAACGAAATCGTCGAAGACTCCTGAACTCATGTCCAAACCCCAACGCATTCTCGTCACCGGCGGCGCCGGCTTCATCGGCTCCGCTCTCATCTGGGCGCTCAACCAGCGAGGGCAGGAAAACATCCTAGTCACCGATGTGTTGGGCACTGATGAAAAATGGAAGAACCTCGTCGCGCTGAAATATGCCGACTACTTGGACGCGGCGGACTTGCTGGCGCGCGTCACTGACAAGCCGGAATCGTTGGGCAAGTTCGATGTCATCTACCATCTCGGTGCCAACTCCGCGACGACGGAGCGTGACGCGGGCCACTTGATGAAGAACAATTTTGAATACACCAAAACGCTCGCGCATTGGGCCATCGCCACCGGGGCGCGATTTGTCTATGCCTCATCGGCGGCGACTTATGGCGATGGTGAGCAAGGCATGGATGACAAGGCAGAGGACATCTCAAAGCTCCGTCCGCTGAACATGTATGGTTACTCGAAGCATCTCTTCGATCTCTACGCCCAGCGCGCAGGCATTGCGAAGCGCATCGTGGGCTTGAAATACTTCAACGTCTATGGCCCGAACGAAAACCACAAAGGCGATATGCGCTCCGTGGTGAACAAAGCCTTCGATCAGATTCGCAGCACTGGCCGCGTGCAACTTTTCAAGAGCCATCGTCCCGACTACAAAGACGGCGAACAAGAGCGCGACTTCCTCTATGTGAAGGATGCCGTGAACATGACGATGTTCTTAGCGTCGCAACCCCTCGCGGGCGGCCTTTACAATCTCGGCTCTGGTGAAGCACGCACTTGGCTCCAGTTGGTGAATGCCATCTTTAGTGCGCTCGGATTGCCGCCGCAGATCGATTTCATCGACATGCCGGAACAGCTTCGCGAGAAGTATCAGTATCACACTTGCGCAGACATCTCAAAAGTCCGCGCGCTCGGTTATAAGGACACGATTACGCCAATCAACGATGCGGTGGCGGATTATGTGAAGAACTATCTCGCCCCCAGCAAACTGCTTGGCGACTGAATTGGAAAAATACCGAAGCACCGCGCAGAAGTAATGATCTCCGATTCCAGCTTCGGAAGATTGCTCCAACCTGGTTCCCATGAAAACGAAACATAACTTGCTCCTTGGTGGCTTTGTCGCCATATCCGCTATCATCATCGCTTTTTGGCTGCGAAAGGAGACACCAGCGGAATTACTGGATTCCAAGAACCCGGTCAGCCAGACTGAAACCATTGACTCAAACTTGACGCCAATGCCATCAGTCGCGCAGACACCGAAGGCTGCTGCGGGAACAAATCCTCCTTCAACCTCAGGTAAAAGATATGCGGAACTGGGTGTGTTGGAACAAAATGCTATACTTATGGAAATTCAAAAGCAGGAATTACCTAAGATTTTCCAGGCAATGCTAAACGCAGAGCGTTTAGAACACGACGACTTGAAGCAAATGCATCTACAAACAGTCTTTGCGGATGCCTTGAAAATTCAAAAACCGACTCCGGAATTTCTGGAGCAAATGTATCAGTTTGTCATTAATGCCACGAATTCCCAGTTTGAGCGCGATCTGCTTATCGGGGCATTGGGGCACGCTGCGACCAAGGAAAGCGTGACTCTCTTGCTCCGACTGGCAAAAACGGCTCCTGACGTGAAGGTGAGGGAGGCTGCAGCTTCTCTTGGGGGTCTGGGAAGGCCGAATCAAAACGTGGCCGATCTATCTCCGATTCTGGAACGCACATGGCTGGAGACGAGCGACCCCATTTTAATCGGCAGCACCTCCTCCGCGATGGCTAGATTCGGAACAGCCAGAGGCGTCGAATTACTCCTCTCGGCAGCGCTTGCAAAGGACGGCCGGGATGAGGAGAGGCAGCAGGAAGCCCAAAGTGCGCTGCAAATAGTGACTAATGAGGACGCTGTGCCGCCGCTTGCTGCCCGGCTGAAGGACCAGGCACCCGCGAGCGAGGTGGTCAAGCTCGTGGCCCCAATCCTTGCGGGAACCAATGGCACCGATGGTCAGCAAGCCTTGGTAAGCTGGTTGCAAGGTCGTCCTGAGAATGCCGCTCTGCAGATAGAGGATTTTTTTGTCAATCATATCCGAATTGACCCGTTTGAATCAGCATGGGGCAAAGCAATTGATCCAGCAGTGCCGTTTGCCAATGAAGAAAACCGTAAGGCAATTCGCGAAGCTCTTGACCGCTATCGCGCTGGTCGCAAACAAGACCCATGATGGCCTTAACGGAGCCAATGCGCCACAGAGTGCATATCCCCATGATAGGAGGACGCGAATTATTAAGAAGGAGCGCGAGTATGGCGAAGCCTACTCGCCATTTTTCCGCTTGGAATGTGGCCACGATGGAAACCCAATTTTAGGCGAGTGGTCTGGCGACACACTCGCGCTTCTTTTTCAGAGAAACCACCCATCGCTTGCCACTGGGCATATACAGAGCTACTTAGCAGGCTCCCCTGCCCCGATCGCAATGCCCATTTCCCGCACCCGTAATTTCTCCATCATCGCCCATATCGACCACGGGAAGACCACGCTATCCGACCGTTTGCTGGAGTTTACCAACACGATCACCGTCCGGCAGCAGCAGAATCAGTTGCTCGACTCCATGGATTTGGAGCGCGAGCGCGGCATCACCATCAAGGCCCATCCGGTCACGATGAATTACAAGGCCAAAGACGGCCACATCTACAAACTCAACCTCCTCGACACACCCGGCCACGTGGACTTTTCCTATGAAGTCTCCCGCTCGCTCGCCGCTTGCGAGGGCGCACTGCTGCTAGTCGATGCCTCACAGGGCGTCGAGGCCCAGACGGTCGCAAATTACAGCCTCGCGCTTCAGCAGAATCTCTACGTCATTCCCATCATCAACAAGATCGACCTGCCAAGCGCCGACGTTGAGAAATGCAAACGCCAGCTCGAAGACGTGCTTCAGCTTCCCGCCGATGAAGCCGTGTCCGCGAGCGCAAAGATGGGCATCGGCATCGAAGATATTCTCGAAGCCATCGTCCGCCTCATCCCGCCGCCCGTGTCTCTCGGCGAAGAGCATCTGCGCGCGTCCGTGTTCGACTCCGTGTTCGATGCCTATCGCGGCGTCGTCTCCTATGTGCGCATCTTCAGCGGCAGCGTCATCAAGGGACAGAAAGTGCGCATGATGAGCACCGGATTGGATTACGAAGTGAAAGACGTGGGCGTCTTCCGCCCGAAGATGGACACCGTGGAAAAACTCCACACCGGAGATGTCGGCTACGTCATCGCGAACGTAAAAAGCACCGGCGACGTGAAAATCGGCGACACGCTCACCGGCACCCGCAATCCCGCGAAAGAGGCACTGCCGGGCTTCAAGGAAATTCACCCTCTCGTGTTCAGCGGCATTTATCCAGTGAGCACGGATGACTTCGAATCGCTCAAGGCCGCGATGGGCAAACTCCAGATCAATGACTCCGCCTTCACCTTTTCTGCCGAGAGCAGTGCCGCGCTTGGATTTGGTTTCCGCTGCGGTTTCCTCGGCCTGCTCCACATGGAAATCGTGCAGGAGCGCCTCCGCCGCGAGTTCCAGATGGATGTCATCAGCACCTATCCGTCCGTCATCTACGAAGTGAAAAAATCCAACGGCGAAGAACTCATCGTGGACAATCCCGCCTTCCTCCCGCCTGCGTCGGAGATCGAAGAAATCCGCGAGCCGATGGTGAAAATTTTCCTCATGGTGCCGAACGAATTCATTGGCGACATGATGAATCTCGTCATGGACAAGCGTGGCAGCGTGGATCACACCGAGACCCTCGATGGCAGCCGCGTCATCCTCACCTGCTTGTTGCCGCTCAATGAAATCCTCGTGGACTTCAACGACAAACTCAAGAGCGTCACCCGTGGCTACGGCAGCATGGACTACGAGCACGCCGGTTATCAGGCCAGCGAACTCGTCAAAATGGACATCCTCGTCGCCACCGAACCCGTGGATGCCTTCACCACCATCGTCCACCGCAGCAAGGCCGAGTCCCGTGGTCGCGCCCTCGCCCTCAAGCTCAAAGAAGTCATCCCGCAACAACTCTTCGTCGTCGCCATCCAAGCCGCCATCGGCGGAAAGATCATCGCCAGCGAACGCATCAGCGCCCTGCGCAAAGACGTAACCGCCAAATGCTACGGCGGCGACATCTCCCGCAAGCGCAAGCTTCTGGATAAGCAGAAAGAAGGCAAGAAGCGCATGAAATCCATTGGTCGCGTGAACATTCCACAGGAAGCGTTCATTGAGGTGTTGAAGAACGGGTAGCAACTCGAAGCCCGCATCGTCAAAATGACCTTGCGCCTCTGGACAGAAGGCAGCATCCTCGCCACTGCCATGACTGATCAGCGCACGATCATCCTTCTGCTCCTGCTTTTCATAGGCATCCTTTCATCTTGCGGTCAGGAAAAGAAAACGCCTGATCCCAAAACAACTAAACCGACAGTCCTCCGTCGTTGCAATTATGAACATCCCAAGTCGGAAAAAGTCTATCGGGAACTTATCGCCGCCAATGAACTTGCGCTAGGCGCGGAGCATCCCGATACCTTAAAGAACCGCAATAATCTAGCCTTCGCGCTTTCTGCCCAAGGCAAGTGGGCTGAGGCAGAGCTGGAGTTTCGCGCAGTGCTGGCTATTCGCGAACGCGTGTTTGGCCCGGAGCATCCCGATACTATAATATGCCAAAGCGATCTGGCCTCCGTGCTGAATGCCCAAGACAAGTATGCCGAGGCAGAGAAAGAGTTTCACACAGTGCTGCCTTTCCTAGAGCGAGTGCGGGGCCCGGAGGATCTTTATACGCTGATGATCCGCAATGAACTTGCTATCGCGCTGCAAGCTCAAGGCAAATATGCCAAGGCCGAGAAGGAGTTTCGCGCTATGCTGCCTTTCCAAGAGCGCGCTCTGGGTGCGGAGCATATCTATACTTTGAGGATTTATGAGAGTCTGGCCTCGTGCCTCGAAAATCAGAAGAAGCTGAAGGAGGCACTGGAGTTCGCCCAGATTGCAGAGAAGGGCTGGACGAAGATTTGGGGGGCTGAGCAACCGGAATCCAAGAACGCTGCGACGATCCGCGAACGCATCGAAGCCGAACTAAAAAAGCAGTGAGTTGCGGCGGAATGCCGCATCGCGAAAATGGCCTTGCGCCACCGGGCGGAAGCCAGCATCCTCGCCACAGCCATGACTGATCAGCGCACGATCTTCCTTCTGCTCCTGTTTTTCATTGGCATCCCCACAGCCCCGGCCCAGGAAAAGAAAACTGCCGATCCCAAAGTGGAGGAAGTGGCCAACGCTCTTTTTGACCGAGGAAAATATGCCGAGGCCGCGAAAGTTTATCGTGCACTCATCATCGCCAATGAACGTGCGCTAGGTGCTGAGCATCCCGCTACCTTGGCCAACCGCTGCGCGCTGGCCTTCGCGCTAAAATACCAAGGAAAATATGCCGACGAGGAGACTGAGCACCACGCGGTGCTGACCATCCGCGAGCGCGTGCTGGGCGCGGAGCATTCCGATACTTTGTCGAGTTGCTATTGTCTGACCATTTGTCTCGAAAACTAGAAGAAGCTCAAGGAGGCATTGGAGTTCGCCAAGAGGGTTGAGACGCGCTCGCGCGAGGTTTTGGGGCCAGAGCATCCGCTGTCCAAACAGGCCAAGGAAACTCGCGAACGTATCCAAACTGAGATGACTGAACTCCTCACAGACCCGGGCCATAAAAAGAAAACGGCCGTTCTCAAAGCGATGGAAGCGGCCAACGCGCTTTATTGCAAAGGTAAATATGCCGAGGCCGAGCAAGCCTATCGGAAACTTTTCATCGTCAGTGAACATGAACTGGGCGCGGAGCATCACGCTACCTTGCAGAGCCGCAACAATCTGGCCTTCGCGCTTAAAGCCCAAGGCAAACATGCCGAGGCAGAGAAGGAGTGTCGCGCGGTGCTGGCCATTCGCGAGCGCGTGCTGGGCGCGGAGCACCCCGATACCTTGTTGAGTTGTTACGATCTGACCCTGATTCTCATAAAACAAAAGAAGCTCAAGGATGCGCTGGAGTTCGCCAAGAGAGCGGAGACAGGTTATCAGAAGGTCATGGAGCCGGAGCATCTACATACCATGGACGCCAAGTTTCTTCCCGCATACATCGAAGCCGAGATGAAAAAGCAGTGAGCGGCGGCGGAATCCCGCATCGCCAAAATGACTTTGCCAGTCCTCAAGGAAAGCCGACATTCTTGTCGGCAATAAAATATCATCTGCCGACAGGAATGTCGGCACTCCCAGTGGAGCGGTCAGCTTGCAAGTTTCATCTTGAATCCTGCCCCCACCCGCCCCCTCCCACCATGAGCACCGACCAACCCAACCAATCCCACGCCACAGCCTGGGTAGTCAGCATCATCGGCGCGCTGGTGCTCTATGTGGGGAGTGCCGGGCCGGTGTCGGGGTTGATTAAAAACGGCACGATTCCAGAGTCCCAATCGGTGCTCGTGATCAAGTTCTACGCACCCATCCAGTGGCTTTACGATAACACGCCCACGCCCCTGCGAGACCCGCTCAATGCCTATGAGGTCTGGTGGATCAATGCCCTCGACAAACCCTGAGGCCCATCCAAAGCAAGTTGCATCCGCGCTTGCGAAAAGCCGTTGCGCGATTAAGGGAGCGCGGGCGTCTCGCCCGTGTTTTTCCTTGCATAAATTCCAGGCGAGACGCCCGCGCTCCCTTTTCGCACCATGTTTTTCCTAACGCCAAAATACCTCAAGAACGCCAAGCTCCTGCACAAGGGCGTGACGCGCTTCCTTCATTACAAGCGCGATCTGCTCCCGCAGGCGAAGCTAGACGAGATCAACAGTCATAGCTCGGAACTGGAGCAGGCGATCAAGGCGCGGGACGGCAAGAGCATTGACTCCGTTTCGGAAACCATCAATCGCGCGTGCGAGCGCGCATTGCCCGGCGCGCGACCCTCCGCCATTGCGGAAAACATCGAAGTCTTCTTCGTCTCCATTGTCATCGCGCTCGGCATTCGCGCTTACATTGCGCAACCGTTCCAGATTCCTACAGGCTCCATGCAGCCCACGCTTAATGGCATCAGGGCCGAGAGCAGCAAGGAGAATCCTGTTCCTGGTATCCTCGGTCGCGCGATGGGCTTGCTCACGGGAACGAGTTATCTCAATGCCGTGTCTGATCACGACGGTTATCTCAATCTGAGCAAACCCGTCACGGAAGATCACTTTCTCATCTTCCGCCCTTATAGTGTTCTACATTTCGAAGACGGGCACACGTTAAAGATTAACTGCCCCATCCGCCAACTCACAGATGAGTTGCAGCTCTTCAGTAATCTAAATGCGGGAACCGTTACAGGCAGTAATGAAAGCCCTGACATGCGCGCCAGCATTCATTTGCGCGGCGGCGACCGCATCCACATCAAGGAGGGGCAAGTTCTCGCCCGTGGCGTCATTAAAAACGGCGACTACGTCATTGTGAACAAATTTGCCTATCATTTCCGCAAGCCACAACGCGGTGAGGTTTTCGTTTTCACCACCAAGAACATTGATGGAATTCAAAACCGTCGCGACTTCGATATGCGCTGGGGTTCGCAACATTATATCAAGCGGCTTGCTGGAGTTCCCGGTGATACATTAGACGTGCAGCCGCCGGAACTGATCATCAATGGCAAACCAGCACAGGAGCCTGGCTTTCGGCGCGTCATGGGCGGCGCCGCGAGCGCACCCCTACAACAGGGCTATTACGGTTATCAAGGTTACTCACGTCCGCCATACGATGGCATAACCATGCCGATCAAGCTGACGCAGAACGAATATTTTGCGATGGGTGACAATAGTTACAACAGCTCCGACGGCCGTTACTGGGGGCCAGTGCCTGAACAAAATGCTGTCGGCCCCGGACTATTTTGCTACTGGCCGCTGACTTCCCATTGGGGCGTCATTCGTTGATGCGCGCCGCACCTTGCCGCTGGCGCGAGTCGGAATCAGCGGCACATTCAGCGCGTGGCCAGTCCAGAAACCAATCATGTAAGCGCCTTCATCTGGCTGGCAGGATTTGCTGCCGCCATCGGAGCGCATCTTTGGTTTCATCCACAACGCTCCGTATTCATCGAGGCCCTGCGGCGATTACGCAGTCATCCGCTGCTCTTGCTCGGTATCACCCTTTGCCACATCGCTGCACTCCATGACCCGGACATCGCGAAACTGCCCGATGCCATGACCATGGTCTGGCCTGACTTTCTGCTCATCTGCGTGGCGAATGGCGCGATGCAATTCGGCTGGCTGCTGCTGGATATGGCGCGTTGGCATGAGTTTCCGACTGGCGCCTGGGGTTCTCCCTGGCTGCATTATCTCTGGCAAGGCTGCGCCGCAGCGGTGACACAAATTACATTGTGTCTCCTCTTACTGAATCAAAGTCCTAAGCTGATGATTCCGCGCTGGCGCAATGTGATTCCGCTGGCCTTAATTCTGGTGCTGTTCAACGCCTGCGCTCATCTCATGCATGGAGAGCTGCAATGGTGGATCATTCTGGAAGCCCTGCTGGTCGCGGCTCCCCTGCCCTTTTGCATCGCTGTCATCCAGGGGAACTTTGTCTCAATCGGCAGTTTCATGCTGCTGCTGTGGCGCAAGCTCTGGATTTCTTGGAGCGGGTTTGCCATCACGGCGGTTATGATGCTCGCGTTGCTGAACCATGCGACGCGGATACTCGCACTGTATCCCGGTGTGGCTTCATGGATCGCTTCCGCCATTATCTCCGCTGTGCTGCATCTTTGGCTTTTCACAGCAGGCGTCTTGCTTATGCGCAACGCTGGTTATCTTGTCCGCCCAACTTCCCAGCAGTGACCACCCCGAACCGCGCCCAACTCTCCCGCCAGATCGCGCGACGCAGCAGATCGAATCTCGCGTTCGCCCTCACTGCGCTGCCGCGCGAAAGGCGGAAGGACATGGTGAGCTTCTATGCCTTCTGCCGCGTCATTGATGACATCGCCGATGAAAATGACATGCCGTTGGCAGAAAGGCGCGCCCAGTTAAATGAATGGAAGGAGGGCTTGCTGCACGGTTTCCCGCAGCCCGATGAACTGCAGAGCGAGGTCGCCGCGCTCACGCAAAAATATTCCATCAAGCCCGAGATGCTTGCCGAGATCGTGGACGGAATGATTCATGATCTGGACCAGTCTCGATTCGAGACCTTTGATGATCTGCTCAAGTATTGCTACCAAGTGGCCAGCGTCGTTGGATTGGTCAGCATTGAGATTTTTGGATACAAAAATCCAGCCTGCAAAGATTACGCCGTCAGTCTCGGTTATGCGCTGCAACTCACTAACATCATCCGCGACGTTGCCGAGGACGCTCGCAATGGCCGCATCTATTTACCACTGGAAGACCTGAAGAAGTTTCATGTGAGCGAGGAACAGATCTTACAGCTTCGCTTTGACTCCAATGTGGAAGCTCTCTTGCAGTTCCAGCATGAACGCGCGGTGCAATATTATAGAGCCGCCGCCACCGTGCTCCCCGATGAAGACCGCCCGCAAATGCAGGCCGCAGAAATGATGGCGCAGATTTACTCAGAGATTCTGGAGAAGATTCGCCGCAAACATTTTCGCGTTTTTGATGAACGAGTCCGTCTCAGTAAGTTGCGCAAACTTGCGATCTTGGGGAAATTCTCCGTGCGCGGATTCCTAGGCCGCTGAAACTCCTGAATTGACAGCGCGTCCCCTGCCCCGTTGACTGGCCTGATGAATTCCTCTGGCTGGCTGCTGCTCTTATATTGCGCGTGTGTTCTGGTCGCGTCGCTGGTGGGCGGCTTGCTGCCCATGCTCGTTCACCTCACGCATACCCGTTTGCAAATGGCTATCAGCCTCGTCTCCGGCCTCATGCTGGGCATCGCGTTGCTGCATTTTCTGCCAGACGCTGCCGAGCAGTTGGATTCCATCAAGCGCACCATGAACTGGGTGCTGGGCGGATTCATGGTGATGTTTTTCCTCCAAAGATTTTTTCATTTTCATCATCACGACCTGCCAGAAGGCGACCCGGAAGACTGCGGCCAGCACGATCACGGACCAAGCAAGTCATGCGACCACGATCATGTGCATCACGATCAAACTCTGGCCTATAAATCCGCGAAACAACTGACATGGATCGGCACCGCGCTCGGTCTGACTTTGCATTCCCTGCTCGATGGTTTCGCGCTCGCTGCGTCAGTGGCGGCTCAAACACAAGAGCACGTCGCACTCGCCGGGCTAGGCGTTGCACTGGCGGTGATCTTGCATAAACCCTTTGACGCCATGGCGGTCACCACCTTGCAGGCCGCTGGTGGCAGTTCACGATCTTCCCGACAACTCCTCAACGGCCTGTTTGCCCTTGCGACCCCACTGGGCGCAGCCCTGTTTTATTTTGGTGCCCAATACTTCGCCGCTTCCAATGCCGTTTTTCTAGGATGCGCCCTAGCATTTTGCGCGGGCACATTCCTTTGCATCGCTTGCAGCGACCTCTTGCCGGAGCTGCAATTCCATTCGCATGACCGTTTCAAACTTTCCGTAGCATTGATTGCCGGTCTGGCCGTGGCCGTTCTCGTCGGCATAGTTGAGGAGTCCGCTCACCACGACTCGCATCACGATGAAGCAACTCATCTTCATGAAGCGGAGCACTGATTGAATAGGAGCGCGTGTAGAACGACTTTAAAAGTCGTCACACGTTTGACGATTTTCAAAATCGTCCTACCGGAAAGCGCAGCATCAGCAAACAGTCTGGACTATGTCATACAAGGTGGTGAAAGAATGCGGGTTAGAACCTGTCCGCTAAATAAGATGAATGACCATAAGGCTTGTCTGCCTTCATTCTGCGAACCGGAGGTTCAAAAGAAATTAGCCGGTGGTGAAGCGCAGTGGAACCACCGGATGTAAGCAAGCCCCGTCCAGCGCCCCTGAGGGTGCGTGAGAAGTTCTGGCATCTCTCGCGCACCCTCCGGGGCGCATGATTTTACATCGGTAACCGGTGGTTCCACTCGTGCCTCGCTTCACCACCGGCAAATTTCTTTCGAGCCTCCGGCTCGCCGACAGAAGACATGTGGAACAAGTGCTCTATGAGCATCGTCAAAACTATCGGCTATAAAGATGTTGGCAAACCGACCCATTTGTCTATGATCCCCACTTAGACTGTATAAAATGCTCACTAGAATTCTAGCTGTCTTCCTAATTCTTTACGCTTTGCTTGGATGTCGGCCTCCAAGCGTCTCAGGTAATATTTATGTAGACGGCGCGTGCACTGGGCATACTCCAATACCGATCCCCACACCGTCACTGACTCCAATTACAGTAAGAGGGCTAGGCGTTACAGGTTCAATTTTTCAATCCACATCAACACCAATTACACTAGCTGACGCACTGATTTCATATCCAACGCCCGGCTCCGCAAATATGATTTGGATTCTGCATGGGAAAGATCGATATGAATATAACCTGCCGACAGCGTCGCCTAGTATATTTGGGACACACATTCTCATACCGGGTGATAATCTTATTTTTGTTCGAAAAACATTCTCATTTCACAGCCATCCCATAGGCCATTCCTGACGAGAGGCAAGGCCTTGTAGAATGAGGGATTGAGGGCCGAAAAGCGGGAAGGGCGAGTTGAGTTTTTTCATCTGATGGGCTTTACATGGGCTGGTGCTGTCCCATGAGATCA
>JBBRNC010000051.1:0-25120 GCA_038230495.1 Verrucomicrobiales bacterium
GTCAAGGAAGAGTCAAGGAAGAGTCAAGGAAGAGTCAAGGAAGAGTCAAGGAAGAGTCAAGGAAGAGTCAAGGAAGAGTCAAGGAAGAGTCAAGGAAGAGTCAAGGAAGAGTCTTATGCGAGCCGTCACAATAGGGCGGATTCTTCGTGTGCTTGCAGTTGCAGAGCCAGACTTTCTTCTTCTCTTCTAGCGTGAATTTTAAAGATTTGATGCCGCTACCTTTGTGAGATCCGTCGCACATGGGCTGTTGCCCGGAGAGTCCGCAGGCGCACCACCAATGGTCTCCGGCTTCGAGTTCAACAGCAGTAGGTGATGTAGCGGCGATTTTTGGGAGGGTGGACATGGGATGGTATGGGTTTCGAGTTATGAGATATTGAAGTTTGTCAGGGCGTAGGGATTTTTGCAATCTCGGAAATGAGCGCGGGGCCGCGATACACTAGGCCAGTGTAAAGTTGCACCAACGAAGCACCCGCGTT
Organism: Verrucomicrobiales bacterium; assembly: GCA_038230495.1. Taxonomy (GTDB): domain Bacteria; phylum Verrucomicrobiota; class Verrucomicrobiia; order Verrucomicrobiales; family Verrucomicrobiaceae; genus VFKE01. The sequence goes on from JBBRNC010000051.1 coordinate 477, forward strand.
CAGCTTGGCTTTGGCATCAGCCGCCGATAGAATGCCGCCAACTCCGATGATCGGAATGGCCGCAGGCAAAGCCGCTCGCAAGGCGGCGATAACTTCCGTCGCGCGAGTTGTCAGCGGCGCACCACTCAAGCCACCAGCCTCAATCGCCAGTCGGTGAGTTTTCACAGCTTCGCGCGAGAGTGTAGTGTTGGTGGCGATCACTCCGTCGAGTTGCAATTCCGCAAAGACACGCGCCAACATCTCGATCTGCGCGGCATCAAGGTCTGGAGCGATCTTTACGACCAGCGGCACGCGTTTCCCGTGCTGAACTTGTAGCTTGGACTGCTCTTCCTTGAGCGTGCTCACGAGCCGACGAATGGGTTCCTCTGCCTGAAGATCGCGCAAGCCCTTCGTGTTGGGCGAGGAAATATTCACCGCGATGTAGTCCGCCACTGCATACGCGACGCGTAGGCAGGTCACATAATCATCCACCGCGTGCTCGTTCGGTGTGTCGAAATTTTTGCCGATGTTTACGCCCACGATGCCATCACCGCTGCGTCGTTCGAGCTTGCGCACCGCAGCCTCGATGCCGGGGTTATTGAAACCCATGCGGTTGATGATCGCCTCGCTCTCGATCAAGCGGAAAAGTCGGGGCGTGGGATTCCCCGGCTGCGGTCGCGGCGTCAAGGTGCCGACTTCCACATGTCCGAAACCACAGGCCAGCCACGCATCCACTGCGGATGCCGACTTGTCCATGCCCGCTGCAAGACCGACGCAATTCGGAAACTTCAGTCCCAGAACCGAAACCTCTGACTTCTGACTTCCGACCTCTGACTTCAGCATTCCTAGACTGTGTGCCGCGCGCATCAGCTTCACCGTCCACTCATGCGCCGTCTCCGCATCCAGCTTGAAGAGCAAGGGGCGGAGCAGGGGATAGAACTGATTCAGGAGCGGCATGGCCCGCATTGAAGCCCGGACTGCATACTAGTTCAAGGACTCTGCGCTGGCATCGCTCGAATGTTGACGTAAGCCTTAAGGGAAACCCCTTGCGCAGTGCGGCATTCTGTTTCAGAGAATCCTTCCTTCCTATCTAGCTACATGAGCAAATCCTCTCTTCCGTCCGTGCGTCCGTCAGAACTTGGCAAACCGATCTACGTCGGCTCCGTGCAACATCTCTATGCCGTTCCCGGTCGCGAGGACTTGATGGTGTGCGAAACAACGAATGCAGGCAGCGTCTTCGATGTCGGCAGCATTTTTGATATTCCCGGCAGCGATGTCAGCCGTGCGGTATTCCGTCACGCCCTCTACACCCGCATGGCCCAGCCAGAGACCTGGGTCAAGGTGCGGGATGCCATCGCCGCCGCCCAAACTGGGAGCGCCGACACCCTTGTCGGCGAGTTTCTCAAAGACCTCCAGCGCGGCCCGCTCGAAACCATGCTCCGCGAAGGCGCACGCACGCATCACATTGGAATGCTCGACGCGCAGAGTGGCGAGATTTGCCCCAACGGCACGCCGGCGCATCCCAGCACGTTCAATGTCGTCCGCCGCTTCCCCGTGATGAAGCCAGTGCAAAAGGAATTCCTCGGCAGCTTCGTCTATGACTACGCGATGTTCCCACAGGCGGCGACGTATGTGATCCCGCTGGAATACATCGTGCGCTTCGGCATCACCGGCGGCTCGTCCGTCCTAAAAAAATACGGCAGCCTCACCGACTCCGGCAAAAAAGCCTACGAAGCCGAACTCGGCCTCACTCAGGCCATGCAGGCCTGGCAATTCCTCCCGCGCCCCATTTTTGATCTCACCAGCAAGCACGAACCCGAAGACCGCAACGTGAGCAAGCAGGAAGCACTGCTCATGAGCGGACTCGAAGGCGAGGCGTTCATCAGCACTGTGAAGATGAGCATCCTCGGCGCTTGGGCCGTGCGGCAATTGCTCGACGAGATCGGCCTCCTGCTCTGGGACATCAAATGGGAGTTCGCCGTGGACAATGGCGACTTCTATTACGTGGACACCATTGATACCGACAGCTTCCGCGCCACCAGCTTCCTCGAAGCCGAGGGCAAGAAGCTCGTGGTCCATTACAACAAGCAGGCCATGCGCGACTATTATAAGATCGTCCACGCCGACTGGTTCGCCGGTGTCAACGAAGCCAAAAAAGAAGCGCAAAAGACCGGCACCCCCTTTAAGCAAATCCTCAAAGACGGCCAAGCCTCCGGCAAGTGGCCGAACACGCCAGTCGTGAACGACGAGTTCCTCGCGCTTCAGGCCAAGAAAATGGATCTCATCCGCCAGCATGTCGTCGGAGAGACGGCAGCCGACAAAGTGAAGTCTGGCCTGCAAGATGTCGGCATAGCCGAAGTCGAGTTCTACAAGAAGCGCGGGCTTTTTGAGGAGTATGCGAAAGCGAATGCGGTTTCTTGATGCTCCAGCTTGCCATTTTCCCGCAACACGGCATGTCTGTTAGAACAACTTCCCTCCGATTCCCTTGACCACCACCTACGAGATCACCAATAAGTTCGACACCGAGTCCGATGCCCAGTCGCTTCTCTATGAGCCACCGGCCAGCCCGTTGCGTTATCGCAAGACGATTCGCTACATCTTCGACATCGAGGGCAATGCAAAAACGCTTGATGCCTTCGTCCATGAAGTGCTGGTGGACCTCATCAGCCAGACGGCGCATCAGGATGCTAAGCCGCTCTGGGACGGCACGGCCTTCATCCTCGACTACGGCATGAAGGGCGGCGCGCTTGATTTGGAAAAGGAAGCGATCCTCGGCTACTACCGCACACTGAAAGCGCCTACCTTCAAGCTCAACAAGCTCACGTTGAAGACACGCATTTATGTCTTCGGCGAAGACGCGGACGCGGATGTGTTCGTGAAAGATATTGTGAACCCTGCGATCCAGAACTCTGAATTGATCCATGCCTAATTTGTCCAAGAAAGCCATCTACCGCCACATTCCCATCTCCGGCCTGACCGGTGAGGAACTCCTCGCGCTCAGCAAGCGCATGAAACTCTCCCTCTCGCAGGAGGACATGCTGGCGGTGCAAAAAATCTTTGCGGAAGAAAAGCGCGAGCCGACGGACGTGGAGTTGGAGGTCATCGCACAAACTTGGAGCGAGCACTGCAAGCACCGCATCTTCGGCGCGCGAATCGAGCACACGCTGGATGGCAAATCAGAAATCGTGGACGGTTTGTTCAAGACCTACATCCGTGCTGTGACCGAGCGCATCACCGCGAAGAAACCGGGCTTCGTCCTCAGCGCATTCACGGACAATGCGGGCTTCGTAAAGCTCGACGACAATCTTGCCGTCTGCCTGAAAGCGGAAACACACAATCACCCCAGTGCGATCGAGCCTTATGCGGGTGCGAACACCGGACTCGGCGGCGTAATTCGCGACATCCTTGGCGCGGGCAAGGGCGCGAAGCCCATCGCCTCGCTCGACGTATTCTGTTTCGGCCCGCCGGATACCCACGAAGAAGACATCAAGGCCAAGGACGTGATTCATCCGCTCGGCGTCATGCGCGGGGTCGTCCGCGGTGTGCGCGACTACGGCAACCGCATGGGCATTCCCACCACCAGCGGAGCCATCGCGTTCGATGATGCCTATATATATAATCCGCTCGTCTTCTGCGGCACCATGGGGGTGATCCCGATCAAGGATATCGAGAAGGAAGTGAAGCCCGGCCACATTCTCATCGCCGCCGGTGGTCGCACCGGGCGCGATGGGTTGAAGGGCGCGACGTTCTCCAGTGTATCGCTGACAACGGCGAGTCACGAAGAAGATCAAACCGCTGTGCAGATCGGCAATCCCATCGAGGAGAAAAAAGTCGCTGACTTCATCATTGCCGCACGCGATCAGGGATTGATCCAATTCGTCACCGACTGCGGGGCAGGGGGCTTCAGCAGTGCTGCGGGCGAGATGCTCAGCGAATGCGGCGGCGAAGTATGGCTCGAGAACGCGCCGCTGAAAGTCGATGAAATGGAAAGCTGGCAAATTTTCATCAGTGAGAGCCAAGAGCGCATGGTGATCGCGATTGAAGAAAAGGATCTGCCGCAGATGCAGAAGTTGGCCGCGATTTATGAGACTGAACTTTGCGTCCTCGCCAAAGCCGACGGCACCGGCATTCTGAAAGTTAAGCATCACGGCGAGGAAGTCTGCCGTCTCGACTGCCGGAAACTTCATGAAGCTCCGCGCCGTCATCTGCGCGGCGAGTGGAAGACGCCTAATGACGAGGCAGATGTCTTTGTTCCCATTGAAGATGCAGACACGGGCAATCAGATTCTCCAGTCCATCCTCTCCGATTTCGCCATCGTCTCTCGCGAGCCGATCATTCGCGAATACGATCATGAAGTGCAGGGCAACACCGTGCTCAAGCCGCTCGCTGGTGCTTCGGGCGATGCGCCGCAGGACGGGTCTGTGGTTCGTGTCGATGGTAGCAATCAACTTGTCGCGCTTGGTTTGTCGCTGCTGCCTGAGTGGGGCAAGACGCATCCGCATCTCATGGGCCGCGCTTGTGTGGACGAGTGCATCCGGCAGTTGGTTGCGATGGGCGCGAATCCTGAGCGCATCGCCATTCTCGACAATTTCTGCGTCGGCAATCCTGACGATCACCAAGAACTCGGTGCGCTCGTAGAAACGACCAAAGGCATGGCCCACGCCGCAGAAATTTACGGCGCGCCCTTTGTCTCCGGGAAGGATTCATTTTATAACTATTTCAAGACCGATGAAGGCCCCGTCTCCATTCCAGTGACGCTGCTGCTCAGCGGATTCGGCATCGTGGAAGACGCCAAGCATGTCGTCGGCGCCAGCGTTCGCAGCGCGGGCAACAAGCTTTGCCTTCTCGGTCAGGCATCGAGCGGGCTGGCCGGAAGTGTCTTTGCCCGCATCATGTCCGATGGATCAGAGGACGGTGAAATCTGCTTCTCGAATGCACCTTGGTTTGATGAAGAGGAATCACTTGAGAGCTACGACCGCTATCATCAGCTTGTCCAAGCTGGCGTCGTCCTCTCCGCGCATGATGTCAGCGAGGGCGGACTGGCCGTGACGCTGGCGGAAATGGGTTTCTCGGGAAAAGCGGGCATCAAGGTTGATCTCGGCTGCGTGCCCTGTCTCGATGACACACCAGCCGCGGAACATCTCTTCGGCGAAACACCGGGCCGCATCGTCTTTGAAATCGCGCCGGAGAACGCGCACCTCGCGGAGCAGCACGGCTTCAGCATCATCGGCGACACCACTTCCGACGGCCATCTCATCATCACCAACGGCGAGACCAATCTCATCCACGCATCACTTTCCGAACTCAAACCACTATGGCAAAACGGCCTCACGCCGTATTATTGATTGCCCGCACGCCTGTGTGAAACTATCTTGCCCCCATGAAGATCGCGCTCGACCTGCCTGATGACTTTGTGAATTTAATGGGTTTGCAACCTGACGCTGCGCCCGCTCAGGTGAAAATGGAGTTGGCCTGTGCGCTTTACGCTCGCAACCTCCTTTCATGCGGCAGGGCTGCGCGTCTCGCAGGCATGGATCGAATTCACTTTTGGGAAGAGCTAGGAAATCGGAACATTCCCCTGCACTACTCGGAGGCAGATTTGGCTCAGGATTTAGATTATGCGAGTCTGTAGTGACACGTCACCACTTTACACTCTGGCTCGTGTTAATCTGCTTCATGTGCTGTGGGATCAACACCCAGAGATTTTAATTCCAGAGGAAGTATGGGCTGAACTCTCTCGCATGAGCCATCGTGAATCCAGAGAATTACTGGAAGATGCCCGCGCTACCGGGCGACTACGGGTCTTAGCATTACAGAACAATGCGCTGAAGGATTCACTACTGACGGTGCTGGATGAAGGCGAGAGCGCGGCCATCGCCTTGGCGGTGGAGTCTCATGCCGACTTGCTGCTTTTGGACGAAACCGATGGCAGAAAAGTTGCCTCCGAATACAAGCTGCGAGTAACTGGTGTCCTCGGACTGCTGATAAAAGCGCGTCGACTAGGAAAAATTCCCTCGTTGAGTCAGGCGATACTTCGACTGCGAAATGAAGCGCGTTTCTATGTTTCTTCAGTGCTGGAGAAAGCTGCCTTGCGCTCCGTTGGCGAACTGCCATAAATTACTATCACATGCCTACCGCACCCCAAGCCCTTCTCCTAAAATATCCTGGCACGAACTGCGACGCCGAAACTTCCCGCGCTTTGCAGGCGGTTGGTTTCGAGACCACGGTGCTGCCAATAGCCCTACTGGAGTCGCACTCGCTTGATGACGTGCAACTGGTTGTATTCTCTGGCGGCTTCAGCTACGGGGACTATGTGATGTCGGGCCGGTTTGCTAGATTGAACACGATTTCCAAGATCGGCGAAGGAATGAGAAAATTCATCGCTCGTGGTGGTTATGCGATGGGCATTTGCAATGGCTTTCAAATTCTCACTCAGATGGGCTTGCTCCCGGAAGGCAGTTTGATTCACAACACCTCAGGCCGCTTCATCTGCCGCTGGGCTGGACTGAAGAAGAACTCCGCTAGCCCTTATCTCAATGGCTTGCCCGATGACTTCGAGCTTCCCATCGCTCATGCCGAAGGGCGATTCGTCGGCATGGATGATGCCGCAGGGGCTTATGTGAAAAATGGCCGCGCCGCATTGCTTTACAGCTCGGATGTGAACGGCAGCACGCATCTGATCGCGGGCTTGCAAGACGACACTGGGCGCGTCTTCGGCCTCATGCCGCATCCCGAGCGCTTCACCACGAAGCAGCATCATTATGATCCCGATTGGAATGGCGCGGAGCACGGATGGGGCTATTACATGTTTCAATCTGTCCACAACGCCATCACTGCCTAGCATTTCAACTTTTTCCCCATCATCATGTCCGACGCCACATCATTCTACACCGCCACATCCAAGCACGGGGACACCGAGCCAGCGAAGGGGCACACTTACAAACAAGCCGGCGTGGATATCCGCGAAGCGGCATCGCTCGTGGGCGACATCGGCCAGCTCGTGAAACGCACGCAGAAGCAGCGGCAACTGGCAGGCGCGTTCGGATTGTTCGCCGCCGCCTATGATCTAAGCGCCTACAAGCACCCGGTCATCGTCACCGGCTGCGACGGCGTGGGCACCAAGATCGAATTGCTGCTCAAGCACGACCTGCTCGAGAACGCGGGTAAGGATCTAGTGGCCATGAACGTCAATGACGTGCTCACCACCGGAGCGGACCCGATTTTGTTCCTCGATTACGTCGGCATCGGGCGACTGGACAAGGACCGGATCACGCGCTGCATCGCAGGCATGGTGGAATATCTCGAAGCCTGCGGCTGCATCTTGGCCGGCGGCGAAACTGCAGAAATGCCCGGCATGGTTCACGATGGCGTCATTGAACTGAGCGGATTCGCCATTGGCGCGGCGAACAAGGAAGATCTCATTGATCCCACGACCATCCAGCGCGGCGATGTTCTCATCGGCTTCCCCAGCGCGGGCTTTCATGCAAATGGATTCAGTCTCGTGCGTCGTGTCATCGAGGCCGAGAAGATTCAGTTCACGGAAGAAGAATATCGCACGCTGCTGCTTCCAACGAAACTCTATCATTTGGAGTCATCGAATCTCTGCAAAAATGTGCCGTCACTCCGCGCCATGTCGCACATCACGGGCGGTGGTTTGCATGAGAACCTTGGTCGTCTGCTGGTTTTTGGCAATCACGGCACGCATCTCAAAGTTCCGTATTGGAACAATCCCGTCGTGCAGAAAGTTCTCGCGCATGTTGATCCGAAAGACGCCTTCCACACTTTCAACATGGGCTTCGGTTGGGTAGCTATCGTTGCCGCTGAAGATGCGGACAAAGCACTCGCCTGCGGCGAAGGCGCTGTCATGCTCGGAACGATTGACGGCAGCGGTGAGGTGACGGTGGAGACGGTGTGACATTGCGATTTTAGTATAAGAATCTCCTGTTTTATACGTTATTCTTTCGAAGCAGCTATGTTACGAATTAAAACAATCATAAATCAAACCCCATGAAACCTCTTCTTTCCATCCTCTCCATTTCTCTCGCATTGACGCTCATCAGTTTCGGCAAGGAGCCGGTGAATGAAAAATGTCCTGTGTGTGACAAGACCATCAAGCTGATCTTCCACAGTAATTACAAGGGCCAGCGCGTGGCTTTTGCCACGGCAGACTGCATGGACAAGTTCAACAAGGCCCCTGAGAAATATCCGGTCAAAGTGACCAAGCCTTAATTTTCAAGGTTGTGCGTTGATTTGGATCTCGCGGACCAGTCCCGGTTCCCGTCCGTATTTAATGAGATTTATTCAACGCCATTTGTTGTTGATGACGCTTTGCTTTTAGTTTGCAACTCGTGGCCCGGTTCAACAGCTTTGAAAGTCGTTCTGCGCGCTCTCCGCAGGTCCTGCGTTTTTTTCTCGCCATCGGGAGAAGCTCGCGTTAAATGATGAGTAGCAAGTTCTGCAATTCAACTCCAACCCCATTGTGTCATGAATGAATTTCCTGAAATCCCTAATCCTATGAGCCTCCCTCCAGTATCTGATCCCTTTGCCTCGGCCAAGGCTAGCGCGATGAAAGCGGCGGAAGACCTTCGCACGGCGGCAGCGGCGAAGATGCACGATTTACGCCAGACCGCGGAGGAGCGAGCGGTGCAATTTCGCGACACGGCAGAAGATAAGGCTGCGGAGTTGAAGCAATACGCAGACAAGGCCATCACTGGGGCGAAGTCGCAGGTGAAAGATTTTGCGGCAGAAGCAGAGAAGTTCGCTCGGGAGAAACCTGTGCAAGCGCTACTTACGGCGTTCGGTCTGGGTCTGGTCGTGGGGATTATCCTCCGCAAATAAGGCCACGTGGATTCGCTTTTTATTCCTCATACTTCCGCCTTCATCCTTTCACTCATGGACGCTGCTCCACCGGAAACTAAAGATGTCGCGCAAGGCACGGGCCGCAAGCTGCCGGCTTCAGTCTTGCGCTATCTGGAAGCGCGGGGGGTGCTGGTTACGATCGAGGCCCAAGAGGCTTTTCAGCAAGTGCTGCGGGCGCTGGCGCTGGGCACGGTGGCGGTGGTGTTGGGCTTCACGGGCTGGCTGCTGTTGATGGGGGGCGCGGTAACGTTGCTCGCATTAAAGACTGGATGGACGTGGATGATGGCGTCGGTCATCGTGGGCAGTGCGCATGTGCTTCTAGGCGTGCTGCTGTTTATGCTGCTGATGAGTCGGCTTTCACGCACACGTTGGTTTGAACATACAATGAATGAATTTGGGAAGGATCGAAAATGGCTGGCACAGCACAACGAGAAATCCTAAAGCGAGGCGCAATTCAGGCGCTGGAGCAGTCGCGCACCTCAATGGGCGGCGAACTTTCCGTGATGCGTGAGCAATGGAGTCCGCGCGAGTTGATGCGTCAGAGCGTGGCGAAGCACAAGGTGGCGCTGATCATCGCGGCAGCGGCGGCGGCTGGAATTATCACGGTGCGTATATTCTCTAGTGGCGGTGAGGAGCGCACTGCGCGCCCCAGTCAGCATTGGTTGACGGGGCTGCTCACATCCGGTTTGATGGCGGTCGTTAAGAAGCCGCTCACGGATTTTGCTAAAGACCATCTCATGAACTATCTCTCGAAATTCCAATTAGCCTCCAAGCCCGACCAATCTGAATGAGCACTTCTCTGCATGATCCAGTGGCCACTGTTCAAGCGCTGAACTCCATTGATGACTATCTGAAACTCGGCCAGCAATATGAGTGCTCCGATCTTCATCTCGCGACTGGAGCGCCGCCCAACTGGCGTCGTTTCGGCACGCTTCAGCCCATCTGGGATAATGCGGCACTGCTCACACCGGAAGATACAAAACGCCTTGCCTACCAATTCCTCGGCCAAGAACAAATCGAACTTCTGGAAAAACGCGGTGACGTGGACTTCGCCTATTCACCGGACTTCGGGCGCTTTCGTTGCTCCGTTGTGCGGCAACGTCTGGGCATCGACATGGTTTTTCGTATCATCAATACGAACATCCGTTCACTCAAGGATCTCAAGCTACCAGAAACCTGCCGCACATTGACTCGATTCCAGAACGGACTCGTTCTCGTCACAGGCGCTACTGGTTCAGGCAAGTCCACTACGCTCGCCGCATTAGTCGATGAAGTGAACATGGATCGCGACGACCACATCATCACGCTGGAGGATCCCATTGAGTATGTCTTCACGCCGAAGGGTTGCCACATCAACCAGCGCGAAGTTGGCACGCATACGAAGAGCTTTGCCGCTGCGCTGCGCGGTGCATTGCGTGAAGACCCGGACGTAATCATGGTCGGTGAAATGCGCGACTTGGAAACGATCTCGCTCGCCATCACCGCTGCGGAAACGGGTCACCTTGTTTTAGGAACACTCCATACTGGTAATGCGCCCCGCACACTGGATCGCGTGCTCGACGTGTTCCCCAGCGATCAGCGTGACCAGATTCGCATCATGGTCAGCGAATCATTGCGCGGCATTATTTCCCAGCAACTCGTCCCTCGCGCTGATGGCAACGGGCGCATTATGGCCATGGAACTTCTGGTGAACACACCTGCCGTGGCCGCGACGATTCGCGAAGGAAAAACCTTCATGCTGCCCGGCATTATGCAAACTGGCAAGGCCGTGGGGATGATCGCCATGGACGATTCCCTGCAAGACCTCTACTCCAAGGGACTCATCAGTCGCGATGAATGTCTTGGCCGCGCTGAGGATAAGCAGACGATGAAAAAGTTTTTGGAATCCTGATCCTTTCTCCCCATGCCCATCATTGACCAATTCTTTCACAAGCTCATCGAGATGGGCGGTTCCGACTTGCACATTACGCAGGGGCAGCCACCGAAGATCCGTGTTCACGGAAGCATCAAGCCGATCTCCGATGAAATCCTGACCAAGGAATTCATGGAGACGATCATGCAGGAAATCTGTGATGAGCGCGCATGGAAAAAGTATCTGGAACTGGGCGATCTCGACTTCGCGTATGAGATGGACGAAGACTCGCGTTTCCGTTGCAACTTCCTCCGACAACTCAACGGCTATGCTGGCGTCTTCCGTATCATTCCTACGAAGATCGCCACGCTGGAACAGCTTGGCGTTCCAGCGGTGATCAAGGAGTTCGGCCATCTGCGCAGCGGATTGGTGCTAGTCACGGGGCCGACCGGATCCGGCAAGTCAACGACTCTCGCGGCCTTACTCGATTACATCAATACCAACTTCAACCGGCACATCATCACCATTGAGGAGCCGATCGAGTTCGTGCATCGCAACAAGAAAAGCATCTTCACCCAGCGTGAAGTGCCCATTCAGACGCCGAGCTTCTCGGACGGACTGCGCGCGGCATTGCGTGAAGATGCGGACATCGTGCTGGTCGGTGAAATGCGCGACCACGAAACCATTTCGCTCGCACTCACTGCTGCAGAGACTGGTTTGCTCGTCTTTGGAACACTGCATACGAACAACGCCCGTAAGACCGTTGACCGTATTGTCGATGTGTTCCCGGCGGATCAGCAGTCGCAAGTTCGCACCATGCTTGCCGCATCGCTGCGCGGAGTCGTCGCCCAGCTTCTCGTGAAGAAAGCCGATGGCAAGGGCCGCGCCGCCGTGAATGAAATCATGGTCACCACGCCCGCCGTTGGCGCGATCATTCGCGAAGGCGCCACGCAGAAACTCTACGACGTAATCATCGGCGGCAAGGCGCTGGGCATGCAGTTCATGGACGAGGCCATCTGGCAAAAACTCCGCGATGGTTACATCACTCCGATGGAGGCTTACATGAAAGCCATCGACAAGAATCGCTTCAAAGCCTTCCTTCCTCCCGAGGACGCTGGCGTGGGAGTAGCGAGCGGTGCAGAACCGAACAAGTGAGACAGCTCAACGTTGAGTGGCGCAAGGAATTGAAAGAACAGAAGAAGCGCTCCGTTTTCATTGTCACATGAAACACGCGCACCTGATAGCATTGTCGCTCTTCCTTGCTGTCAGCTTGACGGCTGCGGGCAAGCCCAACGTCCTCATCGTCATCGCGGATCAATGGCGTGCGCAGGCATTCGGTTTTGCAGGTGATCCCAATGTCAAGACGCCGAACATGGACAAGCTCTCCACGCAGGGCGCGTGCTTCACGAACGCTGTGTCCGGTTTACCCGTGTGCTCGCCAATGCGAGCCACAATGCTCACGGGGCAAAGACCGCTAACCCACGGTGTATTCCTCAACGATGTGCCGCTCAATCCTGAAGCGGTGACGATTGGGAAAGTCTTTGCTAAAAATGGCTACGATACTGGCATGGTCGGGAAGTGGCACATTGACGGACGTGGACGCTCGATCTGGATTCCGCGTGATCGGCGGCAAGGGTTTGATTACTGGAAGGTGCTCGAATGCACGCACAACTACAATGCCTCGCCCTACTATGCCGACTCGAACGAGAAACAGGTCTGGAAAGACTATGACGCGCAGGCTCAGACGAATGATGTCTGCGAATATCTACGGGCGCATCAGAAGGGCGAGAAACCTTTCATCATGTTCCTCGCGTGGGGGCCACCGCATAATCCATACGAATCCGCGCCTGCGAAGTATCGCGAACTCTACAAGCCGGAGAATATGAAACTGCGCGAGAATGTTCCAGCGGATAAACAGGGGGCGACACGCAAGGATTTGGCGGGATACTATGCACATTGTTCGGCGCTGGATGATTGCATGGGGCAGTTGATGCAAACCCTTCAGGAGACGGGTCTGGCGGACAATACGATCCTGATGTTCACCGCCGATCACGGAGACATGCTGGGTTCCCAAGGCCAGCAGCGCAAACAACGTCCGTGGGATGAATCTATTCGCGTGCCGATGATGATCCGCTGGCCGAAAGGTGGCATCAAACCGGGCAAGGTAACATCGCCGATGAACATCGAGGACATCATGCCCACACTTCTCGGACTGAATGGCATTGCAATTCCGTCGAGCGTCGAGGGTCTCGACTACAGTGGCTATGCGCGCGGCGGTGCCGACCCCGGTGACGGCGCGACGGTGATTCAGTGCCCAAATCCCTTTGGCGAATGGATTCGCTCCAGTGGCGGCAGGGAGTATCGCGGTGTGCGCAACGCTCGTTACACTTTCGTGCGTGATCTCCAAGGCCCCTGGTTGCTCTACGACAACGAGACTGATCCTTATCAGATGAACAACTTGGTGAACAAACCTGCGAGCGCAAAGCTACAGTCCGAGATGGATGCCTTGCTCGCTAAGAAGCTCAAGGAACGCGGCGATGAGTTCAAGCCCGGCGCGGACTATCTCGCCAAGTGGAATTACAAAGTGGATGCCAACGGCACCATGCCGTATAAATAGGAGCGCGAGTGTGTCGCTAGTCCACTCGCTGTATTTTTATCAAAGAAACGAGTAGGCTTTGCCATACGCGCGCTCAAAAAATATCTTCGCAACTTCCGATGGCTTTCGGATTGCAAGACCGCGTGCTCTCTGCGATTTAGCAGATAATGACAAGTCATCAGCACAGAGAAAGAATTGGGCTGTGCGTGCTCTTTTTTCTGCAAGCTCACGCGCTGGGACTGTGGGGCGTGAATTTCAGCAATGTGCTCAAAGCGCATGGCTTGGAAAACATCGTGCCATATGCCTATGCTTGCAGTTCCATTGCTGCGCTCATCTCGCCCCTGGCCATCGGCGCACTGGCCGATCAGCGCATGAAGCCGGAACGCATTCTGCGGCGACTCGGACTGGGCGCGGCACTATTTCTTACGGCCATGTATTATGCCATCGGCCATCATTGGGGCGCAGTCTGGGTGCTGATGTTTACGCAAATGCACGCTCTGTTCTCAGTGCCGACGTTTGGTCTGACGACCAGTCTCATACTCTCTCGTCTGCATCAACCGCATGAAAACTTCGGGCCGGTGCGGCTGTGGGCGACAGTTGGGTGGATGTCTGCAGGCTGGATGGTGAGCTTTGTGCTTCACGCAGATTCCTCGGTGTGGTCGGGCTATGCAGCAGCAATTGCTTGGCTGCTGACAGTGGCTTCTACATATGCCCTGACTCCATCAAAACCGGTAGGGGAGATGCGCCAGCGCACATTGCGTGAGACATTCGGGCTGGATGCGTTGTATCTGTTACGTGATCCCGATCACAAGATCGTGTTCATCAGCGCGGCGTTGTTGAACATGGCTCTGGCGGCGTTCTATCCTTTCACCGTGCTGCATTTGGAGGACCTAGGAGTAAGTCATGTTACGGCGGTGATGAGCCTTGGCCAGGTCACGGAGATCATCGCCATGCTCGGGCTTGGCTGGCTGCTGGCCCGGACGCGATTGAAGTGGGTTTTTCTCGCGGGCATCGCCGTGGGCGTGCTGCGCTATGCGCTATTCGTTGAGGGCACAAGATGGGCCATGTTCACGGGCATCATCCTGCACGGATTTTGTTACACCCTGTTCTTTATCACGGCACAGATTTATCTGGAGCGTCGTATCGCCCCAGAGATGCGGGCGCGGGCGCAGGCTCTGCTCACACTGATGACAGGCGGGCTGGGAAACCTCGCCGGATCGCTGGGCTGTGGCTGGTGGCGCAATGCTTGCATGACGCATGGACACACCGACTGGCGAACGTATTGGATCGGGCTGGCGCTGGCCACATCGGCGGTGTTCCTTTTCTTTGCTCTGGCTTATAGCGGGAACAAGCGCATGGAACATGGTGATGCTGCGAAGACTGGGTAAAATCCCGAAGCGTTTTTCGAACAGGGAGCGCATCTATAGCTTTGAGCAAACCAGTGGTTACACTCTTTGCTCGCTTCATCTCGGGTGCGCCCAAAAATGGGGAACGAATTTCTGCATAGCCCAGTAGTTGCCGAAGCCTAGAGGCTCTGACTTAGAAGCAGTGGGAGAATGCGGTCTCTTGAGCAGAGATTTGAGTCTCCCTACGTCGGTTGCTACCTTTTTCAGATTATCGTCGCAGTTTCTGCTTGAGGCGCATCCAGGTGGGGACATCGAGGTCTTCGCCTTCGACAATGGTTTTGTCGGTGCCTTTGAAGCGGGCTACTTCGTCCTGATGGAGTTTCAACGTGGATTGAAGTGAAGTGTCGGGTTTTCCAGCGCTGGCCATGGCTGGCTCGAACTTGGGCGCGGATGAACTGACGTGATTCGGTTTGGCCGGGCGTTGATCCTCAACGGTCGCGGGCATCGCGATGGCCTTCGGTGTTTCACCGGCATCGTCTTGTGCTTCTTCTTCTTCGTCGTCGAGCACCTCGAAGATGGAATGCTTAATGAGGGAGGGCGAATCTATTTCCTTGGCCTGAGACTTCTTGGCGGGTGGATCAGAGTGCTGGGCGTCGTGAAGGTCAGCCTTAAGGATCGAGGACATGATTTTGTGCTCGGAATGACTTGCCTCTGGCTCGGGAGTTTTCTGCGGAGGTGGCGTGGCTTGTGCGACTGGCTCTTCATTGGCAACTACATCAGGTTCCGGTTTCTCAACGGGGGCGGCCTTTTCTGCAACAGGCGTGGCTGGCTCGTCCGTAAGCAGAGGGAGTTCAAAATCTTGCTTCTTAGCTTTAGGGATCGGGGGAGGAATGACTGGCGTCGCAGCAACTGTCTGCGGCTGAGTCACGGGTTTCGACTGTGGCGGGAGAGTGGGGGCGGCTTCAGCAACGGGAGCGCTGGGTTCCGTGAGCATCTGCTGTGCGCTGAGCGAACTGATCAAGGTGAGGGCGAGACTGTCGCCGAGCTTGGGATCGACTGAGATGCCGAAGAGTATTTGTGTCTGCTCGGGGACGTGTTTGCCGAGCTGCTTCATGAGACTTTCTACTTCGGCGAGGGTGAGGCTTTCTCCGCCAGCGACATGAACGAGGAGGTTCTGCGCATGAAGAAGGAGCTGGCCCTGGTTGACGAGCGGGCTTTTGAGCGCGCGCTTGAGGGCGTCAGTGACGCGGTTGGTGCCGCGGGCTTCGCCGAAGCCGAAGAGGCAGCGGGCGTTGGGGCTGCGCAACGCAGTGGTTAGATCGGAGAGGCCAAGACGGACGATGCCGGGCTGGGTCACCATGGTGGAGATGGCGCGGACGCTGTGACCGATGAGCTGGTCGGACTGGCTGAAGGCTTTCTGGATGCCTTCCTTCGGCAGGATGAGTTCGCCCATGCGATTGTTCTCAAAGAGAATGAGCGCGTCGGTATAGGGCTGGAGTTCTTCGAGCGCCATCTCGGCCTGCATGAGGCGGCGTCGGCCTTCAAACGAAAACGGCATGGTGGCAAAGACGAAGACCATCGCGCCAGCTTCTTTCGCGATCTGGGCTACAACGGGTGTGGCTCCTGATCCTGTTCCACCGCCGAGACCAGCGCAGAGGAAGACCATGTCATGGCCTTGGAAAATCTTGCTGATCTGCTCCCGCGATGCCACCGCAGATTCGCGGCCAAGTTCTGGATCGCCGCCGGAGCCGATGCCGCGCATGATCTCCGCCCCGAGTTGAATTTTATGCGGAGTCATAGCGTGACTGAGCACGCGCACATCGGAGTGCATGGAGACGAGAGTGGATTCCACGATACGATCCAGCGTGATGCGATCGAGCACGTTCAAACCAGCGCCACCGATACCGGCGACGCATATTTTCAATTGCGCGGCTGCTGCGGCGAGTTCGCGCTCTTGGGTGCGGTCATATTCTACCATGGCGTTAGGGTTTGGGTTGGGGTTTGTGATGTGGTTATTATTGGAAAGGCAAAGATCAATTCTGGCAATGGAAAGGAACGAGAGTGCGCGCGATTAATGGCATCACAGAGTCCAGCTTCCAAAGACCTCAGCCATGCGGCGTCCGAGTTTGGCGAGAGGGGAGAGCCAAGGCTTTTCCGCGTCCATGAGCTGGGCATAACGAATTAATCCGATGGGGCCGGAATAGCAGGGATTTTCATATGAGGCGGCACTCCCACCAACGGCAGCGGAACCGCTGCGGGTGATTCGCACTCCGAAGACTTCCTTAGCGACCTGGTCAATGCCGCGCATGAGGCTGACCCCGCCAGTAAGATAGACGCCCGCGCCGAGCTTACTCATATGCTCCTCACATTGGGCGTGGATTTGCTCGAAGATTTCCCGCGTGCGCATATGGATGACTTCATTAAGCATCGCGCGTTCGACTTCACCGACGGTCATGCCGCTCTCGTCTTCCACTTTGATAATGTCTGCCGGATCGACGTCAGCATAGACCGCTGATCCTTCTTCGACCTTCAGCCTTTCAGCGCGACCGTGAGGAATCTGGAAGCAAAGTGAAATGTCGTTCGTGATGTGATCGCCACCCAGTGGAACGCAACCCGATGCGGCTAACATGCCGTCGGCATAAAGAACGAAGTCCGCTGTGCCGCCGCCGAAATCAATCATGAGCGCACCGTGTTGTTTCGCTTCTTTGTTCAAGACGACCTGCGCGGCGGCGAGCGGAAGGAAGACTACGTCCTCGACTTCCAGCGGCACCTGACGCACTAGCTTGATGGAGTTCTGCACGCGGCTACGCACGCCGTGGATGACATGAAATTCGGCCTCGACAGTATTCGCCGTGCGGCCCAGAAGTGAGCGAACGTTGTCCTGACCATCGACGGAATATTTACGCGCGATGCGGTGGAGGAAAACGTGGTTCTGCGGAATGTCCACGTTGCAGGCGATTTCACGAACGTCTTCGAGGTCGTCCTCGGTGATCTGATTTTGGTCGGGTGGAAGACGATAGACGCCGGTGTTGTTCAGGCTTTCAACATGCGAACCGCTGACGCCGAGAAAGACATTGCGGATCATCACATCGCTGCGGTCTTCGGCACGCAGCAGCGCGTCGTTGAGGCATGTCTGCGCGATGTCTGCGTCCACGATTTCGCCTTTGCGGATGCCGCGCGATGGAGCTTGCCCGACACCGAGAATTTTGATTGCGCCGTCTTTTTTGACTTCGGCCACGACCACACAAATTTTTGAAGTTCCGATTTCGAGTCCTGCGTAAATAGTGCTCTTGGCCATGTTGATTAAAGTTTTATAGGAGAAAAATCAGCGTGATCCGGCAAGGGTGCGCTGAAGGGAGTCGGAAGAAGCCGTGGCCCCGTTGCCATGTAAGGTCACGGGGACATTATGTTCGACGAGAAGATTCACAGTGGCGAGTTTCCAATTGTGACGCGCTGCTTCATCTAAGGCACGGGCGAGACGGTCGAATTCTTTTTTGTTGTCACCGTTCGACGGGAAGACAACGCTCACTCCGCTACCGAAGTCAGCGACCAGCGCGTGGCTGCGCGAGGCATCGACTCGTTTCAATTCTGATTTATGAGCCAGCGGACTTTTTTTATAGGCGCGCAGCAGTTCCAGTGAAGCGAGGGCAGCGGTGGAATCTACGCGCTTGCCGGGAATGAGCGCACTGAGCTTGCTAACTTTGATAATAGGCAATTTGTTTTCGCCACTGCGGATACGCTCGCTGCTAGGAAGCACGCAACCGGCGTCATCCAACAAGCAGCCGAAGTCAGAGACCTTGGCGGCGATGGCTTTTTCCGGGCACTCCAGCCAAGCAACTGGCGTGCGCTGTTCCACATTGAGAACGATCTGTCCGGGGAAATTTCTTTCCACCGTGACCTTACGAACTTCTGGCTGGGCCTCAACTCGATCTCGCACTTCGCGCAATGAGATCATGAGCAGATTATCGCCCACTTTTAAGCCGCTCGCGTTCTCGATGGCGGAGCGTGATAGCGGCCCCTCGGTGAGCACAGAAATATTTGCGATTTTAAAACGCGGGTTCAAGACAAAGGCTTCCACGACCACGATCTTCAGAATGGCCAAGAGCATGATGGAGCATAGGATTCCTACAGCCCAGCGTGCTCCTAGCCCAGCGCGTTTGCGGAACTTCGCGCGACGAGATGCATCGGTCTCGGGATTGAGTTCGAGACGATGAACTGCGGAGCGGGAAGATGATTTGCGCCTGAAGGCATAGTTACCCGTGGCGGCCTGGCTTTTTTTACGTGGCTTGTTGGTGGCGAAAAGTGATTTCATGGGAGTCTGGGTTGGTTATGCCCTACCTCGAGCGATGAGAGACAATTCAATGATCTTCTGACAAAGTTGCGGAAATTCAATCCCTGATGCGCGCGCGGCCTTCGGCAGCAGACTGCTGGTGGTCATGCCGGGAATGGTATTGATCTCGAGAACGAAGGGCTCACCGTCGTTGCGAAGCATGATGTCCACGCGCCCATAAACTTCTACGCCCACGGCTTTCATCGCAGCCAGCGCGGCATCCTGCACGCGTTTCGTCGTGCTTTCATCCAGCGCTGCGGGGCAATGGTAATTCGTTTTACCAGTGCCGCCCATCCACGGGTATTTGTTATTGATGTCATAGAAACCGCTCACTGGCTCGATATGAATGACAGGCAGCGCGACACCACCGAGCACGCCGACCGTGAGTTCCTTACCCTCGATGAATTCTTCCACCAAGGTCTCGCTGCCAAATCGTCTCGCGTCTTCCAGCGCGGCAACGAGTTCTGCTTCGGTGCGAACAATGTGAACGCCCACACTTGAACCTTCGCGCGGCGGCTTCACAACCACTGGCAAGCTCAATCTCAAAGTGTCGCTGCCATCGAGTTTCAATGTCTGGCTACGCGGAGTTGGCACACCAGCGGCGATGAATTTTTCTTTACTCAGGAGTTTATCGAAAGCCACTCGGCTCGATTCCACACCGGCCCCAGTGTAAGGGATGCCACGTTCTTCGAGAATCTTTTGCAATTGGCCATCCTCGCCGAAAGTTCCATGAATCATGTTCACTGCGATCACCGTGTCTTCTGGCACCATAACAGCCGCAGAAGCGACATCCACGTCACACACCACCGCGCCCAATAAAATCAGGGCCTCGATTACACTTTCCGCTGACTTGAGAGACACTGCCCGCTCGGAGCCAGGGCCGCCTTTTAGGACTGCTATTTTCTGATTTTTCAGATTCATCGGAATGCCGGAGAGAAAAGCATACTGGTATTTATGGGCAATTATTGATTTTCCTGGTGATTAAGCAAGGTTAAATATTGATAATTTTAGGGCGCAAATGGGATAATTAGTCCTAGACCCACAGAATACAAGAAGCGTGATTTACGCCGTGGCGACACAAAACGGTTAAAGTCTCACCCATGCTAAAGCACAATTAATTTGCGCTTACTTCCTCTTTAGCAGCTTGAGGTCTATTGAACATTTTGCCATGATGAACATTAGCATCATCAGGAGAGCGGATATTGACAAGACCACTCCCAAGAAAATTACCACTGGCCAGCCTCCAAGGCTAAGAATAGCCAAGGAACTCTTTTTGGTCTTTACGGTAATTTGGCTATTGGATTCTTCCCCAAGCCGCGAGACCGTGTTCGACAATACTTTTGTCGCAGCCAAATATCGCTCAAGTGCTGGTCTGAATTTCTGCTCTCTCAAAGTATTTGCTTCAGCAGAACGGTTTTCAGTGTAAAGCCCAACGATCTCATTGCCGATCCTCGAAAAATCGGAGCCAGCTGATTGCAACTCTGCCATGTCGGTGACTTCGACACCCATGCCATTCGTATTGAAGAGTTCGGCGCGGAACTTCATTTCATTGGCCAACGCCTCTCGTGCCATTTTTAGCGAATCAACTCGCTTGGGTGCCGATTCAGCAAAGAGCGTCGGGTAGGTCGCATGCATGGCGTATGCCGCAGACGCTGTGACTTTGTTCAACTGGTTCAAGACTGGAACACTGTGATCAATCAGGTCCGAGTAATCTCGATCCATCTTGCGCAAAAGATAAAAATTACCAATGATCGAAGCGAGGTATAACACGCAAATAAAAGCGATCAGCACATCTCGACCCGTCAGTTTTGCTGGCTGTTTGCTTGACAATTTTGACATATTTTTGATGAAATTACAGGTATAATCTGTAGAGAACGAATTATTAGGCTAAAACGGGCACTGACAACGTAGCTTGCAAATAAAGTAGTGCAATTAATCACATAAACTAGCGGTTAGCGGGAAAGTTGTCATCATATTCGCTTTGAATTGCCAGCTATTTCAATCGCAACGCGCAGCTGATAGGCCATGACTAGGGTCTTGGATGGTAGAAAAATGCAGATGAAATTTCTGCTTATGAAAATGCGATTCCACACAGATCAGACCATGCAATATATTTTGAAGCCCTTCGATATGAAGCCCGCCCGGTTTATGATTCAGATTTCACAGGCACCTCAATCGCCTCGCAAATCTCCCGCCAGCCGTCGAAGCGCCAGCGATTCGGAAAGCCCCGGCATTGGTCCGGTTTCACAGGCTGGATGGCGCAGGAGTTCTTCCCATTGAGAAAGACACAGGAACCATCTTCCTTTTCGATGAGAGAGAGATGCTTTCGGTTGGCGCTCAGACGAGTGAAGCGTTGGACGAAATCATCCGCATCCAGTCCTTCATGGGCCGCGATGGCCTTGACCTCTTCATCTGTCACAATCACATCGCCCGGCCAGCGGCAGCAGTTGCCGCAGCGCTGGCAAAGATAAGTAGTGGCCGGTTTGTCAAGTGACATGACGTGATGATAGAGTTTTAGGTTTTACTGCGGAGCACCTTCGCTAAAGTTCAGGATTCACATGATCACAAAGTTCCCCCAACCGCAACGACCGACCGCGCCGCCCGATGCGGTGCTGGCCCTGCATACTGGGGAAACGCGACTGGAACATACCAAAAATCTCGCATGGGTTCGCTGGCTTTTTCAAAGTGTGCGCGCCCAGAGGGAAGCGCTGGTTTTTCAAAGCGCCGCCATGGATCGCGCGGGCTTGATCACCGACTGGCTTAGGTTCACTAATGAAACCTTTCTTTGTATACTCGCTCCCGCATTGTTGCGCGGCTGGCAGAATGCTCAAGCTGGGGATGATGCACAACTCGCGTCCTGCGATCATGAATTGCACAAGCTGTTGCCCGTTGCGCTGGCGGAACGCAGCATCGCCGCCGGGAGCATTCTTCTGGAACAAACTCGCGGCGCAAAATATCAGGGCGCACTCGGTCGCTTGAGACAGCGTTTTGACATTGGCGAAACCACAGGGCACCTCGTCATCGTTTGGTCGGCGATCGCCGCGCTTTTTCAAATGCCTCCGCTTGATGTGCTCACCGAATACCTTCGTGAAGAATGGCTCGTTGGCGCGCGCGACTCAAATCATCCGGCAGAACCGCAAGGCCCACTCAGTTTCGATGCCCTGGCCCATCGCGCCCTGCATGAAGCGCGCGTAATGGATTTTCGGGATGCAGTTTAGAGTGCGTGCGCAGATTACATCGCGATGATCTTATCCATCGCGTCAGTCAATTTTTTCATGTCGGCAGGATTGATGCCCATGCGCTGCTCGGCAATGCACCAGCCAGTGTAACCGACGTCATCAAGAGCGTGGATGATGGCCGACCAATCGTTGCTGCCAGTGAGGAAATCACAATCGAAGCCAGCATACGGCCCTTGCTTGTTCATCTTCGCGGAGTCGAATTCTTTGAAGTGCAGGCGGTTGATGCGTTTGCCGAGGATGCGAATCCATTGATCCGGCCAGCCATTACGCAGCACATTGCCGATGTCGAAATGCGAGCCAACCCACTGACTGTCGAATTCATCAATGTATCGCGCCATCTCCAGCGGGCTGAGCAAAAAACTATTCCAGACATTCTCAATACTGATGCGGACTTCGAGTTCTTTCGCCAGCGGAATCGCCTCCCGGATGCAAGCCTGCGAACGCTTCCAGACATCGTCATAAGCCACGTCCTTGTTCACCACGCCCGGCACCAGCAGAATGGAACCGGCACCGTAAGCCTTCGCATCACGCAACGTGGTCAGCAGACCATCGAGTCCTTTTTTTCGCACTGCGGCATCCGGGTCGCTCAGCGTGTCTTTCCAATGCGAGTGACAGCAAACGCTCGCAGCTTCCAAGCCTGAACTATGTAGCGCCTCCAGCACCTCTTGCTGATTCATCGCGCCCATCGGCTCCACACCTTCAAATCCAGCTTCGCGGATGCCCTTGAATTTCTCCGCCACAGTTCCCTTCATCTTGACCGTTGCAAACATCACTCCCTTGCGCAGCTTTCGCACGGGGGGCGCATTTTGTGCAGAGCTCTGTGACAAGGCCAAGCCCGCAGATGCAACAGCAGTGGCGCGAATGAAGGACCGGCGGGTGTGGGAAGTGCTCATGTTAAAAACACTAACGTCATAGACGCATCGGTTCTTTAATGCAATTTTCCCGTCATACCATGCTGCTCGAAAAACTTTGCTTCTGGGAAGACACTATGCCGCGCTCCGGCCCGTTGAACATGGCGCTGGATGAGGCCATGATGGAACAGGCTTCTGAACCGTGGTTGCGTGTTTACCGCTGGAGCGAGCCGACGGTGAGTATCGGATTCTCGCAAGCTCTCGACTTGATTCCCGAATCCAAACGCACTTGGCCGGTGGTGCGGCGCTGGACGGGGGGCGGGGTGGTGGTGCATGACGGCGACTGGACTTATACGCTGGCGGTTCCTGCGGGACATCCTTTCGGCGATCAAGCTGCTGGCGAAAGTTATCGTCAGATTCACGAAGCCATGATTGCTGCGCTCGTAGCATCAGGCATCACGGACTGCCTGCTTCAGCCAGTCAGCACCAGTGACGGCATGGGCGTCTGTTTCAGTGAGCCTGCGCGATTCGATATTGTTCGCGATGGACAAAAAATCGCCGGGGCTGCGCAGCGCAGGTCGCGCACAGGTTTCTTGCATCAGGGAACCGTGCAGCCCTTGCAACCGCCACCGGGATTCGCGTGGAGTTTTGCCCGTGCGTTGGCGATTGAGACAGTAGCTATCGCTCAGTCAGAAGCGGAAAAGGTATTACTCGAAAGAGCGCAGACACTATGCTCGGAGAAATATCTCACAGAGTCGTGGTTGCATGAGCGTCGTTCTAAATAGGATGATGGCATCATTAAGAAGGAGCGCGAGAGCCGAGTGGAACGAGACCGATAGCCAGAGGCTACCCGAAGGGCAAGGCGGGTGCCGAGTCAATGGCAAAGCCTACTCGCCATTTTTGCGCTTGGAATGTGGCCATGTTGAAGACCCAATTTTAGGCGAGTGGTCTAGCGACACACTCGCGCTCCTTCTTTTTCAGTGGCATCTCGAATTTTGTCACTCTATTACGCGAAGCACAATAATCACGGCACCCCCCTTCAGTTCTCCAGCATGAAAATACACATCTTTGTTTATGGAACTCTCAAGCGCGGAGGGCATTACTCGCATTTCCTGACTGGGCAGAGTTTCATTGGCGAAGCCTATACGGAACCGCTTTATCGCATGGTAGATTGCGGAAGTTATCCGGGGCTGTATGCCGTTGAGGAAAACGGCATCAGCATTCAAGGCGAAGTCTGGGAGGTGGATGCTGAATGCCGCGCCCGGCTGGATGTGCTGGAGGATGTCGCGAGCGGCGAGTATGAAGTTGCACCGATTCGATTACTTCCGCCTTTCGACGTTCAGGTTGTCAGCACTTACTTTTATCGGCTCGCCAGCAGCGTAATGCCTGATGCTGGGGATGCTTGGAAAGTCTAACCTCAGTAGAACGACTTTGAAAGTCGTTGCACGTTCAACGATTTTTAAAATCGTTCTAGTGCGCTGTGAAGCGTCACGACCTTCCGGGGTGAGAGACCTCGGCCATCTGGAACCGTGTTCTGGGTGAGAACTTGAAGTAACTGCGTCGCCGCGAGGCGGGGTGGAGAGCAATGGAAA
>JBBRNC010000052.1:0-24032 GCA_038230495.1 Verrucomicrobiales bacterium
AAAGCTGAAAGCTGAAAGCTGAAAGCTGAAAGCTGAAAGCTGAAAGCTGAAAGCTGAAAAGACTGAGGTCAGAGGAATTTATCCTAAAAAGGGGAGCGGAATAGCAACAGATAACCCTAAAAAGAGGAATGGAATAGCCGAAAAGAACGAAAAGAGCAGAAAGAGAATACGGTATGATGAATGTGACATTCACCCAATGGGTGAGTCCTCCGTGCTACCAATCCCTGCTCCAACTTTCTTGTTTTGAGTTTCTTGCGTTTTTTTCGGCCATCTTTCATTTTCCTTTTTAGGATAACGCAAAAAACACAAAGAGAATGCTATGTGAAGAATGAGGCATTCACCCAATGGGTGATCCCTTCACACTACCAATCCCTGCTCTGACTTTCAGGTTTTGTGTCCTTTGCGTTCTTTTGCGGCTATTTTAATCTCCGTATCTGGGTTTATCCTAAATCCGGGAATGAGAACCACGGATAGATACGAATGAACACGGATCATCAATGACTTATGAAGAATAGCAGATTCATCCAGAAGGTGAGTGCTCGTATTTTTGCAACTCTCTCAATATCAGTGTCTATCTGAGTTCATCCGTGGTTAAATTTTCCTTTACAGGTTTATAGGATCGTCACAGCCCAGTGATATGTCCTTGGGCATCCACATTGATGCGCTCGGCGGCGGGAACTTTCGGCAGCGCAGGCATTCGCATGAGGGTGCCGCTGAGCGCGACGATGAAGCCGGCACCATTGGCAATTTCGAAATCGCGCACATGAATCTTAAAGCCGCGCGGTCTGCCGAGCCTTTTGGAATCGTCGGAGAGTGAGTTTTGTGTCTTGGCCATGCAGAGCGGCAGATGACCGAACCCACACCGGCGGAAAACCTCCAGGCGATCTTTGGCGAGCGGGCTGAGTTCTACGCCATCGGCACCGTAGATTTGCGTGGCGATGCGGTGCAATTTTTCCTCGGTGCTGTGGCTGGCGTCGTAGAGGAGGTTCAGCGGAGGCGATGTCTGGGCAGCGGCTTGCACGACAATCTCAGCAAGTTCAAGTGCGCCATCGCCGCCATTGCCGAAGACATTCGCGGTGGCACTGGCAACGCCGCGTGCAGCACAGAAATCATGCACGGCCTGCAACTCGTCAGGCGCATCCGTCGTGAATTGATTGACCGCCACGACCACAGGTCTGCCAAACAACGCGGCGCTGTCGAGATGCGCGGCGAGATTCTCCAGGCCGCGTTCGAGTGCTGCGACATCGGGCTTCTGCAAATCCGCGAGCGCAACACCCCCGTGCATTTTCAGCGCGCGCACGGTGGCGACAATGACGATGGCAGCGGGCGCGAGGCCGGACTGGCGACATTTGATGTGCATGAATTTCTCTCCGCCGAGATCGAATGCGAAGCCAGCTTCTGTGACCGCATAGTCCGCATGCGCCAACGCCATCCGGGTGGCGAGCACGCTGTTGCATCCGTGAGCGATATTGGCAAAGGGGCCGCCGTGCAGGATGGCGGGCACGCCTTCCACAGATTGCACGAGGTTGGGCATCATGGCGTCTTTTAACAAGGCGATGAGTGAGCCGGTGACGCGCATTTCCTTGGCAAAGACGGGTTCGCCTTCTGGCGTAAAGCCAAGGACAATGCGGTCAATGCGCGTGCGCAGATCGTCGAGCGATTCGGCAAGACAGAGTGCCGCCATGATCTCGGAGGCGGCTGTGATGTCGAAACCAGTCACGCGCTCGACAGATGCGGGATCACGTCCGACACGGATGTGCCGCAGTGCGCGGTCATTGACATCGAGCACGCGTTTCCATAGCACTTGCAGCGGATCGAGCCGCGTGGTGCCCTGATAGAGGGCGTTGTCCATTACCGCCGTCAGCAGATTATGCGCGGCAGTGATTGCGTGGAAGTCGCCAGTGAAGTGGAGATTGATGGACTCCGAAGGTTGCACGGTGCTCTTGCCGCCACCAGTTGCGCCACCTTTGCGACCAAACACTGGCCCCATACTCGGCTGACGCAGCGCGAGTGCGACTGAGCGACCGCTTTTTCTCAGTCCCTGTGCGAGTCCGATAGAAATGGTGGTCTTGCCTTCGCCTGCCGGGGTCGGTGTGATCGCGGAGACGAGGATCAACTTGCCACGCTGCGGTTTGCCTTCGAGCGCCTGGAGCGAAATCTTGGCCTTGTCAGTGCCGTGCAGAATCAGGTGATCGGCGTGAATGCCAAGTTCTTGCGCTTTGGATGCGATGCCCGTGAGTGATGTCATCTGCCGATGAAAGACGATGTGCCGGGAAAAGAAAGCGGATTTCCCATTCTCATGCGTAAGCCCCAGGGCTTACGCATGAAGGCCCTGATTCACGAGGCCGCTTTATTCGTTGGAGTTCACGCTTCAGCTTGTTCAGTGTGCTAGGCCCATGATGAAAATTTCGCCTTGGAACCAATTGGCGTGAACAAGGCAAACCTTGAATTCGCTTCGCGGCTTCGCACCAACGAATTCATTCACGCGCTGGTGCATTTGGGAAAAATCAGGGTTGCTTGGGCTGTTCATGCGTAAGCCCTGCTTCACCCGGAAGGTGAGTGCCAGCATTTCCACAACACGCTCAACATTAGTGTATATTAGTGTTAATTCGTGGTTCAATTTTCCCTTTTTAGGTTCAACGCTTCTTCAATACTCGTTCAATGCGCCGGTCGGGCACGAGCCACATCAATGCGACGTGCAGTAGCGGCGACTTTGTAGCAAAAAATCACAGTCCCAGTGGATACGGTCGTAAACCGATATAGGTTTTTGACTGTCTTGCGTTCTTTCGGTGGTGAACTATTCTACTCGCATGAGTATCACACTCCAAATGGATGAAGCAGTGCTGGAATTCTTGCCGCTAGCACCCGGAGCGCGTGAACGTCACATGCAGATCGAGCTTTCCTGCCGCTATTATGGCAAAGGCTGGTTGAGCTTCGGCCAAGCGACTCGCATGGCGGGGCTGGATCAATATGCCTTTGGTGCTGAACTGGTCGAGCGCGGAATTCCCCGTAACTACGGCGTGACCGAAGCTCTGGAGGACTTGGCAGATGCGCGTGGTCAGTGACACGTCTCCGGTATCCAATCTTGCCATCATCGGGCGACTGTCATTGCTACGCGAGAGATATGGCAGAGTGGTGATACCGCGTCATGTTGAGTTCGAGTTGAATAGATTGTCTCATACTGGCGGCAGAATGGCCGTTGCGGAAGCTATTGCAGATGACTGGCTCACGATTGAGCCGATCAATGATGATTTCATCCCTGCCTCGTTCTTGCAAACGGTGGACATCGGTGAAGCCGCAGCGATTCAACTCGCTGAATCCACTAAGGCTGACAAGCTCCTCATCGATGATCGCGCGGGCCGTGAACTCGCCAAAATGCGGGGACTGAAAATTGGCGGGCTGCTGGCTGAACTTGTCTTTGCTAAGCTTTCAGATCGAGTCGCTTCCGTCCGCAGTGAGATGGAGCGGCTGCGGGAAGATGCGAATTTTTTCATTCGTTCTGACATCATGGAATTGATTCTTGATCAGGCAGGCGAATGAAAGTGCAAGGCCGAGAAATAGAGTCCCTGCTTCAACGCTTCTTCAATACTCGCTCAATGCGCCGGTCGGGCACGAGCCACATCAATGCGACTAACACATAGAGCGCGCTGGCGATCCACGAACTGACAAATGCGAGCGGGATGGCGATGAGATAAATCACGGGAGAGAGTTTACCTTTCCAGTCTTTTCCGATTGCTGCCGCGAGCAGTGAACCGGGGCCTTGCTGGGCGATGATGGTGTGTTGCAGGATGTAATAGGCAATGCCTGCCATCAGGAGCACGAAGCCATAGACAGCTGTGGGCACAGGCGTGAGATGGTTCTCGCCCATCCAGCCGGTGGTAAATGGAAAGAGCGATAGCCAGAAAAGCAGATGCAGATTTGCCCACAAGATGCCGCCGCTGACGTGCTTGGTGGAGTGGAACATGTGATGATGATTGTTCCAGTAAATGCCGACGTAGAGAAAGCTCAGGACATAGCTGAGGAATACGGGCAGCAAGTGCTTCAATCCGGAGAGTTCGGACTCATGCGGCACTTTCAATTCCAGCACCATGATGGTGATGATGATGGCGAGCACGCCGTCACTGAAGGCTTCGAGCCGGTTCTTTTCCATGCGAAATTTCTAACTGAGTTATGACGCTGCCGCAATCCCCACGGGTTATTTTATTCCGGCAACTTCAAAGCCTTCCGCTTCGAGCACAGTGCGAATTTTCGCAACCTGATCGCCCTGAATCTCGATGCGTTTTTCTTTCACTGTGCCTCCGCAGCCACAGGCGGAGCGCACACGTTTTCCAATCGTCTCGATCACGGACTGCGGCAGATGTGAGGCGAAATCTTTGATGACGATTACGGTCTTGCCCCCGCGATGCGCGGTCTCGCGTTGCAACACTACGCGGCCCATTTTCCATCGGGTCTGTGGCGGCTCCGGATTGGACGGCGGCATCATCCTAGAAAACGCAGTTCATAGTTGATGGTTGATAGCCTGAGAATGATGAGTTTGTAGTGTTTGCAGGACCTCACCCTGAAAGTGAATGGTCGCGCTAGGCGGATTCTGTTCAGTTTCATGCTATCAGCTATCAGCAAGAAGCCATCAACTTCCTGCCCGAGTGATCACCGTTTCCTTCAGGCGCATGAGCTGCGAGCTTTCGGGGATGTCCAGCGGGCGAATCCACAGCCGGTAACTGCCGGGCGTTTTAAATTCAGCTTTGCCGACGGTTACGGATTTGAAGCTGGAGTTGCTGCCAGTGTTTTCCACCATGCGGGTAGAGGTTTCTCGCCCAAAGGAAAGTTGGTAGCGACCAGGTTTCGGAGCCGTGGAGGAGAGAGTTACCTGCACTTCGTATGAACCGGGCGTGTCGATTTTGACAATCCAGCTTACCTGATCGCCAGTGCCGAACCAGTTGATGATGGCGCCCTCTTTCACAGCGAGAGGGCCGGCGGTGAGGATGGCCTGCTCCGCCGGAAGGATGGTCGCGCCCTCGGCCAGTGGAACGATCTTGGCGATTTCTGCGTTGATGGATTTCACAGCGGCGTCTGCGACGATCTTGCGACGGCGGTCACTGGCGGCGAGGTCAGTGAAGAAAGTGACGGCGGCGGGGTCGGCCACTTTGGCTAAGGAGTTGAGGGTTTGCGTTTGAGCGCGTGCATCTTTCACGATGCCAAAAATGGCGATGAGAGATTTGGCGATTTCCTCCTGCGGCACTGTGCCCGCGAGCGGCGCGAGGTTGCCTAGACTTGTGATGGCGTTAAGACGGGTGAATGAATCTTTCTCCACACTGAGTAATTCAATAAGCGCGGATACAGGCTCTGCTGTGGGCCAGTCTGCAAGGGCGAGCGCGGCGTTGTAGCGGAGTTTTTCGTTCGTGCTTTTTAGGGCTTTGAGGATGTCGGGCAGGGCGTCTTTGTTGCCGATGCGGCAAAGAGTGCGCAGGAGTGCGGCTTGTTCGTCATCGGGCGCGGAGTTGGCGCGGAAGGCCTGGAGGATGTCGTTGCCCCGGCGAGCAAGGTCAGGCTCTTCGCGTGATATGGAGACGAGCGCGGACTCGGCCGCACGCAGTTCATCGAGACTTGCCCCGTGCATTTTTTCAATCAAAGCGGCGGTGTCAGCAGGCGAAGCGATTCGCGCCAAGGTATTCCAGATGGCGATGCGGACTTCCGGTTCTGGTGTGGCGGTGGGGTTGAGTATTTTCAGGAGAGGATCAATCGCTTCCTTGAGACGACGCTGGCCTATGGCGTTCACGAGATTTTTTTTGGCCCAGTCTGTCTTCAATCTTGGCAGGCGCTGGATGATGAAGCGGTCTCCAGCTTCTGTGCCTTCGATCTTCGACAGAACCTGGGCTGCTGAGTCCGTGGTTTTTTTATCTTCGATGTAGTCAAGGAGCAAAGGAATGTCGTCACCGGAGCCTCGAGGTGCTTCCATTTGAGCGAGTTGATTGAATCTGGTATTGCGACGGGACTGACTCCATACCTGCACGGCAAAGTAAATCACGACAAGCGTTACAAGCGCGATGGGAATGCCATAGACGACAGATTTAGGCCACTGCCTTTTATGCTTGAGATGCTGCGGAGCCATCGCAGCGGCGATGTTCACAGGGCGAAGAATCGGGCGCGGCGCAGGGCGATTACTGAGTTGCTGCGAATGGGAGTCCGGCCTTCTGGCCAGCGGTGCGGCGCGGACAGGTCGCGGGGCAAGCGGACGGCCGGAGGCGGCATCGTGCGCGGGAACTTCTCCGGTTTTGGTCGGTGATGCGAACGCGCCCGCCATAAAGACATCATGGGCTTGCGCCGCAGTTTCTGGTCGGTGCTCAGGCAGACGATTGAGGAGCCACTCGACCCATTCATGAATGAAGGACGGGAGGTCTGGTCGCAACTGTGAAAGGGGAGCCAGACTATGATATAAGTGACTGGCCATGACTTCTGGCCCAGTCTCTCCCTGAAAAGGATAATGCTGGGTCAACGCGTAGTAATAAACACAGCCGAGCGAATAGAGATCCGTGCGGGCATCAACCGGCAGACGCTCAAACTGCTCCGGTGCCATGAAGTAGATACTCCCCATGATGGCACCTTCTTCATCCGTGTCCTGCAGGGTGGGCTGAAGGGCAATTTTTGCGAGGCCGAAGTCCAGAATCTTGATCTGGAATTTCCCACTCGGCAGCCAGATGACCATGAAGTTCTGCGGCTTGATATCGAGATGGATCATGCCGATGCTGTGCGCGGCCACCAGCCCCTCAAGGCTCTGCGACACTAGCTCGCGGAAATCGAATTCGTTTAATGCGCCGCGTTCGATGATGTTCTCCAGAGTTTCTCCCTTGAGAAGCTCCATGATAATGTAGGCGCCTTCTTCATCACGACCGACATCATAAATCGTGACGATGTGTGGATGCTGCAGCGTGGAGAGATTCCGAGCCTCAGCCATTAACTGATCTGCCTGCAACTCCAACTGCTCTGGGGTTTCGGCGCGGACTCGCTTGAGCGCGACTTCACGTCGCAGGTTCCGGTCGTAGGCTTTGAATACAGAACCCAGTCCGCCGTCGGCGATTTTTCCCAGCACTTCGTAGCGGTTTTGGCTCATGCGCGAAGATTGAATCTGGAAGGGCGCCGAGTGGCAGCAGCCGATGAATTACCAAATGCGTTCGATGAATCGCTCCATCGGGCCTTTCAGGGCATCAGGTTTGGTAGTGTGCTTGAGCTTGCCCTTGCCACTTGATGTCTTGGCGGTCAAAGATCCCTTTTGCTCAATGACCTGAATTTTCTTGATCTCTACGCGCACCACTGGGCAGTCATTGGAGTCGGTGACCGAACGAGAAATTTTACGCAGAACATCGAGGCCGGAAACGACTTGGCCGAAGACGGTGTATTGACCGTCGAGACCGCTCATGTCTCCGAGAACAAAGTAAAACTGGTTGCCATCGGATTGGCGCTCTGGGTTTGATTTGTCACCGCGACGAGCCATAGCAACGGCACCGATCGTGTGGGGTAGCTTGAATTCACCGGGGATGGTGGATAGCTGGGAGAGGCCCCACTTGTCGCGCGCATTGTCATCTTTGGAAATCGGATCGCCAGTTTGCACGAGATAATCTTTCACGGCCCGATGGAAGGCGAGTCCATTGTAAGTTCCCTTATCCACATTTTGCTGGAAATTTTTCACTGTCTGTGGCGCTTTGTTGGGAAAGATTTCAAACATAACCTGCTCGCTCGTCCGGCCAGTATGCACAGTCATGACGGCTAGGGTATGGACCGCCTGCTGTTCTAGTGAGGCAGCGGCAGTGGCGTCCGCTTTGTCTGCTGCCACTTTCGTGGTTGGCTTTGTGGTCGCGACACTTGATTTTGTTTTGGCCTTCGCCGCCGAGGCGGATTTGGATGGTGACTGTTGTGCATGCAACTGCTGCGCGGTGAGCAGAATGGCGCAGACAATAATGTGGCTGATGATCTTCATGTTCGGGTGTCGGTGGGCTTTGGATTTTAGGAACGGGATGTTTAACAAATTAGCGCAGTGACGCGGGAATGGACGGCGCTTCTAATGGTGGTAACTGATTTGACGGCTGGGGAATTGAAGGCATTGAAGGAAGTGGAATCGTATTTTGCATCGGTTCAGGTTGTCGAGCCTGCGCAGGAGATGGAGCGTAAGTCGATGGATCAGCGATAGGCATTGGTCTTTGGCGAGTCTCGCGTGGCTTCATACCCCACTGCTTCTCGAGGTCAGCCATTTGATCTACGGTTGGGTCATTCACTGCATTGGCATCACTTCCCAGATTGCAACTGGAAAGAAGCAGCGCGCCTAAGGCTGCGAGACAAGTGCAAGTAATGGTTCCCTTCATATCCTGTTGATTTTGACTTCGTGGTGGATGGTAGGCTCATCAGCATCAGCAAGCAACAGTGAATGCGCCGCCTCAAAACCCTGCCGCACATACCCAAGTCCCACGCCACGGTCAAGCAAAGGATGCAAGCAAGCGCTGGTGACCTGACCAACTTCCTTGAGATTGTCATCTGCTCCGCGAGCGAACAGGCGGGCCAGAATCAAGCGCTCCAGAGGAATGTCCGCCTGCGGCATCTCCCATTTCACAAGCACGCGAGGCATCTTGCCAGTCGTCTTGATGCGGGAAAGCACCTCCTGGCCGATGTAACAGCCCTTGGAGAAATCCATTGCGCTCGACTCCAGCCTCGCCTCCTGCGGAAAGACTTCGCCGTTCAATTCATTCGGCCAGCGGGGAACGCCTCTTATCATACGGAGCGTCTCTACATCGTCTGCGGAGAGTTGTGCACAATCGAAGCGCGGCAATTCCTGACCTTTGCTGAACCACACATCCACACCCGGCGCACCAAAGCGAGTCGCCGGAACAAAATAGCCCGCCCCAGCCAGCGGCACTTGCTGGACAGCTTTCGCGGCATCTCCAATAAAATGCCAGAGCTGCATCTCGTCGCTGACATCGCTTAACTCCACATCATCAGCCACGATGTAACGATCCAGCCTTGCTTGAAGCACCTCGCGCAAGACAGCTTCGGCATCGAGGCACAGCGTATCGCCGTCCGGTGGCGTGTGAATGAATACATCGCCCTCGATGCGCCCCTTCGCATTTGTCACGCAGGCATGAATGGATGATGAACCCGCCAAGGCTTTGCGCACATCATTGGTCACCTGACCGTTTAAATAACGCACCCGATCAGCACCCCGGAGCAGCAGCTTCGCGCGACCCGACAAATCTATCACCGCGCCGGAGCGCTCAATCTGGTGAAAAAGTTCAGGCGTCATCTTCGTCATCGAGCGCTGAGGTCTTGAGCGAAATACGGACACTGTCTTTTCTGGCGCGTATCCAAGTGAAATTCTCATACACGGCGCTGAAATCCAGATCGCCTCGCCCTGCCTCCATGCCGCGCTCCATCACCCCCACGGAGGCGTTCAGCATCGGCGTCGCCAGCGATTCCTCCTTGGCGAGATCCTGTGCGTAGTGCGCATCTTTAAGCATGTTTTTGAGCGAAAAATGGGGGTCGTAACTTCCGGCCATCATCGCCGGAAGTTTCATGGAGACGAGCGGCGAGCAATTGGCATTATTCTCAAATGCCTCCAGCAATTTCGACGGCTCCAGGCCGTGCCCTTTAGTGATGGCTAATGCCTCCGCTAGTGCGCCTGCGATTGCGCCGCTGACCAGATTGGTGGCGATCTTCAAAATGCTCGCATCACCTACGCGCCCCAGATGAAGAATCTTTTTCGAGCTGGCTTCCAAGGCCTTGGAGGCATTTTCCAGTTCCCGTTTCGCCCCGCCTATATAATAGACCAGCTCGCCTTTTTCCGCAGCCATCTTGCTCCCCGTGAACGGCGCATCAAGGAACCCAGCTCCCATTTCATGAGCGATAGCTGCCGCCTTTTTCACCGCATCCGGGCTAACGGTCGCATGGCAGCACACCACATGATGCTTCTTCAGCGCCGGCTTCATGTCTTCCATGACCTCCATCAGCGCGTCCGCATCCCGAACGAAAATCTGAATGATCTGCGCCACCTCAGCTACTTCTTGCGGCGATGCCACAAAGCCCGGCACCGCACGCGTTGTCCGGTTCCAGACGAATACATTAAAATCCGCGCGCCGCAGACTCTCCTGCACGCGCGAGCCGATGATACCTAAGCCGATGACCCCAACGTTTTTATTTTTGCCGCCAAACATGTGAGGAAACTACCGAGAGGGGATGACCATGCAACAATCCACTCTGTAAAGAGAAGCATAAACTCAGACTTTTAAATCTAGGCCTAAGGACGCGCACGATTTTAACCATTGCGGCGCAGATACGGACGATTATAATAAGGTATGATCGCACTCGACGCATTGCACCAATTGCCGTTGAAAGAAAAACTCCTCGTGATGGAAGCGCTTTGGGATGACCTTTCAAAGACGGAAGCGGCTCTGTCAGTTCCTCAATGGCACAAGGACATTCTTGATGAGCGCGAGGCGGAAATTTCTGCGGGGACAGCCAAGTTCATTGATTGGGAAGATGCCAAACGTGAAATTCGGGACGCTGTGAAATGATTATCCAGATTCTCGATCTCGCGCAGGCCGATCTCATTGATGGCTACCATTTTTACGAGAAACGTGAAGCTGGACTTGGAGATTATTTTCTTACAAATCTCTACGCCGACATCGACAGTTTGAAGATTTTCGGTGGCCTGCATTCCAAGCCCTATCGGCAATTCCACCGTGCGCTCACGAAGCGTTTTCCGTTCGCTATCTTCTATACGGTTGAAAACAACACCGTGAAGGTGCGGGCTGTCGTTGATTGCCGCCGTCGCCCTTCGTGGATTCGAAAGCATTTACGTGAAGGTTGAAATCCTGCTTCGCTGCAATCACGGATGAACGTTAACTATCCGCGACTCGAACATTTCAATCTTCGCTTTTTCGCGGAGCTCGTTCACAAGCCGCTTCAGTGCGGTCTCGCGCCATTGTGAATTCAGCATGGCGGTGATTTCTTCGCTGACTTCCGCGAACTCAGGCGTCCTCGCGGGGAGTTTCTCTCGCACCACCAGAATGTGCCAGCCCAGATGAGATTCAAAGGGTTCGTTGATCTCGCTGGTGGGCAACGCAAAAACTTTGTCAGAGAACTCCGCAGGAACGCGATTGCGGGCGAACCAACCGAGGTCGCCACCGCGCAGCTTGCTTCCGTCATCATCGGAGAACTCTCGCGCGAGTTCTTCGAGCGTGGCTTCTTTCGCTACGAGCTTGCGATGTAGTTCGCGGATTTCCGGTTCGCGATCTGGCTGGTCCTTGTCGTGGTTCGTTAAAAATACATGGCTCGCGCGGACGCGTTCGGGGACGGTCAGCGAATCCTTGTGCGCGTCGAACCATGCGCGCGCATCGGCGTCGGTGACTTTGCCGGGTTGAAGGGTGAGCCAGGATTCAATGGCAGTAAGCTGTTGCGTTTCAAGGGCAATTCGATTGCGCAGTTCTGTTTCAGTGAGGCCTTGCTTCTCTATTCGTTCCTTCCATTCATCTGGCGGTGGAAACTGTTTTAGGAACTGCTGAAAGGCTTCTTCGGTTTCGCGGCTAGAGGATAACGAGTCTTTTTCATTCTTTGCAGCGAACTGCTTGATGAGTGTCTGGTTGATCAGTTTTTCCAAGGCCTCGCTGCGGCGAGCACTCTTGGTTTCATCATTCAGCGTTTCCCATGATTCGCCGCGACGCCAGAGGAGGTTTTGCAAAGCAGACTGCAAATCGAGCTTTTTGATGATTTCTAGCGAAGGGCTGGAGTCAGATATGAAGACAAGCTCATTGGAATGTTTTGCGATGACCTTGCTCCAATGAAAGGCATCAATAATCAATACCAAAAAAATAAATGCCGTGAGGAGTTTCGGGAGCCACTCAAAATAATCCGGCAGCATCCAATTCAAAATTTTCCACAGCCGTTTCATAAGGAACCCCCTTGAAGTTTGCGAAAGTGGACGACGGCGTCATTGAGAAGGAGCGCGAGTGTGTCGCAGACCATTCGCCTGAAATCAGGTTTTACATGGGACCTCATCCCATGCGCACAATAGGCGAGTGGTCTCACGACACACTCGCGCTCCTTCTTTTTTTGATGCGCATTGATCATGGGCGCTTCATGACGGGAGACTCGAATTGCCAGTTACCTAATATGAAATCTCTTCGTCTGCATCTTGCCGCTGGCCATGCTGATGCGGTTCCACGCGCTCTGGTCGTTCATCGGAACCCAGCGGCGTTCTTCCTTGCGGTAGTGCCAGTCTTTGTCGTTCTGGTAGTTGAACGCGACGCCTCCGCCTTCGATGATGTTGAGGATTTCGTGGTCGTGATAATTTTCCTGATCGTAATCAGTAATCGCCTGCTGGCCCATCTCGGAATAAAGCTCATTCAGATCGATCATGAGGTCGTTTAGCAAAGGATCAAGCGCGCCTACTTGTAAGCCGATGCGCTGAGCCTCGCGCAGCATGATGGGGTAGCCGTGACTGGGATACGCGGAGTTGAGGTGCTTGCTGATGCGTTTGCGTTCTTTGATATCCTTGAGGTGATAAGAGAGAATTTCTTCGCAGAT
This sequence comes from Verrucomicrobiales bacterium, assembly GCA_038230495.1. Lineage (GTDB taxonomy): Bacteria > Verrucomicrobiota > Verrucomicrobiia > Verrucomicrobiales > Verrucomicrobiaceae > VFKE01. The sequence goes on from JBBRNC010000052.1 coordinate 12,565, forward strand.
TTTGATGGAGAGCGAACTAGCACGGTCAATCGCACCAAAGACCAGTGGATGCACATGTTCGTAAAGATTTTTGTAGGGATTGGTGTCGCCAACTTTCGCGGATTCGCGCCAGAGACGGAGCACGCGATTGAGCTCGTCTTGGCTGACGGAGACGGCGTTATTGTTACGATCCACTGGCGACAAGGCATGGGTTAGCGAAGTGTCCACCGCAGTGAGATAGGCCAGCGGCCCCATTTTAATTTCGTCGGCACCGAGCGCCATCATTGTGGCCGCGCTGGCGCATTCCAGTGGCACGAGCGCAGTGATCTTGTCGGCGAACTGTCGTAGCAAGTTCACGATGCGCAGCGCAGCCTGACCGTTCCCGCCGTTGGATTTGATAAAGAGATAAACGTGCTTTTGGTGGCCGAGTTCTTTCAAAACCTCGAAGAAGCCAGCCACGTCGTTGTGGCAAACGCTGCCGTTGCCCGACGACCAGTAAGCAATAAAGGGGCCGTCGAGTTTCTTCTCGATCTTCGTGATGATCTTCTGGGTCTGAGGAAAGAGGACAGGAGGCTTGTTGATCTTGACGCCGTTTTTCTTTTGCATGATTCATCATGGCGGGTGGTGGGGCGGTGGTCAATGGCCATGGACGGGTTTGAGCGTCGCCTGCGGATGTTGCCATTAATTTGTTTGTAGTCCCGCCTTCAGGCGGTTAATGAGAAACGATCTTCCGCCCGAAGGTGGACTGTGAACCCGATATGCTAACCTTTATTCTCCGTCGCCTCCTGAGCAGCATCGTTGTGCTGTTCATTGTGGTATCGGTGACGTTCCTGCTCTCCGTCTCGCAGAAGGGCGGGCCGTTCGAGAAAGAAAAAATGACCGCCGAGGCGAAGGCCGAGAAGGAACGCAAGTATGAACTCGACGGGTCGAAATGGTGGCAACTCGGGCGTTACGAGAAACGGCTGTTTCTGCATGGAGATCTCAATGTCTCGCTTCGCTATCTGAACCATACCGTCGCAGATGTCCTCGCCCAGAAGCTGCCGAATTCCCTGTTGCTCGGAGGCGCAGCTTTTCTCATCGCTTCTATCGGCGGTGTCGCGGCGGGCTTTCTGGCGGCGATGAAAAAGGATTCAGTGCTTGATGTCGGCAGCATGTTTTTTGCACTTGCGGCCATCAGCCTTCCGACTTTCATCACCGGGCCGCTGTGCATCGCGGTCTTTGGATTGTGGCTCGGCTGGCTGCCCATCGGTGGGTTCGGTTCGTTTAGTCAGATCATACTGCCATCCATTTGTCTCGCGCTTCCGTTCCTTGCCTATGTCGCAAGGTTGACGCGCAACTCGCTGCTGGATGTTCTCTCGCAAAATTTCATGCGCACCGCGAAAGCCAAAGGACTGTCTCAGGCGAATGCTCTCGCCCGACATGCGCTCAAGGTCGCAATCCTGCCAGTGGTTACTTATCTCGGGCCGATGGCCGCTTATGTGCTCACGGGTTCGTTCGTCATCGAGAACGTATTTAACATCTCCGGGGTCGGCGGCGTCTTCGTGAACGCAATTCAGAACCGCGATTGCTTTCTGCTCACTGGCGCGGTCATCGTTTATTCGGCGTTGATCGTGATGTTTAACCTCATCGTGGACGTGCTCTACACTTTCCTCGACAAGCGCATCAATCTTCATGACTGACCCTGCCGCCAACCGCTGGGCCGGATCGCCGCCGAATGGCTGGCAGGTCTTGCGCCGCAATCATGTGGCGATGCTTTCGCTTTGGTTCCTCGTGCTTGTTGCGCTGGCGGCCATCATCATTCCGTTTTGCCTGCACGATTCATTAAAGGATGTCGGGCCAAATATTTTTATGCCACCAGGCTGGAAGGCGGCGCATGATGAGGCCCGACATCTTCTGGGCACCGACGCCAATGGGCGCGACCTGTTTTATCAATTGGCCATCGGTGCTCAAGTCAGCCTCGGAGTTGGACTTGTAGGCGCGTTAGTGAGTCTCGTCATCGGTGGCGTCTATGGCATGATCAGTGGTTATGCGGGTGGGCGAGTGGACGGTATGATGATGCGGCTGGTGGATATATTAAATTCCATTCCGAGCCTGCTGCTGGTGATGATTTTCATTGCAGCATTCGACACTTATTTCAAAGACACACTGCATGAACTTCAGTTGTGGGGACAGAATCATTGGCTGTGGCTGGGCAAAGCTGCTGGCGGACTCATGCCCTACTCGCGCATCTTCATTCTCGTGTTCTCGCTGGGCCTGATGCAATGGCTCACCATGGCGCGTATCGTTCGCGGACAAGTGTTGGTATTGAAGGAACTCGCGTTCGTCGCTGCGGCACGCTCGATGGGCCAGCGCGGATGGGCGATTCTATGGAAACATCTCTGGCCAAACTTGAGCACTGTCGTGCTGACTTATCTCACGCTGACGATTCCATCGGTCATTCTTAATGAAAGCTTTCTCAGCTTTCTCGGGCTCGGAATTGAAGACCCCGCCGCGAGTTGGGGTTCGCTTCTGAAAGACGGCGCACAGGTCATCAATCCTCTCGACAGCAAGTGGTGGCTGCTCCTCTTTCCGGCAGCACTGATGTCGGCATCATTACTCGCGTTGAACTTTCTCGGCGATGGCTTGCGCGACGCATTTGATCCGCGTAGTTCGGATTGATTTGTCGGGGCGACTAGGCTTGATATTACTGACTGACATTGCGAAGGATTTAGAGTGATCAGAGTCGTGAACGACACCAATGTAATTTTATTAGCGATGTGGAGCATCGTTAGGCTCACCACTTGTGATTATGATGGCCCTTCACCTCTACCCCAGCCCACCGCGATCACTCGATAGCCCGGCATCGCCATACTTAGCGCGCGCGGTCGGCGTATAATCGAGTTTCGTCCATGCAGCATTTTTCGCGGAAGATGCCACGACGGCTTCAATTGTCTAGCAGTCCATCTTGATGGTATGGGGCAGGCCAAGGCAGCTATGGCAGCACCGTAAAACCCAGATGCAGTGCGGCGGCGCGCTGCCGAATGTCAGCCGAAATGAATTCAATCTCGCCTGAAAGTCTGGCCGATGCCAGATGCATGGCATCATTGGTGCGGATGAATACGGGCGGCGTGTTTAGCAGACATTCTCGCAACACGTTGCCGTATTCGGTTTCGAGTTCCGAGGTTAGAGGAGTCTCCACAATATCACCGCTGGCGATGTCCGTCAGCAGGTCGCGATAGAGTTCATCCGCTTCGTCCGCAGGCAGAGCGCCTTCGCCTTCTCGACGAAGATATGCAGCGCGAGCTTCGTGCCTTGCAATAAAAGAGGTGACTGGCGGCGTGGGAGCGGAGGCCAGAGTCACAAACGTCGCGCTGTCGGTTTCGGCCAGCGAGAGCTTCAATAAGGCCGAGGTGTCCCAGTGCGCCATTGGAAATCAGTTTCCCCTAAGGTCGTCCATGATTTGTTGAAGCGGCGTCCCAGACTGGCTGGTGTATCCACGCTCACGTCGTTCTGCAAGTCGTCGCAACCATGCCTGCCGCCGCTCCGCAGTTGCCTTCGTGGCAGGCTTGAAATTCTTGGAAACCCGTGATTGCAGCCAGACGAGAAGGCTCTCCTGCTGCTGTGGCGGAAGTGTGATCACGGCACTTTCGATTTCAACAAGGGTGCTCATTGGTTAATAATGCCACGAAGCGGCGACTGTGACAAGTTTGACGTCGTTGTGTGACAGGCTACCCCAGTCCGCCGCGATCACTCGATAGCGCAGCATCGCCGTATTTCGCTCTTGCTGTCGGCGTGTAATCGAGTTTCGTCCATGCGGCGTTCTTCGCGGAAGATGCGACGACGGCTTCGATGAAGGCCATGCCGGCGATGCCTTCTTCGATGGTCGGGTAGTCCATGTCGAGTGGATTGGGCTTGGTGCCGGCTTCCACGGCGCGGATGTGATTGACGTAACTCTTGTAGATGTTCGCGAAGCCTTCGAGATAACCTTCGGGGTGACCGGCGGGCGTGCGGGAGCAGGCGGCGGCGGCACTGCCGAGATAGCCCATGCTGGTGCGGAAAGTTTCCTTGGGTTTATCGAGCGAGGTGACGGTCATCGTATTGGGATCAAGTTGCGACCATTCGAGGCCACCTAGCTCGCCATAGACGCGGAGCGTGAGATTGTTTTCGCAGCCGACGCTGATCTGGCTGGAGTGAAGCACGCCCTTGGCACCATTCGTGAAACGCAGCAGCACATTGCCGTCGTCTTCCAACTTACGGCCTTCCACGAATGTGGTGAGGTCGGCAGCGAGTTCCTTGATGTGCAATCCGGCGACGTATTCCGCGAGGTTGATGGCGTGGGTGCCGATGTCGCCCATGCAACCGGCGGCTCCGGACATTTTTGGATCGGTGCGCCAAGCGGCCTGTTTTTGCCCGGTGCTTTCCAGCAGCGTGGCGAGCCAGCCCTGAGGATATTCGACAACAACTTTGCGGATTTTGCCCAGCTTGCCTTCCTCCACCATTTGCCGCGCCTGACGCATCAACGGGTAGCCGGTGTAGTTGTAAGTGATGCCGTAAAGTTTGCCGCTCGCTTTCACGATCCCGGCGAGTTCTTTGGCCTGGGCCAGATTGAAGGTCGCGGGCTTATCGGAGAGCACATTGAAGCCGTTTTCCAGTGCCAGTTTGGCCGCAGGGAAATGCATATGGTTCGGCGTGACAATAGAGACGAAGTCCATTCGCTTGTCCGCAGGCAGCGCCTTTTCTTTTTCAATCATCTCCTGAAATGATCCGTAACAACGTTCTGCGGGAAGAAACAAATCCCCGCCGCTGGCTTTGGATTTTTCGGGATCCGACGAGAACGCGCCGCACACGAGTTCACACTGGCCGTCAATGCCCGCTGCGATGCGATGGACGCCGCCGATGAATGCGCCGCGTCCACCGCCGATCATGCCGTAACGAATTTTTCTGCTCATAGGGGAGAATGAATGGAAGGTTGGAAGGTTGGAAGGTTGGAAGGTTGGAAGGTTGGAAGGTTGGAAGAGTTGGAGTTTGAAGCAGGGAAGGTATTGCGGGCAAGAGGAAAGTGCGCGTTTTGATTTGTGGCACAGGCTTGAAGCCTGTGTGTTGAACGGGCATTCTGCCCGTTTACTATGATGCTAATCGTGAATGAGCAGGATGAACCGGGCAGAATGCCCGGCATACACACAGGCTGCAAGCCTGTGCCACATTCATGTCGGCGATTGCCAATCATCGCTCCTTGTGGCTTCATTCGCCGTGGAAAAATTTGACGCTGTCATCATTGGGTCGGGTCCGAATGGACTTGCGGCGGCGGTGCATCTGGCGCGTAATGGCTGGAAGGTGCTGGTGCTCGAAGCAGGGGAAACACCGGGCGGCGGTATGCGCACGGAGGAATTGACGCTTCCGAGATTTAAACACGATGTTTGCTCTGCGGTGCATCCGATGGGTGTGGCGTCGCCGTTTTTTCAATCGCTCAAACTGGAAGAGAAGGGTGTGCGCTGGATTCATCCAAAGATTCCGCTGGCGCATCCGCTAGATCGTGGACGCGCGGCGGTGTTGAATCGCGATCTTGAGACGACGGCGGCAGGGCTTGGTGTGGACGGCGCGCGCTATCAAAAAGTCTTTGCTCCGCTGGTGAAAAACTTTTCTGATTTGATCGGCGATGCGCTTGCACCGTTGAAAATTCCGAAGCATCCGCTGTTGATGACGCGCTTCGGATTGAATGCAGTAAAGCCTGCAGCGTGGTTTGCGAATGGCTTTCAATCAGATGAAGCGCGAGCTTTGTTCGCGGGGAATGCGGCGCATGGCGTGATGCCGCTGACGAAGCTTTTTTCCTCGGCAGTCGGGTTGATGCTGCAAACCTGTGCGCACGCTGGTGGCTGGCCGATTCCTGAAGGCGGATCGCAGAGCATCGCTGATGCGCTGGTGCGGCTTCTTCAGTCGCATGGAGGCGAAGTGCGCTGCGGCGTGAAGGTGAAGGCGCTCAATGAACTGACTCCGGCGCGGGCTTATTTGTTTGATGTCTCGCCGAAGAATCTTGCGCGAATTTGCGGCGATGGATTGCCTGCGGGCTATCGGAATCGTTTGATGCGCTATCGTCACGGGCCGGGAGTTTTCAAAGTGGACTATGCGATCAGTGCCCCGATCCCGTGGGCGAACGATCATTGCCGCAAGGCGGGCACGGTGCATGTCGGCGGCACGTTTGAGGAGGTTGCTGCTGCGGAGCGTGCGGCGTGGGATGGGAAGCTGATAGACAAACCTTTTGTGCTGGTGGCGCAGCCGTCGCTGGATGACGCGACGCGTGCGCCGGAAGGAAAGCACGTTGCTTGGGCCTATTGTCATGTGCCGAGTGGTTCGACAGAGAACAGGGTCGAAGTTATCAACTCCCAGATTGAGCGATTTGCTCCAGGTTTCCGCGACTGCATTCTTGCCTCGCATACGATGAACTGCGCGGAGATGGAGAGCTACAATGCGAACTACATCGGCGGTGATGTCGTTGGTGGCGTGACAGATTTGTTTCAGCTTTTCACGCGCCCAGTGGCGCGATGGAATCCTTACACGACTCCGAATGACAAGGTCTTCATCTGTTCCGCTTCGACTCCGCCCGGCGGCGGGGTTCATGGCATGTGCGGGTATTGGGCGGCGGAGACGGTGATGAAGAAAGTAGAACGAGTTTGAAACTCGTTTTACGTTGAAACGACTTTGAAAGTCGTTCTACATGGATTCATATTGAACCATGGTCAAAATCGCCGCTCCAAGTCTTGTCGATGATATTCTGCGCCTCAAGAAGGAACGCAACGCGATTATTCTCGCACACAATTATCAATCGAAAGAGATTCAGGAATTGGCGGATTTTGTCGGCGACTCACTTGGCCTGGCCTATAAGGCGAAGGAAACGAAGGCCGATGTGATCGCGTTCTGCGGAGTGCATTTCATGGCGGAGACCGCGAAAATCGTGAATCCGCAGAAGGTTGTGGTGCTGCCAGATGCGAATGCGGGTTGCTCGTTGGAGCAGAGCTGTCCGGGGCCGCAGTTAGAGAAATTTTTGCAGGTCAACGCGGCGAAGAATTATTACGTCATCGCTTATATTAATTGCAGCGGTGCAGTGAAGGCGCTCTCGGACTGTATCTGCACCAGCGGCAACGCTGTGAAGATGGTGGAGGCCGCGCCGAAGGATCGTCCGATACTTTTTGTGCCGGATCAGAATCTCGGCGCGTGGGTCATGGAGCAGACGGGGCGCAAGATGGATCTCTGGCAGGGAGCGTGTTACGTGCACGTGGAGTTCACACGCGACAGCATCAACGCGATCAAGGAACAATATCCCGACGCCAAAGTGGTCGCGCATCCCGAATGCACTTATGCGGTGCGGATGCTGGCGGACGAAGTTTGCAGCACGGAAAAAATGGTCAGTTACTGCCGGAGCAGCACGGCATCGTCATTCATCATCGTGACCGAGAGCGGGATGCTGCATCGCCTTGAGCGCGAGGTGCCCGGTAAGAAATTCATTCCCGGCCCGACTGGCCACTGCGCCTGCGCGGATTGCCGTTACATGAAAATGAATACACTGGAGAAGCTGCACGACTGTCTGCTGCATTTGCTTCCGCAGGTAAATCTACCCGAGGATGTCCGCAAGCGGGCTGAGAAGCCGATTCTGCGGATGCTGGAACTGAGCCGGTAGGCTTTACTTAACAGGTTTCGTGGCCGCTTCCGCTGGCTTGAGCGGCGTGGTCAGAGGCTGCTGCATATCAGGAACGACCAGCCATTTTTTGGCATCAACTTTGTCCTGAATCAGAGAGATCAGAAGTAGTTCCTCGATGAGCGTGTCGGGCGTCTCCTGTTTGGTGCGGACGACGGCGTGCATGATCTTACCTTCTTCTTCAGGGCAGAGTCCAAGGATGCTAATCTTAAGTGTGTCGATCTTCCGCTTAAGCGCTTCATCTGGAATTTTCATGCGGTCATGAACGGCCTTGCGATCAACGACGTAGGCCGCCTGAGGCGAGAGGGCTTCCAGTTCTTTTACGTCTTTCACGCCCAGCATGTTCAGCTTGGCGGCTTCTTCGGTCATGGTGGATGAATTCTTGATGGCGAGGATCATCTGCTCCTTCCGGCGTTCCAGCGAAGAAGGCAGCAGCATGTCGCCTGCAGTCTTCCAGTCCTGTTTTACAACGGCCTCAAGATAGCTTTTCACAATGGCGGCAGCAGGGTGGTCGGCCTGATTTCCAGCGGCGGGAAGGGAGGTGACCCCAGTGAAGACAAGAGAAAGAATGAGTGATTTGCGAAGTAGATTCATGGATAAGTGGGCCAGTCGGCACGCATTTGACAAGTGAGTCGGAATATCGTTCGCGCAAGCTCTAAATTCCTTGGATTCATCGAAGTTGCGACTTTCTAGGGCCAAGATGAAATCACGCATTATTATTAGTGGAGTTGGCATCGGGCGGCGTTGTATGCTATAAAGAAACCTACTAAAATGAGCGTTTATGATCGCGAATACATGCGCGGCAGCCGGAGTCCGCGCTGGTTGGAGTTCATGTGGCCGGATGCCGTCACATTCCTCGTGATCGTGAATGTGGTGGTGTTTGTCGCGCAGAGAATTTTTGGTTTGGGCGTGGATGTCGTGACTCCCGGCGGTGACATTCACCCTTGGGGCGGCCTTTCAATTCGGGCGCTAGCGGAGGGGCGGGTCTGGACGGTGATGACACATATGTTTGTGCACGAGACCTTGTTTCACTTGCTGGGGAACTGCCTGATGATTTTTTTTGCCGGGAAGACTGTGCAGTCATTACTCGGGCCGCGTCATTTTCTTTATATCTATTTCGTATCTGGCGTGGTCGGTGCGGCGATGCAAATCGCCGTGAATCAGATACTTGGAGCGCCATCAGGAGTGGAGTTGATCGGTGCTTCCGGATGTGGATTCGGCGTGTTCTTTGCCTTAGCAGTAATGTTGCCTCAGGAGGTCATCACAGCCTTGATCTATTTCATTATTCCAGTGCGGATTAAATTATGGAATCTCGCGCGGCTGCTCTTGGGAGTCTCCATCGTCTTCGGGGCTATGCAGGTGTTCAAAATTACGACCAATGATCACATCGCGCACTTCGCTCATATCGGCGGAGCAATGGCGGGCTGGTATATCGTGCGGCTGCTGGGCTACGGCGGGAAGTCGGTGACTTATGATCGCTTGTGGCGCGAGCGTCTCCAGCGCGAGCAAAGCCCTGAGTTTGCGGGCGTGAAAAATCGCCGTCGCGTCGTGGACATGAATGAGCCTGAGTGGACTGTTCCCTCTTCGCAATCGCAAACCTCGCGCGAGTTCATCGAACAGGAAATCGATCCAATTTTGGACAAGATTGGTCGTCATGGAATCAGCAGTCTCACTGAGGAGGAGCGCAAGCTTCTCGAGCGCGCGAGATTGGAAATCATGAGCCGCGATAAAAAATAATCGGGCATCAAATCGCAAAAACGTGAACCAGGAATCTTGATGCGCATCATCGCTGGCCAGGCCAGAGGCATCGTCATCAAAGCACCGCCTGCCGATGCGCGGCCCACATCCGACCGCGTGAGAGAAGCCGTCTTCTCCATGCTTGGAACCTCCTGCGAGAAGGCTCGCGTCCTAGATCTGTTCGCTGGCTCCGGTGCGTTAGGCATTGAGGCGCTCAGTCGTGGCGCTGACGAGGCCGTATTCGTCGAGCAGCAACGGAACGCTGCTGCGGTGATTGAGGACAACTTGCGCCGGACGAAACTCGAACGAGGCCGAGTGATGAAGGCGGACGTTTTTGCCGCGCTGCGCAGACTAGCGGATGCAGGAGAGAAATTTGACCTCATCTTTGCCGATCCACCCTATGCGAAAAAGCTAGGCGATGTGGACTTCGGCGCGCGGCTGCTCGCCGACACTTCATTGCGAGCTTTGCTTCACGCGGAAAGTATTTTCGTATTGGAAACCATGATGACAAAACACGCGCCCCGCGCTATCGCAGGGTGGCACATCCTGCGCGACCGCGATTACGGCTCCACGCGGGTGCTCCTGCTCCAACCCACCACGACCGCGCTGCCAGATGGCGAGATTTCTCATCCTGCTCCTCTATAACTTGCTCTATCCGCCCGCCATGTTGCTCATGGCACCAGCGGCGTTGAGGAAGATGAAGGCACGCGGCGGGAAGGCGGCAAGTCTGTGGCAGCGTCTGGGATTTTTCGATTCGGACATAAAGAAAAAAATCAACGCCCTGCATGAACGTGGTCCCGTGTGGTGGATACATGCCGTGAGCGTGGGTGAAGTCGGCGTGGCCGCGAGGCTCATCAAGGAACTGCTCTCTCAGCGCAACAATCTCAGCCTCATCCTTTCCACGACCACGCCTACCGGATATGCGTTGGCACAAAATCTCGCCGCAGAATTAGCGGGCGCAGTGATCCCGATTTATAATCCACTCGACGGCTGGTTCATCGTGCGCCGTTGCCTGCGACTCATTGCGCCGCAGCGCATCGTCCTCGTGGAGGCAGAAGTTTGGCCGAACCTTGTCTTCGCCGCCCGGCAGCGGGAGATTGAAGTGGTGCTCGTGAATGCGCGACTCTCACCTCGTTCGGAGCGACGCTACGGACATGTGCTTCCACTGGTGCGCCCGATTTTTTCCATGTTGAGCCGGGTCTTTGTTCAAGAGGCTGAGGACGTTTCGCGATGGGAAAAGCTCGGTGTTTTCCGCATGGCAATCTTCTGCCCCTGTAGCATCAAGTATGATACGGCGGGACAAAGCGAGCCACTGGAGCAAGCGGCAAAGCTAGGGGAACTGATTAATAAAATCGGCTGGAGCAGTGAAGACCCCGTCCTGCTCGCCGCCAGCACTCATTCAGGCGAGGAAGTGGCCATTGGAGAGGTATTCACCAAGCTCCAATCATCCAACTCAAGTCTCCGCCTCATCATCGTGCCGCGTCATGCGGAGCGTGCGGAGCGTGTGGGGATGGAACTGCAAGACATGGGCATCGGCGTCACTCGACGTTCCTTGATTGATTCCGCAACGGGAGCAAATCCCACTGACTGCTTGCTAGTGGACACCACTGGTGAACTGCGCGCCTGGCAGCATCTGGCCACAGTCGTCGTCGTGGGAAAAAGTTTTCTCAGCAAAGGCGGGCAGAATCCTGCCGAGGCCATTACAGCAGGCAAACCTGTGATTTTCGGGCCGCACATGGAGAACTTCATTCCGCTCGTCAGGCAGCTTCTCGACGCGCATGGCGCAGTGCAGGTTCAAGATTTTTCCGAACTCGAAACGCGACTCCAGGAGCTTTTTAGTAACCCTGAGAGCGCCGCGCAACTCGCCGCCAACGGACTCCATGCCCTTCGTGTTCACGAAGGTGCAACGGCTCGAACGGCGTCAGCACTGTTAAAGGAAGAGCATCTTCAACGGGATAAAAATCCGCTTGCCAACGCTCTCACTTGACCCATTATACCTACCGCCAACGACCCCTTCGTCTAGCGGTTAGGACACATCCCTTTCACGGATGCGACACGAGTTCAATTCTCGTAGGGGTCGCCA
>JBBRNC010000053.1:0-23443 GCA_038230495.1 Verrucomicrobiales bacterium
CATGACGTCGTGAGCCGGAAAGGGCCGGCCAGCATGCGCATCTACAGTCATTCCTCGCTGCTGTTCTGGTGGCCGGTCTGGGTGGTGGGTTATGTCATGGCCGCACTCACTTACTGGCATGGCAAGCCGCAGCAAATCGAGTCGTTTGGGAAGGCGCTGGAGTGGGTTCATCCAGGCAACAACCTTGGTGTGATTTTCTTCCTAACTCTCTACGTCATCATCATGATCACCAACTTCTCCGTGCGCGGTCTCGCATCTGGAATGGTCATCATGGGGGCCGCGCTACTGACCGTCGTGCTGGCCTACCTCGGCTGGTGGGATCAAGTTTTCAGTTGGTTTGGCAATCTCACCATCCATCTCACCATGGGTGCCTATTTCTGGTTCTCGACGCTGATGTTCATCACTTGGTTCATCACCGTATTCGGCATTGATCGCCTGAGTTACTGGGAGGTCACACCGGGGCAATTGACCCATAAGATGCTCTTTGGCAGCGGCTCGAACAGTTACAATTCGCAAGGGATGGGGCTGGAGAAGCATCGCGATGATATTTTTCGGCACTGGCTTCTCGGCCTCGGTTCCGGTGACATGAAAATTCGCACCTCGGGTGCCACGCATGAACAGATCGATCTCATGAACGTTCTCTTCATTGGTTCAAAAGTGGCGGCCATGCAGCGGCTCATTGCCGAGGTGCCAGAAGGGCCGGAGGATACCTGAATACACATTCGGAAGCGGCGGCGGGCTGATTTACGGACGAGTTTAAATGCAAAAATGAAAGGACTGTCATCCACTCTGCAATCCCTCAGTGATGTTTCAGCCTCCGAATTCAATGGCCTCATTTTGTCTGGAGGGACTCGTCACCAGCCGTAATCCCGGCAATCTTCCCGCGTTCTGTGCCAAGGCCATCGAGGAATTCGGCGAAGACCAGCACGCGGGACAAACCGCCTAACCCACACCCCAATCATTCATGAGCACACCAGTGACCCACAAAGAAGTCCATCTGATTTCCCGACCCCAAGGAGTCCCCACCAAGGAAAACTTCGAGGTCGTCGAGACCGCCGTTCCGTCAGTGGACGCCGGGGAAATCCTCGTCCACAACCTATGGCTCTCCGTCGATCCTTACATGCGCGGCCGAATGAATGAGAGCGAGAGCTACGTTCCTCCGTTCGAGCTTGGCAAGCCAATGGAGGGGGGCTGCGTTGGCAAAGTCGTCGCGTCCAACAACGATAAGTTCAGCGTCGGCGATCACGTCCTCGGCAACAAGGGCTGGCGCGAATACTGGACCTCCAATGGCGAAGGAGTCAGTAAGATCGACACCAAGGTCGCCGAGCCTCAGAACTATCTCAGCATCCTGGGCCTTACTGGCATGACCGCGTGGGTTGGACTCAAAGTGATCGGAAAGCTCAAAGACGGTGAGAACGTATTCGTCTCCGCCGCTTCCGGAGCCGTCGGGTCCATCGTTTGCCAGATCGCCGGAATCAAAAACTGCCGCGTTGTCGGCAGCGCGGGTTCAGCCGACAAGATCGCCTGGCTCAAGACTGAGGCAGGCGTCAATGAAGCGTTCAACTATCACGACACCGATGACGTTTCCGCCACCCTCGCCAAGCTATGCCCCGATGGCATTGATCTCTATTTCGACAACGTCGGAGGCGATCACCTCGCGGCCGCCATCGACCACATGAACAATTTCGGACGCATCGTCTGCTGTGGGATGATTTCCGGTTACAATGATGAGAAGCCGAAGCCCGGTCCGGCGAACCTTTTCAAGATCATCGGCAAACGGATTCGGATGCAGGGCTTCATCGTGCGCGACCATCAGGATCTCCAGGCAGAATTCCAAAAAGAGATGGGAGCATGGATCCGCGACGCCCGCATCGTGTGGAAGGAAACCATCACCGAAGGAATCGAAAACGCGCCCAAAGCCTTCCTCGATCTTTTCGAAGGAGACAAGATGGGCAAGGCGCTCGTGAAGGTGTAAGGGCTTCGCACTGCCATTACCAACATGCCGGAGGTGAAGTTCTGGATGCGCAACTTGGCGAAAAAGAAGAAGTCGCCCTTCAAGCTCCAGACTTCACGCGATTGGTTTTATCCCGACTTCGTTTGCCAGTAAACGATGGGCGAATCCTCGTGGTCGAATACAAGGCAGAATTTCGACTTCGCTTTTCTCTGCAACGCCTTCAGCATCCCCATCACCTCTGGCATGCTTTATCCTAAAAAGAGGAATGGAATAGCCACAGAGAACGCAAAGAGCACAAAGATAAAACGTTCCTATGAATATTGCATTCATCCATTGGGGGAATCCATTATGCTGCTGCAAATGAATCCAACTTTAAGTCTTTGTGCTCTTTGCGCACTTTTGCGGCCATTCCCATTTTGCTTTTCAGGTTTATCCGTTCTTCGGACTGCTGCGTGCTCGCGCTACGAGGGATAGCGGCGAGGCAGCACCAAACATAACTCCAGTCAATTACGGTGTTTACCCCATAGCGAATTGCCGACGCATTCCATATCGTCGTGGCCATGATGAGTAAACTCACACGGATGACTGGCGAGACGGTGTCTTACGCACGCTATGTGGCTTCAACCTTCTTCACGGTATGAAACTGCTGACATCACCATCTCCGGGCCGCGCGTTGTCCCTTGCCAGGACACCCGTGATTTTGCCACGGCAATCCAGAGCGGTTGCGATTCATTTTCCCGCGCGCAGCGACTACCTCTTGAGTCCGGCACCGAAGAGAGAAGTCGTCGCGCCTATCATCAAGCCACCGCAGAAAGACAGAGGTGAGTTTTGTGAAACTATATCACGCGATCTTGATGAACGTCCGGCGTTGTTGGTGTCATCCTCCATCAAGGTGAATTCACCGGTCGAGCAAGTGTATGAGCAGTGGCTGAAATTTGGTGAGATCCCCCATTTTATGTGTGGAGCGGTCCGAGGCGGAGGACACGGAGAAAGTCGAATGGTCTGGCGGATTGAATGGGCTGGAGGATATTCTCAATGGGAGGCTGAAGTCTGTGAACAAATCCCCTGCATCAGCATCGCGTGGCGCAATGAGCATGGCAGGCCGTGTGCTCATTCAGGAAGTGTCTCCTTCAGTCCGATATCTGAATCGGTCACACGCATCACAGTCTCGCTCGAATTCGCATTGGAAGATCCGCCCGGGAAAACCGCCTTCGCGGTGGAGGTTCTTGCTTCCCGCGTGGAGCGCCATCTGATGTGTTTTCAGAATTGCGGAGCGTGCGGTGCCGGGCCAGCAGCTCGGCGGACTCGCCGGGATGACGGCGTTGACTATGGGGATTGGACTGGAAGCGGCCAACGGACGCAAGGTGCCCGAGCTCCATCGACCTCTCCTGAGTAACACAGCCCGTCCCGGCTGTGTGTGTTGCGGGCGTCTCGCCCCGCAAGGCATTGAAACCCCTCGTGAGCGAGACGCTCCCGACACACGCAGGCCAGAGGCACTGCGTTACTCTCGGTCCTACACCAGCGTCCACGCGGCGTTCTTTGCTAGAAATTGAAACAGTCTGATGAGAAGCGAAGCCGCGTTTCATACCAGGGGCAGACGCCAATGCTGGTGACCCCCAACATAAACCGGCGAAACCGCAAGCATGCCTTCGCCCTTGCCAGCACGATGGCGGTGGTCGTCGTGTTCACGGGCTGGTTTTATCATCCGGCTCTATTGGCCCTGATCCTCCCTCCGATCGTTTATGGGTCGGTTCGACGCCGTTGCGTCCGCAGGATGAGGATCATGGAGCAACCGTTTCCGGCTTCTTGGGAACATGTGCTTCAGTCTCACGTCGCCTTTTTCCGGGCGTTGCCGGTTGATGAGAAAAAACGCTTCAGACAGATGGTCGCCATTTTTCTGGATGAGATCCGGATCACTGGCATCCAGACCGAGGTTGATGACACCATTCGTGTTCTGGTGGCAGCCAGTGCGGCAATCCCCATCTTCGGATTCCACGACTGGGAATATCACCGCCTGGGTGAAGTGCTCGTCTATCCCGGCACGTTCGGGGAGGATTATCAGACCACCGGGAAAGCAGACGAAAACATTCTCGGCATGGTCGGACTCCAGCAACAGCGCGGGGTCATGATCCTGTCCAAGCCGGCCCTGCTCGCCGGGTTCGATGCCCCGGCCACTGCGGACAATGTGGGCATCCACGAGTTCGCTCATCTGGTGGAAGCGAACGAGACCGAGAATGGCCTGCCCTCCGAAATTCCGTGGCAGGTGGTCCGGCACTGGGTGCAATACGTCGGACGGGAACTGGCTCATCCCTCGAAGAATCGTGCCTATCTCCGTGATTACGCCTACACGAACGACCATGAATTCTTCGCGGTGCTGGCGGAGTATTTTTTCAAGTCGCCGAAGTTGCTCCAAGAGCGGGATCCTCAACTCTATGAAATGCTCCGGGAGATCTTTCATCAGGACACAGCATCACTGATGAAACGGACCTTCCCGCCGCGCCATCGCTACGGCCGGAATGACCCCTGCCCCTGCGGGAGCGGAAAGAAGTTCAAGCATTGCTGTCTGCTGAAGATGGCCAAAACGATGGACTAGCCCGAATTTCTTACAGCGCATCGCGGGTAGAACGACTTTGAAGTCGTTACACGCCCGACGATTTTCAAAATCGTCCTACTGGAAGGCGCTCCGTCAGCAAACAGTCTGCACTCTCCTGGTGAACGCGGGGCCGACAAGGAACAGGTGGTTGAACACCCCATAGAAAATTCGACATGGTTGCGATTATTATCGGATCGTCAATCCTCCCGGCCCCAAGGGCTGCACAACAATAACATCAACAAAGAAAGTCAAAACATGAAAACCATTGCATCAATCATCCTCTCCGCAGCGCTCGTAACGAGTGCTTTCGCCGGTTCAGCGTCCTATTCTAAAAATCCTGTAATACAACCCCAGCAGGAAACGCTGTGCTTCGGTCCCGGCTTCGATTTCGGCATCTTCGGCGGCGGATTCCTTCCTCGCCACAAAAGCGATGACTACGACAATGCCCTTGGCGGCGGTGCGCTTGCTGAATATTTCTTCAACGAAAACTTTGGCATCCAAGTCAGCTACGGAGCTTATGCCACCAGCAGCGTCCAGCATCTGTTCAACGCCGACCTGATTCTGCGCGCGCCAATCCATTCGATGTGCATCGCGCCGTATGTGATGGTGGGCGGCGGATACCAGGTTGACGGGGAAAAGCTCGGAGAGTATCACGCCGGAGTCGGTGTCGAATGCAAGGTCAAGAGCATGCAAAACCTAGGTGTGTTCCTTGACGGTGCCTATTACTGGCACAGTTCCAGTGACCGCGACCGCGACTTCACACTCGTGCGCTTGGGTGTGAAGTTCCACCTGTGACCGACTGAGCGGACATCGGGCAAGTGACAAGCAACTGGTTACCTGAAGCAGATTTGTCTGGCCATAGTGTGCTGGCGAACGAGCTCAGGTGACTTGTTGTTTGCATCCTGATAGGAATGAGCAATCTGGTGCCCCCCTTGCCGAGGTTCATTCAGGAAGATCAGGCTATTGCCGCCTCGCTCTCGTTGGCCCAGTTGACGTTTCCGTCAAGCTGAACGCACGCAGGAAGTTCGTTCGGTGAATAGACATGCTTCAAGCCCTGAAGCACACCCAGACTGAGATGGCGCGGTGCGAGTCCCTGATCGGACAACAGATGGCGAAGGCACATGTCAGTTCCCCTCCTACTGCAGGGCAGCTTGCACGGATCGTCTGGGGATTGCCAGGCCATGGGCTGGGTTTTTCGTGATTGGTTGGTCTGTCGCCGATTCTCGTGCGTGAAGAATGGGCCGGATCGGGTGGCGTGCGGGTTTCACTTTTCTATCTTGTGAGTAGCTCCCATTAAACATGCACGAGCACTGAGTGCCCGCCATGGCCAGCTGAATGCCGCGCCAAGCGTGACTAAAATACGGTCTCCAAGTTCGCGGCGGATTGCCCGTCTAGCAGATTTCCGGCGCTGTCGTTCGAGAAGCATGCGGAGCCCGCCACTTTGGGTTAGCGTTGGAAACGCATCAGTATGCGGGTGATGGAGGCGAAATTCCTGAAGAGATATTTCTCGATTCATGTTCGTTTTAGATGGAGGCTTCGGGTGCCCTGCGACCACTTTTCGGCAGTCGCAGGGCTGCGTCTTGTTAGCTCGCCTTGGTGTTGATGGGGCATTTCCGACCAGGGCTAACCAGGCACGCCGCCGCAGCTTTAGCGGTCAATTGTCTGAAGTCGCACATTCAGTTTTTGCGCTCTCGCTTTCCTCGAGGGCTTCCGGGTTGCCGTGTGAGCGCGCCAGTTCGGTGAGCGTGTCATTGGCCGCCTTCTCTTCGTCGAGAATCTCTTCAAGCAGGTCAGCCGCCTCTTCGTTCTCCAGCAACTTCGCCCATTCGTGCAGGCAGCCATAGGACGCGATTTCGTAGTGTTCCACTTTCTGCGCAGCGGAGATCAATGCGGCATTGATGACCGGCGATCCCTGGTAGTCGGCGGCGATTTCATCGCCTTCCGCGAGAAGCCCGACGGTAGCTTCACATTTTTTCCGTCTTGCCTCTTCATCAAAAGCATTGTAGACGCTTTCGATTTTCATGATGTGCTATTCTGTTTCCTCCAGATGTGCTTTGATCGCTTTCTTCAGTTGAGGGCAGGTGGCGGCCGCAGCCATTTTTGGCAACGCTTTGACGAGCCGGTGTTCGGCGTCATACATGTCCGCCAGTTCGCTTAGGAACAGATCTTTAAGGGTTTTGTGTTTGTTCATGGGTGATTCTCCGGTGGTTTTGATTTTGTCCGGGAAGATTTTTACTCCCAGAAACAAGACGATGACCGGAATGCACAAAAGATGCTATGGGGCGTTTACCCCATTTCATGCGCCTACCGTTATCGCTTACGATCCAGCAATGAAAACTAAGCTCACGTTCGCTCTGGTTAGCCTGTCTGAGAATACACGAAACGGTGTCTCGAACGGCTGGATGAAGCCTGCGGATACGGATGCATCCCCAAGGTCCAAGTTCGTTGCTGCGGCACCGATGAACACCGTCGCTTTCCTCGGTAACTATGCACCCCGCTGCTGCGGCATTGCCACCTTCACCCAAGATCTCCGGTCTGCCGTCAAGTGTGCGCGCCCAGGGCTGCACGCGCCGGTGGCAATGATGACGGATGACCTGCACGGTTACGCTTATCCTGACGAAGTGGAGATCGTGATCGATCAACATGACCGGTCGCATCATGGTCAGGCGGCGGATGCCCTGAACCGGAGCGGTGCCAGCGTCGTAAGTCTCCAGCATGAATTTGGAATTTTTGGCGGATCGTCTGGAGCGTGGCTGCTCGACTTGTTGGGCGCACTGCGGCTTCCGGTGGTGACGACGTGTCACACGGTGCTGCGCGATCCATCGCCGGAACAACATCAAGTCATGTGCGCCATCGCCGGACACTCCGCTCGGATGGTCGTCATGACAGAGAAAGGCAGGGAGTTTTTGCGTGAGGTGTATCACGTTCCCGAACGGAAGATCGTTGTCATTCCTCACGGAATACCAGATGCCATAGTTTCTGCGGAAGAACGCACGGTGGCGCGAAAGTCCCTTGGCTGGACGCAGCGGCGCGTGATGTTCACATTCGGTCTGCTCGCTCCTAGCAAAGGCATCGAATATGCCGTGCGGGCGCTTCCGGACATTGTGCGGCAGCATCCCGATGTGCTGTATGTTGTGGCGGGTGCGACACACCCGGCTCTGTTGCGGGAGCAGGGAGAAAAGTATCGTGAAGGACTGCGCACCCTGGCTGCGGAACTTGGAGTTGCGCAACATCTTCAGTTCATCGACCGCTTCGTCAGCCGGGATGAATTGATCAATCTTATCGCCGCAGCAGACCTCTACACCACGCCCTATGTCAACGAAGCTCAGATCACGAGCGGGACGCTGGCTTACGCATTCGGAATGGGCAAACCGGTGATCTCCACGCCTTACTGGCACGCGGCGGAACTGCTGGCGGAAGACCAAGGCGTGCTGGTGCCCTTTCGTGACAGCGGCGCTCTGGCGGATGCAGCAATCGCCTTGCTTGACGATTCAGCAGCAGCCCAGGTCATGTCCCGGCGGGCTTTCGAAAAAGGCCGCATCATGACGTGGACCGAAGTCGGGCGGAATTATGCCGCGACGTTCGAGAGCACTGCCGCGCCCGAACAAGCCGTCCACACGATAACTCCGTTTTCCTCAACCAGGCATTCAATGTCATCGCGTCCATCATCATTCACAGCGCCTCAAGGCACCCGACCATGAAACAAGAACTCGAACATCTCTACGGACTAAAACTCAGCGCGACGGACAGCGAGATCGGCAAGGTGAAGGACTTCTACTTTGACGATCAGACGTGGATGATTCGCTACCTCGTTGCAGACACAGGCGGCTGGTTGTCAGGACGGCAGGTGCTGCTTTCGCCACATGCATTTGGTGCGGCGGCCTTGGGTGACGCCAGTGGCGACGCTGCCCATCTCCGCGTGAACCTGACGCGCCAGCAGATCGAAGACAGTCCTTCCATCGAAACCCATCGCACGGTGTCACGACAATATGAAGAGGAATACTACAGCCACTATGGCTGGCCGAACTATTGGGATGGTGGGATTCTTGGAGCCGCTGGTTTTCCAGCCTTCACACCAGAAGCCTTCCAAGAAGACCGCTCGCATCACGGTCACAACCAGCGTGACGACATTCATCTGCGCAGCACGAAGGCCGTCACCGGCTATCGCGTTCATGCGACCGACGGCGATGTCGGCAAGGTGCAAGGCTTCGTGGTGAATGGCAAAACTTGGGCCATCAGCGAAGTCATCATCGAACTCGAGCAGGGGAGCGATGACACGCCGGTTCGTCTGCTGACGAAGCACGTTAAGCACATCAGCTACGAAACATCGACCATGTTTTTGAATCTTTCCCAAAGCTCACTCACTCATGCGGCGAGAAACGATCTCGTCCAAACAACCAAACAATGACAAGGAATCTCTTATGAACATCAACTTACTCAAGCAGGGCGTTCTGACCGTGAACGACCAAGGAATCGGTGAAGTGTCTGACGATATGCTCAGGAAGCGTGGCGTCGAACTCGCAATGATCAATGGCCGCGCTGGGGAGGAGCCAACGAAAGACGACGAGGAACAAGCTCGGCGGGAGTTGACTGGCGGTTCTGAGTTGGACCCGCAAGAATCCATCCTCGAATCAGTTCCTGAATCCGAACGTTGGGATACGCTGCCCGGCTCCACCGGACATCGGGCACCCACGATCACCAGCGACGCCGAAGATTCGGAAGGCCGAAGTGATAGTGAAGCCCTCGTCGAAGAAGGCGTAAGAGAAGCCGAGCATGATCAAATGCTGCAAGCCGCCCGCGCTCAACAACAAGAGGACGACGCGTGAAAAACAACACCCTCGCTCCAGACCTGCTGCACAAAATCGACGCCTACTGGCGCGCGGCAAACTATCTCTCTGTTGGGCAGATTTATCTCTTTGATAATCCACTGCTGAAGCGGCCGCTCGCGCTCACAGACATCAAGCACATGCTCCTCGGGCACTGGGGCACGACACCGGGACAGAATTTTATTTATGCGCACTTGAACCACGTTATTAAAAAATATGATCTCGATATGATCTATGTCTCGGGGCCGGGGCACGGCGGTCCGGCGGTAGTGAGCAATACCTATCTCGAAGGCACTTACAGCGAGATCTATCCTAACATCAGTCAGGATGAAGCCGGACTGCAAAAGCTCTTCCTTCAGTTCTCCTTCCCCGGCGGCATTCCCAGTCATGCCTCGCCTGAGTGCCCGGGTTCGATCCATGAAGGTGGTGAGCTGGGCTATTCGCTGAGCCATTCGTTTGGTGCGGCGTTCGACAATCCGGAACTCATCGTTGCTTGCGTAGTGGGCGATGGCGAAGCGGAAACCGGCCCGCTGGCCACGGCATGGCATTCCAACAAGTTTCTTGATGCAGTGACCGATGGCGCGGTGCTTCCGATCCTGCATCTCAACGGCTACAAGATTGCCAATCCCACGATCCTCGCCCGCATCACGCGTGAGGAGCTGGATCAATTGATGCGCGGTTACGGCTGGACGCCGTATTTTGTGGACTATCAGGACGACAATGATGCGATGCACCAAGCAATGGCCGCGACGCTGGATGCGGCAGTGCAGGAGATCAAACGCATCCAGCTCGAAGCCCGCGAGCGCGGCAGTCAGACGCGGCCGCGCTGGCCGATGATCGTGCTGAATTCACCCAAAGGCTGGACTGGGCCGAAGGTGGTCGATGGAGTGCAAATTGAAGGCACCTTCCACGCGCATCAGGTGCCGATCTCCGATCCCGCCACGCATCCCGGACATCTTAAATTGCTGGAGGAGTGGCTGAAAAGTTATCGGCCCGAAGAACTCTTTGATGCACAAGGGCGCTTGATACCTGAACTGGCCGAACTCGCGCCCAAGGGGAACCGCCGCATGGGAGCGAACCCGCACGCCAACGGCGGCCTGCTGCTGCGCGATCTCGTGATGCCGGACTTCCACGACTATGCGGCGGACGTGCCGACTCCTGGATCCAATGGAATTGGCGACACGCGTGTGCTCGGCCCATTCCTCCGCGACGTCGCGAAGCTGAACGACGAGCAGCAGAACTTCCGTGTCTTCGGCCCAGACGAGACGATCTCGAATGGTCTCGGGGCACTCTTTGAAACCACCAGCCGCCAATGGGACGCAGCGACCGAGGCGAACGACGAATTTCTCGCGCCCACCGGACGCGTGATGGAAATGCTCAGCGAGCACCAGTGCGAAGGCTGGCTGGAAGGCTACCTGCTCACGGGCCGGCATGGACTCTTCAACTGCTACGAGGCGTTCATCCACATCGTGGACTCGATGTTCAACCAGCACGCAAAGTGGCTGAAGGTCACCTCGCACATTCCATGGCGTCCGCCGATTGCCTCTCTCAACTATCTTCTCGCTTCACATGTGTGGCGGCAGGATCACAACGGCTTCACGCACCAAGACCCCGGCTTCATTGATCACGTCGTGAACAAGAAGGCTTCCGTCGTGCGGGTCTATCTGCCGCCGGATGCGAACTGCCTTCTCTCGGTCATGGATCACTGCCTGCGCAGTCGTCACTACGTCAACGTTGTCATCGCCGGCAAGCACCCCGCGCCGCAATGGCTCACGATGGACGCTGCTGCCAAGCATTGCCTTGTAGGAATCGGCATCTGGCACTGGGCTAGCAATGATGCCGAAGGAGAACCGGATGTGGTCATGGCCTGCTGTGGTGATGTGCCCACACTGGAGACGCTCGCTGCCGTCTCCATTCTCCGGGAACACTTGCCCGAGTTGAAAATCCGCGTGGTCAACGTCGTCGATCTCATGAAGCTCCAGCCGCAGCTCGAACATCCTCACGGCCTGAGCGATGAGGCCTTCGATGCGCTCTTCACTAAGGACAAGCCGGTCATTTTCGCCTTTCACGCATACCCGTGGTTGATTCACCGCCTGACATATCGACGCACCAACCACGACAACATCCATGTCCGTGGTTACAAGGAGGAAGGCACGATCACCACGCCCTTCGACATGACGGTGCTGAACGATCTGGATCGCTTTCATCTTGTGATGGACACGATTGATCGTTTACCGCAGACGGGTGACGCTGGCCTACGTTTAAAAGAGCAACACAAAGCCAAGCTCATCGAGCACAAGCAATACATCGACAAGCATGGCGAGGACCTGCCGGAAATCCGCAATTGGAAATGGAGTGTCACCGTATGAAAACGCAATCTCTCAACGACATCGCGGAGGCACTGGTCTCCGGGGACAAAGGCTTGCTGGCAATGGATGAAAGCAACCCCACTTGCAACAAACGCTTTGCCGCACTGGGCATTCCTTTGACCGAGGACGCACGGCGCGCATGGCGGGAGTTGCTCATCACGACACCCAGTCTTGGTGAGAGCATCAGCGGCTTGATCCTCTATGATGAGACTATCCGTCAGCAGCAGAAAGATGGCACGCCATTCATCAAGGTGATCACCGATGCGGGCATGATTCCCGGCATCAAAGTGGATACCGGCGCGAAAGACATGGCCGCTCATCCCGGAGAAAAAATCACCGAGGGTTTGGACGGCTTGCGCGAACGGCTTGCTGAGTATTTCCAAATGGGTGCGCGGTTCGCCAAGTGGCGCGCGGTGATTGCCATGGGTAATGGCCTTCCCAGTCGCAGCGGTCTTGAGTCCAACGCGTACACACTGGCCCGCTATGCAGCGCTCTGCCAGGAAGCCGGACTCGTTCCCATCGTGGAGCCGGAAGTGCTCATGGATGGTGACCACACGCTGGAGCAGTGTCTCAAGGTCACGCAGGAAGTTTTGCGGAATGTTTTCATCCAACTGAATTGCCAGCGCGTGATGTTGGAAGGAATCATCCTGAAACCGAACATGGTGCTTCCGGGATCCGGCTGTCTGGATCAACCGACCGTGGATGAAGTCGCGGACGCCACGGTGAAATGTCTTTTGCAAACTGTCCCAGCAGCCGTTCCCGGCATTGCGTTCTTGTCTGGTGGCCAAACCGCCGAGCTGGCCTCTGCGCGTTTGAATGCGATGCATGTGCGATTCAAATCGCGACTACCTTGGGCGCTGTCGTTCTCCTATGCCCGCGCCATTCAGCAACCAGCGCTGGATATCTGGCGAGGCGAAGACGCGAACGTGGCCGCAGCTCAGACCGCGCTTTTGCGTCGGGCACAGTGCAACCAAGCGGCGCGGCGTGGCGAATACACCGCCGCCATGGAAGCGCGTTCGTCATGACCAACCCGCCTCGATGTCATTGAATCTCTACCTCATCCGTCACGGCAGCACCGAGTGGTCTCTCACTGGCCAGCACACGGGCACCACTGACATTCCGCTGACCACGCGTGGTGAAGACGAGTCGCGGGAACTTCGACATCGGCTCGATGGCATCTCGTTTGCCCATGTGCTGACCAGTCCGCGACAACGCGCCCAGCTCACTTGTGAACTCGTTGGACTCGGTGCATCGGTTGAAATTGATCCCGACCTCGTCGAGTGGAATTACGGCGACTACGAAGGACGACGCAGCGTGGACATCGCCATAGAACGCCCGGACTGGAATCTGTATCGCGATGGATGCCTACACGGTGAATTGCCAGCAGAGGTATCTGATCGCGCAGATCGTCTCATTGTCCGGCTTCGGGCCTTGGACGGAAACATTGCACTCTTCTCGCACGGCCAGTTCGGCGGAGTTTTGGCCGCGCGTTGGATTGGTCTGCCTCTCCTTGCAGCGCAGCATTTCCCACTCAGCCCCGCATCATTGAGCCTGCTCGCCTACGATCCTCATCACCGTGAAGTTCCAATCATTGAGATGTGGAACCAGACCTCGCTCAAACGGTGCGAGCACCCACGCGATGGCATCGCCATGCCCTTGAAGCAGCTGTCGATTGAACGTTGGGAAAATGAAGGTGGTGAGATTTCAAGCAAACAACAGACCAGCTCATGAAGCGGCTCATCGTCTTTGATCTGGACGGCACCATAGCGGAAAGCAAGGCGGCGATTGATGCGGAAATGGCCACGCTGCTGCGCGATCTCCTGAGCATTCTCAAGGTGGCGGTGATTTCGGGTGGCAACTGGCCGCAGTTTCAAAAGCAATTGGTCTCAAATCTCCCCCATAATGCCAATCTCAAGAACTTGTGCCTGTTGCCGACTTGCGGCACCAAGTTTTATCAATACGCGGAAGACTGGGAACTGCTCTATTCAGAGGACTTCACGGATGAGGAGAAAGAGAAGATCATCGGCTCATTGAAGCAGGTGATAGCATCATCGGACTTCGAGACCGCTGGCCCTTGGGGCGAAGTGATAGAGGATCGGGGAAGCCAGATCACGTTCTCTGCCTTGGGTCAGAATGCCCCCATTATAGAAAAGGAAAAATGGGACCCTGATTTCGCCAAGCGGAAGCAGATGAAAGTGCTCCTCGACAAGCTGATTCCCAATTTCTCCGTGCGTCTCGGCGGCACGACATCGATTGATATCACGAAGCCTGGGATCGACAAAGCTTACGGCATCCAAAAGCTCCGAGACACTCTCGGCATTGCGATTGATGACATGATCTTCGTCGGGGATGCCCTGTTTCCCGGCGGCAACGACTACCCGGCCAAGGAGGCGGGCGCGTTGTCGATTCAAGTCAGAGATCCCGAGGAATCAAAGCGCGTCATCGAGACGATCATCGCCTGTCTGGGAGACAACAGCGCTTGCCTCCACAACCGAGGTGAGGCATGATTGGCTCATCATGACCGCCGCCCAGCCCATCTCATGCCTGGAAAGTCCGATCCCATCCCCGATCAAGAGCACCTTGGCGAAGCGTCCGGTGGTGACGAATGATGTCTTCGCGGAGATGGAGAACGAAACCGCGCTCATGTTCGATGCCATCGCTGGCAAGATTGAGCGGGAGCCAAGTTTGCTGTCGATTCCTTTGAACAACATCGCGCGCTGGCTGGCGAAGGGACATCCGAGCGTGTCCAGATTGAATGGTTGGAAGGCCATGATCGAGGAGGCGATGCAATCGTCGTCCGCGTTCGCAGCGTTGCTGGCCTTGCTGCGGGATGGCAGCCCGGACGCGATGCAGTGGAAGGGATTCGATCCGTTTCCCGGTATCTTGACCGACTCGGAACTTGACGCACTGCGGCAATGACGCTGAGCGCCCTGACAAATCTGATTGCCACTGTGCGGCAACTGGAGCCAACGCGGGAGATCGTGATCTTCGGTTCTTCATCGTTCTTGGCGAATTTCCCAAATGCGTCACCTGCGAGCATTGGAGTAGAAGTGACTATTGACGCTGATTTCTTCATCGAGCCCGATGATGAAATGGCACGGACACGTCTGCTTGATGTGATGGGAAGGGGGCACTCCTATCATAATGAGAACGGCTTTTATTGTGACTTTGTGGATGCCAGAAAAGACGAATGGTTTCCTCCCGGCTGGAAACAACGTCTCGTCGCCTTCCCTGGACATGCTGGAGTGTTTGCCATGCATCCCGTCGATGCCACGGCCACCAAGCTGGTGGCAACTGCTCACGCACGAGTGGACAAACGCATGGGAAGAAGACCGCACGATCGTGGCTCGAAGGACATCGATACCGTGGTGGCACTGGTTCGTTCTCGATACGTTGATTGGAGTCAGGTCAAAGCGCGGATGAACGAGATCGACTTGCCGCCAGCGTATCTGGCAGCGTTGGACACGGTGGAGAAAGAGGTTCTCAACCAGGTGTCGATTCCCTGACGGATAACTCATGAGCACTCTTGAACTAAAGCGCCTCGGCATCTTGATGTCGCCAGAGGCGGGCAATCCCCATGAAGAGGAAGGTGTCCTGAATCCGGCGGCGGTTCGCGGCCCTGACGGCCATCTCTACTTGTTTCCACGGCTCGTCGCGAAGGGGAACTTCTCGCGCATCGGCATCGCGCGTGTTGTATTCAATGACGCTGGTGATCCATGCGGAGTCGAGCGTCTCGGCATCGCGCTTGAACCTGAAGCGGACTATGAACTGCGCTCCGACGGCAGCGGCGGTTGCGAAGATCCACGCATCACCTTTGTGGAACCGCTGCGGCGTTATGTCATGACTTACACAGCGTTGTCACACGATGGTCCGCGCATTGCGGTGGCTGTTTCCGAAGACTTGTTTCACTGGAAGCGGATGGGGCTTGCGACGTTCGAGCCGTATCAAGGCATCGACTTCGTCCACGTGGACAACAAGGACGCCTGCGTGTTCCCGGTCGCCATTCCCAATCACGCCGGAAAGCTGCAGATGGCCATTCTGCATCGCCCGCTGTTCGCTGGCACACGTCCTGAGGAGCTGGCTTGCCAAGACGATCAATGCCTGGTGGATCTTGATCACGAGAGCATCTGGATTTCGTATTGCCCGATGCCCTTCGAGTTTGGTGAAACCAATCGCCTCGGAGTGTTCAATTCACATCATCGGCTCGCCACTCCGGTGTCGCCTTGGGAGCAGCTCAAGATCGGTTGCGGCACTCCACCCATTCTAACGCGTCACGGCTGGATGATTGTTTATCATGGTGTTAGCAAGACAGCCGAGACAGATCAAAACGGCCCGCATCTCTGCTATTCTGCTGGGGTGATGATGCTCTCGGTGGAGCATCCGCGCTTCATCCACTATCGTTCGGTGGAGCCGGTGCTCACGCCTCAATTGCCACAAGAACGCTATGGCATTGTTTCCAACGTCGTGTTTCCCACCGGCATCGACCGGCGGGATGATCTCGGACAGCCGAATCGTTTCGATGTTTACTACGGCATGGCCGACCACAAGATCGGCGTCGCACGTCTGGACTTGCCGGATATCCTGCCGCCCGAAGGAGTCGCTGTCTGCCTTCAGTAAACACCCAAGGCCCCAACAGAAACATCCCTCAATTTCCCTGTTCCAATTCCTATGGCGGACAGAGCCGCGCCACTCCCCGTGGCGTTTACTAGGAGTGGCGTGACTCCGTCCACCAACTACATTGCTAGGATGCGCCGTGCCCTGCCAGTCCCAGCAGGTTTCGGCTTGGTGTGCTGAAGCGGGGGATTGCTTCGAGATCTTATTCGCTTTCACCGAGGCTCGCGGGCCTGCCTTCCCTGTTACCTTCCTTCGGTTGTCGGATACTATTTCGATACCACGGCATCACTTCTGATAAAGACTATCCCACTGCAACTGCATGCTCGCCTAAAAAAGCAAGCTGCGGCTCATAGACGCTCCTTGAATAGCGAAACCAATCATTTGCTGGAAATCGCCGTTATTGAGAAGCAGGGCCGTGCGTCCGCCCCGCAGACTTTCGAGCCAATTTCAGAAGAGATCCTTGCGAAGTTTCCAACGGAGGCTGCACAACGATTGCGAGCCTTGCGTGAGCTTGGGGATAGCCTAGCTGCCCGACAGGTGGATTTTGAGAGATGGAAAGCAACGGCGCGTGATTCGAGACGATAGAATGCATCTGGATTGAATCAACAGCCCTTGGCAACATTGAATAAATCTGATTTCACGCGGTTCATCTCATTTGGGCTAACCATCGTTTAACCGCACGTCCCTGCCGACTTTTGTGACTGGACATTTTCGTTTAATAGCTTATATATGAATCAATAAATCAATTTCTGACTTATAGATGAAATCTTCGGTTCAAAATATCCTGCCCACTAGCATTCGACGCTCGATGTCAAAATTTGGCACCGACTTAGCGATTGCCCGCCGGAAGCGCTACCTGACGGTGGCCATGATGGCTGAGCGCGTTGGGGTGGCGAAAAGCACCTACACCAGAATGGAAAAGGGGGATCCCGCAGTTGCCTTCGGAGCGTATGCCATGGCGTTATTTGTATTAGGACTGGGGCCAGTGATGGCGGACTTGATCGATGTAAAACGGGACGATGCCGGACTGCTCTCCGATGAGGCGCGGCTGCCCAAAAGAGTCAGGCCAAAGAAAACCCAAACCTTATTTTGAAAAGGACAATCCAAGTATTCGCTGGGGACACGAATCAAGTGGGGACGCTCTACTTCGAGTCGGTGGGAGCGCGTCAACGGGCGGCGTTTGCCTACCACTCTGAATGGCTGGAGCAGGGCTTTGCAGTGGAGCCGGGGTTGCCATTAGTGCCCGGTCCACAATTTCATCAATTTAGTTCAGAAGGTTCCGTTTTCCATGGTGCCTTGGCGGATACAGAGCCGGATGGCTGGGCGAAGCGGGTAATCCTTCGGGACCATGCCAAACGCCGACTGGTGGAAAAAAAGGAAGGTAGCGTCGGCTCGCTAACGCATTTAAACGCTATGGATTTTCTGCTAGCGGTGGATGATTTCAGCCGTGTGGGAGTCCTGAGATTCAAAGATGAATCTGGAGTTTTTTGTCGCTCCGAAGAGGTCGGCAGGCGGACTGCACCTCCACTGTTAGAGTTAAACCAACTGCTCAAGGCAAGCCATGCGGTGGAATCCGAAAACGAGACAACGGCTGATCTCGCCTACCTGCTCGGCAGAGGCACATCCCTCGGTGGGATGAGGCCAAAATGCACCGTAGTTGATGATGATGGCCGATTAGCTATTGGTAAATTTCCCAGCATTAAGGATGGCCGCGCTGTGACGAAAGGGGAGGTGTTGGCACTAACATTGGCTCGCTCCGCAGGCATCATAGCCGCCGAGGCTAGGTTGGTTGAATGCGAGGGGTTAGCGATTGCACTTATCCGGCGGTTTGACCGCGCTGAGAATGGGCGGAGGCTCATGTATGTGTCCGCCGCTACCCTAGTGGGAGCAGGGACGGAACGAGATCATTTCTACACGGAGATCGTGGATGCAATCCGAGTCCACGGAGCTGATGCACAAGCGGACACGGAGGAATTGTGGCGACGAATTGCCTATTCAATTCTGATCACAAACATTGACGATCATTTGCACAACCACGGTTTTTTACACTTGAACAATGGTCGCTGGCGGCTGGCTCCTGCATTCGACATTAACCCATTTCCCGAGCGGCTCAGAGAGTTGAAAACATGGATTTCAGAAGAGGCTGGCCCGGAGGCCACTATCGAAGCATTGATGTCTGTGATTGGTTATTTCCGAGTCCCTCTGGTGAGAGCTAGAGAAATCCTCCGTGAGGTCATACTTGCCGTGTCTCAGTGGCGTGAGCACGGCAAGTCTCTAGGAATGACGGATGCCGAAATGGACCATTTCGAAGATGCCTTCGAACACCCAGAACGTAAGGCTGCGGTTAAAGCGATGGGTTGAGTTTCTCAGTGCCACCCCACCAGTTGTTCAGTTGTTCCAAAGCCGGATTTGGAAGCAGGTGTTTGTTTATCTTCAGATTTTCCTTTCAGAGCATTACGGTTCAATCATGCGGCAAATATGAGTTCAGGTGGGTGTGGGGTGATTACCCCATTGTTCTCGGCCCCCCGTAGAGAGAACATGAGTTTAAAATTACGAAACGTCCAACCAAGGAAGCCAAGATGCCAATTCAACTCAAAGAAGAAAACGACGGCAAAGCAGTCGTTGTCCATGTCAGCAGAAATCTGGCTACCGCCGATTATGAGCGATGAGCGCGCCGAGTTTGGACGACCCTCTGGAACAGGACGGTAAATCTGTATCAGCAAACAAGGGCGTTGTTGTCTCGGTGCGTGGGAGCGTGGTGGACGTGCGCTTCGACAAGCAGTTGCCGCCGATTCATTCGGTGCTTCATGCAGGCGATGGCGGAAGCATCGTCATTGAGGTGCTGGCACAGCGTGATGCAAGGCATGTGCGTGGGATCGCGCTGACACCCACACAGGGGCTGGCTCGTGGCATGACCGTGGAGGACACGGGAGGACCATTGATGGCGCCGGTCGGCAAGGGATTGCTATCGCGGATGTTCGATGTGTTTGGCAACGTGATTGACCACGAAGCGCCTCTGGCCGATGTGCAATGGCGCTCGGTGCATCGTGCGCCACCGCCGCTGGCAAGACGATCGACGAAGTCCGAGATTTTTGAAACCGGCATCAAGGTGATTGATGTGCTGGTGCCATTGGAGCGTGGCGGGAAAGCGGGACTATTCGGTGGAGCGGGCGTGGGCAAAACCGTGCTACTTACCGAGATGATTCACAATATGGTCGGACATCAGGAAGGCGTAAGCATCTTCTGCGGCATCGGCGAACGTTGTCGCGAAGGCGAGGAGCTTTACCGCGACATGAAGGATGCCGGTGTGTTGCCTAACATGGTGATGATCTTTGGTCAGATGAACGAACCGCCGGGCGCACGGTTTCGCGTGGGCCACGCGGCACTGACGATGGCCGAGTATTTTCGCGATGACGAGCATCGCGATGTGTTGCTGCTCATCGACAACATTTTCCGTTTCATTCAAGCGGGCATGGAGGTGTCCGGCTTGATGGGACAGATGCCATCGCGACTCGGCTATCAACCCACGATGGGCACGGAACTGTCCGGCCTGGAAGAACGCATCGCCAACACGGACACGGGCGCGATCACCTCCATTCAAGCCGTGTATGTGCCAGCCGATGACTTCACCGATCCTGCGGCGGTGCATACGTTCTCGCACCTCTCAGCCTCCATCGTGCTCTCACGCAAGCGTGCTAGTGAAGGGCTGTTTCCCGCCATTGATCCGCTGCAATCCAGCTCCAAGATGGCCACGCCGGGCATCGTCGGTGAGCGGCATTACAAGCTCGCGCAAGAGATTCGACGCACGCTCGCGCAATACGCGGACTTGAAGGACATCATCGCCATGCTCGGGCTGGAGCAGCTCTCGCCCGAGGATCGCAACGTCGTCGCGCGCGCCCGGCGGTTGGAGCGTTTTCTCACACAACCTTTTTTTACCACCGAGCAGTTCACCGGACACAAAGGCAAGCTCGTGAGCCTTGCGGATTCACTGGACGGTTGTGAATGCATCCTCAACGACGAGTTCAAGGACTATCCGGAAAGCGCGCTCTACATGATCGGGCCGATCAGCGATGCCAAAGGGAAAGAGAAGCCCGCAGCGAAACCTCAACCAAAGGGCGAACCAGCCCACGCCGAATGAATCTTAAAGTGCTGCTGCCCTTCCAAGTGTTTGCCGAAAAGTCGGACGTGCTGCGGATCGTTGCCGAAACGCGACAAGGTTCCTTCGGTCTTCTGCCGCATCGACTCGACTGCATCGCAGCGCTGGCACCAGGCATCTTGCTTTATGAAACCGCCGCGGACGGTGAAGTCTTCGTCGCAGTAGATGAAGGCGTGCTGATTAAATCCGGGCCGGACGTGCTGGTATCTGTGCGTCGCGCGATGGTCGGCAAGGACCTAGCCAAACTGCACGAGCTGGTGGAGCAGGAGTTTTCAATGCTCGACGAAAGCGAACAGAGTGCGCGCTCGGTGATGGCGAAATTGGAAACAGGATTTTTGCGGCGTTTTGCCACCTTCAAACATGAATAACCTGCCACCACAACCACCTGCGAAGAGCGAAGCAACGCTGGCCGAACACGTCCGCGCGAAGGCTGCTCGCAAGCTCAAGGCGCGTCGCTCCACGCAAGGCGTCTGGTTTGGTCTTGGCATGATGGGACTGGTTGGCTGGTCGGTAGTCGTGCCGACTTTGCTTGGCGCAGCGCTGGGTCTTTGGTTGGACAAGCATCATCCCAGCTCGCATTCATGGACGCTGGCGCTGCTCGTGGTCGGGCTGGTGCTCGGTTGTGTGAATGCGTGGCACTGGGTTGCGAAAGAAGACAAGGCCATGCGTGAAGAACAGGAGGATGACGACAATGAATGACGTGCTGACATTGACCCTATCGTGGGCAGCGGGCTTAGTGCTCGGCGGAATCTTCTTCGGCGGCCTGTGGTGGACGATTCGCAAGGGCGTTGCATCTCCGCGTCCTGCGCTGTGGTTTCTCGGCAGCGCAGTGCTGCGGATGGGTATCGCATTGGCCGGCATCTACTTTGTCTCAGGTGGTCAATGGCAGCGGCTGCTCGCGTGTCTCATGGGTTTTATCATCGCGCGCTTGGCTGTAACGTGGCTGACGCGAAACCGACACAAGGAGGAGAGCCATGCGACTTAGTCCTGACGAACTGATCTTCTGGCAGCATGGGTTTTTCAAACTCAACGGCACCATCGTGTTCACTTGGGGGATCATGATTTTGCTCGCGGTGGGAGCCAAACTCATCACGCGCAACCTCACCTCTGAGGACAAGCGCTCGCGGTGGCAGAACCTCTTGGAAATCGTCGTCACCGCGATGCAAAAGCAAATCGAGGACGTGGGCCTGCGACATCCTGAAAAGTTCATCGGCTTTCTCGGCACGCTCTTTTTGTTCTTGGCGATGGCAGCCCTATGCACCGTGCTGCCCGGCTATGAGCCACCCACGGGATCGCTCTCGACGACAGCGGCTCTCGCGTTGTGTGTCCTGATCGCGGTGCCGATGTTCGGCATCGGGGACCAGGGAATGGGCGGCTACCTCAAGTCTTACATCGAGCCGACCGTCATCATGCTGCCCTTCAATATCATCAGCGAAATCTCGCGCACCCTGGCGCTCGCCGTCCGGCTCTTTGGCAACATGATGAGCGGCGCCATGATCATCGCGATCCTGCTTACCATCACTCCATTTCTCTTTCCCATTCTGATGACGATGCTCGGGCTGCTCACGGGTATGGTGCAGGCCTACATCTTCAGCATTCTCGCTGCCGTTTACATCGCAGCCGCCATAGGCACTCGCAAAACTAGGCCAGATCCCGTTCCGCAAACTTAACAAAACCAATTACCAACTCAAAAATATTATGGATGACACCACGCTAGTTGCTATCGCTTCCATCGTCACCGCAGGCATCACCACCAGCTTCGGCTGCATGGGCCCAGCCTTTGCGGAAGGCAAAGCCGTCGCCACCGCGCTCACCTCGCTGGCGCAACAACCCGACGCTTCCGCCACCATTACGCGCACCCTGTTTGTCGGTCTCGCGATGATCGAGTCCACGGCCATTTATTGCTTCGTGGTCTCGATGATCCTGATCTTCGCCAATCCATTCTGGAATCATTTCATCGCGCAAACCGTAGCCAAATAACTCATGCTCATTGACTGGTTCACCGTCGGTGCGCAGGCGCTGAATTTCCTCATCCTCGTGTGGTTGATGAAGCGCTATTTGTATCAACCGATCCTCAGCGCTATTGACGCACGGGAGCAACGGATCGCTGCGGAACTCGCTGATGCCGAAACAAAGAAAGCAGAAGCGAAAAAGGAGCGCGATGAGTTCCAGCACAAGAACGAGGAGTTCGACAAGCAGCGAGGCGTCCTGATGGACAAGGCGACTGATGAGGCGAAAGTCGAGCGTCAGCGATTGATCGACGAAGCTCGAAAGGCCGCCGATGAGATGAGCGCCAAGCGCGCGGAGTCGCTGCGAAACGACGCGAAGAATCTGAATCAGGCCATCTCAGTGCGAGCGCAGCGGGAGGTGTTCGCAATCGCACGAAAGACGCTCGCGGATTTAGCAGGAGTGAGTTTGGAGGAACGCATGAGTGGAGTTTTCATGAAGCATTTGCGCGCGATGGATGACGCGACCAAGAGCAAGCTTGCCGAGGCGCTGAAAAGTTCATCCGAAGCGGCCGTGGTTCGCAGCGCTTTTGAACTGCCTCTCGATCAACGTGCGGCACTTCAGAATGCCATCAACGAGACCTTCTCAGCGGACGTGCGCTTGCGCTTCGAGACCGCGCCAGATCTCGTCAGTGGCATCGAATTCATCGCTGGCGGACAGAAGGTCGCATGGAGCATCGCTGACTACCTCGTTTCATTGGAGAAAGGAATCGACGAGCTTTTGAGCCAGCAAGACAAGTCAGAACCCCAAGCCGCATCCAAGCCAGACGCAAAGAGCAACTCTGAAAAAGAGGCTGCGCCCAAGCCCGCATCCTCAAGCTCATGAATCCAGCGCTAGAAAATTTACCGGCAGTTTTTGACCGCTTGTTCACGGGCATTGGCAGTGTCCGCGAATCCTTCGCGCCAAAGTTCTCGCTGCGTGAGA
>JBBRNC010000054.1:0-22913 GCA_038230495.1 Verrucomicrobiales bacterium
AAGCTGGGTGAGGCGATGAGATTGTTCAACTTCATCGCCAGCTCGGTGCGCTTTTTCTCGGAGAGAAAATCATCTAACGCGACGACGCCGACTTTGCGGAACGGCGGCTGCTGCGTCATTTTCACCAGCGCTTCCAGCGTGAGATCCTGCCCCTTCTGCCAGCAGGCGGTGAAAATATTGGCAAGCAAAATGTGGGTGGGCGATTGCACGGGGTCGCCATCCACACCTGCGAGACTGAGCAGGCTGGCGACGGTGCTTTGCACGCGTTCAGTGAAAATTTCCGCGTCCTCCATGACGGCGGCGCCCGGTGCGGCGAGCGAGGCCACGATGCTCACTGGAATGCCAGCGCTACTGCCCGGCGTGAAAATGGTTACATCCACTTTGTCGCGCAGCTTCTTAATGCGATCCGCACTTTGTCCCCAATCGGCGAGACCCTTCTGCCATGTTTGCGCCTGCGCTGCAGCGAATTCATCCACAGACTGGCTCTTCCGTTTCGCGTCATCCTCATTGACCCACGGCTTGAACTCGTCCGCGCTGAGATTCGGGAAAGTGAGTAAGAAGTTTGCGATGTCGCCTTTGGGATCAATCGCGATGACTGGAATGTTGTCCATCGCGGCTTCTTCAAGCAGCGCGAGGCAGAGGCCAGTTTTGCCGGAGCCAGTCATTCCGAGCACCACGCCGTGGGTTACGAGGTCTTTGGAGTCATAGAGAACGAGCGAGTCGTCCATCTGCTTGGTGCCGATGTCATAGCCGCGACCAAGATAAAAGGTGCCGAGCTTTTCGTAAACTTCTGGTTTGATGTCCATCTGGCTAATTCGGACGGTAGGTCGTTAGTGTCAAACGGCATCAATGAGAAGGAGCGAGTGCGCCGATGTTGTCGTTCATATCAAAGCATGGCTTTGCCGACGACATTTCCGTGAGCATAAACAGTCTTGATGCGCCGGAGTATTGTTGTAAAATTTAAGTCCATGAATTCAATTTGTAGGCTCTCCATCTCGATGATTTTCCTAACGCTATCCGCATTGGCAAATGACGAGAAATTTATGGATGAAGTCACGCTAGCGTCCGAAACACATTATAAAGACGCGGGTGCAAAAGCCGAAGAACTTCTTGCCGCCGGGAAACTTGATGAGGCCAATCAGCTCTACTTGTCGGCACGGCCAGAAAAAGATCTCATTGCTGCTGACTGCTTTGTTCTTGGGAATGTCTTTTACAAAATCGCCCCCGACTTGTCCGCAAAGTTTCTAGGACTTGCCTATCAGGCCATGCCGGAAAACCCCGAAATCAATCTTGAATGGGCCATGGTTCTGCATCGCGATGGCAAGACCAAAGAAGCCGCCAATAGTTATCTCAAATCCATTACAAAGCACCCCGATGCTTACCTTCCTCATGTTCTTGTTGCCGATTGTCTTGTGCGGAATGGTGATTTGAAGGAAGCCATCGAGCATTGGAAAAAGGCGAATCACCCGCAACACCATACGGGTATCGATTTCGCCATTTGCGAAATCTACGGGCCGCTGTCGCCCGATCTGCGGCACAATCAGATTCTCAAAGCAGTCAAGCGCGGGGAGACAGCTCGGCTTGAAGAACTTATCGCACTTGCAGGACATTGGGATCGCGATTGGTGGAACTCAGACAGCAACACTAGCGCGATAAAGCGGAGTCTGGCTCTTGCGGATGATTTTCTTAAGTCCGAGCCAGAACGGCTTGCGCAAGCGAAGTTCTATGCCAGCACTTTTAAAGACGATGCAATAACTAGTGAATGGTTGCGTGAGAAGCTCACTGGGCTGAAGTTGATCTTAGGCGACAAAGACAGCTTGCCCACCAGCAGTATTGTCGCAGACAGGCTGTGCGCCCTAGCGATGGAGCACAAACTGGTGACCAAGAAAGACTTGCTGAAAAGGTATGAAGATGAGTTGCGAAAACGCGCACTGAAAACAAAACCCGATGATCTGACTGCGCTCAACCTATTGGCGGCTTTGCTGGTGCCCGATGACGCGGACAAGACTGGCAGCAACAAACTCGCGGAAATTGATCAAGCTGGCTGGGAGGAATTTCACGACGCAAGATTTGCTGCCAGTCTGCTTGCTGGGAAAATGGGACGTAAGGAACTGGATTCGAGTTCGCCGTTGTTAAAAAAGACCCTTGATGATTTTCCGGAAGATCCGTGGATCTGCAAGTTTGCCCTGCAACTGGCTGCCAAAGACAAGCTGCCACTCAAGCCTTATATCATTGCTGCCATCAAGGCCGAATTCCGGCACCTTTCCGTAAACATGGGCATCATCAAAGATTCGTATGGCCTGAAAGCGCTGTTTGCCATGCTTGAACAGGAATTGAATTAAGCAGTTTCCAGCTTATCAGCAGGATCACTTAGAAACTGCCTGCTAGGATTTGCTGAAAAAACGAAAACCGTTCAACTCCGGCAACTACTTCGCCACTTCGACCAGATGCTCCGCAGTCATGCCGAGTTCCTTCATCACGGTGTTGCCGGGGGCGCTGATGCCGAAGCGGTCAATGCCGACGACTTTGCCTTCGAGACCAACGTATTTCCACCAGAGGCCGGTGACGCCGGCTTTGCGTGGAGAACTGGCTGGATTGAGGACTCCGGACGCAAATAAATTCGCTAAGCTCGAAAGCTTACGATAACTTCGCGGACAAAGTCGAAACAAGTGGGAGCGCGAGTATGGCGCAGCCTACTCGCCAAACTTTCTTGCGACTTAGCAGACCACACAATCCCGATTCAACCTCACACGCCTCAATCCATTTCAGGCGAGTAGCCTATCGGCATACTCGCGCTCCTTCTTATTTTGATCCAGCTGCGCCGTTGCCGGGCTTTCACTATTTACGATTGTAGGCGCTTGAGAACGGCCAGTCCTCCGCGCGTTCAACAAGACACGCAGTGATCGGATTGCCCTCGATATATCGCGCTTCGTTCTCGAGATGATTCGCGTCGCGGATGAAGCGGTCAAAGTAATCCTGCTGCCACAACGGCCCCTCGCGGCGCAGATGCTTATTGATCACACGCGCGGTGTAAGTCTTCCATGAATGGATCACTCCACCCACGGGATGACTTTCATAGGTTTCAAACAACACATGCACATGGTTCGGCATGATACACCACGCGAGGAGCCGATAACGCTCGCCGTCGAAAAAGCGAATCGCTTCCTCCACGATTTTCGCACAAACGGGATAGCGCAAGACACACGAGCCTGCACCGTTATCGAGCCACATCTCAATCTGGCGGATGCGCTCAGATTCATTTTCGAATTGTAGAAGATATTCCCATTCTTCACGCCGGTCCTGCGGCATCGAATCGGCGAGACGGAATGTGACCGACTGGATGAGTCCTGGTTGGTCGAGGTGAGGAAGAAAGCCGCGGTCCGTCCAGTCGGAATGATCATGAGAAAGTGACATGGCTGAAATTCTAAAATAGAAGGAGCGCGAGTATGGTGAAGCCTACTCGCCAAACTTTCCTGAGACGTTGTAGACTGCATAATCTCGAATTGGACTCACACGCCACGATCAATATTAGGCGAGTAGCCTTACGGCATACTCGCGCTCCTTCTTGTTTAGAAGGGATGCTACTTCGCCACCTCGATCAAATGCTCCGCCGTCATGCCGAGTTCCTTCATCACAATGTTGCCGGGGGCACTGATGCCGAAGCGGTCAATGCCGACGACTTTGCCTTCGAGGCCGACGTATTTCCACCAGAGGCCGGTGACTCCGGCTTCGATGGCGATGCGGTGCTTGCATGAAGCAGGAAGGACTTCTTCGCGATAGCTCTGAGACTGGCGGTCGAAGATTTCTGTGCAGGGCATGGAAACAACGCGGACGCCTTCGCCGAGGGTCTTCGCGGCGTTGACGGCGTGTTGGAGTTCGGAACCGGTGGCGATGAGGATGGTCTTCAGTTCGCTGGTTTCTTTCACGAGGACATAGCCGCCTTTGAGCGTGCCTTCGCGACGCACTTGGGCAGAAGCGGAGCTTTGATGCGGAATGTCCTGACGCGTGAGTGCAAGCAGTGTCGGGCCGTCTTTGCGGCTGAAGGCGAGCGCGAATGCGGCGGCGGTTTCTTCAATGTCGCCGGGGCGGATGACGTCGAGATTCGGAATGACGCGCAGACCGCTGACGGTCTCGACGGGCTGATGCGTGGGGCCGTCTTCACCGACACCGACGCTGTCGTGCGTGAAGATGTAAGTGACGGGAAGTTTGCTGAGCGCGGCGAGTCGGATGCTCGGGCGGCAGTAGTCGGCGAACACGAGGAACGTGGCGCCACTGGCGCGGAAGATTCCGTCGTAGGCGATGCCGTTGCAGATCGCGCCCATGGCGTGCTCGCGGATGCCGAACCAGATGTTGCGGCCCAGCGGATTTTCTTTGGAGAAATCTCCACCGTCCTTGATGTAATTTTTCGTGGAGCCGTAAAGGTCGGCGCTGCCGGTAATGATGTTCGGGATGGACTTCGCGAGATGATTGAAGATTTCTCCGCCGCAGTTGCGGGTCGCGGCTTTGCCTTCGCCAGAAGTTTCCGGAATGAGTTTTAACAAATCTTCCACGCTGGAGTTGGAAACTTGCGCGGCATCAAGTTCGGCCTTGAGTTGCGGATGAGCGGTGGCCCATGCAGTGAACGATTTCGTCCAGCGCTTGTGCTGGCGGGAGCGCTTCGCCTTGAGGTCGGCGAAGTAGCCTTTCACTTCATCGCTGACGAAGAAATGTTTATCCGCAGGAAGACCGAGCGCAGAACGCGCGGCATCAATAAATTTCGCGCCGCCTTCGCCGTGGGCTTTCGCGGTGCCGGCGACTTCGGGGATGCCTTTGCCGATGAGCGTGCGCGAGATGATGAGCTTGGGCTTGCCGTTGTTTTGTTTCTTCGCGCGGGCGATGGCTTTTTGCACGGCTTCGAGATCGTTGCCGTCGATCTGCACAACATCCCAGCCGAGGGCGAGATAGATTTTTTTGGTGTCCTCGCTCTGCGTGAGCTTGGCCATGGCATCAAGCGTCACGTCATTGGAATCAAGGATGAGTATCAGGTTGTCGAGGCCGTTATGCGCCGCGAAAGCGACCGCTTCACGCGCGACGCCTTCTTGGAAACAGCCGTCGCCCGCGAGCGCGATGACGTGGTAGTCAAGGATCGTGTGATCGGGCGTGTTGTATTTCGCCGCCGCCATCTTGCCGCTGAGCGCGTAGCCGACGGCGTTGCCGACTCCCTGGCCGAGCGGGCCAGTAGTGCTCTCGACGCCGGGGGTTTCATGAAACTCTGGATGGCCGGGCGTGATGCTGTGGAGTTGGCGGAAGTTCGCCACTTGCTCGATGGACAAATCAAATCCGGCAAGGTGGAGCCAGCCATAGAGGAACATCGAACCGTGGCCTGCGGAAAGGATGAAGCGGTCGCGATTGAGCCACTTCGGATCGGCGGGATCAATTTGGAGTGAGTCGCCGAAGAGCACTGCGCCGACTTCTGCGGCACCGAGCGGCAAGCCGAGGTGGCCGGAGTTGCACTTGTGCACAGCGTCCATGGCGAGACCACGGGCTTCGTTGGCGGCTTTCTGGAGGAGGTCTTTGTTCATAAATAAATCAGAGTAATTGATGCGGCGCTGGAGGCCGGAAAATCAGCGCGCTACATACGATCTTTGGCTTCAGTTGCAAGAGGCATTACCGCCGACAATGGAATTTGAACAGGTCGGCAGGTGATGCCATATGAGTGGTCATATGTCAGAAATATCGTCAGCCATCGGTTTCAAAGAATGGGCCTTCATTTGTGAAGCGCTGGGCCGGGGCGTGCAGACGATCATCTTGCGCAAGGGTGGGATTCACGAGGGCCGGGGCGGATTCCATTTCCAACACCCTGACTTCTGGCTTTTCCCCACAGGTTTTCACAATCAAGGCGACCAACTTCGCTGGACTCCGCACGATGCCGCAGAGGTCGTCGTGCCCAAGGATGAAGAGCGGGAGCAAGTGAACATCCGGTATTTTTCAAAGCTCCATGCGGTCTGGCGCATCACGGATTGGGACAAGGTCGCTGCGCTGGAGCCTCTCCATGTCTGGAAAGACGAAGTCGTGCGTGAGCGATTCGCATGGAATGAAGAAAGCTGCCTGCACATTGCACTGGTGCGCGTGACGGCACTGCCGCAGTCGTGGAATTTTCCCTATGAACGCGGCTATGGCGGCTGCCGGTCCTGGGTGAAACTGCCTGCGGAAGGATCGGGCTTGCAAGACAGCACAGTTCCTGTCATGGACGATGACACATGGAACGCCGCCTCTGCCCAAGTGTATCACCTGCTTGATTGATAACATGCCTGCCACCGCCGCCAATTTGCGTCATCGTTGCTGGGTCGAGATTGATCTCGCCGCCCTGTCAGAAAATATTTCTGTCGTTCGTGAACGCGCTGGTTGCGAGCTGCTGGCGGTCGTCAAAGCAAACGCCTACGGCCACGGCGCGGCCACCATCGCGCGCGCACTGGAAGGAAAAGCTGCGTTGCTCGGCGTGGCTAATCTCCATGAAGCAGAGAAAATCGAAGCGACCAAATCTGCCACTCCGATCTTGCTGCTCGGCACTTGTCTGCCGGAGGAACGGGAAGCCGCACTACGCGACCGCTTGCATATTAGCATCAGTTCCGTGGAGGAAGCCGCCGCGTGGAATGAACTTGCCAAGGCCACAGGCGTCAGTCCTCAAGCCCACGTGGTCATCGACACCGGCATGGGGCGCATGGGATTCCCTGAAGCCGAGTGGACGGAAGCCACCGTGCGCAGCTTGCTGAGCTTTTCTAAAATCCACTGGGAAGGAATCGCCTCCCACCTACCATCCGCAGACGAGGACACCGACTTTACCGAGAAACAAATCCAGCGGTTCCGTCACTGTGTGCAAATGGCGCACACGACTGGATTGCGACCGCGCTGGATCCATGTCGTGAACAGCGCCGGGTTACTCGGCTATGATACGCCGCAAGATTTTTGCAATCTCGCTCGGCCCGGTCTGGCTATCTATGGAGTCTCGCCTTTGCCGGAAACCCAGAAGCTGCTCAAGCCCGTGCTCACTTGGAAAACGCGCGTGCTCCAAGTGCGCGAATTGTCCGTCGGCCACGGCATAAGTTATGGTCGCATCGATAAGTTGACCCGGCCATCCTATGTAGCCACACTCGCCTGTGGTTACGCCGATGGTTATCCCCGTCAAGTATCTGGCAAAGGCGCCAGTGTTCTTATTCAAGGACAACGCTGCCCCTTACTGGGCAGAGTCACTATGGATCAAATCATGGTGGACGTAACTGATCTCCCAACCAAGGCCGCGCTCGGCGACGAAGCCGTGTTACTCGGATCACAAGGTGACTCAGAGATATTCGTGAACGAACTCGCTATAATGGCGGGCACCATCCCTTGGCACATCTTCACGAGCATCACTGCACGGGTGGAGCGGGTTATGAAGTAAGGTAGAGATCATCGATTACCATTGAAATCACCATGAAAAAAAGCCCTAAAGTTCCGCTCGGCCCGGCGTTTGTCACGCCTGGTGAAATTCTGCTGGAGGAGTTTCTCAAGCCCTTGAACGTCAGTCAGAGTGACTTGGCCAAGAAAATGGGCGTAGGCCGGATGCGAGTGAGTGAGATCATTCGCGGCACGCGAGCCATTAGCGCGGAAACAGCAATCCTGCTGAGCAAAGCTCTAGGAGTCAGCGCCCGGTTCTGGATGAACCTGCAGACGAATCACGATCTGGCTAAGGCGGCCATCAGGATTCACCGGGCGGCGTAGCCGCGTTACGGCTCACGTGGCAGCATGAAAGCAAAAAGTGCCATTAGCGTCTGTCCCTATGCGAACTGCTCTGGCGGGGCTTGCGCGACATTATCATCTGTCTAACGCCATGTTCGGTCTTATGGACGATAGAGTTCGATGGGGATGATAGGCTCATACAACTCGAAATCTGGATCAGTCGTATAGATGAGAAACTTACGTCTGACTGCCATAGAACAAATTAGAAAATCGACGGGCGAGCCTTGGATGCCTTTTGATCTGCAGGCGTTAAAAAACTTTGCGGCTGTCGTATGATCTTCATCATCAGCAAAAAATAGCGGTAGAGCTTGTGTAGCAAGATCAATGCGCTCGAAATGAGTTTGCAACTTGATGCCAGACAGGAGTTCCTGACGGACAATCCCGAATAAAGCGAGTTTTCCTAAGGCGATTAATTTTTCAACCTCTGTTGCAACCTTACTGTCGCTGTCTGAGGCGCGTCTGAGGAATTGTGAGAGCGCAGAGGTATCGCAAGCAATCATGTTTGTTTCATGCGACGCAACGCCTTGTAATCATAGTCCTCAAAATAATCGATCTGCCCACGTAGATCTAAAAGCTGTCGGACCAGGCGGCGTTGAATGAACTCCTTGAGAGCTTCATTGACGGTTTCCCGTTTGGTGGGCAGTCCAGCAAGCGATTTAGCCTGCTCAAGCAGGGACTGATCTATCTGTAAATTCGTTGCCACACAAGAAAGCTACACAATCAACGTGTGTGATGCAAGTGGATTATCGTGACTAAACGACCAAAGCTCAGCGACCCGGCCCCAAGAGTCACGTGGATTGCAAACCCGACGCCATGCCGGGTTTGCTACAGCGCATAGGCCGTGTTTTCATATCTAGTAGGATAACGCTCCACAATATCGCAACGAACTCGCCTCTGGTCGAAGCATCACGTTCGGCTCGAAAACACAAATAGCCGAATCTGCCTCGCACGAGAAAGCGAAATGTGGCAGCCACCGGTCGGAATAAGACACCCCTTCCAACAACTGCCTCAAGGGCTTGGTGACCGGCGAGTGAATCGCTTCAACGCAGATCGGCTCAAACTCACCAATGCCGACCTCCCGAATGAACTCCGAGTCAATCTGATCGCCGTCCTCCGTGTAGGTCGGATCGATGAACTGTCGGATTGCTTCAAAGGAAGAGAAACGACCATGCGAGGCGAAAATGTGAACGGACGGCATATGAGCGGCCTAACAGTTGGATCAGGCACAGAAGCGTGGGTTTTGTGCCAGTGCGCTATTATTTCCCACATTTTTGGGGTGATTGCCCATCATTTTGCTGACAGCGGACATTGGATGTCTGCATCTGGCAAAATAATACGACGTTTGGCACAAACGTTCCTCAGCAGATTTTTGTGTGTAGGCCGTTTGTGCCAAACGGCCTAATTGATTTGCTCAGCACAGGGCAGAGCCACTGTGCGACACACAGGGTGGAAGCCGGTGTTACGCTCAAGCCACAAACTTAATGCTGGCCACTTGCCCACGCGCCATCGCTTCATGTTGCTCGTTGGAGCAGGCGGAATCAATCGGCGC
This sequence comes from Verrucomicrobiales bacterium, assembly GCA_038230495.1. Classification (GTDB taxonomy): domain Bacteria; phylum Verrucomicrobiota; class Verrucomicrobiia; order Verrucomicrobiales; family Verrucomicrobiaceae; genus VFKE01. The sequence goes on from JBBRNC010000054.1 coordinate 9,305, forward strand.
ATCGGGCGCGGCATCGCTGGCTGAGAGCAGGTTGTTCTCGACCAAATAGCGCTCCACTTCCTCGCCACTGATGTCCGGGAGCATCACTCCGTTCACTTCCACGCAAGGGCTGAGCGGCTGGCCGCTCTTCTGTTCCATCTCCCAGCGGAAGGCGGGATTGGCGATAATGTCTTTCTCTTCAAAGGGCAGGTCATACTTGCGCATGATGGCGCGCACGCCTTCGCTCCAGCCGCAATAGGTTTTGAGATAAGTGGTGATTTTTGGCTTGTCCATGGTGGTCGGGGGATGAGTTTTTACTAATGTGATACGATGGGAAAGTAGGGGAAGACGGGGCAAATGCAAGACGGGCCTGAGTTGCGGAATTGGACAGACGCCAACGATGACGTAAATGTAGCGAAATGATTCCGACTTTACGCGTGGCGATGTGTGTGGTGCTGGTCTGCCTCGGTGCTGCTGCCAAGGAGCCTGATCAAGACGAATTATTGACAAAGGAGGGCATCAACGAATTTTATCAGATGTGCTGGAAGGAACTCGAATTAAAGCCGCCAATAATTCAGCCAATTACCGATGATCTCGCGAAGAAAGAGCTTCAAGGGAAGTTTTCATTTAGCTACATTGACGAAGTTAGCGACAAAAAAATCACTGGTGAATTTGAATGCAAATACCCCGCCTGGACATGGCTGGATGACCATACGAAAGGAGTGGCGAAGCTTTTTGGGGATAAGATTGTTCTGTTAGATGCGGGGAAAGATAGTGATCTGCGGGCATTTATCATTCGGATCGATGGCCAGTGGCACATCATGCAACTCGACTTCCCCGGTGGACTGGTGAAGCTGTCAAAAATGAAATAAGGTGTAAAAACTCGGCACAAAATTACTATGAAGAATCCAACTTTTCTGATCTCCTGCCTAATTTATTTAGCGCTGGGTTTTCCCATTCTGGCCGCTGACGCTCCGTCTGCGGATACAGCCCAAATCGAGGCATTGATCAGCAGCATCGAGGGAATCAAGGATGCTTCATTCGTCCGCAACGGCTCCGATTATGACGCGAAGACCGCAGCAAAATTTCTTCGCGGGAAGTGGAACTCACACAAGAAGGAGATCGTCACCGCCTCGGACTTCATTGAGAAAGCAGCCAGCGTTTCTTCGACTTCAGGCAAGCCGTATCTCATCCGCTTCAAGGACGGCAAGGAGTTGAAGTGCGGAGACTTTCTGAAAGAACAGTTGGAGAAATTGAAAGCGAGTAAGTGATCTTAGATTTGGAAATCTACCAAGGAAAGATGGCGTCTCGCCGTCACTGTCGGGACTGACACGAGACGCCATCGTTCCTTGGAAGATGCAGCCACAAGGTGATCTTTCAGAAAGCTGCGCCCGGAGTCCCCTCTTTCTGCCGTCATGACGAAATGAGCTTTAACTTGCGCATTCCACGTTCTATGAGACTATAACACCCCCTTTTTCAAACCGGGGAATTACGTATGGAAAAGAAACCGTTCTCCGAACTTGGGCTGTCCCCAGAAATTTTGCAAGCCGTGCAGGCTCTTGGTTTCGACCAGCCCGCACCTATTCAAGCCCAGTCCATTCCGCCCGCTCTTGAAGGTCGCGATGTCGTCGGCCAATCACAAACCGGCTCCGGCAAGACGATGGCTTTTGCTATTCCCGCCGTGCAATTGGTTGATCCGACTGATCGGGGCGTTCGCGTGCTCATCATGTGCCCCACGCGTGAACTGGCGATGCAGGTTTGCGAAGAAGTTCACAAGCTCACGGCGCATAAGCGAGGCATCAAAGCGGTGCCGATTTACGGTGGCGCGACCTTTGACCGACAGATTCGCGGATTGAAGGACGGCGCACAAATCGTCGTGGGCACTCCGGGCCGAATTTTGGACTTCGTGGAGCGCGGTATCCTCCGGCTCGACGGATTGAAGATGCTCGTCTTTGATGAAGCTGACGAGATGCTGGACATGGGCTTCCGCGAGGACATTGACAAGCTCATGGAAGCAGTGCCGCCCACCCGGCAGACGCTATTTTTCTCCGCGACGATTGACGGTCCGATCCGTCGGCTTGTGGAAAGTTACACTAAGGACCCGGCGATCATTACCGTTGAGCACAAAGCGATGACCGTGCCCACCGTGGCGCAATCCTATTATGAAGTGCAAGGCCGCTCGAAGACCGAGGCGCTCTGCCGCATCCTCGACATGGAGAACCCGCGCCTGGCCATCGTGTTCGGCAATACCAAGCGCGCCGTGGACGATGTGACGGATGCGCTGATTGCCCGCGGTTACAGCGCTGACCGCCTCCACGGTGATCTCAGCCAGATGCTGCGCGACCGCGTGATGAAAAATTTCCGCAGTGGCGCGATTGAAGTTCTTGTTGCCACCGATGTCGCCGCCCGCGGGCTGGATGTGGACAATATGGATCTGGTCGTGAACCTCGATCTTCCCTACGATGAGGAAGACTACGTGCACCGCGTGGGCCGCACAGGCCGCGCGGGCCGCAGCGGCAAGGCGATCAGTCTTGTCGGAGGTCGCGAGATTTTCCTGCTCCAGCGCATTCAGCGTTTTGCCAAAGTAAAAATTGATCGCGCCAAGCTGCCGACCCGCGAGGAAGTCGAAGGCAAGCGTGTGGACGCACACTTTGAGAAATTGCAGAACACGCTCGAAAAGGGCGAGTTCAAATCACACGAAGCCACCGTGCAGCGCTTGCTCGATGCGGGCAACAGCAGCACCGATATCGCCAGCGCGTTGCTCCATCTCTGGCTCGATGATTCATCGCGCGAGAGCCAGGAAATTCCCGAAGACCGTCCGCGTCAAGAGCGCAGGCCGCAGGAAGGTGGCCGCGACTTCCGCGACAATCGGGACAGCCGCCCACCTCGTGATTACTCTGCGGGTGGTGGCGACCGTGGGCCACGTCCAGCTTTCAACAGCAACGCGCAGGCTTTCACCCGGATGTTCCTTAATCTGGGTGCGATGGATCAAGTCACGCCAAGAGAAGTTGCCGGAGCTATCTATCGCAGCGCGAACCTTCCTCAAGGTGCGCTTGGCAAGATCGAGATTTACGAAAAATGCAGCTACGTGGGCGTGCCGCCGGAATATGTGGATCAGGTCATGGACACCGTTTCGCAGACTAACTGGCGCGGTCGTCAGATGCGGATGGATGTCGCGGAGCGTCAGGAATTCGAGGAGCCGCGTCGTGGGTTCGACCAGCGCGGTGGCGGCGGTAATTCTGGTGGGGGCGGCGGCGGACGCGGCTTTAGCAGGCCTTCATACGGCAGAAAGCCTGAGGGCGGTGGAAAGTTCGGCGGACCGCCTCAGGGCGAGCAATCGGCAGAACCACCGGCTAAGCCGAAGAGCCAGTTCGAGTGGAGCGCTGACGAAGGCTGGGAGTGATACCATCGTCTGAATAGACAATAATCCGTCCACTCACTGGATGCGTGAACTTTCGTGTGCTGTTCCTCGTAAGCACTTCAAGAAGATTTACTCTCATGCTACTTCGCGAGAAGTCGGTCTAAAATCTCTGCAGCCTGGCGCATGGAACCTGACACCCCGCGGGGACCAGCAGAACCCTTGTCCACGATTTTTCCCTGCGCGTCCAGGACATACATCCGGTTCGGCCAGCAGGCGTAGGTCTTCTCTACCTTGTCGTCGATGCCATCGACCAGCACGGGCATCGACACCTTGATTTTCTCCACAAAATTCTGCGCGATTTTCCGGCGGTCGTCGTCAGTCTCGGGGGACTTGATTTGAAACTTGTTTCCCTGGATCACCCAGCCGTCTGTCGGATGTGCTTCGCGCACATAAATCATATAAAAGTGTGCGCGATCTTTGTAGGAGGCATAGAGTTGGCCCGTGGACTCCGCCGTGCTTACGAACGGCGGACAGGTGCAGCTCCCGAATACCAGCACCACCGGTTTTCCCTTGAGCCCGGAGAGCGTCACTGACTTTTTTCCCGTCACATCCTTGAGCGTGAAATCCGGAGCGAGGTCGCCATTTTTCAAGTCGCCTTGGAGTATCTGCGGACGATCCGGGCGACTGCGTTTCTGTGATTGCGCTAGCGTGGAGGAAACGGCGTAGGCACATACGGCGGCGAGGATGGATGAGGTGAAATGTTTCATGGTGCGCAGGTGATACGGGATGATTGGCAGGGTGATAGTGGAGTAAGTTTTAACCACACTCGTCAGGATATGTTGCCAGACTCATGTGGTCAGCATCATGCGCACGGAATGGCGAAGGTCGTGTGGAGAATCACCAACCGGTGCGCCAAGCTGAGAAAATCATGCCGGCGCCGCCGGCAAAGAAGAGGAGCGGAAACCAGATGGAGTAAAGCGCTGCGCGTGTGGCGTGCTCCAGCACGGCAAAATCCGGTTGTGCAGGATTAACAAAACATGTCGCGTCACGTCCCGCAGGATATTTCCTGGTAAGTATTTCGACTTTGGAGCGATCCGATGAGGAGCCGTCCACGCGCTGAATGCGCGAGCTTTCATGAACGTTGCCGCCCACTGTGTAGCGGTATCTTATGCCAGCTCGGTAGGTAATGGGCGAGTTGGGCGTGACGTGTTCCGTGAGCAATTCCGAGAACGTGATGAGGCAGGGCGTTGGCGTCCAGCGCCGCGTTTCCTCGGCACGCTGGTAACTGTTCCAGAGCAAAACTGTGAAGGCCAGGCCGGGGACGACTAGAAGTAATCCAAGAGCTGTCTTGAGCAAACGGGCGCTGTTGGATGAGACGGATTCGGGCATGAAGCAGCATGAAGAAGTCTGACGCGGTGTCGAGCGCAACGTCAGGAATGAGGAATCGTAAAATATTCAGCGCGCACATCGGCAGGCTCGCTAGGATGCAGCACATTTTTTAGACTCTGAACGTCCGCATGTCCTCCGCCCTCGAAACTGTTGAATGGATTTTACGCGAGCCTGATCCGGCTTTGCTGGAGGCGATTGCTGGGTCGGAACCGGGCGCATCGTTGCATCCGCTCACCAGAAGCTTGCTTGCGTTGCGGGGCGTCGAGGATGTGGAAGATTTTCTGGAGCCGCGCTTAGCCAGCTTGTCTGATCCATTTGAACTGCCGCAATTGAAGACAGCGGCGCTGCGAATTTTGCAGGCGGTGGATAAAAAAGAGCGGGTCATTCTTTTCGGCGATTACGATGTGGACGGAGTCACTTCGATCGCGCAGCTCACGCTGGCCTTGCGGGCTTACGGTTTGGAGCCGGGCATGTTTCTGCCGCATCGCATGGACGAAGGCTATGGCTTGAGCCGTGACGGACTGGCGCGTTGTTTCGAGGAGCTGGGCAAGCCCGATTTGTTAGTCGCACTGGATTGCGGCACTAGCTCGGTCGCGGAGGCGGCATGGCTGCATGAGCAGGGCGTGGACTGTGTGATCGTGGATCATCACGAGCCTGGCCCGACTCTGCCTGAGTGCGTGGCTTTGGTTAATCCCAAGCTCTCTGACGCGAAGACCATCTATTGCACCGCAGGTCTGGTCTTCAAACTGCTGCATGGATTGCAGAAGCTACGCAGGCTTCCAGAATTTGATTTGCGCGATCAGCTTGATCTGGCCGCACTCGGCACGGTGGCGGACTTGGTGCCGTTGCTCGGTGAGAACCGCGTGCTGGTGCGTAAGGGATTGGAAAAAATCGGCGACACCACACGGCCCGGATTGCGCGCGCTCAAGGCGATCGCCGGCGTCAGCGGATTCATCGAGTCGCAGCACATTGGCTATCGATTGGGGCCGCGTTTGAATGCTTCTGGCCGTTTGGATCACGCGAAGGCTTCGCTGGATTTGCTCTTGAGTGAAGACGCTGAAGAGGCGGATGAAATTGCCTCGCTCCTCGATGGATTAAACCGTGAACGTCAGGATGTAGAAAGCCGCGCCCAGATCGATGCTACAGAAATGATCAAGGCCGATCCGGCACTGGCAGAAGCGGCGTGCATCGTGCTCGGTTCATCGTCCTGGCATCCGGGCGTGGTCGGCATTGTGGCCTCGCGCATCATGCGTGATTTCCATCGGCCTGCGCTGATGCTGGCCTTCGATGAGAATGGTCAAGGCCGGGGCAGCGGAAGGAGCGTGCCGGGAGTTTCGCTGGTAGATGCCCTCAACGAATGTCGTCATCTACTGATCAAAGGCGGCGGACACGCGATGGCGGTTGGAGTATCAATCGAGCAAAAAAATTACGCGGCGTTTCAGAAGGGAATGGCCCGCGCGGTGGAGCAGCAAATCAGCACTGACCAGTTTCGGGCGCGGATTGAAGTTGATGTGGAGTGCCAGCTTTCTGATCTGAGCGAACCGTTTTTCGAGCAGTTCACGCAGCTCGGCCCGTTCGGCATGGGGAATCCAGAACCTGTCTTTCTCATCCGCAATGTGGAGCCGCGCCTGCCGGGTCAGATTCTCAAAGAGAAGCATTGGAAGCTAATGCTCCAGCAGGGAGGCGCGATGCTCTCGGCCATTTGGTTCAATGCGCCCATCGGTCAGACGCCACCGACGCCTTGGGATGTGGCTGTGAAACTCCAGCGCCAATTTTGGCGTGGCCGTGAGTCGTGGTCACTGCTGATCAGCGACGTGCGTCAGTCAGAGTGACTGGGCGCTTAGTCTTTCGAGACTTTGACTTTGACCATCGCGTCTGGATGCTTGCGGAAAAGGGCCTGATAAAAAGTGATGGCGACAAGCACAACTCCGAGAACAAGGGCAAAAGCTCTTACAGGCTGGTCCAAGAAGAATGGAACGGGCGGCAGCGCAGCAACGGAAGCCTCTATAGCATTCTCAGCATGACTGATGGCAGCAAAAGAAAAGGAGAGCAGGCCGATGTAATATTTCCGCATAGCTATAATCCACCAAATTCCTTGCATCTTTACAAGACAATAATGCAAACATTCGCAAGTATGTTCTTAATATGAATTGAACTTTAACCGCCCACTGGAATCAATTGCACGGCACACTATGCGAGTGCATGCTCGGGTTCCCCATTCCTAATCATGCTTCTGAATCAAAAACCCCGCACTGTTCGCATCGGCCTTGCCGGATTGGGAAATGTGGGCTTGGGAGTTTATAAGAACCTGCTGAAGAACGGAAGCCTGCTGCTTCAGCGCACGGGTTTTGATCTCAAGATCGTTAAAATCGCTGTGCGCAGGTTGGACGTCAAACGGGACGCGGCAGTTCCCGAGGCGCTCCTGACCTCCAATTGGCGCGATCTGATTGCCGATAAAGAAATCGAAGTCATCGTCGAATTAATCGGCGGAACCACCAACGCCTTTGATCTAGTCAGTGCTGCGTTGCGCGCAAAGAAACCCGTGATCACTGGAAACAAGGCGCTGCTTGCCGAGCGCGGCCAGGAACTCTTCAAGCTCGCGGAAGAAAATGGTGTGCCGATTTATTTTGAGGCGGCAGTCGCCGGTGGCATTCCTATCATCCAGACCATTCAGGAAGGCTTTGTCGGTAATCATATCCGCAGCATCCACGGAATCATCAACGGCACCTGCAATTACATCCTCAGCCGCATGACCGCTGAGGGTGTCGGTTATCATGAAGTGCTCGCCGACGCCCAGCGGCTTGGCTTTGCCGAGGCCGATCCCACACTCGACGTGAGCGGTTGGGATGCGGCGCACAAGGCCATCATTCTCGCCTCGCTCAGCTATGGTTTCTGGATCAAACCGGAAGACACATTTGTGCAGGGCATCGAACAGATTTCGCAGACTGACATCCGCTTTGCCGCGCAACTCGGTTACACGATCAAACTTCTCAGTGTGATTCGCGCCGATGAAAAAGGCCGAGTTGAAGTGCGCACGCAGCCCTCGCTCGTGCCTCAGAAACATGTGCTCGCCAGCATCGACGGCGCATTCAACGCCGCGCTCGTCCACGGAGACATCGTTGGCGAAACTCTTTTTTACGGCAAAGGCGCAGGTCAAGACCCGACATCCTCCAGCGTGATCAGTGACATCGCGGAAGCCGCCGCCACGTTGCACTACGGCTCGCGTCACAGTGGCTTCGTCCCGCATGGACTCTATGGGAAGAGCAAGCCTGTAGATGAAACCGTATCCAATTTTTATGTGCGCCTCACCGTCGCCGACAAACCGGGCGTGCTCGCGCGCGTCGCTACCGTATTCGGTGAGAGTGGGATCGGCATCTCGTCGATCATCCAGCCCGATGAACCGGAGGGTGATACCACACCGCTCATCTTCATGCTCGATGCCGCAACCTTGCATGATGTGCGCACCGCTATGCAGACGGTCGGCGCGCTCGACTGCGTGCATGAGGAGCCGAGCTGGCTGCGAGTGGAGACCATGAACGAGGCCTCGTCCTGACCTGTCCAGGGATAGGGAAGTGAATCGATGAGCCACTCGCCTCAGCCCCTCAACCGCGCCTACGGCGGTTCTTTGCGCGACCTCACGCAGTTGAATCTCGTCGTCCTCGTATGGGGAATAACCTCGATCCTAGGCAAGCTGATTTCTATTCCCGTTGTTGAAGTCACAGTCTGGCGCACGGGATTAGCTGCCGTCGGACTGCTGTTGATCTGTCGTTACAGAGGTATCAGTCTTCGCGTGCCGCGTTCCACGGCGCTCGCTTTTCTGGGCACGGGAGTGCTCATCGGCTGGCATTGGGTGACGTTTTTTTTGTCGGCGCGACTTTCTACCGCCGCGGTATGTCTGGCCGCGATGCCGACCGGCATGTTGTGGTGTTCGCTGATCGAACCGCTCGTGGACCGCACTCGCAAATGGAGCAAAGTGGAGCTGATCACTGGACTCGTCACCATTGGCGCGGTCTGGCTCATCTATCGTTTTGAGTTCAAGCACTGGCTCGGCTTCACGGTCGGGCTGGGTTCGGCATTTCTCACCGCCATCTTCGGCGTCTTGAATAAACAACTGACTACCCGCCATCCGCCCGCAGTGATGTGCTGTTACCAGATGATCGGGGCCTGTCTCTCGTGTCTGGTATTGCTGCCATTTTTGGGCACGAGCACCATAGCCATTCCTTCAAGGATGGACTGGCTCTGGTTGATCTTGCTCTCACAAGTCTGCACCGTTGCCGCTTACGTCGGCTATCTCGATGTGCTGCGCCGCGTTTCGGTCTTCACGGTGAATGTCGTTTATAATCTCGAACCCGTTTACGGCATCTTGCTCGCGGCCCTTGTCTTCGGTGAAAAGGAACGCATGAGCGGCGGCTTCTATCTCGGTGCGTCGATCATCGTCGCCTCGGTCGTCGCCCTGCCAGTGATGAATCACTTCACGGCAAAACGGAGTGCTGTGAGTGAAGAACTTCCCGCGACATCAGGACTGCCGTAGCGCGAGATAATTCGAGTGATCCGGCACGCGCCGCTGATAATCGCCTAGCGCATAACCGCGCAACAGCAAATCGGCAGATGACTCGCTCATCGCCACCGGCACATTCCAAAGCACCGCCACTCGTAGCAGCGCCTTCACATCCGGGTCGTGCGGCTGCGACGCCAGCGGATCCCAAAAGAAAATCAGCAAATCCATCCGTTGTTCTGCGATCTCCGCGCCAATCTGCAAATCGCCCCCGAGCGGACCGCTGAGAAACTTTTTCACCGGCAGCCCGAGTTCCTTCTCAATCAACGCCCCCGTAGTCCCCGTGCCGCACAAGCTCCACTTTGCGAGTTGGTCTCGATGCTCCTTCGCCCAACGCAGCAACGCTTGCTTACAAGAATCATGGGCGACGAGTCCGAGGGTGGGCATGAAACGAACTTCAGCGACAATCTTCTACACTGTCAAATACGATGACGGTTTTCCACACCTAGCGTAAGATGCGTGATGCGTGTTCATGTGCTCAGTGACCTTCATCAGGAATTTGGTGAAATCGACGTCCCGTCTGTGGACTGCGACTGTGTTGTGCTCGCAGGAGACGTTTCAAATAAGCTTCACGGCTTCGAGTGGCTTGCCAAAAATTTTAAAACCACCCCAGTAATTTACATCTGTGGGAATCACGAGTTTTACGGAGCAAAAACTCCGCGACTGATGGATAAGCTTCGTGAAGCAGCAGCGGGAACAAACATTCACATCTTGGAAAACGAGTCGGTCACAATCGACGACGTGCATTTTTTCGGCTGCACACTTTGGACTGACATGGCACTCAAGGGCGACTGGCTGGAAGGTGCAGCAGAGGCTGCGGGCACGATGAACGATTACAAGAAGATTCGGAATTCAGCACGTGGATTCAAGAAACTATCGCCGCGCGAAACGCGGTCAATGAACATTGCTTCTGTAGATGCAATCAAACGGTTTTTAGAAACACACGATCCAAAGAAATCTGTTGTTGTCACACATCATGCACCGTCGATCAGGTCGCTTCCTGAAAGTCGCCATGCTGAGTTGATTAGCTGCGCTTACGCGTCGCATCTGGATGACTTTATTTTGAAGCACCAGCCTCGTTTGTGGATTCATGGTCATATTCACCACAGTGCAGATTACCGCATCGGTGAAACGCGAGTGCTTTCCAATCCGAGAGCTTATCCTGATTCGCCCAACACGAGCTTCATTTCAGATCTTGTTGTGAGCTTGGATTGAATAAGGCATTGCTCAATTGAGCATCGCCTTCAAGAAAGGTGCCGTTCGACTCTTTTTGTTCTTCGCCACTTCCTCCGGCGTGCCGGTGGCGACGATCTCGCCGCCGTGTTCGCCGGCTTCGGGGCCGATGTCGATGAGGTGGTCGGCTTCGGCGATTACGTTCAACTCGTGCTCGATAACAACGACGGTGTGGCCTTCGTCCACGAGGCGATGGAGAACGTCAATCAAGCGGCGCACGTCGGCGTGGTGGAGGCCGATGGTGGGTTCTTCGATGAGGTAGAGATTGCGCTTGTGGGTCTTGAGACCCTTCATTTTCTCGGTGACACTGCGGCCCTGACCGGCATTGAGTTCGGTGACAAGTTTGAGTCGCTGCGCCTCGCCACCGCTGAGAGTGGGGCTGGGCTGGCCAAGCTGGAGATAGCCGAGCCCGGTGTCGGCGAGAAGTTGCAGCGGACGCGATAGTCGCGGGATGCTGGCGAAAAACTCGGCGGCTTCAGTGATGCTCATGCGCAAGACCTGACCGATGTTTTTGCTGTTGTATTCAATCTCCTGGGTGGCGGCGTTGAAGCGCATTCCATTGCACATCTCGCAATGCACACGCGTCGTCGGCAGGAAGTTCATCTCCACTTTAATCTCGCCGTTGCCGGAGCAAGTCTGACAGCGTCCGCCCTCGGTGTTGAAGGAGAAGCGGCCTGCATCAAAACCGCGCGCGCGGGCCATGGGAAGTTGCGCGAACAATTTTCGGATGTCATCGAGGATTCCGACGTAAGTCGCGGGACAGGAGCGCGAGGTCTTGCCGATGGGCGATTGATCAACTTCATAAACGGCGGTGATGTTCTCTGCTCCGCTGATATTTTTCCATGTAAGGCCGGAGCGTTTACCACTTATCGTTTTTCGTTTTTCATTGACGACTTCTTTCACTGCTGGATACAACGACGCGCGCATGAGCGAACTCTTCCCGCTGCCGCTGACGCCGGTGAGGATGGTCAATCGGCCGAGCGGGATGCTGACATCGACATTGCGCAGATTGTTCGCGTTCGCGCCTTCGAGTTTCAGCCAACCGTCCTTTGCGTTTTTCTTGGGTAGCGGGCGTCGCTCACCGCGCAGCGGATGCTTCATCACTTCGCGCAAGGACTTGCCGGTGACGCTGGCTTTATTGTGCTGGATCTCCTTGATCGTGCCCTGTGCGGTGACTTCGCCGCCGAAGCGCCCCGCACCGGGGCCGAGGTCAATGATGGTGTCCGCGCGGCGCATGGTTTCTTCATCGTGCTCGACGACAATCAGCGAATTGCCTTTGTCGCGCAAGGCGATGAGCGTGTTCAGCAACGCTTCGTTATCACGCGGATGCAGGCCGATGGTCGGCTCATCGAGCACATACAAAACGCCACGCAGATTCGAGCCGAGCTGCGACGCAAGCCGGATGCGTTGGGCTTCGCCTCCGCTGAGGGTGTCGGCGCTGCGGTTGAGCTGCAAGTAGCCGAGGCCGACCTCGCGCATGAAGCGCAGGCGCTGCTCGATCTCCTTCAAGATGTCGCGCGCGATCTCGCCCTGAGTGCCGGTGAATTTTAATTTTGCCACGCCATCCCCTGCGTTTTCCGAAGACAGCGCGACGATCTGTTCCAGGCGCATGCCTTTGACTTGCACGGCGCGGGCGATAGGATTGATGCGGCTGCCGTGGCATGATGAACAAACTGTGTGAGAGTGCTCCTCGCTGTCGAACTTCCGTTCTTCCTCCATCTCTGCTTCGAGCAACGAAATGTCATCGCGTCGCTCAGCCTCCGGTTTGCTGGATGTGGTGACGCCGAAGCCGCGGCATGATTTGCACCAGCCGTGCGGGCTGTTGAACGAGAACAGGCGTGGATCGAGTTCCTCGAACGACATCGCGCAATTCGGGCAGCTCATCTCGGTGTTGAGCACTTGGATGGACTTGTCCGGCAGACGCAGCTTGAGCGTGCCCTTGCCCATTTTCAGCGCCCTCTCAATCAAAGGGCGAAGCGCGATAGCGCTCATGCCGCGTTCGGTGCGCGCAATGACGGCATCAATCGTGTGTTCTTTGAATCGTTCGAGCCGCTTAAAGTTCGCCGCGTCGCGAAACTCGCCATCCACGAGCAGCGTCTCAATGCCGTGCTTGCGGGCGTGTTCGGCGATTTCATTGTGAAAACCCTTCCGCGCCTTCACGAGCGGAGCCATGATATGAACCAGCGACTTCTTCGCGAGATCCTCGACCGTCTTGACGACCGCGCTGACGCTTTGTTTCTCAACGGCAATGTTGCAGTCGGGACAATACTGCGTGCCGACTTTCGCGAACAACAGTCGCAGAAAATGATAAACTTCCGTGATGGTGGCGACGGTGCTCTTCCCGCTGCCGCGCGATACGCGCTGCTCGATGGCGACCGTTGGCGGCACGCCGGTGATGAGATCCACGTCGGGCTTTTCCATCTGCTCGACGAAGGTGCGGGCATAGACGGACATGCTGTCGAGAAATCGCCGCTGGCCTTCGGCAAAGACGAGATCGAACGCGAGTGATGATTTGCCGGAGCCGCTCAAGCCGGTGACGACGACGAGTTGATCGCGCGGGATGTCGAGCGAGATGTTTTTGAGGTTGTGCTCGCGCGCACCGCGAACGGAAATTGAGTTATGAGTTATGAGTGATGGGTTATGAATTTGGGATTGACCGTAACGTGGAGCAGGCTCCCGAACTGAATTGTCTGCATTACATAACTCATAACCCTTAACTCGTAACGCCGAAGCCAGATATTTCCCCGTCCACGAATTCTCACATGCTGCGACATCTTCCGGTGTTCCGGCGATGACAAGTTCGCCTCCAGTCGCTCCGGCCTCGGGGCCGAGATCAATGACCCAGTCGGCGCATTTGATGACCTCAACGTTGTGCTCGATGACGAGAATGCTGTGGCCATCGTTCACGAGGCGTTGCAGCAGTTTCATCAGCAGCGCGATGTCGTCGAAGTGAAGGCCGGTCGTCGGCTCGTCGAGGAGGAAGAGAGTTTTTAAGGGGAGCGGGGGGGGGGGGGGGGCGCGGCGGCGTGGTCAGAGCCCCGGGGGGGGCCCCCGGGCCCCGGAAGAAAAAAAAAACGACAGTTGATATAAAA
>JBBRNC010000055.1:0-21954 GCA_038230495.1 Verrucomicrobiales bacterium
AAAGCCACGGTCGATTATCTCACGCGCATTCTCGGTGTGCAGTTCAATCACCAGCAGGAGAGGCTCAATCCTAAGCCTGATCTGCCTACGCAACTGGATGCTAAGTCCATTTCCATGGAAGTATTTCAAAGTCATGCGCTAGTAAATCAGCTCAATCTCGATGCCTCCAAAGTCACTGACTTGGGTTTGGAATTTCTTCTGACAAACAAGGTTGCTCTCACTGAGCAGCAGCGTCGCGTGCTGCTCTCCCGCATCCACAGGCCGGACGTGCCGAATCTGTTGGAGTCCATACTCGCCGATTTCGGCACGAGTGAATCGCGCGGGTTCGGCGAGTTCCCCATTCACTCCCAGTTGTTGCTGGAGCAGTTGAAAAAGCTGCGCGAAGCGCGTCCCGATCTGGCGCAGAACCCTCAGTTTGTGAATGCATGGCTCACACGACTCCGGCCCAATGCGGACGTGGACATCATGCGCGACGTGAAGGCCCGCGAGGCTTGGCTGGATGCGGCGTGGGATTTTGTCAAAGGCCTCGATCCTAACTTCAATTCACTCAAAGCGCACATTCTCTATCGGCGGCTCGCGCATGACCAGAAGCTCGGCCTGCACAACCTCGAGCGCTTCATAGAGTATCTCAAGCTCCCGCGCCCCGTTCATTATGTGAACCCGCTTTATCGCGAGAAGAAGAACGTGTTCGAATACCCCGTGGATATGAATGCGGATTACGTGAAGATCACTTCATTCCCGATCATCGGCGATGACGAGTCACTGGTGCGCGGCTATCTGCTCCACTTCCTCGCGGATGCGCCGGACTACAAAGCCTTCGCGCCTTATGTGTTGCAGGAATATTTGAAGCCGCTGTTTGCGGAAGCCAAGCTCGTCAACGGATCCGGGAACGCGGAGCAATGGTTCTCTCTGCTTTCGCCGTCCGCTGTGCAGGCATTGCGCGAGCGCGTGGACATTGATTTCGATCCGACAAATCCCGAGGTCATCACGCCTGATGCAGCGGTCAATCTGGATGCACTCGTGAAAAATGTGCCGAAGCTCACGATGAACGTCTATGAGATCAACACCGAGAATTACTACCGCACGCACAGTGCCCAAATCGGCACCGACCTGAACCTTGACGGCCTCGTCGCGAACCATCAGAAGGCATTCGATTACACAGAAGCACCGGTGCTTCGCGTGAAGCGCAACTTCAAGCTCGACTCACTGCCCGCGCGTCGGGGCGTGTGGGTCGTGGACTTCATCGGCAACGGCAAAAGCAGCCGCGCACTGATCCGCAAGGGGCAACTTTTTTATGTGACGCGCACCAGCAGCGCAGGCACAGCGCTGGCGGTGCTCGATGAAAAACGCGAGCCGGTCGCGAAAGCTTACGCCTTGCTCGGCGGCCAGCGCTATGCAGCGGATGAACACGGCGAGATCATCATTCCATTCTCGAACAAGCCGGGCCGTCAGGCGCTCATCATTGGCGATGGAGCAGGCTTCACCCAGTTGGAGAACATTGAATTGCAGGGTGAGACCTATGCGCTGCACGCAGGCTTTCATGCTGCGCGCGAGAGTTTGATCGCAGGCAAGAAGGCGCTCATCGCCATCCGTCCCGCGCTCACGGTCAACGGTGCGCCTGCGGATGTGGCGTTGCTGGAGGAAGTAAAGCTGACCATCGTTTCGAGAAATCACGACGGCGTAGCCTCGTCTGTGGTGAAGCCTGAATTCAAACTGCGCGGCGATCAAGAAGCCACGGTAGAGATCACCGTGCCGGAACGTCTCGCCAGCTTGAGCATGGTGCTGGAAGCGAAAGTGAAAAGTCTCATCACCGGGGCGAAGGTCCCGGTCTCCATCAGTCTATCGTTGCCGCTCAATCAAAAAGACACCAGCGAGCATACGTCCGATCTGTTTCTCAGCCGCGTCAGTTCCAGTTATCTTCTGCAAGAGCTTGGCCGCACGGGCGAGCCGCGCAGTGAGCGCGCGCTAGTGGTGCGCGCTTGGCGTCCGGAGTTTGGCGAGCCGCGCACGATCAGTCTCAAGACGGACGCTACCGGCACGATTCAACTTGGCGAACTTGATGGCATTTCAAAAATTGAAGTGCGCAATCCGGCGGGCATAACACGCATGTGGAATCTGCCGGAAGATCGCGCAGACGCTCCGGCGAACGTCCACATTGCCGCAGGAAAAGAGGTCGCCGTGCCGTGGATGGAAGGGGATGCCAAGCCGGTGACACCGCTGGTATCATTGCTCGAAGTGCGGCATGGCTTGTTCGTGCGCGACGTGCTTTCGGATAAAACAGTAGCGGTCAAAGCAGGCTATCTCGTGGTGTCGAATCTCGATCCCGGCGATTACAGCCTGCGCTACGGACAGGATCGTCGCGTGGTGACCATTCGCGTTACTCAAGGCACCGCAGCGTCCGGCTGGTTGCTGGGCGAGTCGCGTCATCTGCAATCACGTCCAGCGGCTGCATTGCAGATCGTTGATGTTGCGCAGCAGAAAGACACCATGAGCATCGGCATCGGCAATGCCACCAAGGACACGCGCGTGCATGTGCTGGCCAGCCGATTCCTGCCGGGCATTGATGCCTTCACCGCGCTGGGCAGCGTGCCGGGGCTGGAGCCGCTCATCGGCCAGCCGGGAAGCTTGCGCACCCTGTATGTTTCCGGGCGCACGCTGGGCGAGGAGTATCGCTATGTGCTCGAACGGCGCGGTATGAAAAAATTCCCCGGCAGCATTTTGCCGCGTCCGGGTCTATTGCTGAATCCTTGGGTGCTGCGCACTACGGAGACCATCATTGAAACTGCGAAGACCGGCGAAGAATTCCGCCGCGCATCTGATGGCAGGGCTGGAGGCATGGGCGCAGCGAACGGAAAGAAAAGGCAGAACGCGCTGGGCATCATGCCGGGAGTTGAAATCACGAATGTGGATTTCTTTGCCGAGCCTGGCATGACGATGTTCAACCTCACGCCCGACAAAGACGGCCATGTCACGCTGAAGCTTGCCGATCTGAAAGACCGGCAGTTTGTCCGCATTCTGGCTATCAATGCCAACTCATCCGTGGTGCGCGATCTCTCGCTGGCGGATGCGAAGACGAAGGTGCGTGATCTCACCTTGCGTAACGGACTCGATCCTCAAGGCCACTTTACGCGGCAGAACCAGGTCTCCATTCTGGAAAAGAACGCGCCCTTCACGATCAAGGACGCGGCCACGGCCAAGTTTGAAACCTCCGAAAGTCTCGCCGGCATCTTCACTTTGTTCAGAACGCTCTCGAACAACCCCACGCTCGCAGAATTTTCCTTCGTGCTCGACTGGCCCACACTCGATGCCGCGAAGAAGCGCGAGCTGTATTCCAAATACGCGAGCCATGAACTGAGCTTCTTCTTGCAACGGAAAGACCCGGACTTCTTCAAGTCGGTCATCCTGCCCTATCTGGCGAACAAGAAAGACAAGACCTTCATGGATCACTATCTGCTCGGCGATAACTTGCGCAGCTACCTGCGCCCCTGGGATTATCAGCGCTTGAATATCGTCGAGCGCATCTTGCTCGCCCAAAGGCACAAGGAGGAATTCGCCTCGACGGGTCGCGAAGTGAGCGATCTCAAAGCCATACTCCCGCCGAATGTGGAGGAGATGCTTTTGCTCTTCGATACCGCTTTGCAGGGCGGCGATCTCGCAGGAGGTGCAGCGGAGAAACTCGGAGTGGGGAATGAACTGGAGAAGGGCATGGCGCTCCGGGCTGCAGCAGCAAATGAGCCTATGCCGGCAGATTCACTTGCGCTCCCTGCACCAGCCTCGCCGATGGTGATGAACGGCGCTGTTAATTTTGCTAGTGGTGGAAGAGGCCCTGCCGCACCCCCAAAAAGCGAGAGCGCATCTCGTAGCAAGGCCGCACTTAAAATGCAAAAAGAGGGGAAGGATTCGCTGGCTGACGATAAGAACGCGGAAGCTGACGAAGCCAAACCGATGGGACAGCGTCAACTCAGAGATGAAGCGGAAGAATTGGGTGATCGCAGGAGGAGTGATCTTGCTTTTGATCAAGCAGCCCGAAGCGGAAAGCAGCAGCAGCTCTATCGCAAGCTCGAACCCACGCAGGAATGGGCGGAGAACAATTATTATCACCTGCCCATCGAGCAACAACTGGCCGGCCTCGTCAGCGTCAATGGCTTCTGGAAAGATTACGCGCTGTGGGATGGCAAGAACGGCTTCCTCTCGAAGAACGTTGGCGAAGCTGCGCATTCATTCACTGAGATGATGTTGGCGCTCGCGGTGCTCGACCTGCCTTTCCCTTCGCAGTCCAAAGTGCCGAAGGCCGAGGTCAAAGATCTTTCTCTGACGCTGACACCGGTGGAGCGCATGATCTTGTTCCATCGCGAGATCAAGCCGGCAGAGATTGACAAAGAAGCGCCGCGTCTGCTGGTGAGCCAGAACTTCTATCGTCAAGGCGACCGCTACATTGAGAAGGACAGCGAGAAGCTCGACAAGTTCGTCACCGAAGAATTCCTCTCTGGCATCGTCTATGGCTGCCAGATTGTCGTAACTAATCCCACGTCATCCGTGCAGAAGCTCGATCTGCTGCTTCAGATTCCGCAGGGCGCGATCCCGGTGCTCGGCTCCAAGGCCACAGACAGCCGCCCGCTGCGGCTGGAGCCTTATCACACGCACACGGCAGACTATTATTTCTATTTCCCGAGAGCGGGCAAGTATGTGCATCATCCCGTGCATGTGTCTAAGACGGAGAAAGTAGTCGCCTTCGCCCCGCCCTTCACGTTCAACGTGGTGGATGAACTGACGAAGCTCGATACCGGCTCTTGGGATTACATCAGCCAGTTTGGTAAAGCGGAAGAGGTGCTCGCGTTCCTCGATCAGCACAATGTTCACCAACTCAATCTCGATCGCATGGCGTGGCGTTTGAAAGACGCGGGCTTCTTTAAGAAGGCGCTCGATCTTCTGGCAAAACGCCATGTCTATCACAGCACCACCTGGTCTTATGCGTTGATGCATAACTCCAGCGATGCGCTCCGTGATTACTTGCTCCACGCCGATGGCTTCATCACTGAATGCGGTCCGTGGCTGACCAGCAAGCTGCTCACGATTGATCCCGTGGCCCGTTACAGGCATCAGCACCTCGAATACAGCCCGCTGATCAATGCCCGTGCGCATCAGCTCGGCGCAGGCCGATCCATTCTCAACGACCGCTTCAGCACGGAGTATCAATCCCTGCTCGCGATTCTCGCGCATCGTGCCGCGCCCGATCAGGAAGACATGCTGGCGACTTGTTACTATCTTTTCCTGCAAGACCGCGTGGAAGAGGCGCTGGCGATGTTTGAGAAAGTGGACGCCGCAAAAGTCGCCGAGCATCTGCAATACGATTACATGAAAGCCGTCGCCGCCATGTATCGCGAAGACATCGCCACCGCGCGTCAGATCGCGCAGTCGCATGTGAAGCATGATGTGGATCGCTGGAAGGAGAAGTTCAATCAGGTGCTCGCGCAGATTGACGAAATGCAGGGCAAGAAACCTGCGGACGTGAAAGAAGACGACCGTGAACAGAAGCAGAACGATTTGGCCATCACGGAACCGACGCTCGACTTTACCGTTGAGAACAAGGAGGTGAAGCTCGCCTATCACAACCTCAAGGAAGTGACGGTGAATTATTATCCGATGGACTTGGAATTTCTCTTCAGCACCGCGCCATTTGTCGGTCAGGACACCAGCCGTTTCGGCATGATCCAGCCAAACCGCAGCGAGCGCATGGTTCTGCCAGCCGACAAGACGATCCACAGTTTCGCGCTTCCGCGTGAATATCACAGCAGCAACGTGCTCGTGGAAATCACCTCCGCTGGCAAGACCGTGGCCCGTGCCTACTACGCGAACGAACTGAACATTCAGGTCAGCGAGAACTATGGCCGCATCCAAGTGCTCCACACCAAGGACAATCGCCCGCTCTCCAAGGTCTATGTGAAGGTCTTCGCCGAGATCAACGGCCAAGCGAAATTCTATAAGGATGGCTACACCGATCTGCGCGGGAAGTTTGATTACTTGAGCCTCAGCACTGGCGAGATTGATCAGGCGACACGCTTCAGCGTTCTCGTTCTCAGTGAGGAGTTCGGAGCAGCCGTGCGCGAAGTGAAACCGCCGAGGCAGTAAACCTAAATTCGGTGATGAGAACCACGGATGGACACGAATGAATACAAATAATCAAAGGCATATGAGGTAAACAAGGAACGGCGTGTTTCCCAACCGCCGACCGAAACTATCTCCGCGATAGCGGCGCTAACCTGTATTTCTCACACTCTCACGCTGGATTGCGGGACGGTCTGCAAAGTAGTTTGGGGGCTTTAGCCCGAACGGCAGCGCTTGCGGGCTGAAGCCCAGCACTACTTTCTCTGCCGCGCCGTTTGACACCTTGTCCCGCCCACAACAGGGAGTGTGAGAAATGCAGGCTAATTCCATCTGCCACACATGGCATCCTGCCATTGAATAGATTTAGCTACGGGCGAGACGCCCGCGCTCCCTTTTTAAAAACCCGGCAGGGGATTGGTCTTGGGCTTGCCACCTTCAGCAGGAGCGGGGTTTTTCAGACGGGCGAGATAATTGGCCCTGTGCTGCCCGGCGTATTCTCGGAGCATGATCTCCATCCGAGTTACATTAGTGTCTGCATACGACGTGACGGCGATGCGATTCTTGTCGCCAGATAGTCGGTATTCCAAATCGCCATACTTGAGCGGGACGCTCCAGTTGCCAGTTGCGGCATTGGCTTGCAGGAGGGCTTCAATCTCATCAATCTGCAAGACGGGCTTGCGGAAGGTGATGAGCCACGCGGTGCCCTTGTGGAATTCCACGATGATGGTCACGCCAGATTTTGAAAACACGGCGGTCTCGGCATCACTCTGGGGGAGCGAGGGCTGGCGCTTCTCAATCACCGGGCCGTAACGCTCGACACACTGCTCCACAGTTTCGCCGAGCCGAGCGCGGGCACTGCCGGTTAGCACACAGAGTAAGAGGAGTGGACGAATTTTTCGCAGGACGTGATTCATACTTCGTTGATAACCGTATGGTAGTTTTGATCAGAGAACTGAAAAAGGCAAGGAATGATGGCCTCTGGCCGTCAAGTCCTGAATGACGGCCAGAGGCCATCTTTCCTTGTAGTGGAGGGGAGTGGGGATAAGTCAAATCCGCCAGTCGAGTCAGATCGATTATTTCAAGTTGGCGTCTAGGAAGGCGAGCACACGTTTTTCGTAAGAGGAGCCGCAGGCGTTGTGGAGATCAACATGACCAACATCCGGCACTCTCCAGAATTCCTTCGACGGATTCTGACACGCTTCATAAATGGCCAGCCCTTCCTCAACGTCTGCGTGCCGATCATTCTCCCCATGAATGACGAATACAGGACAGGTTACCGATCTTGCGGCTTTAACGGGTGAGATGGCATCAATTTCGACTCCCAGCCGAAGCGGCACCTGAATCGTGAGGAGTGGCGAGAATAAATCCGCACCTAGATTGCCTATTCGATTTCGCACGCGATTCCAGATAGCCTTTCTCAAGCTGCCATAGACTTGCTCAGCCACAATCGCATCGGCATTGAGTTCATATTTTGCAAGAAGAGCTGAAGCGCCACCTAGCGAGGTGCCTATGACTGCAATCTTCAATCCCGGCAGTTCGTGTCTCAACCATGCGACTGCGCTGATAGCATCGCGAGATTCAAGCCAGCCAAACGTGCGGCTATCACCGAGGCTCTCGCCGTGAC
Organism: Verrucomicrobiales bacterium; assembly: GCA_038230495.1. Classification (GTDB taxonomy): domain Bacteria; phylum Verrucomicrobiota; class Verrucomicrobiia; order Verrucomicrobiales; family Verrucomicrobiaceae; genus VFKE01. The sequence goes on from JBBRNC010000055.1 coordinate 7,730, forward strand.
AGCGCTGATCAATCATCAGGCACGCATAGTTTGCACGACGTAAAAAACGTGCGTGGCTTAACATGCTTGTGCGATCACCGCCTGAACCATGAAGCAAGAGCACTGCGCCGCGTGGTCTCTCAACCTGAACATACCAGCCATGAATGTGCGATCCCGAACCGCTTTTGAAACTGACTGTTCTACAGGGAAGATTGTCAGGAGGCGGCGATACGATGTGATTTGAAGGGCGGAGAAATGATGAGCCGATAAACCACGCTACCAGCACGACGAGAACTGTGACACCAGCCAGCCAGCGTAATAGGCGACAAAATCGTCTCATTTGAATTTTAGCGCTGCCGGTCGCGAATCTCCAACATGCGCTTCATGACATGATGCAGCGACCCATTCCAGGTCGCGGTGCCGAAGGAGTCGTGCAGGATGCGGTAGAGTTCATAGAGTTCCACATAGACAGCGTGGTTCTCCGCGATGGGCTGATACACTTTTTCCCGTGTAGCGGTGACTCGCGACTGGATTTCTGCGACGCTGCCAGCACCCGCTGCGGCAGCACCGAAGATGGCTGCACCGAGCGCGCAGGTTTGCTCGCTGCGGCTGACTTTCATGGGGCGTCCGGTGACGTCAGCGTAGATTTGCATCAGCGATTCATTCTTGATGGAGAGACCGCCGGTATTGATGATTTCCTTTACTGGCACGCCGTATTCTTCAATGCGCTTGATGATGGTGAGCGCGCCGAACGCGGTGGCCTCGATGTAGGCGCGATAAATCTCATGCGCCTCCGTGTGCAAGGTCTGGCCGATGAGCGCACCGGTGAGGCGGTGATCGACAAGGATGGTGCGGTTGCCGTTGTTCCAATCGAGCGCGAGCAGTCCGGTCGCGCCGGGCTTGATGGCGGAGAGCGCCTTCTCCATGTTCACGAACTTCTCGCCAGCAGTCGCGCCATAGGTATCGGGCACGAGATGATTGACGAACCAGAGAAAGATGTCGCCGACCGCGCTCTGGCCAGCCTCGATGCCGTAGTGGTCGCGCACGACGGAGCCGTTCACGATGCCGCACACGCCGGGAATGTCCGCGAGTGGTTTGTTCGTGGGCGCGATCATGAGATCGCAAGTGCTGGTGCCGAGAATTTTTACGAGCGTGCCTTCTTTGATGCCTGCGCCGACCGCGCCCATGTGGGCATCGAATGCGCCGACAGCGATGGCCGTGCCTTCACTTAAGCCGAGCCGCTGCGACCATTCCGCGCAGAGTCCACCAGCCTTCGTGTCCGCGACATGCGCTTCGTTATAGAGACGATCACGCAAACTCGCGAGGAGTGGATCGAGTTTTGCGAGGAACTCTTTGTCGGGCAATCCACCCCACTCGGTGCTGAACATCGCCTTGTGACCTGCGCTGCAAATGCCGCGCTTCAGCGTGAGCGGATTGGTGTCGCCAGTAAGCACGGCAGGAATCCAGTCGCAGTGCTCCACAAAGCTGAAGGCCGAATGAAACACCGCAGGGTCGCAGCGGCGCAGATGCAAAATTTTACTCCACCACCATTCTGATGAATAGATGCCGCCGCATTTGGCGATGATGTTCGGGCGCATCTCATGTGCGAGCTTGGTAATCTCCGCAGCTTCCTCGTGGCCGGTGTGATCCTTCCAGAGCCAGACCATGGCGTTGAGATTGTCCTTGAAGGAATCGATCAGAGCGAGTGGCGTGCCTTGCTCGTCCACGGGAATGACGGTGCTGCCCGTGGTATCAATGCCAATGCCGACCACTTGTGAAGCATCGAAGCCTACGATGCTTTTCTTAGCCTGCGCCACCGCGCCGCGCACCACGGCTTCGAGTCCATCGAGATAGTCTTGCGGATTTTGCCGCGCCACATTGGGATCGCGGGCATCGGTGAGAATGCCCATCTCTCCGGAAGGATAATTGAAAACCGTGGAGCCGACTTCGCAGCCGTCGTTCAAATCAACGAGAAGCGAGCGGCAGGAGTTGGTGCCGTAGTCAATGCCGAGTGCGTAGCGGTTAGTCATAACGAAATTCGGAATGCCGTTAAGCCAGTCCGTCAAGCAGACTGTTACTCTTCTTCGCTGACGGTGAACGTGACGTTTTCGATTTGTGCGGAGGCTAATGCGTCGAGCACATCTACGGTGCGATGGTAGCGAGCTTCGGGATCGCTCACGATGGTGACCATGGCAGGAGTTTTTGCGGCATCGCTGCCCTGTTTCAATCTCATGAGCGTGCCACGCAACTGGGGCATTTCGTGGTTGTTGGGTTTGTCCATCGGCTCATCGTTGAGCAGGACTTCGCCTTCTTTGGAAATGTTGATGACGATCTCGTCCACGAACTCGGTGGCTCCGACTGTTTCCGCGGTGCCGGGCAGCTTGGTGTTCAGTTCCTTCTCCACCTTTACGGCACCGGCCATGACCATGAAAAAGAGCATGATGACAAAGACGACATCAATCATCGGCGCAATCTGGAATCCGAGATTGCCGTCGTCAGTGCGAGGATTGAAGCTTTTCATGTCAGTCGCGATTGACGGTGGAGAATGAGATGTCGCTGATGCCTGCCAGTGCGGCGGCATTCATGGCCACGGACAAGCTGCGAGCCTGGGCTTCGCGGTCACCGCGGATGACGCAGCGGAAGGTGGGGTTGGGGCCTTTGGTCACTTTAGTCTCGCCTATTTTTTTGGCTACAGTGAGGGCCTTGCTGAGTTCTGCGGGATCATTGTAAACGTTGTCATTAAATGTGTAGATGGCTTTCTTTTTGGATTCATCCCAGCGAACATTGACGATAGCTTCGGATCGGGAGTTGTCTTTTTTGATGGCATTCTTCGCCAGAGGCAGTGTGATTTTTTTGTCCACTTTCAGCACTTGGGCGGTGGTGATGGACATGAAAAAGATCAGCAGCACCAGCAGCACGTCGATCATCGGCGCGATCTGGAATTCTGGTTCGCCGTCGCCTCCTCCTCCGCCTCCTGCCATGGTGTCTTATAGGTTGATGGTTAAAGTTGAAGAATCGATCGAAGATCAAGCATGAGCTGGTTCTTCCGCAGCCAGCCAATTGGGGGAGCCGGCGATGATTTCTTCGTCGCCGATGTGGGCACCTGCGAGTTTGTCGTAGGGCATTTTGCGCAGCAGCGAGGCCATCTGGTCTTGAATGTCGTGGAGCACTTTCGCGGCGCGATTGCGCAGATAGTAAAAGGCACTGAATGCGGGGATGGCGATGAAGAGGCCGGAGGCGGTGGCGACTAGCACTTCACCGATGGCGGCAGAGAGGGATGAAGGATCACCAATACCTGCGGAACCGAGGGTGGCGAAGGCTTTGATCATCCCCGTTACCGTGCCAAGAAGACCGATCATGGGAGTGCAAACACCGATGACGGATAGATAGCTGACAAAGGTCTGGATGCGGGAGTTTTCTTTCCCCATCTCCGCGATGATACCTTCTTCGACTGCTTGCTTGCCTTCACCTAATTGGGAGATGGCGACGCGGCAGACATTGGTAAAAGCCGAGGGATTGTTTTTGCAATAGTCGTAGGCGCCGACGTAGTCACCGGGACGGAAGAATCCGCGGACGGATTCGATCTGGTCAGCAGGCAGAAGTTTTTTCGGATTGGTCACACGAAGGATGCCGTCGCCGATGAGATAGAGGGTGAGCACCGAGCAGAGGCCGATGGGGATCATGACCCAGCCGCCTTCCTTGATCTGTTCTAAGAGGGATTTGACGTGCGCGGGAGCGGCTTTGCCCTCTTCAGTTTTGGCGTCTGATTTGGCTTCTTCTGCCTTGAGGTATGGGACAAGGAACAGGCAGCCTGCGACGAGGAGCAGGACGGTGAGGAGGGATGTTCTTTTCATGGATGGTATTTTCTTGGTAAGTGTTACTTGGGATCGGCGAGCGCCTTTTCACGGCGCTCAATGAGTGTGAGTTCGTTTTTGGCCTGCTCGGCTTCTGGAGAATTCGGGAATGACTTGATCAGTTCATTGAGTGTGTCCTTGGCTCTTTTGAAATCTTCGATGCCGAAATAGGAACGGCCTGCTCCCAGCATGGACGGGACGATGAGAATTTTCTGGTCAGGATGAAACACCGGAACTTCGAGGAATGCAAGGAGTGCGCCCTCCCAGTCTTTGCGATCCAGTAAGCACAAACCTTTCGTCACTGCGGCGGTCGCGAGCGTGGCATCGCCAGTGGCGGACTTGAGCACGGAGTCACTCAACTCCAGCGCCTGACCGTGCTGACCGCGTCGCAAGAGACAGGCCGCGATCTGGGCGTTGGCTGCGCGCACGGTTTCGGGGTCTTTGGTAAGTTTGGAAACTTGCTTGGCGAGCGGTTCGGCTTCGGCTTCACGTTGCAGAGCGACGAGTGCCTGAACTTTGAGCAAGGCTAGATCGCTCCAAAAACTTCCCGGTGCTTCACCGAAACCCTCAAAATATTTCAAAGGCGTTTCGAGTTCAGCGAGAGCCTTGGCCGCGTTGCCCTCGGCAATCATCTCTGGCGCGGTTTTTAAAAGGGGCGGCTCGGGGAATTCGATTTTTTCAATCTTGTCCACCGGATGACCGATTTCTGCGGTCTTAGGCGGCTTGCCAATTTCGGTGATTGGGAGATCAATGGTCGCATAGATCGTGTCACCTTGACGCCGGAGCGATTTGGCAGCGATGACTTTGCCGTCTTTAAGAATGACGCTTTCCGAAAATGCAGACGTGGTCAGCAAGGCCAAGCAGATGATGCGGAGATGATTCTTCATGAGCCTGCCTCCCATTCGCTGAGCATTTTGCGCGCTTGCTGTGCTTCTGGGAAAGTGGCGAGCTTGTCATTACGCAGCATTTCCTGCAAGTGACGCACGGCCTCCTTGTTTTTACCAAGTTGGTGGAAACATTCCGCGCAATTAATGTAGGACTTGGCCACCCACGGTAGGAATTTTTGATAAGCGACAAATACGCGCTGGTAATGAGCGATGGCCTCCGCCCAGTGTTCCTGACGTTGCTGAATCTCGCCCAGATGATACACAGCCATCGCGGTAGATTCGCCGCGCCATTCGCGCATCCCGGCGACTTGCTCGAACAATTTTTTTGAGTCTTGATATTGTTTTAATCCCATCAGGGAGAGCGCTTTGCCGATGGTGGATTCTTTGATCTTGATGCCAGTGTAGGTGTCTGCGGCTTCGGTGTAGAACTTGAGTGCAGTTTTGTAATCTTTCGCTTCGAGGGCGATCTGGCCGAGGCCGTTGTAGGCAAAGTCGAGGTGGTCGCTTTTTGGGAAGTCCACTTTTAGGATGTTGAAGTATTTGGTGGCGGCTTCGGTGTCTTTTTTCCCCAGATGAAAGTCACCAGCCAGCGCGAGCAAAACTGGGCTGAGTTCCTCCGGTTTGAATCCGACAGCCAGTTCGCGATAAGCTTGCTCGACCTCATCATCTTTCTTCCTGAGCTTTGCCAGTTCAGCCTTGGCATAGATCAATCTGGCCCTGCCGGTGGCGTTCGCTTCCGGCAACAATGGAGCCAGTTGTTTCTCTAATTCCGCCATGGAATCATAAGGCGGCAGAGGCGGCGGTTCTGGTGCGGGCAGTGGCTTGACGACCGGTGTGGCCGGATCTTTGGCAGTGACAGTCAGCGGCTGCGGCGGCGCGGCTTCTGGCTCAGGAGTAACTGAGGGAGGTGGAATCGCGGAGCGGGGGCGCTTGGAACAAAGTTGCGCGAGCTGTTGCAGGAGCTGCTCGACGGATTCGCGTTTAGGCTCATTGAGATAGCGTTTGATCTGCTCGACCAGAATGGACTTGGCCTCCTCGACCTTACCTTCGCGGGACTTGGCCTTGCTGATCCACACCATCGCAGCGACTACACTTTGATGGTCGGGTTTCTCTTTGACGAAATTTTCAAACATCTCGGACATCTCCGACCATTTGCCGAGTTTTTGCATGGCCTTGGCCGCTTCAAAAAGTGAGTAGTTCAGGACTTCATCAATGGTGGCTTTTTGAAACGATTCTTTAAACGCGGCGGCGGCACTTGGGGTGTCACTCATAGCAGCAAATGTATCGCCGAGCAGGGACAGGACTTCGGCTTCAACCAGATTACCTGAGTAGTCCCTCTGCCAGGCTTTCGCATCCTGAACGATTTCTTCATACAAAGACGCAGCATACTTGCAGACCATCAGGCGATAGTGGCAATCGGCAGCGTATTCGCTTTTGGGATACTTGATGAGCCACGCTTTGAGTGCGCCCATGGCCTCTTCGTATTTGCCCAGAAGGACAAGCGAGAGCGCGGTGCGATACTCCACCTCCTCGATGTTCTGACCTTTAGGAAATTCCGTGAGATATTTCTGAAATTCTTTCAGCGCGGATTCAACATCGCCCATTTGCATCTTGGCATTGCCAATAAGAAAGCGAATTTGGTCGCGAAACGCGCTGTCGGGTTGTTTCTCCAGCACGGTTTCAAAGTAAGCGATGGCAGTTTTCGGGTCTTGCGCCTGCAACGACATAGCTCCCATAAGATAACCGACTGTCCCGGCATTTTGACCCTTGGGGAATTCGTTCAGATAGCGTTCGCAAAGTTTCTGCGAGGTTTTGATTCGGTTGAGATCGGAATAACAAATGATGATCGAATACAGCGCGGCCTCGGCTTCCTTAGTCTTCGGATATTTTTCTAGAACGCGGCGGAAAACGACAATGGACTCCCACTTTTTTTCCCAATCATACCAGCAGGTGGCGATGCGGGAGAGGATGGCGGGCGCGAAATCGGGCACTTTTACAAATTCCGTCAGCAGCTTTTGCGCCTCTTCCTGGATGGATTTGATCTCGGTATTCGTGGCCTTCATTGCCGAGAAGTGTTCCGGTTTTTCCTCGGCATATTTTTCATTGGCGGCGATCCGCGCTTCCATGGCGGCGATGCGATCTTTCTGGAAGGCGATGACTTCCGCATTGTCACGCACAGTGCTGTAGGCGTTGATGGCCTTGGCGTATTCCTTCTTCTCGGCATATCCATCGGCAATACGGATTTCGAGCGAGTTCACCGCCACGATATTATCGACGAGCAGGATGCGCTTTTCGAGATCATCCAGCAATTCCTGAGCCTTCTCGGGTTGTTCCAATTCTACTAAAAGATCAGCCAGAGCTGCGGCTCCGCCCGCCTGTGCGCGAGTTTTTACTTCCGGAGCGATGAGTTTCTCTAATGTCTGCTGCTGCATGTCGGGTTTGCCCAGTTCCTTGTAACAAGCAGCTTGAGTGACGAGTGCTTGTTCCCGCAAATTCGGATAGGCTTCGAACTTTGAGAACATGGCTACGGCACCCTCATAGTCCTTGTTGAAATAGGTTGCGCGAGCCAGTGCTAGCCTGACCTCGCCGACTCTTTCCGACTTGGGGAAAAGTTTGAGGAATTCATTAAAGGAGCTGATGGCCTTGGGGTAATCGTTGGCATTGAAATAGGCAGCACCGAGCGTGAAATACGCGGGAGCCAGCCTCAGCATAGCATCCGGGTATTTCTTAAGCAGTTCGATCGCCGAAGTCAGTTTCTCAGTGGCTGTCGGAAAATTTTTCTTTTCGAAGGCCTGCATCCCAGCGTTGAGATCGGCACCCGCTTGAGTCAGGACGGACTCAGGGATTAGACCGGGGGCATCATTGGCGCCGTGGGTGAGTGGAGATACTAGCAGCAACAGCATCACCACAGACATCCTAACGCACCATGAATGCAGGGGCAGGTTGGTCTTGTGAAGTAGTTGCAGTGAACTGGATTGAGTCATTCAGAGTGGAAAAAACATTGAGCCCCGAGGTTCAGGTTCAAAAAACACCTGACTGACGGAAATTGAGTTTCGCAAATTTTAGCGCTCAATGGCAAGATTTTTCTTGCGGAATTTTGCGGGGGTTGGTTTGATGGTTGTATTTAATATTATCGGAAACCTGTATTATCATATTTTAGCAACACCTGTCACCAGCATGGATAATGTGAATCCCACACTTGAAGAATGGCTCCAGAGCATCGGCATGGAGCGCTTTGCAGCTTTGCTGGGCGGGAAGGGCGTCACGTTGGAAATGCTGGCGACGCTCACTGGAGAGGACTTGAAAAATCACGGCATTATTATGGCCGAGGATCGTGAGCACATATTGCATCAGATGCAGTTGTGTCTTGCTCCTGAATCAGATGAGGCACCACAGGCTGCTGCGCCCTTCATCCCCACGCCAAATCTTCCGCAGGTGGTGGCGATCCCCGCGCCGTCCATATCAAAGTCTCGCTCGAAGGCTCCGATTTACAACGGTCCCAAGCTTGCCCGTGGAAAGGCCCTCAAGCCCTCGCGTGGTCAGGTTCCACCGCCTGCTCGTGCACAGGTTCCCACGCCCGCACCTGTCCAATTTCCACCGCCACAACTCGCCGCAGCCGAGGTGGAAACGTGGCATCAGCCCGCCGCTGTCGCATCCACCAAGCCATCTAAACGCAAACTCTTTGCTGGCAAGTTTCTGCTCGTCAGCATCGCCGTGCATGTGCTGCTCGGTGTCGGTGCCGCATATATTATTGTTCAGCAGATGAACGCCAAAAGGAAGATCACCTTCCAGGGCGGACCGCCCACGGTGAACCCCAGCAAGCGTGCGCTGGAGCACAAAGTGGCCTTGGGACAGAAGAAAAAAAGTGGTGGCGCACCTGCGCAAGCCAAGCGCATCGCGACTACTGGCATTGCTAAAATCTCGCTACCGGAAATGCCAGCGATCTCGGTGACGAATGAATACACGCCTAGTAAAATGTCCGGCATGGGCGGCGTGGGTTTTGGAACCGGCATGGGCATTGGCATGGGCAACGGCGGCGGGATGGGTGGCGGAGGAGGTGGTGGCGGTGGTGGCATCAACATGTTACCCCCTGCACTGAAAGGTCGTTGCAGCACCACGGACCGTCTGGCCAAGCTCGTTCAGAATGGTGGATCGCCTAAGTGCGAGGATGCCGTCAATCTCTCTTTAGAATGGCTCAAGGGAAAACAGAATCCCGATGGATCATGGGGGACAAAGCACAGAGGGGCGATGACCGGATTCGCCCTACTTTGCTACCTAGGACGCTGCATCACGCCGGACGATCCGAAATATGGGGAGAATGTGATGAAAGGCATTTTGTATCTCATCGAATTATCGAAAAAAGATGACAAGGGACTTATCGCCTCCGAGTCGCCTCCCACCATAGCATCCATTTATGAACATGGGATCGCCACTTATGCGCTAGGAGAAATGTATGCACTGGCTCGGCTCGGTAAAAAAGAATTGCCCGGCATGAGGGAAGCGTTCGAGGGAGGGGTGCGATTCGTCATCGCCAACCAACTCGATAGCGGTGGATGGCGTTACTACAAGGGCGGTTATGAAACCACGGGTGCGCCTGACCTTTCCGTCAGTGGATGGCAGTATCAGGCGCTCAAGGCCGCGAAGCTCACCGCGTTACCGATTCCAGGTCTGCATCAGTCCATTGATAAAGCTACCAAATATCTCAAGTCCACTCAAATCAAAATCAAGGGTGGGGATTTTATACCGGGTGGGTTTGGTAATATTAATCGTGAAAAAGCTTATAACATGTGGTCACTCACCGGGGTGGGTATTCTCGGCCTGCAGACTCTCGACAAAGGTGGTGGCCATCAGGCTATTTTCAGCGCCATTAAGTTTAGTAACGACTTTTTCAAAAAAAGTCCTCCAGACTGGGCGACCAATTGCAGCCTATACTCTTGGTATTATTACTCCCAAGCCTACTTCCAATATGGTGGAAAAGATTGGAAAGAATGGAACGATAGCGCCATGGCGCTCGTGCTGGCTAACCAGAATTCTGATGGCACATGGAAAGCAGAGGGCACCAGCGCCGCTCATGGCAGCAATACTTCAGGAACCGGGGCTGACGCGGACATCTATCGCACCTGCCTATGCACCTTGATGCTGGAGGTCTATTATCGCTACCTCAAGGTAGGCGATCATTAAGTCCCGCTGGATCAAACTTGGTGGCCGACAATCTGTAAGAAACAGATTTCAAGAGGCGTAGCATCTCCCGTGAGATTGCTTAATCTGACTAGAAATATATTTGATAGGAAAAAACAATGATGAATTATATTCAAAAGTCTCTGCAAGTTACCGCTCTCTGTCTTGTGGGACTTACTCTCTCGGCCAATGCTCAGAATGTGTTGATTGAGGCCGAGCAGTTTGCCAACACAGGAGGCTGGGATGTGGACCAGCAGTTAATGGATCAGATGGGATCTTCATATTTATTGGCGCACGGACTTGGAGTGCCAGTTAAAAATGCGGTGACCACAGCGAAATTTCCGGCTCCCGGCAAATACCACGTCTGGGTGCGCACGCGTGACTGGGTGGCACCATGGAAAGCACCGGGCGCACCGGGCAAGTTCCAGGTTCTCATCAATGACAAGCCATTGGATACGACTTTTGGCATCGAAGGCGCAGAATGGCACTGGCAGAATGGTGGCAATGTTGATGTCGGCGCGGAAGCGAAAGTTACCTTGCACGATTTGACGGGCTTTGAAGGGCGTTGCGACGCAGTGCTCTTTAGCAATGATCCCACATTCACTCCGCCCAATGAACTGGCAGCCCTGACAAAATTCCGGCGTGACTCACTGGGATTGTCCGACGAGCCGGAAGATGGCGGCACTTATGATCTCGTCGTCGTTGGCGGAGGACTTGCAGGCAGCAGCGCTGCACTTTCAGCGGCGCGGAATGGGTTAAAAGTCGCGTTGGTGCAGGACAGGCCAGTGCTCGGTGGCAATGGAAGTTCCGAAGTGCGCGTCTGGCCGGAGGGACACACCAACCAGAAGCCTTACACTCACATCGGCGACATCGTGGAGGAACTTGTGCCAAAGAAAGGGGCCGGGGATGGAAACGCCAAGGGCGCTGACGTCTATCATGACGATCAGAAGTTGAAAGTCGTGCGCGCAGAAAAACGCATTACTTTGATGACCGAGCATCGCGTCAATGAAGTTCAGGCTCGCGATGGTCATATTGAATCTGTGGTGGCGCAGAACACCCGCACTTCACGCCGAGTGAGGCTGCACGCCAAGATGTTCTCTGACTGCACTGGTGACGGCACGGTGGGCTTCCTCGCTGGTGCGGATTATGAAATCTCCCGCGAAGAGCATCAGGGCGCGAGCAATCTTTGGAATGTCATGGACGTGGCCGACTCCAAACAATTGCTCAAATGCGAGTGCAAAGACAAAGACGCGCTGTCCATGTCAGTGAAAGCAGGCAATGTCGCAGTTCCATTCCCTCGCGTGCCGTGGGCGATTGACCTCACCGACAAGCCGTTTCCTGGTCGCGCGAATCATCACGGTCAGTGGGGAGGTAAGGAAGCACTCGCCAATCTGGGCGGATGGTTCTGGGAAAGTGGTTTCAATCGTGATCCCATTGCGGACGTCGAATGGATGCGTGACCAGAACATGCGCGCGATGTATGGAGCCTGGGACGCGCTGAAGAATGTGGACAATGTCTATCCGAATCATCGTCTCGGCTGGTCTGCTTTCATTGCGGGCAAGCGCGAGTCGCGCCGCCTCATGGGCGACGTGGTGCTCACCGTGGATGATATTCTTAAGAAAAATACATTCCCTGACGCGTGTTTCCCTATCACTTGGCACATTGACATTCATACGCCCGATGTCGCATTCAAGAAAGGCCACGAGGGCGAGGAGTTTATATCGCACGCCAGCACCGGGAAGGGTTATACTTACGAAGGTCCGTATTGGGTGCCCTATCGCTGCCTATATAGTCGCAACATATCTAATCTCTTCATGGCTGGTCGCGACATTAGCGTCACGCATGATGCGCTTGGCCCGGTTCGTGTGATGCGCACCTGCGGCATGATGGGCGAGATCGTGGGCAAGGCTGCATGGATCGCCGTGCGCCACAACACCACCCCGCGCGGAGTCTATGAAAAGCACCTTGATTTGCTTAAAGAACTTATGAACCAGCCCGGCGCCGCTCGTCGTGATAGAATAGACGGTGAATTGTCTCCGCAGCAAATGCCATGAGTTGCATGGGCAAATCATTTTTTCTCGCGCTGTTATTCTGCGTTAGTGCATCGGTAGCGGCAGAACCGATATCCATTTCAGGCATCTATCCTTCACTGGCTACCTTTAACAACGAAGGTGAGTGCGGCACGGGTGCGGTGGTGCCTTGGGCTGACAGACTTTGGGTTATCAGTTATGCGCCGCACATGCCTTATGGTTCATCCGACAAGCTATATGAGATCACGCCTGACTTGAGGCAGCTAATACGTTCTGAAAGCTTTGGCGGCACACCGGCTGATCGTATGATTCATCGCGAGTCGAACCAACTCATTATCGGGCCGTATGTTATAGACTCCCAACGTAAGGTGCGCGTCATTCCTTGGCAGAAGATGCCTGGCCGTCTCACGGGAGTTGCGCGCCATCTTACAGATCCCGCGAACAAAGTTTACATCGCCACCATGGAGGCTGGTCTATATGAGGTAGAAGTGCATTCGCTGGAGGTCGTTGGATTGTTGAAAGATCGCATGAACAAACCTAAGTCTGGCTCGCTGACGGAATCACATCCGGCAACGATGGAAACCAAGCTGCCGGGCTGGCATGGCAAGGGGTTGTTCTCCGGTCAGGGTCGTGTTGTGTTTTCTAATAATGGCGAGCACGGCAACGAAGCGATAACGAATCCGGACACCATCAGTGGAGCGCTCGGCGAATGGAAAGGCTCGGGCGATTATCAGCTCGTGCGTCGTGCGCAATTTGTCGAGGTCAGCGGGCCGGGCGGCATCAACGGCAATGAGCATCCAGATACTGATCCGGTCTGGGCCACTGGCTGGGACAAACGTTCTGTTATATTGCAATGTCTCGACGGAGGTAAATGGCACACTTATCGTCTGCCCAAGGCTTCGCATACTTATGACGGTGCGCATGGCTGGCATACCGAGTGGCCTCGAATCCGTGATATTGGCGAGAGCGATCTGCTGATGACGATGCATGGTTGCCTCTGGCGCTTCCCCAAGACATTTTCCGCTCGCAACTCCGCTGGTATCAGCCCTCGCTCTACGCACCTCTGTGTCACCGGAGATTTTTCCCGCTGGAATAATCGCATCGTTTTCGGCTGTGATGTGACGGCGAAGAGTGAATTTTTTAACGCGCGTAAAGCAAAGGGCAAGATCGCCGCGCCCGGCCAATCCCAGTCCAATCTCTGGTTCGTTAAACCTGAGGCGCTTGATGAACTCGGCCCTGCCCTTGGCCGCGGCGCAGTCTGGTGGAACGATGCCGTCAAGGCCGGGACGCCTAGCGATTCCTACTTGTTCAGTGGATTCCAGCATCGCGCCCTCTGGTTGCAGCACAGTGAATCAGAGCCGGTTGTCTTCACGCTTGAGTTTGATGTTAAAGGCAGTGGTGAATGGAAGACCTTGCGCACAGTCGAAGTTTCCGCCAACGCTGGAAAATTTGTCGAATTCAAAAACGATGAGGCCGCTGCATGGATTCGTATCGTCGCCGCACGTGATTGTGCGAAAGCGACCGCGTTCTTTCACTATCACAATGGGGATCAGCGGACTGAAAAGGCTGCGGGTGAGTTTGCAGGGATCGCGACTCCTAAAGACAAGAACGTTTTGCGCGGGCTACTTCAAGTGCGCGGTGATAACTTGCGAACCCTGAGTTTCGTCACGGCGGATGCATCGTATGAACTGGACGGCGACTTGAAATTGAAACGCAACGATGATGCTAAATATGCCGACGTTCTGCGCAAGAGCATGGCTATTCCACTTGGCGTGATCACAGCCGATACTGCGTCCGCCTTGTATGTAGATGAGAAGGGGCAGCGGTGGCGTTTGCCCAAAGGCGATGTGGCATTTGATACTCCCGTGGAAGATCGGGTGGACCGCGAGGTCATTACCGAGCGCGATCTGTTCAACTGTCATGGCACCTTCTATGAACTGCCGGCAAAAAGCTCGGGGGATTTCGGTAAGATTCGCCCCATTACCACGCACAACCGTCGCATCAAAGATTATGCCACGTATCGCGGCATGTTGGTCATGAGCGGCATCACTGATTCTGCGAAAGACTCACACATCGTGCGCAGCGACGACGGTAAGGCCGCGCTCTGGTTGGGGGCGATTGATGATCTTTGGAAGTTCGGCAAACCGCGCGGCACTGGCGGACCTTGGAAGAATAGCAAGGTGAAAGCGGGTGAACCAAGCGATCCCTATCTGGCCACCGGGTATGACCACAAGTCGGTCACGCTTTCCCACCACGGCAGTGATACGGTGAATTTCAAAGTAGAAGCTGACATCACC
>JBBRNC010000056.1:0-21252 GCA_038230495.1 Verrucomicrobiales bacterium
AATGTTTATGTGATGACGGGTTGGCTGAGGGGATGGCGAGTGTTTTGGTTTTGACATCATAATCCCAATCAACACACTTCCTCCTACCGGCCAACCCGCTTCTTCCTTCTCAACTGCTCCTCGCTATGGGATGCCTGTGTTCTCATTTCCATAAAAATTCTGAACAATCCGCTCTTACCTCGCTTCACCACCGGCAAATTTCTTTCGAACATCCAGCTCGCCGACAGAAGACATGTGGAACAGGCGCTCTATGAACACCAAAAAATGTTGGCATGCCGACCCATTTGTCTATGATTCACATGTTAGACATCCAACATATGCATTGGGATCCAAATCATCCATATCGCTGGCGAACTTGGCTACGAAGCCATCTCCCTTGGTTTCTGATCGACTTGGGCCTAGCGAGAAAAGCTTCAAATTGTGAGAATATAGGGGCAGAGCATTGGTGGTATAACGTAGACGGAGTGCGCAGCGCGTGTTATCACTGCGAAGTCATTCGCGAAGTTCGTTTGTGGAGAGGTGCCGACTCCAGTCCGCCTAACCCCTATGAATAGCATCGAGCGTAAAAGTCTTTGGGATGTAATTTCCATGAACTTATGGGGTTACATAAGGTTTGGCAACGCAGCCACGGAAATCTGACATCCGCATCATCCGCGAAATCAGCGGTCAAAATTCTGATCTTGCGATATCCTATGCCCCTCTGCGTGACGCTTTCAATTTACGGGCGTTGAACGCCACGCAATCTTCATAGCGCGCGCTTTTGCCGCCGAAGATGTCGAGCGCGCTTCCGATGGTGACATCCACTTTCCCGCCGCTCAACTCATGAGCACGTTGCAGGTCGGCGATGCTGCGAGCACCGCCTGCGTAGGTGACTGGTCGCTCGCACCACTCTGCCAGACGTGAGATAAGTTTCTCGTCCATGCCTTCACATTTCCCCTCAACATCTACGGCATGGATGAGAAATTCTGCGCAGTGCGGGGCCAGCCGGGCAAAGGTGGCCGCATTCACGGGCATATCGGTGAGTGTCTGCCAGCGGTTCATGGCTACGGTCCAGCCGTCGGGCGTTGCTCGGCAACTGATGTCGATGACTAGCTTGTCCGCTCCGATGGCATTCACCATTTCATCCAGTCGCAATTGCTGAAAGCGGGCGTGTTCATCAAAGAGCCATGAAGTCACGATGACGTGGCTCGCGCCCGCGTTGATCCATTCGCGGGCATTGCTGGGAGTGATGCCGCCGCCGATTTGCAAGCCGCCCGGATAAGCGGCCAATGCTTCGCGTGCTGCGGTCTCATTGCCTTTGCCCAGCATGATGACGTGCCCGCCCGTGAGGCTGTCCTTTTGATACAGGCTGGCAAACCATGATGCGGGATTTTCACTGACAAAATTCTCCTGCAAAGAAGATGCAACGGGCGAGACGGATTCGACAAACTCACCGCAAACGCCTGCGCTCCCATCGCGCAGCGTCGATCCCACGATCTGCTTCACCTTGCCATCATGGAGATCAATGCAGGGGCGGAATCGTGTCATGACACGGCAAACGAACTCAAGCCACGGTCCGAGTCAAGGGCTGCGTGAGCGGTGCATTGGTGCGTTCCCGCCAGGTGAGCACTTCCGGTTCGCCGTCGGTGATCAGCACCACATGCTCATAGTGGGCGCTGGGCTTTCGATCCATGGTGACGACTGTCCATCCGTCCTTGAGTGTCTGCGTCTGTTCGACGCCGAGATTGATCATGGGTTCGATGGCGATGCTCATGCCTGCGCGGAGCCGGGGCTTGGCGCCCTTGATCCCATAGTTCGGCACCTGTGGTTCTTCGTGCAGTTTGCGCCCAACTCCATGACCTACATAATCGCGAACGACTGTTAGCCCATATCGGGTGACATAGTTTTCCACTGAGTGACAGAGATCGCCCAACATCAGTCCTTCTCGCGCCCAGTCGATAGCGATAAGTAGCGCATCTTCGGTGGCAGATAGCAGCTTCTGCACATCGGGGGCAATCGGCGGAACGGGCACGGTGAGCGCGTTGTCACCGACCCATCCATCTTTGATGATGCCGACATCAATTTTCACAATGTCGCCCGGCTTGATTTCACGCGAGCCGCCGATGCCATGAACGACTTCCTCATTAACTCCGATGCAGATGTTACCGGGGAATTTTCTGCGCCCGACCTGATAGTTTAGAAAGGCGCTGGTAGCTCCAGCAGCTTTGATCTCGGCAGCAGCTATGCGATCAATTTCTCCGGTGGTGATTCCGACATGAACCTGAGCGGCTGCTTTGAGCAAAATATCGCGAGCGAGTCCGCAGGCCTTACGCAATCCATCAAGCACTTTGCCATGGCGCGTAGGAATGCGATCGAATGCCAGAGCCATGGAGCAGCGGCTTACGTTCAATGACCGTGCATGAGGGCCCAAACAAGGCCGATAATTGCAATCACAGAAATGCTGGTCCAGAGCCAAACAATTGTAGTTGGATTTACTGCCGCCCCGCCTGAGACAGCGCGATCTGTGCGCCCGCGAATTTTTCCCTTGCGAAGAAAGCCATCGTAATGACGCTGGAGAAGATGCGTTTCAACTTGCCGCATAACATCCAAGACGACACCGACGAGAATCAAAATGCTGGTGCCGCCAAAGAACTGACTCACATGGGAGTCGAGCTGTAACTGCTTTTGTAAAAGCAACGGCAAAAGATAGATGATCGTGAGGAATGCAGCCCCTGCGAATGTGAGACGACTCATGGTGAAGTCGAGAAAATCAGCCGTCGGTTTACCTGGGCGAACGCCGGGTATGTATCCACCGCTCTTTTTCAAATCCTCGGAAATCTGCGCTGGCTGGAACATGGTGGCGACCCAGAAGTAACTAAAGAAGAAGATGAGTCCGGTGGAGATGATGACGTAGGGATAACCTGTCGTGATGCGCTGCACCCAGATAGCCACGCTGTGGTTATCTGGAAACATAAAGCCGATGATCTGAGATGGGAAAAGCACGATGGCCTGTGCGAAGATGATGGGCATGACGCCAGAGTAATTGACCTTGAGCGGCATGTATTGGGTCTGCCCGCCATAGACCTTACGGCCCACTACGCGCTTGGCGTATTGAATAGCTATTCGTCGCTGCGCCTGAGTCAGCGAAATAATTCCGGCAATGACTGCAATGAGAAGCACGATGAGCAAGAGCACTGTCAGCGCGTCCATGGCACCAGCATCAGGCTTTCCAATGTAAGTTTTCCAGATGCGCACGAGTGATCCGGGAAGATCGGCAACGATGTTAATGGAGATGAGTAGCGAAATGCCATTGCCGATACCGCGCTCGGTGATCTGCTCGCCCAGCCACATAATGAAGAGACTTCCCGCAGTGATCGTGCATACAGCCGTGAACAGGAAACTAGGTCCAAAATTTGGCACCAGAGGACCATGATCCCTGATGATCGTATCAAGGCCGTGCAAGAATGGATTTTGACCCGGGTTTTTGAGTGATTGCGCCAAGAGATAGCCTTGGAACACACAAAGAAAGACCGTCGCATAACGAGTCCACTGATTGATCTTCTGGCGTCCACCGTCTTCGCGGGCGATCTTGCTCATCGTGGGAACCACGGCGGTAAGAAGCTGCATCATGATGGATGCACTAATATAAGGCATGATGCCGAGCGCAAAAATCGCGCACTTACTCAAACCGCCACCGCTAAATACATTGAGCAAAGCTGCAATGGATGCAGCAGGTGAATTATCTGCCGCTGCACTGGCAACCCATATTTGTAAAATGTGAGGATTGACCCCCGGAATGGTGATGGCATAGCCGATTCGCACAATGACGATCATCGCCAAGGTGAACAAAATACGGTGACGAAGATCGGGAATCTTGAGGCTGTTTACGAAGGCGGAAATCATGGTGAGATAACAGTGGCTGGAAACAGCAAGCGACTCAGATATAAACTGAGCCGCCTACGAGTAACATAGTATTAAATCTTTAAACTTAAAATCAGATTCAAGCGGTTGCGACGGCGTCAGTTTTTTTCTTCTTGCGCTTGCCTTTCACGATTGTGAGGGTGCCGCCAGCTTTTTCAATTTTGTCTTTGGCGGTAGCACTGGCTTTATCCACTTCGACCGTGAATTTCTTGGTAACATCACCTACAGCGAGCAATTTGATGCCGTCCCACTTGATGCCGCGAAGACCACGGACAAGTCCGGCTTTGCGCAAGCTTTCCTCGTTGATAAGAGCGCCGTCATCAAAACGTTCACCGATGAGGTCAAGGTTGACCACGGCGTATTCCGTGCGGAAGGCAGCATTGCTGAACCCTCTTTTGGGCAAACGACGGTGCATGGGCATCTGGCCGCCTTCAAATCCTGGCTTGATCGCAGAACCTGAGCGTGCTTTCTGGCCCTTGTGTCCACGGCCTGATGTCTTGCCGTGGCCGGAACTTTCACCGCGTCCTACGCGCTTGCGACGCTTGGTTGAACCGGGGGCGGGTTTGATGTCGTGAAGTCTCATAATACGATTTCTTTAAAAATTGTGCTGTGGCGGAATATCCAGATTATATGGCCTTTCTCTCAGCCATTTTTTTGCCGCGCATTTTGAAAATTTCATCTGGCATACGTAGCGCACCAAGTGCGGCAAGGGTAGCTTTGACAACGTTTGCGTGATTGCTGGAACCCAGTGATTTAGCTAACACGTCTTTCACACCTGCCACTTCGCATACGGCACGGACACCACCACCGGCGATGATTCCAGTTCCAGGGGATGCGGGCTTGAGCAGGACATGCCCACCACCGTGTTCACCAACAACTTCGTGTGGAATTGTGGAGTTAAGCAGATTCACTTTCATGAATCCACGGCGTGAGGACTCACTGGCTTTCTTGATGGCATCAGAAACTTCGTTGGCCTTGCCGAATCCGAGTCCGACTCTGCCCTGACGGTCACCTGCAACGACTAATGCACTAAAACTAAAGCGACGGCCACCTTTGACGACCTTGGCGCATCGGTTGATGAAAACTACTTTTTCTACGATGTCAGACTTCCTGTCGTCACCATTAGAATCGGATGAGGGCGAATCTGAGAATTTCTTAGCTGGTAGGGCCATAATATGTGAAGCGTGACTTGTTTAGAATTTGAGGCCCTTGGCGCGCGCGGCATCAGCCAGCGCTTTGACTTTGCCATGATACTGATGGCCACCACGATCAAAAATGACCGTTACGACGTTGGCCTTCAGCGCGCGTTCAGCGATGGCTTCGCCCACTTTAGTTGCAGTGGCGCAATTCGCACTCGTAGAAAGTAAGGCCTTTTCCATGGTGGATGCGGATGCGATTGTCCTTCCAGCCACATCATCAATAACTTGGACATAGACACGCTTGTTTGAAAAACAAACCGCGAGACGTGGTCGAGCAGATGTTCCATGAATTTTCTTACGAACGCGCTCGTGAATGCGTTTGCGGATTACTTTACGATTAATTGCAGCCATGATCTATTTCCTCGATTATTTAACGCTCTTGCCTTCTTTGCGACGGACTTGCTCACCTGCGTAGCGAACGCCCTTGCCCTTGTAGGGTTCAGGTGGGTAGTAACTGCGCACATCCGAGGCGAATTGTCCGACCAATTGCTTATCAATACCCTCGACTGAGATTTTTGTGTTTTCGTTTACTGTCACCTTAATCCCCAGTGGAATCGGGTGAAGCAACGGATGCGAGTAGCCTAAGCTGAGATCAAGATTGCTGCCTTTAACCGCGGCACGAAATCCGACACCCTGAATTTCAAGGTCTTTTTTGAATCCTTCGCTGACGCCATGAACCATGTTCCCGATAATGCGCTGAAGCGTTCCATGAAGGGCCTTGACGCGGCGATCATCAGAAGCGCGTTCGACCAACAAAGTCTTCTCCTCCTGCTTGAGTGAGATGCCTGTTGGAAGCGGGATGGAGAGTTTGCCCTTAGGCCCCTCTACGAGAACAGCACCTTGGGCGTCAACTTTAACGTTGACCTTATCTGGAAGCTGGATGGGTTGTTTTCCTACGCGTGACATGGATTTGATCTTTCTTACCAAACGAGCGCGAGCAATTCGCCGCCGAGTTTTTGTTTGCGAGCGCGATGACCGGTCATCAGGCCCTTGGGGGTGGACAAAATTGCAATACCTGTTCCCTGACGCACGCGCGGGATTTCTTCAAATCCAACATAATGACGGCGTCCTGGTGTGCTGACTCGTTTAAGATCAGTAATCACGCCTATCTTGTCGTGATACTTCAACTTAACAATGAGCTGCGGCTTGGTGGCTTCACTCGTGATAACTTCAAAGCCCCAGATATAACCTTCCTCTTGCAGGATGCGGGCGATTTCACCCTTAATCTTGGAAAATGGAGCGGAGAAATCTAGCTTGGCAGCCGCAGTAGCATTGCGAATGCGTGTCAGGAAATCGGCGATTGGATCAGTAAGAACACTCATGGATAATAATATACTGTGACTTAGGCAGCAGCCTGTTCGGATTGGTCATCTTTCTTAGCCTGAGTAGCGGCTGGTTTGCGGAAGGGCATGCCCAGAGCGCGTAGTAGTTCTCGCGCGTGTTCGTCAGTTACAGCACTGGTGACGAAGGTAACGTCAAATCCAAGTGTCCGCTTGATCTTGTCGAGTTCGATCTCCGGGAAAATAGACTGGTCGCTGACGCCAAGAGTGTAGTTTCCACGTCCATCAAATGCACGTGTAGAGACACCGCGAAAATCCCTGACGCGAGGAAGCGCTGTCTTAACAAGACGCATAAGGAAGTCATACATCCTCGGTCCGCGAAGAGTCACCTTCAGACCGATTGGTTCACCCTCACGTAGTTTGAAATTTGAAATCGCTTTTTTGCTAAAAGTCACCATGGCCTTCTGCCCAGTGATCAAGCCCACATCACGAGATGCATCTTCCACGGCTTGTTTCCTGTCAGCCTGTGAGCCGACGCCGCAATTGATAACGATCTTTTCAAGCTTGGGGACTTGATGAATGTTTTTTAGCCCCAGCTGCGTGCGCAGTTCGGGAATGATTTTATTAGTGTATTGTGTCAACAGTTCCGGTTGCATTTGGACTCACCCTTTCTGGCTTCCCACCCCACGCGCTGCTGATGCGACGCATGAATTCGAGGGCACGTAAGTTGGAGGATTATTTCTTCTTATCAAGAGATTTGGCTGTTTTCCTTTCGACAAGTTTCACATTGGAGATGTGAATGGAAGCTTCGCGCTCTGCGAATCCACCCTGTGGCTTGTCTTGCGTAGGTTTGATGGCCTTTTTAATCATGTTCACGCCTTCCACCAGAATCCTGGGGCCAGAGCGCTTGTCTTTGGTGACTACTTGCAGGATAGCCCCTTGAGCACCCTTGTTATCACCGGTGATGACCTCGACGAGATCCCCTTTTTTGACATGTGTTTTTGCGCGGTTCATAGGACTTCCGGTGCCAGAGAGACGATCTTCATGAAATTACGGTCACGCAGCTCGCGAGCTACAGGCCCAAATATGCGGCTGCCACGGGGATTGTTATCCTTGTCGATTAGGACAATGGCGTTTTTATCAAAACGAAGCACTGAGCCGTCACGACGTAGGATGGGGGCAGCGGTGCGAACGACCACAGCTCTAACAACTTCACCTTTTTTGACTGCCGCGGTAGGCGTCGATATGCGAACGTGAGCGGTGATGATATCACCCACACCAGCGGTCCGCTTGTTTTTTCTACCAATTACGCCAATCATCTCGGCCATACGAGCGCCTGTATTGTCGGCAATCGGTATTTCTGATTCCATCTGCAGCATAAGATTATATTTCCTTTTTTGTTATTGGTTTCTCGCTCGCAGCGTTCAATGAGTAAGCACTTCAACAAGCTTCCAGCGCTTCAGTTTGCTCATGGGACGGGTTTCTTCAATGCGAACCTTGTCGCCCTCTTTGACCTTCTGCTCTTCAACGTGTGCGTAGAACTTGGAAGTCTT
Organism: Verrucomicrobiales bacterium; assembly: GCA_038230495.1. Taxonomy (GTDB): domain Bacteria; phylum Verrucomicrobiota; class Verrucomicrobiia; order Verrucomicrobiales; family Verrucomicrobiaceae; genus VFKE01. The sequence continues at coordinate 7,933 of JBBRNC010000056.1, forward strand.
ACGAACGATCTTCTTGAAAATTGGGTGCGGCACACGGCGCTCGACTTCCACCACGATGGTTTTGGTCATTTTATTGGAAACGACTACGCCTACGCGAGTCTTTCGCAATGAACTACGCTCTGGGGTTGGACTGGCTACCTCTTGACTCATGTTGATATAATGTGTTGCGCTGTTTATTCAGCCTTCTTTTTTGCGGGTGCTTTTTTTACCGTCGCTTTTTTGGCGGCGGGTTTTGCCTTGGGCGTTTTGCTGGCTTCTGTCGTCTTGGCTCCATCGGTAGTTTTAGTGCCGACGTTCAACCCAAGTCTGCGCTCGCTCAAAATGGTTTCAATGCGGGCATTTTCCTTGCGGAGCGTTTTGAGGATAGCCTTGTTTTCCAATTGGCCAGTAGCCTTTTGGATTCTTAGCTGCAAAGACTCCTGCTTCAACTCACGGCCGCGAGCTTGCAATTCATCAATGGAGAGTTCGCGAAGTTTAATTATTTTCATTATGATGCTTCCAGAATTAGTTAATGGGTGGCGTGGCGCACAACGAAACGCGTCCGCAGGCCGAGTTTATTCGCCGCAAGACGACAAGCATCACGAGCCAGTGCTTCATTGACACCTGCGATTTCAAAAAGCATGGTCCCAGGATAAACTACTGCCACCCAGAATTCTGGTGGGCCTTTTCCTTTGCCCATTCGTGTTTCTGGCGGTCTGGCAGTGACTGGTTTGTGGGGGAAAATTCTGATGAAAACAACCCCTTTACGCTTGAGGTGACGCGTAATCGCAACACGACAGGCTTCAATCTGGTTGTTCTTGATCCAGCCACGGTCAAGGGTTTGAAGTCCATACTCACCGAAACTGACTTTGTTTCCGGTCGTGGCATTTCCTGCACGACTTCCACGGTGTGCTTTGCGGTATTTTACTCGACTGGGCAGAAGTGCCATGTGGTTCTCTCCTAAAGTTAAAAGGGTTGTTGTTGTGGGTTAGCCTTGCGGCTGACGTTCGCGATCTCCTGTCCTGCGACTTGGGGGGCGACGTTGTGGTGGTGATTCACCTTCGACTTCAGGCTTGCGGTTCAACCAGCATTTTACGCCGATAAGACCATAAACCGTTTTAGCTTCAGTGAATCCATAATCAATCGGAATGCGCAGCGTCTGAAGCGGCACTTTGCCTTGGCGATATTGCTCAGCACGGGCGATGTCAGCACCACCGAGACGACCAGCGCAGCGAATACGAATTCCATCAGCACCCATGTCCATGGCGGTCTGGACTGCACGTTTCATAGCACGACGGAAAGAAATACGACGCTCGAGCTGTGTAGCCACGGATTCCGCGACAAGCTGTGCATCAAGTTCAGGCTGTTTGATTTCAAGGATGTCGATCTTCACTTGCTTGCCACCGCACATTTTTGAAATCTCACCACTCATCACTTCGATTTCCTGACCCTTGCGTCCAATAACCAGACCAGGGCGAGCAGTATGCAGGGTTACGCGGACGAGATTCCATGCGCGTTCAATAACTATCTTAGCAAGCGCGGCGCTGGACAGTTTGTCTTTAAGGTATTTGCGCACAGCAAGATCACTGTGCAGGAATTCGGTGTATTCCTTATCAGGAGCAAACCACTTGGAGCGCCAGTCTTTAGTGACGGCGAGGCGGAAGACGATTGGATTGACTTTCTGTCCCATAAATTCAGTTATCTCGTGTTACGTTCTTTCGGATTATTTCTTTCGTGTGCGTCGAGCCGGTTTCTTTTTTGATCCAACGGCAGCAGCGTCAGTTGTTGCATCAGCCTCTGGTTTTGCATCAGCTTCTTTCTCAGCAAGAATCACAGTGATGTGACTCATGCGCTTCTTGATAGCTCCAGCAGATCCTCGCGCACGAGGCATGATGCGATGGAGAATTGGCCCCTTGGTTGCCACAGCGCTTTTAATGAAAAGGTCATCAGCGTCGAGTTCATGATTGTTCTCGGCGTTGGCAATAGCTGAGCGCAATACTTTGCTAATCAACAGCGCCGCTTTTTTAGGCGTAAAGTTGAGAACATTCAACGCATGAGAAACGGGCATTCCTGTGATGGCACGCGTGACCTCTCTGGCCTTTTGGTCAGAGATATGGGCGAATTTGTGAATAGCTTTAACTTCCATGTCCGTTCTTGTGTTAACCATTTGATGTTTCGACTCGGCCAGTATCCCCAATTTTCACGGGTTCATCTTTACTGACAAGATCACTCAATACAGCAGCGCAAATCCCCTGACGCACGTCAATAATCAAAGCGTGGGCTACGGGTTTATCCTCGCGGAAGATGGAGAAAGGCATTCCAGGGCGAACTCCTTGGCGAGAACCTACGTTGAATACAGCGATTCCCAATTCTTCCTTAAGGCTAACAACTCGCGCATTGTGTAAATCGTCGTTGCCCTTTTCTTGTTTGGCGTCTGCCGCTTTGCCGACGACAGTTAGCGTTTTTTCCGCAGCACTCAGAGCCTTGTCTAATCCAAGTTGATCAGCGGCGGATCCTGTTTGTGAATTGTTTTTTGCATAAGACAATGCTGCTTCAGAGAGACCGATCAATGCCTCCGACATGAGACGCTTTTGTTGCTCGAAAATACGCAAGTCACTCAGCGAAGACAGAAGTCTCTGCTGCAGACTGGAGTTTGAATTATCTAGCGCAGCAATACCGAGTCCTTCGTTCTGCAAACGCAGCTTGTCATAATTTTCTCTGGCCTGCTGACAGTCAAGATTGGCTGCGGCAAGGCTCTCTTTTAATGCATTAATCTGACCCTTGTCATTCGCAGACTTAGTCTCCAATTCCTGCATCTTCGCAGCTGAAAATTGCAAGGCCGCCTTCAGCTCTCTAAGCTCAATCTTATCATCAGTTTGCCCCTGCACATAAGAACCCAACCCAATCGCCGCCATAACAAGCGCGATGGTATAAGGTTTCAATATATGGAGAGACATTTTCAAAATGAAGATGATTCGTGAGCTGATTGTTATTACTTGGTAACTTTCGCAGTGTGGGCGCCGTGAGCCTTGAACATACGAGTGGGTGAGAACTCACCGAGTCTGTGACCTACCATGTTTTCACTGACATAAACGTTTACAAAATCTCTGCCATTATGAACTTGGAAGGTGTGTCCGACAAAGTCAGGCGTGATCATTGATGCGCGAGCCCAAGTTTTGATTGGTTTCTTGGCACCAGCTTCATTCAGCTTGTCGATTTTCCAGAGTAATTTCTGGTTTACAAAAGGTCCTTTTTTAAGTGAGCGTCCCATGTTGGTTAAAAGCTAAAAATTCCTCAGTCTTTATTGTTCTTGCGACGCTGAACGATCAGACGGTCGGAATACTTGTTCTTCTTGCGGGTCTTTTCACCCTTAGCGTGTCCCCAAGGACTGAGCAGGTGCTGGCGGCCACCGCCAGATTTCGATCGTCCTTCACCACCGCCGTTCGGGTGGTCAATCGGGTTCATACACATACCACGAACAGTGGGGCGAACACCAAGCCAGCGCGTGCGTCCGGCTTTACCGCTGACCACGTTCATGTGCTCGACATTGCCAACTTGTCCAACGGTGGCGTAGCAAACTCCGAGGATTTTACGAATTTCACCAGAGGGCAACTTAACCAGCGCGTAATCACCTTCACGGTTGGAAAGGATTGCGGCCTGACCGGCGGAACGGGCCAACTGACCACCACGTCCGGGCTGGAGTTCAATGTTATGAATCTGTTGACCCAATGGAATAAGTTTAAGCGGGAGCGCATTGCCTGTTTCAGGAGCAGCTTTGTCACCTGACATTACGGTTGCACCAACCTGCAAATTGGCGGGAGCCAAGATATAACTCTTCTGACCATCACCGTATTGAATCAGTGCAATACGAGCACTGCGATTCGGGTCATATTCAATGGCTACAACTTTCGCCGGTTCGTTATGGCGTGTGCGCTTGAAATCCACCAAACGATATCGTCGTTTGTGTCCACCGCCAATATGGCGGCAGGTGATCCTGCCTGTGTTGTTACGGCCCCCGCTCTTGTTAAGAGAGACAGTGAGGCTTTTCTCAGGCTTGCTTTTCGTAATCTCTTCAAACGAAGGCCACTGTTTGTAGCGGTTCGAGGGAGTCGTAGGTTTGAATGTCTTGAGGGCCATATACTAGATGGGAAAATTATTGCGAGGCTATGATTTTCAAGCGAGGTCGATCTTGTCGCCATCCTTCAGGCGGACGATGGCTTTCTTCCAGTGATTCGTGCGACCCATAGGTCCTTTGGGGCTACGACGTTTTTTACCACTCATCTGCATGGTGCTGACGCCAACAACTTTTTTACCAAATAGTTTTTCAACAGCATCGCGGATCTCAATCTTATTGGCTTCGCGATCAACTACGAATACGTATTGGTTGTGCTTCTCAGTGAGTAGGGTTGCCTTCTCGCTGATTCTGACTGTTTTGATTACTTGATAAATATCTTTCATATCAGGCAGTTCTTTTGGCGAGAGTTTGAAGGGCGTCCCCGATGACTATGATCTTTTCGTAATTGAGGAGGTTTTCTCCGTTTACGTCTTTCGCGAGCATCAGCGCTACGCCTAGCACATTGCCTGCGGAACGTTGAGTAAGATCATCAAAGTGATCGGCAACGAGGAGCACTTTAAATGCCTCGGTAAGTGCGCCTAGTGACTTGATAAACGTTTTTGTTTTACCATCGGCAACTTCAAAGGATGGGATGACAAGGATGTCTCCGTCATTGACTCGGGCCGTAATAGCCGCCCTGAAGGCAAGGTGCTTAACTTTGATCGGGGTCTTTTTGGAGTAATCCCTAGGCTTGGGTCCGAAGACGATACCACCGCCACGCCAATGAGGGGCGCGGATGCTGCCAATACGAGCGCGTCCGGTTCCTTTTTGATTCCAAGGTTTTTTTCCGCTGCCCGAAACTTCGGCGCGTGACTTGGTGCAGGCGGTTCCGCTGCGTCGGTTTGCCTGATAGGCAACGATGGCAAGATAGAGCGCGTGTTGCCCCTTATCTCCTTCGGTGAGATTGAGGTTGGCGTCTTTCGCGCCCTCAAGAGTTAGTGTTTTTGCGGCCATGATTCAGTAATTTATTTCGTTGCGCTACTTTGATTTCGTGGCGGATTTTTTCTTTGCCGGCCTCACGATGACATAACTATTGTTGGCACCAGGAATACAGCCTTTGATCAGCAACACTCCGTCTTCAGGGCGGCTTTGAATGACTTCCAAATTCTGCGTGGTGCGACGGACATCACCCATGTGGCCAGGCATCTTCTGATTTTTCCAAACTAATCCGGGTGTGCTCCGGCAACCAATGGAACCAGGGCGACGGTGCATCATGGAACCGTGGGAAGCGGGCTGACCACGGAAACGGTAACGCTTGACCACCCCCTGAAAGCCTCTGCCTTTGGTCGTGCCAATGACATCTACGAATGAACCCTTTTCAAAATGCTCGGCACCAAACTTAACCCCAGCTTCAGGAAGTTGATCCTCCTCCAAGCGGAATTCGCGGAGGACATATTTTGGCGTAACATTGTGCTTCTTGAAATGTCCAAGCATGGGCTTGGTTACGCGAGATTCTTTCTTGTCCTTGAAGCCGAGTTGCACGGCACTGTAGCCGTCAGTCTCTTTGCGCTTCAACTGCACCACCTCATTACCAGCCACTTCAATGACGGTAACAGGGACGGCCTCGCCATCGTTGATGTAGATGCGGGTCATGCCCACTTTTTTGCCGATCAATCCTAAGCTCATGATATTTCCTTGTTGGGGTCGCGTTTAGATGCGGATGGTGATGTCCACACCGGACGGAAGGTTCAGTTTTTTGAGTTCGTCAACCGTGCGGGCAGTTGGATCCACGATGTCCAGCAGCCTCTTGTGAGTCCGGATTTCAAACTGATCCATGGACTTCTTGTCGACGTGCGGAGAACGATTCACGGTAAATTTTTCGATGCGGGTAGGCAAAGGAATGGGGCCGGCCACCTTGGCTCCGGTGCGCTTGGCGGTCTCAACGATTTCAGCCGTGGACTTGTCCAGCACTCGGTAGTCGAAAGCACGAAGTCGGATGCGAATTTTTTGGTTTTGCATGGTGATAGGTTTCCGCGTTAAAAAGGTTTATTTCTTGCCGGTGCGCTGTTCTACAATTTGATCAACAATCTGTTGCGGCACTTGCTCGAAATGGGAGGGCTGCATCGAATAGGATGCGCGACCACTTGAAAGCGTGCGGATGGTTGTGCTGTAGCCGAACATTTCTGAGAGAGGCACCTCGGCCTTGACGATGCTAAGTCCGTTGCGGCTGTCAATTGAGGTGATTTTTCCGCGGCGACGGTTGATATCTCCCATGATGTCACCTTGATATTGTTCGGGGGTGTTTGCTTCCACCGACATAATTGGCTCCATCATGATGCACTTGGCTTTTTTTAGGGCATCCTTGACGGCAAAAATGGCCGCCATTTTAAAAGCGTTTTCGTTGGAATCAACGTCGTGGCTGGATCCGTCGATCAGGTCAACATGGATATCCACAACTTCGTAGCCGGCGATGATTCCATTCAGCATGGCTTCTTTGACGCCAGCCTTACAAGAGTTGATGTATTCCTTGGGGATGGTTCCGCCGACAACCTTGTTTTCCACAGTGAAACCCTTGCCGCGCTCGACAGGCATTACTTTCAGAATCACGTGACCATATTGGCCGCGACCGCCGGACTGCTTGACTAGCTTGCCCTCACCATCAGCAGGCAGAGTAAGTGTTTCGCGATAGGCGATCTGTGGCTTACCAGCATTAGTGTCCACCTTGAATTCGCGCAACATGCGGTCGCGCAAAATTTCCAGATGTAACTCGCCCATGCCCGCGATGATGACCTGACCGGTCTCCTCATCGGTTTTAACCACAAAAGTCGGGTCTTCATCAGAAAGACGTTGGAGCGCAATGCCCATTTTTTCTTGATCAGCCTTGGCCTTCGGCTCGACAGCCATGGAGATGACAGGCTCTGGGAATGAAGGCGGCTCAAGAAGAATATCGTAATCTTCCTCGGCAAGAGTATCTCCCGTGGTGACATTCTTAATGCCAACCATGGCGGCGATATCGCCAGCATAACAGCAATCGATATCCGTATGCTGGTTTGCCTGAATTTGAATAAGTCGACCTACGCGCTCAGTGCGGCGGGTGCGCGGATTGTAAACCACATCGCCTTTCTTCACGCAGCCTGAATAGACGCGGAAGAATACCAGCTTACCGACGAACTTGTCGCTCCAAAGTTTGAATGCCAGCGAGACAAACTTAGCATTATCATCAGGATGAGCCTCGATAAGAATGCTGCCGTCATCAGGGTCCTGCCCTTTGGCCGCAGGGATGTCGAGAGGTCCGGGAAGATAATCAATGACCGAGTCAATGAGATACTGGACACCCTTGTTCTTAAAGGCTGAGCCACCGACAACTGGAATGATCTTGTTAAGAATAACTGCGCGACGCAGGGCCGCTTTTACATCCTGAACCGAGATAGGTTTCTCTTCGAGGAACATCGTTCCGATTTCGTCATCCACATTGCAAAGTTCTTCAACAAGGCCGGTGTAAGCATGGTCTGCCTCATCAACTTCCTTGCCTGCAAGTTCACGAACCGTGAAGGTCGATCCGAATTTGTCGTCATCATTGAAGATGACTGCCTTTTTGTTGATAACGTCGATCTGTCCACTGAGATGATCTTCAGCACCAATCGGAATCAGAATCGGCCAAGCATTGGCCCCGAGTTTGGCGCGAATATCGGTGACGACATGAGCAAAGTTGGCGCCTGTGCGGTCCATCTTATTAACGAAGGCAATGCGAGGCACTCCGTATTTCTCAGCCTGACGGTAAACTGTTTCCGACTGCGGCTGCACTCCAGCCACGCCGCAAAGCACGAAAATCGCACCATCGAGCACACGCAGGGAACGCTCCACCTCAGCCGTGAAATCCACGTGACCAGGCGTATCAATGATGTTTACGCGCATGTCCTGACCTTCGCTGAGCTTGAAGATTCCTTCTTCAGGTAGCTGTTTCCAGCGAGTCGTAACAGCGGCAGAAGTAATGGTGATACCGCGCTCTTTTTCCTGCTCCATCCAGTCCGTGGTAGCTGCGCCATCATGCACTTCACCGATCTTGTGGATCATGCCTGTATAGAACAGAATACGCTCAGTCAACGTCGTCTTGCCCGCATCAATGTGGGCGCAGATGCCGATATTGCGCGTGCGCTCAAGCGGATACTCGCGGTTTGGTGAATTTGGATTGCCAGCCATGGAACGTAACAGTGCGGTGAGGACTTTAGATTAGAAAAATTTTACCAGCGGAAGTGCGCAAAGGCGCGGTTGGCCTGAGCCTGCTTGTGAACGTCATCACGCTTGCGGACGGCGTTACCTTGATTAGTGGAAGCATCCTTCAATTCATTGGCCAGTGCGCGATGCATGGGAGTTCCCTTGCGACCGCGAGCGTAATTGATGAGCCAGCGCATTGCGAGAGCTTCAGAACGGCCAGGAGCCACTTCGAGCGGCACTTGATAGGTTGCGCCACCAACTCGGCGGGCTTTGACTTCGACGCGCGGCTTAGCGTTCTCGACCGCGCGATTCAGCAATTCAAGAGGATCAACGGCATCGCTTTTCTCGTTGAGGAGATCAATCGCGGCATAGACAATGCGCTCAGCCAAGGATTTCTTTCCGCTGATCATGATCTTGCTGATCAAATGAGCGACAAGTTCGCTGTCGTAACGCGAATCTTTATGAACGGGCTTTTCGTAAACTCTTTTTCTGCGGGCCATAATGCTTGAATGCTAGAATTCAGTGAGGCTATAAATTATTTCTTCTCGGCGGCTTTCGCAGCACCGGCTTTCGGACGCTTCGCACCATACTTCGAACGACCACGGCGACGAGCATCGACGCCAAGGCAGTCCAAGGTTCCACGGACAATGTGGTAGCGAACACCAGGCAAATCTTTTACTCGTCCGCCACGCACTAGGACGATTGAGTGTTCCTGCAAATTGTGACCTTCGCCCCCGATGTAAGCGATAACCTCGAAGCCGTTTGTAAGGCGAACCTTCGCCACTTTACGAAGCGCGGAGTTCGGTTTCTTCGGCGTCCGGGTCATCACCTGAAGACAGACACCGCGACGCTGCGGGCAGATGGCGAGGGCTGGGGACTTGGATTTGGACGCCTTTGTCTGGCGGCCATGTCGAACAAGTTGATTGATGGTGGGCATAACGGTCTTGAATATTTGCACGTTCGCTCAGTTGCGACACGGAAAGACACGTCACCCTTTTGGGTTGCGCTGCTTGTCCGGGGCTGCTTCCGATAGCAAGACCCGCCGAAGCGGGCCTTTTATACCACCCCACCGAAGTGGGGCCGAGATTGTGGGGGCGGAGGATAATGACCCCAGCAAGTCTTGCAAGACCTTTTTTCAGTTTTGTTGAAGTTTTTTGCCCCAAATGTCCGATTCATGGCGCGATTGGAATTTTTAATGCTCGCATCATCACCATTTTGTCTGCCGATCGCAAAGTTGTTTTCCTGCAAGAAATTCAAAACTTGTAAGTGGCGATAACCCGCACGCCGAGCGACTCCCAGACCGCGCCATTGAAGTGCGTGAGGTCGTGCGAGTGATCGTTGAGCAAGGTGTCATCCGTTCCCGATCCCGTTTTCCGGTAACCGTAGTCGCCGAGTAATGCCAGCGTCCACTGCTGCGCAAAATCCCACTCTATGCCCGCCGTGAGCAGCCAACCAGTGCCTCTCGCTGAGTCGCGGAAGTTGATAAAATCAGAGCGTAGATTCCAGTCCGCATTTGCCTTGTAGCGCAGTAGTTCAAATCGTGCGCCGAGAAGCAGCCGCCACTTTTCTGCAAGCTGCACCTTCGCCTGAAGCCCAAAAGTCGGCCCCCACCAAGATGCATTGTATTCCGAATCCAATCCCGCGAATGGCCCCACGTCATGTAACTCTGTGTCGATCACCTGCACACCATTGCGATCATTCAGATTCAGCCGGTGATAAGTGAAACCGATTTGAGGCGTGAGCGTGAATTTAGAATTGATTTGAAAATCGCGCCCGATGATCGCATCCGCATCCACCCTGCTCCCGCGTGTGTCAGCCACCGAGCGGGAGAACTCGCCCGAATGATTGTCAAAATAGTAATCCGAATCGCGATTGCCTCCGCTGGCGATCCAGCCATAACCGCCGCTGAGATCGAGATGCCATATTTTATGAAAAGTGATCTCTCCCTGCGCACCGATCTTAACAATGTTCAGATGCCTCCAATCTAGTTCCGAGAGAATGTTTGGATTCTGACCGCTCAAATCACCCGACAGTGACCATTCAAAGTGATCCTGGCTCCAGCCCGAGTCGAGTGAAAGCGAGCCGTCCCATGCGCTCTCCGCTTTCGTCACCATTGCCGTCGGCGGCGGACCGGCGTGAAGCATGACGACTAACAAAAAAGAAGCTGCAAATGTGATGACCTTTTTCATGAACGCGAACTAAGCGTGAGCTCCATCGTGCGTCAATTCCGATCCGTTCAGGGCACTCACTCAGGAAAGCTTGTTCCGAAAATCTTCATAACCAAACCTGCGCACCACGCGCAGTTCGTCCGTCTCTGGATCATAAGTGTCAATGTCAGGATGCGGCACGCCATTAAATGTAGTGGTCTTCACCATCGTGTAGTGCGCCATGTCGGTGAACACGAGCTTCTGCCCGAGCTCCAAAGGCTGCGCGAAGGAATACTCCCCGATTACATCACCCGCCAGACAGCTCGTCCCGCCCAGCTTGTAAGTATGCGCCAACTCCCCAGCCCTGCCGCTGCCGATGATGTGCGGACGATAGGGCATCTCCAAAACATCCGGCATGTGGCAAGTCGCCGAGGTGTCCAGAATCGCCGTGGGAACTGGCTTAGCATCATCACCTACTTCGCCGTCATCCAAATCCAAATCATCAAGGCTGACACCGAGAACATGCACATCAATGAAATGCAGCAGACCCGATTCATCCCGCAGAATGTTCGCGGGCCGCGCATCGGCCAGAGTCACATCATCGTGACGACGCCACGTATGCTCCCGTTTTTTTTCAAAGCCCAGCATCGTCAGTTGGGCTTCGATTAAACTCTCTTCTGCCTCTTCGCCCACGATAAATGCCTGGCTGCTGATGATGCGCACTCCTTCAGAAGTTTGAGCGACCCCTTCAAAGCGCCAGTCCATGCCGAGTAAACTGTCACAAGCGAGCAAATTGGTCAGATAAGTCGCTGCATCTCCCCGTGCTCCGAAATTCGGCGGGAGAGTCATTTTCAAAATGCGCCCATCTGCCACAGGAAACACATCGTGCTCACTGCCACCTTCGATCTGGCTGCTGCTGCCAATGAGGGCGCTTAATTCCTCAGGCCGAATCAACCGGCCGTGCTCTTGCGCCCAACGCCGAAGGGATTCGGCCTCGGCGTGGATCCGTTCCGCCGCATTTGCGCAAGCTTGGATTCTTGCGTCACTTCCGAGGCTTTGGATAAGTGCCTTCGTTGCGCGGCGCGAATCTGCAAGCGTGTTGCCTCCGGTAAAATAGACACGGTTTTGTTCATCAGACTGAACCGTAGCCATTTGACCACTTCCTTCAAGGGCGATTTCATTCGTGCCGCCCACAATGTCCAGCACACTCGTCACCAGATAGCCCGTGTTCAACCCTATGGCCTCGCCCGGCTCCAGATAAACTTCCACACCGTGACGCTCGCGGAAATTTTTTACTACACGCACCAGCCTTTCCAGGTCGTAGCCGGGCTTCGTGATGTGATGACCGCCGCCCATGTTCACCCATTTCACTTTCGCAAGGAATGGCGCAAAGTTTTTCTCCACCGCGTTCAAGACCCCCTCCAGCACATCCGATCCCTGCTCGCACAGCGCATGAAAATGCAAGCCCTCAATCCCGCTTAAATCCGCGTTCTTCAGTTCGACTGCGCGCACACCTAGCCGACATCCCGGCGAACAAGGATCATACATCGCGACCTCCACCGTCGAGACCTCGGGATTAATCCGCAGTCCGGGGCTGGGCGAGCGCCCAATTTCGCGCGCCGCATCAAGAGCAGGCCGATGATGCTGCCACTGCCGAAGAGAGTTGAACGACACATGATCCGCAATCGGAATGATGCGCTGCATCTCTTCATCCTTTAGTGCTGGTGAATATACATGCACCTCCTTGCCGAACTCCCCATGCGCTAACAATGCCTCGTTCAATCCGCTCGCGCAGCATCCGTTCAGATATTGCCGCACCAACGGAAACGTGCTGAACATCGCAAACCCCTTCAGTGCCAGCAGCACCTTGCACCCCGATTCACGTTGCACCCGCGCGAGCAATTCCAGATTCTTCTTCAGCAACGACAAGTCCACCACGTAAGCGGGCGTGGTGACGCGCACAGGGTCGAACGAGAGTTTCGGTTCTGTAACTAGAGAAGTGTGCTGGCTCATGCTTTCCTCACGCATAGCCAGCGCACAGCAATTGGCATCCGATTTCGCTGCCAGTATTCAAATTTCACAATCCAAAGTCGTCATGCCGACGGGACTTTACGCGACAACACCTTGAACAGCCATCGCAATAGAAAACCGATTACAGCCCCGACCAGCGCAGCAAGCGACAGATGAAGAAGCCAGTTCGGCTCAATCTCAATGGCAACGTTGGGGCGCTCCATTATGCTAACTATGTCGGTGGCGATAAGAAAATAAATCATAAGTTTGTGTCTAGTCGGTCGAGTTGGTGCTTCCAGACATCACATTGAATTTTCAACGTCTCGCTGATGCTTTTTAATTCCTGCAGCTTGGAACATTGTTCCGCGTTTTCACGAAACTGATTTTCAGTCACCTCTAATTCTTTAGCGATCTGCGAGAGCTTGGGGTGGTTAGAATCTTGCCTCTTGAGCAATGTTAACTGTGCCAGAAGAGATGAAACCTCGCCCGCAAGCCTGCTGTGCTCGGATTCCAAGAGTGCGACATCGTGCTGCTTCAAGAAATTATTATATGCGTGGAGGGCAGCGCCCATCTCTTTTTCCTTGGTGAGAACCAAATTGACTGGCACATTGAATGCGCTCGCTTCAAAGGTTTGTTCAATTAATTCCCTCTTGAATGCGAAATATTCAACCAAAACTGAATCAAGAAAAATGCGCGTGTATTTGGGTTCTGAACCCACGGCCGTCAAAGTCAATATGCTAGATCCTTTCATGCGATTGACAGTGAGATCGACATTAACCCAAGTTCCGCAGTTCCGATGCCAAATTTTAGCGCCATCGTAGGGGCGGCCCTGAGCTGGCCCTCCGTTTTCTGCACTACATTTGCGTGGTCCCGCGACCGGACACTTCGCCTAGGATGCGGTTTCGCGTGGGCAGT
>JBBRNC010000057.1:0-20809 GCA_038230495.1 Verrucomicrobiales bacterium
CTCTGGCGGCAGCTCATGGATTCGCCCGACGCGGCGCAATGGGCTGCGCTCGATCCGGCCAGCGAACTTGTGCGCGTGCACTTGTTGCATCTCATCGGATCGCATCACGGAGAGTATGCTTTCGGCTCCCCCGTTTTGCCAAAGACGCCGGAGGCTATCGTGCTGCATCATGTGGACAATATTGATGCCAAATTTGAAATGTTCCGACGCGGTTATGCCACGAGCGCCGAGATTGGTGCTGGGATTTATGAGCGCGTGCGCCCCTTGCCCGCAAACCTCATCGAGCCTCTGGCATCCATCCGGCATCCCACCGCTGATGAATCATCCCCATCGCCATGAGCATCAGAAATCTTTCCTTGACCGTTATTCCCGCACCAAGTCAAATCTCGTCTCTCCACATCCTCCCAACCTCACACTAACTATACAATGCACTCCTCCATCGGCCGACTCCTCCCAGTTCTCGCCATCCTTGTTGTAATTCTATCAAGCGGCACGCCGTCGATCGCTGGAACCGCTGCTGCTGCGAGCGGAAAGGCGATCACGACAACCCCGACGGCCGCGAACTCCCCGTGGGAAATCACCGCTGCTGCCGGCTTGAACATGGCGCGAGGCAACAGTGACAATCTGCAACTCAACATAAATGTCCTCGCCACTTACATCACGCTGACTGACGAGATCTATCTCGACGCGGGTTATATTTACGGCGAAAACACTGGTGCCGTCACGAGCAATGCCTTCCGCGCCTCTGCGAACTACAATCACCTCATCAGTGATCGAGTTTACTTCGGCCTATTCAGCGATTTCCTGCACGATGAGCTCTCGAACGTTGACTACCGTGTCGATGTCGGCCCGAACTTTGGTTACTATCTGATCAAGAATGACACGACTAAGCTGGCCTTTGAAGTCGGTGCTGGTTATCTTTGGGAACAGGTGGGTGTAAAGAATGATTACTTCGCCATCCGCTTCGCTGAGCGCTTTGAGCATCAGCTTAATGCCCGGGTCAAATTTGTTCAGTCCATCGTCTATCAACCACGCGCAGAAGATTTCAGTGACTATGTGCTAACCGCCGAGGCTGGCCTCACATTCGCTATCAGTAACCACTGGGCGGTCAAAGCTGCCGTGCGCGACGTTTACGACAGCACGCCTTCGGCTGGCACTAAGTCCAATGACCTCGCGGTTCTCGCCTCCATCTCATATTCACTCGGCGGCTTCGCCGAGGCTGCGCCAGCAGGACGACGCACTCTTAAGGCGGACAAGAAAAAAGACGCAGGTCCCGCCATGGGCTGGTCGAACACCGCGTTCCTCGGTTTCGGACTGAACCGCGGCAACACTCAAACCCTAATTCTCACCGGAGATTTCGCCTCCACATACCACAGCACCACTGACGAGATCTTCATTAATCTCGGCGGGGCCTACGGTGAAGTCGATAACACCAAAAATCTGGAAAATTTCAGAACAAGCGTGCAATACAACCGACTGCTCACTGAACGGACCTACGTCGGGGCAGGCCTAGGATTCCTCTATGATCAGGTTGCAGGTGTGGACTATCAAGTCTCGCCCGCCGCTCTGGCAGGAGTTTACCTTGTGAAGACGGACAAGGCTAATCTCAGCGTCGATGCCGGCCCGGCCTACGTCTGGAAAAAGCTCGGCGGCGTCAAGAGTGACTATTTCGCTATTCAGTTCGGAGAAAAGTTCAGCTTGAAGCTGGCAGA
The DNA here is from genome assembly GCA_038230495.1 of Verrucomicrobiales bacterium. Classification (GTDB taxonomy): domain Bacteria; phylum Verrucomicrobiota; class Verrucomicrobiia; order Verrucomicrobiales; family Verrucomicrobiaceae; genus VFKE01. Next base: position 1,713 of record JBBRNC010000057.1, read on the forward strand.
AAATCTTTCGTTTGGCCAGACATTGACCTACACCGCTGATGCGAATGATTTCAGCAACTCCACAGTGAACGCGGCTGCATTCATGGATATGGATTTCTCGTCCAATCTCACCTTCCGTGTCGGCGTGACCGATATTTATAACAACAACCCGGCCATCGGCTCAAAGCAGAACGATTTCATCCTGTCCTCCGGGATCGCGATCAAGTTCTGATTCGGTTCTGAAAGTTTATTGTGAGTTGAGAAAAGCGGCGGATTTCTCCGCCGCTTTTTTTGTGTTCACTCCATGTCTGGGGATTGCACGGAAGCGATGAGACAGTGATGCACGCTGAGGGTGCTGGCGCTGGCGTTGATCGGGAACGCATGACGGTCGCCATATGGATGGAGGCGGGGGCTGGCGAGCGGTTCGCTGAGGAGGCACCACTGGATGGTCACGTCCCGACAGCGGGTGATGCCGAAGATTTCGTCGCTACTCCATGAGAGCGAGCAGTGGTCGAACACGATGCGCCGTGAGTCATCGAGCGAGACACAATCCAGTCCGGCGGAATGCGGCGGGCGCTTCGTGTGGTATTCGCGGCGCTGTCGCCTGGCGGGGTCATCGCCGAGCCGGATGCGCACCTCACGCACGATGATGTCGTGCGTGTCGCGAAACATCAGACTGCCATCTCGAATAGTCACGCCATCGCGTGGCGCGTCGCTGCCATCAAGGGTGAGATAAGGCTCGCGAATGATGATGCGTTCTTTGAGTTTGATGTCGCCGCTGACTGCGAACTTCACGATGCGCGGCCCGCTCTGGCGTAAAGCCCAGCGCAGCGAGCCTTCGGCTGGATGCTGCGGATTGTCATCGCGGCGCGTGACGTAGATCGTGCGACCACCAGTGCCACCGCGCGATTTTTCGCCGAAGCCTAGGACATTCATCGTGACCTGCGGCGGTGCAGCCAGAGAAAGGGATACGCAAGATATAAGAGCTCCCGTCAGAACTGCGATGAGTAAGCGGAGCGACATGATTGTGAGCGATGAATCACTTGTCCTTCCCAAACAACAACCGCAAACTATTCAAACAAACGACCACGGTGCTGCCTTCATGCATGATGACGCCGATGGTGAGCGGCACGAGGCCGAAGAGTGCGGACACGGCCATGATGGTGATGGCGCCGAGGGAGATGAACAAGTTTTGCTTGATGATGGCGCGGGCCTTGAGGCTGAGTTCGCGAGCGGTGAGAAGTTTTTCGATCTTGTCTTTCATCAGCACGACATCGCTTTGCTCCAGTGCGGCATCGCTGCCGCGCGCGCCCATGGCGACGCTGACGTAGGCGGCGGCGAGACTGGGCGCGTCGTTCACGCCATCGCCCACCATCGCGACCTTGTGGCCGCGGTCGGTCATTTCCTTGATGGTGGCGACTTTGTCCTCGGGCTTGAGTCCGGCGAATACGGCGGTGAGACCGAGGTCTTTCCCTATCTGTTCCGCAGCGGCCCGGCGGTCGCCAGTGAGCATGATGGTCTGCACGCCTTCGGCCTTGAGTTTTTCCAGCACGCCCTTGCTGCCTTGACGAATAGTGTCCTGCAACAAGACGCGGCCCACGAGGCTGCTTTGCAACACCCACACTTCCGTGAAGCCGAGGGGCGCATCGGGAATCTTTCCGACCCAACCGGCGAACTCGCCCTGCTCCATCAACTCGCGGCGTCCGACATAGGTTAGCTGACCATCCACTGTGCCGCGCAATCCGGCACCGGTTAAACTTTGAAAACCATCAAGCACACCAAGCGCGAGATTCTGCGCCTTGCCATGAGCGACGATGGCGCGCGCGATGGGATGGTTCGAGTTCGCCTCCATCGTGATCGCAATGCGCGTGACATCTGCTTCGCGACCCGGCGGGAAACTCTCGATGCTTTTCACGCGCATCTCGCCCTCGGTCAATGTGCCGGTCTTGTCCATGCAGACGACATCCACTTCCGCGAGCTTCTCAATGGCCGCGCCGCCACGAAAGAGAATGCCGTGCCGTGCGCCCCATGCGATGGCCGCGAGGATCGCAGATGGAACCGACAGCACCAACGCGCAAGGCGACATCACCACCAGCAGCGTCATCGCCATATAGAACGCGGATTTGTGCCCGTCGACATTTTGAAAGGGCGCGATGTGAAAGCCGAGCCACCAGACAAAAAACATCACGGCGGTCAGGGCCAGCACGAGCCAGGTGTAGGGCGTGCCGAAGCGGTCCGTGAAGCGCTGGCTGGGCGCGCGAAGATTCTGCGCGTGCTGAATGAGCATGATGATTTTTTGCAGCGCACTTTGAGAAGCGAGCTTCTCGACTCGGACGGTGACTGCGCCCCAGAGATTGAGTGTGCCGCTGAAAACCTCGGAGCCTTTGCTCTTCTCCACGGGCACGGATTCACCCGTGAGCGTGGATTCATCTGCTGCGGTCTCGCCGGATTCAATGGAGCCGTCCACGGCGAACAGTTCATCAGGCCGAACCTGCAACATATCGCCCACGACGAGCGAGACAACGGCGCGTTCCTCGACGCGGCCATCGGGCAGAATGACACGGGCCATCTTCGGCGCGGCCTTGGTGAGCGCGTTGATCTCGCGATGCGTGCGATGCAGCGCGTAATGCTCCATAGCTCCGCTGAAGGAAAAAAGAAACAGCAGCAATGCGCCCTCGTTCCATGCGCCGATGGCCATCGCGCCTGCGGCCACGGCGAGCATGAGAAAATGAATGTCGAGCTGGCCCACGCGAATTTTTTCCCAAGCGTCCTTCGCCGCATCCCATCCGCCGGCGACGATGGAGATGACATAGCAACTGATCCATATGGTCGGAGACAGATTGGTGTAACCTTCGATGAACCATCCGGCGAACAATGCGACGCCACAGATCGCTGCTTGCATCGCGAGCATCTGCCATTCTTCGCGGCTCTGCTTTTCGATTTCCTCCGGCTCCGGCCAAGCGAACTCGCGCCATTTCCAGAAGGTCGGCGCGGTGGGGCAGCTTGGCTTCTCGATCAAGACATCCTGACTCGGGAGCGTTCGCACTTGGAATTGAAATGCCTCGCGCGTTCCTGATGTGCTGGAGGGAAATCCTTCAGAACCGAAACGCGCGTCCAGTGCGCGCAACACAGTTTCGAGCCGTTCCTTGAGCGCGTCGGAATTGACCACTCCCAAGGTCGCGACTGAAACTTTGCGCTGATCGGGGTTGAGCAAGATCGCCTCCACGCCCTGCTCATCGGCGAGAAAGCTGGAAAGCCCCTCCATCCAACTGGAAGCGGCGGCATGAGATGCTGGAGTGGAATTTGGCATGGGCGAAGTCTGGAGTGAGTCTTACCCCAAAGCAGAGAAGGTGCAAAGGCGCGATTATTGAGACTCGCAGAATAAGTCCACGAAATCATTAAGAAGGAGCGCGAGTGTGTCGCTAGACCACTCGCCTGAAATTTGGTCTCGCATGTTGCCACATTCCAGAGGCGCCATGGGCGAGTAGGCTTCGCCATACTCGCGCTCCTTCTTTTTAGATGCCCTTCGATTAAGCGAAGCTCAATAAGTCCATGAAGAAACAAAGCGCGACGGGAACCTTTGCCGCAAGGCCATTTCACGGCTAGTCTGCGATGATGATCGCCGAACCACTGCCCTGCCTGCTTGCAACTTCACCCGTAGAAATGGGAGAGTTTGTCTCGGCAATTGGTGAACCTGCGTTCCGCGCAAAGCAGATTCTGGAATGGGTCTTTCCGAAACGCGCGGAGAGTTTTGAGGCCATGTCGAATTTGTCCAAGGCCATGCGCACCGCGCTGACGGAGCGCTTTGTGTTGCGCACCATGACGCTGGCGCGAGTGGAGGGCGCGGAAGACACCACGAGAAAATATCTCTTCAAACTGTATGACGGGCGCTTCATCGAGACCGTGCTCATCCCGGCCTCGCCTGCTCTTTATGGCGAGCGATCCGACCGCCGCACGCTCTGTGTTTCATCGCAAGTCGGTTGCGCGTTCGATTGCAAATTCTGCGCGAGCGGGCTGGCAGGACTCACGCGAAACCTCACGGCCAGTGAGATCGTCGAGCAGATCATCCAGGTGGAAAAGCATTGCGGCGCACGAGTGGACAATTTGGTCTTCATGGGCATGGGTGAGCCGCTGGCGAATCTGCCCAATGTGTTGCAAGCCATCCAAGTGCTGAACGCCGAATGGGGCGTCGGTATCGGGGCGCGGCACATCACGGTGAGCACCAGCGGGCTAGCGCCGCAGATTTACAAGCTCGCAGAGTTCCCTTTGCAAATTCGTCTCGCTATCTCGCTGCATGGCGCGAGCGATGAAGTGCGCGACCAGATCATGCCGGTGAACCAGAAGTGGCCGCTGCACGAACTTTATGCCGCGCTGGACTTCTGGCAGTCACGGAAGAAACAAAAGCTGACCTTTGAGTTCATCCTGATTGAAGGCGTGAACGATACTCTTGAACAAGCGCGCTTGCTGGGTCGCGCCGCGCAGATGCTGGATGCGAAGGTCAATCTGATCCCCTACAACACCGTCGAAGGTCTCCCATGGAAACGTCCCGCCGAACGCCAACAAGAAATCTTCTGTGATGAAGTCGCCTCATTCGGAGTCTCCGCCACGCTGCGTCGCGAGAAAGGCCACGACATAGCCGCCGCGTGCGGTCAGCTAAGATTGAAACAGGAAACGGAACTCGGGATCATCGAAGCGCCGGTCAAGGTGAGGGTTCAAGGTTAGAGTATCAATGCTCAATGAGAAGGAGCGCGAGTATGGCGAAGCCTACTCGCCAATTGTGCGTCTGGAATGTGGCACGTTGAAGACCCAATTTTAGGCGAGTGGTCTGGCGACACACTCGCGCTCCATCTTTTTTAAACACGCAAGCTTGATCCTTGCCGCGAATTACGCGTTGCGTAAATCAGCCAGCGTCGCCGCATCACGCAAAGCTTCATCGACATCCATATGAAGACCCATTTTTCGGCTGGCCAGCAAGGTGAGAAAATCTCCCAAAGGCATCCCCGCCAGTTCCGCCGCTCTTCCAATTGATAGCCTTTCTAGCCGAAACAAAGCGATTGCCAACTCCACCCGCACTTCATCCAAAGTCATATGCGCAGCCGAAAGCAGTTCGGCAGGGAGTTCGAGGTTCAAGGTCCGGTTCATCGAGTCATTTCATACCATACCTTGAACTGAGATGCCAGCGTCGATATCCATCATTCCCAGTGCAGGTGATGCACTGGTGAAGGCGAAGGGTAATATCATGGGAGTCCAAATTTTGGCGAGTGGTCTGGCGACACACGCTCGCACCAACTTTTAAGACGCTCACGCGCGGATCATATCTTTCACCACTTGGAACCACAGATAAAAACAGCCGCGCCATGAGTAGCGGAAGTGCAGGTCGTCGGCGCGAACGATGACGCCGGTGATGAGATTGTGATCAATCTGCTGGGTGAGATCGCGCTGGATGGCGGTGTGTAGCAACTCCGGTTCCTGTGGCGAAACGTTCTCGCTAATCACGCCGTTCTTGATGAGAAATGCTTCATGCGATGTCAGCATATCGGAAAAAGTCTCCACATCCGTGCATCGGTTCATGCGCTGGCGTGGGGCGAGGCGCATGGTGAAACTGAAGGGATAGTTCGTGCTGATGAAGGTCATGCTGTCCACGGTGCGCGTGGTCAGGCTGGCGTGGGAAAAGACAAAACCTTCCTGCTGCGCGACGCTGATGCTGGCCTGAAGATTTTTTTCGGGATGATAGAAGAGACGGACAAAGTGATCGGTTTGCTCCCATTTCCATCCAGCGTCATCCGCTTGAACGAACCCTGCTTCTTCGACCTCGGTGGTGATTTCATCTAGGTCGGGAAACACTTCGCGCGATGGCGGGAAGCGGTGCTTCACTTCGCTGCGCATGGGGAAGCGCAAGCGGCGCACGCGACCTGCGATTTCGAACCACGGGAAAAGAAACCAGAGCGCAATGGCGAACCAGCCCCAAGCGTGGCTACCGGTGGTGAAATAACCACCAAGATAGGTGGCCACCATGACGGCGATCCATCCCGCCTTGGCGAGCCAGCGGTTGTGAAACGTGCGGCACGCCATCGCGAAGACGATGAGACCGAGGATGAGCAGGATTTGAGACATGAAGCTTGGGGCGGAACTGGCTAACAACGCATGGATTGAGGCAATTGCAAACGCCCCGAACTGCTCAAGCGCTGCGCAAGGGACAGCAATTCGTGCGTGGTGATCCGTTCCGTTTCTGTTAGACTGAGTGTTGGAGGAATAAACTATGAAAAAATTTCACTGCATAGTCGTGGCGATTGATTTCTCGCCATCTAGTCGCAACGCCTTGTGCGAGGCGGCGCGTCTCGCGGCTTACGAGGAATCAGCGTTGACCGTCGTGCATGTCGTGGAGCAGGAGTTAGCCAATGCAATTGGCCAGTCGCTGAAGCTCGATGTTGCGGGAGTGATCGCGCATGTTCACAAGAGCTTGGAACACTTCATCGCGCAGTCAGGTGCAGGCGCGATGCCGATCGCTTCTGAAGTGCGCATCGGGAATCCATTTGTCTCGCTGGTGTTGTCCTGTCAGAAACATAAGGCGGACTTACTGGTCATGGGTTCGCGCGGATCGCAGCATGGCATCGGACAGGTGGGGGCCGTCGCGGCGCAATGTGTGCGCAAGGCCCCGGCAGAAGTGCTTATCGTCAAAGAGGATTTCACCGGCCCACATCGGCACGTCATTGCTTGTGTGGATTTGTCTGAGACATCTGCGAAAGCAGTTCAGTTCGCGCGCCGGATTGCGGAGCAGGATGGCTCTCGGCTTGACTGCCTGTTTGTGGATCAGTCCACGCTGAGGCTGTCGGCGGACTACGGCGGCTACTTGCCACCCCTGCCGACGCTGGACACGGCCAAAGCGATAGACGCCTGGCAGAAGGAACTGGATGCCTTCCTCGAGCCGCTGCTGCGCAACAGCACGGTCAGGGAGAAAAGAAACATCGTCATGGAGCGGATGGGGATTCGCGATGCCATCATGGAACACATTCAGGAAACACAGGCGAGCCTGGTCGTTCTGGGCACGCGCGGAAAAACGGATTTGCGCACGCTCATCACGGGCACGACGGCGGAGAAGGTTCTGCAACACGCACCTTGCTCCATTCTCGCCGTGAAACCGGACGGATTTGAATATCACGTCGCATGAATCGTGCATTCAAATCCCCCGATAAAAGATTTGTTCGGGACTTGATGAGAGAGGTCTCCTCTACGACGTGGGCTTCCAGTCACTCTCGCAGTTCAACCGCAGCTTCCACCGCGTGACCGAAGAGTCGCCCAAGCAATACCGCGCACATCTGCGCAATCTGGGACTGGTGGTGGCTTAGGAAAACACAGCGTTTCAATTCACAGCGGATACGGTTCGCCATAAAAACGCTCAAAAAAAGCACGGCGACGATCTGCTGCGGACAATTCAATTGGAATCGTGGCCCAGACCAGCTCCCGTGATGTGGCGAGCATGTCCAGTCCCATCAGCAGTCGCTCACCGGGGCTTTTGCGCATCATGCTGCGGAAGATCATCTCATTGATCTCCGGCGCACTGTCCTTCACGGAGAAACCCGTGTCAGCATATCTGTCAGGTTCAATCTTGCTGACCATTCCTTCAGATAGTCCATATCGCATCCAGTCGCAATCAGGTTCTCCACATCAGCCAGTTGCCGCTCCGAGAGAGATTCCCGCGCCCAATGGAGCTTGGAGAGGGTGCGACTCCTTTCATGTAACCGAGATGGGCTCTGAATCCGATTCCCTGAAAGAGGTAAAGAAATTAGCGGGTGATGCAGCGAGGAACGAACGGAATCACCGGTGCCGCCCACCGCATGAGCGATACCGTTCATGCCACGAAGTATTCCGCCGATGTATTCATGCACGCGACTCCGGTGTGCGGGGGACAGCCACGGCTCGCGGTTCTTTGTGCTGAACACCAAATGGTAGTGCAGGGATAGATGCTTCGAGGGCATTCGCCATCATTCTCGCGCTCCTGCCGGAGCGCAACCTCATAGACCCCAAGTAACCGGTGGTTCCGCTCGTGCCTCGCTGCACCACCGGCTAATTTCTCCCAAGCCTCTGGCTTGATGCGAACAAAGCAATCTGCGTGACAATGATTGATTAAACAAGCCCGTGGCTTGATGCAGCACCTGATATTACATTATTGGTGCTCCCGCGCCACAGCCTCGCCATCATGCCGCACTTTCCAGATCATGCCTTCCGGCAAAACGCCGGTGAAGCTGGCGAGGGGATGGATGATGCTGCGGCGGCCAATGAGGCTACCGGGGCTGATGACGCTGTTGCAGCCGATCTCGGCATGGTCGCCGATGATAGCGCTGAATTTTTTCAGGCCGGTGGCGATGCGTTCCGCACCGTGCTTCACGATGACTTCATTGCGGTCGAGCCGCACGTTTGACAAGATCACGCCCGCGCCGAGGTGCGCTTTGTGACCGAGGATGGCGTCGCCGACGTAGCTGAAGTGCGGCACTTCGCATTCATCGAACAGGATACAGTTTTTGAATTCGCAGGAATTGCCTAAGACGCAATCGTCGCCGGTGATGACATTTTCCCGGATATAGCAACCACTTCGCACGACGCAATTTTTCCCGATCCATGCTGGGCCTTTGATGAACGCGCCCGGTTCGACGACGGCGCCTTCGCCGATGAACACGTTCTCGCCAATCTCCGCCTTTGGATGCACCTCGCCGAGAATGGCGGGCTTGAGATTTGTCTTCAGATAGTCGGCGATGCGTGACAGGGCTGTCCAAGCAGGTTCGCCACTTTGGAAGATCGCACCGTGAATGGTGTGATCTAAATTGAGATAATCGGTGGCCAAATACATAAATTCACGCAGGCGGGATGCGCTACGTTACACCGTCATCACTTCTTTTTCCTTCGAGACCACGTGCTGGTCGATCTCGGCGATTTTCTTGTCGGTGATGGTTTGAACTTCTTTCTCGGAGCGGCGGAGATCGTCCTCGGTGATCAGGCCGTCTTTCTCCAATTTCTTCAAGCCTTCTAGCCCATCGCGACGAGCGGAGCGGACCCGGACTCGAACTTCCTCGGCCATGCTCTTGATCGTTTTTACCATCTGCGTGCGGCGCTCGGTGGAGAGTTCTGGCACGGGGAGTCGGATGACTTTGCCCTCAATAGATGGATTGAGGCCGAGCCGTGATTCATTGATGGAGCGTTCGATGTCTCTGATGGTCGCAGGATCGAATGGCTCGATGCGGATGAGGCGCGGCTCGGGCGTGGTGATCATGGCGAGCTGCTTGAGCTTCATGTTGCTGCCGTAGCTCTGCACATGAATGTCCATGTTCTCGACGAGCATGGGATTGGCTTTACCAGTGCGAACGGCGGCGAATTCATGGATGGCGTGCTCGACGGCCTTGGTCATCGCATCGGTTGCGACTTGGATGATTTTATTGTGGGGCATGGAATGAGAAATGTTGAATGAGAAATTTTAAATGATGAATGAAATCATTTAGGCGGTGACCAGGGTGCCGATGGGATCGCCGACTAGGGCGCGGTGGATGTTGTTGGGTTCGTTCATGGAAAACACCACGATGGGCATATTGTTTTCCTGGCAGAGGCTGAAGGCGGTGGCGTCCATCACCTTGAGCTGGCGGGTGAGGCACTCTTGATAGGTGACGGTTTCGTAGCGCTTGGCGTTCGGGTTCTTGTGCGGATCGCTATCGTAGATGCCGTCCACCTTGGTTGCTTTCATGACCACGTCGGCATTGATCTCACTGGCGCGAAGTGCGGCAGTGGTGTCGGTGGAGAAGAAGGGATTGCCCGTGCCGCCGCCGAAGATGACGACGCGCCCGAGTTCGAGGTGGCGCATGGCCACGCGGCGGATGAATGGCTCGGCGACGTTTTTCATTTCGATAGCGCTCTGCACGCGAGTGGGCACGTCCATGGCCTCCAGCATGGACTGGACGGCGAGAGAGTTCATCACGGTGGCGAGCATGCCCATGTAATCGGCAGTGGCGCGCTCCATGCCGCGATTGCTGGCGCTGACGCCGCGCCAGAAATTTCCGCCGCCCACGACGACTGCGACTTCCAGCCCGCTCTGGTGCGCGGCCTTGATCTGGGTGGCGATGTTCTCCACGATGGGTGGAGAGATATTATCATGACTGCCGATTTCACGCAGCGCTTCGCCGCTGAGTTTCAAGAGCACACGTTTGAACTGCCTACGTTCTGGTTCTGCCATAAGTTGAGTGGATTCCTTCCATCAAACATGATGCGGGCGACGATGCAAAGACAAAAGCTCGTTCACTTCCACCAACGCGGCAGTCCGGTCTTGGTTTCCATGATGATCTGGCGGATGCTGCGGCGCTCCGAAACGGGCAGGTGAGCTGCAATAGGATCGTGAGAATCATCCTGCAGGGTGTCCCACATTTTTGCATAAACGCTTTGCTGGAAGAGCGCGGGCATTCCATCCCAGAGGCTGGAGTAGATCATGTAGCTGCAGCGATTTTTAAAAAGCCGAGTGCTCAGGTCCAGTTCGCGCAGGGAGGTTCCGGTCGAAGTGATTTTGCGCGATTGGAGAAAGGCTTCTTTGAAAGACGCGTCGCCTTGCACGGGCGCGGGCAGCGGCGCTTCATCGGCAAAGAGCACATAACGCGCGAGACCAGTGGCGAGTTCATTGAGCGCAGCCACATCGGCGGGCGTGAGTTTATTTTGTGATGCTGCAAGCCGGGCGCGGGTCTGATAGACGGCTTCGATGACTCGATTGGTGAATCCGACTTGATGCTCGTGCAAAAGATGCGGCAAAATATCGCTGGTCGGCGCGAGATAATTTTTCCACTCAAAAAGTGTGCCCGGTGGATTGGGGCGCGTGGTCAGTTGGCCTTGGAAATAATTGCCTAAGGTGTTGCCATGATGCGGCATGGACTGCGGCGCGCCAGTGACATGCCAGCCGCCGAGGCGCTCGGCAAACGGAACGCCGTGACCGCTCACATCGCGGCGATAGGCATCCAGTGGGCCGCCGTTGTCGCCGGGGATGACGGACTCGACGAACAAGCCGGGAACGCGATGCGAGAAGGAACCTGCGTGGCAATTGAAGCAACGCTGCGAACGATCGGCGACGGGAGCTTGATCATTGCGCGGCACATCGAAAATATAAAAGATGCCGCCGAGTTCGGGATCGAAGGAAGCGATCTCGATGCGCCCGCCGGGCACATAGCCGACATAAGTGTCTTCATTGAAATAGATTGCGCGCGGATTCGAGGGCGAGATGAGACTGCTCTGCAAACTGGTCACTGAGAAGACAAGCAACTGCGAGCTAGTAGAAATTTCCAAAGCACGAAGAAGACTGGCGAGATAAGCATTCGCACTGGTGTTGTCTAGCTTCACGGAGCCGTCTTGGATTTTTGTATAGAGCTTTGAGAAGCGATCTTGCGGCGGACGCTGCCAATATTGATGCGGCGACGCGGCGAAGTCTTTGATGTCGGCCCCACACAATGGGGCGGCCATCATCAATGCGAAGATGAAAGCGCGGGCGCTGATTCTGCGGCGGGGCATGAAGAAGAAACGCCAGTGAAAGCCTGCAGGTTGCGCAATTCAACTTAGATTCGGAAATGAAGTTTGTCTTGCGACTTGGCGGAAAACAGGACATGCAAGACGGGTGAATTGCGCAATACGATGGACTATTTTCTCTTGGCTGCTGGCATTGCTCGCCAGCGTCAGTCCGCTTTGTGCCCAATCATTCCGCGATGACGCGACGGCAGCGTTTCAAGCTGGAGATTATAAAATGGCGGTCGATCTCTATGAGAAATCGCTCAACGTGGCCTTGAAGGCCTTTAAGGAAGAGGACGCGCAAATTATTGAGCGACGCGCTGAACTTGGCGAGGCTTATCGCGCGGCGGGCCGTTCGGAGGATGCGATCAAGCAGTTCGATTACATCTGGAAACGCTCCCGTTTCGATGCGGAAAAAAAGAAGCTCTGGGCCGCGCAGCAGGGCTCGACGGCCTTGGGCATTGCCGAGAAGTTGGGGCTTTCGCTGCTGTCTATGGGGCGCTATGACGAGGCCATTCAGGTTTTCACCACTGCGCTTTATGATGCAGAACGCAACCAGCGCAGTGACGATGCGCTCCAGTTTTCCGCTCTTCTGGCAGAAGCGCAATTCGTGGCAAAAAAGGAAGTGGATGCGGCGATGACTGTGGCGCGCACTTCATCACTGGCCGAGAAAGCTGGCGACAATCCCGTGCTCCAGTCGCGCGCATTGTCCCAACTGGCCTCCGTTTGCATGAGACAAAAACAACCGGGGCTGGGCCGCCCCTTAGCGATCCGCGCACTGGAGATCGCAAAAAATTCAGAACCTGAAAACAGCCTAAATATTTCCGACTACGAGGTCAAACTCGCTGCCCTGCTGGTGCAAACTGGTGCGCTGGATGAAGCGGAGGCTCTCCTGAAATCAGCCCGGGCCGCGATCTTGAAATATGAGATGGCGCAGAGTGCGCGTAGTATAAATGACGCTACCAAGAGCGCTGCAGTGCTCGTGCGAAACGGTGAGCCGGATGAAGCTGAAGCTCTCTTGAAAACAGCTCGGGCTGCGGTCACAAAGGAAAAGACTACTCAGAGTTCGCACCTGGTAGAAGTGCTACTAGTGCAGACGGAAATCTCGCTGATAAGAAAACTTCCCGATGCCGCGCTTAATCAGGCTCAGGAGGCATTGGACATCTGCCGCCAATACTTTCCTCGAGTCCACATCCTGACCGGTCAGTCGTTGAAAAATTTGGCTGATTGTCGGCTGGCTCTGAAGCAGCCGAATCTCGCAAGAGCCTCCTACGCCGATGCGCTGGTCATTCTTGAACAAACGATGGGCGCTGATGATGTTATGACAAAGGAGACGCGCGAAAAAATCGCGACCCTCGAAAAACCATCCGCCCCCGAAAAGGTCAGCCCTGCAAAGTCTTCTGGGATGCGCGCCCGAGGTAAATGAGATTGCGCAGGTAGAGGAAGGGTAGGAACGCATTCATCAAAATGAGCGGAGCCTTGTCCACATGCACTAGATAGATGGTGTTGATCACGCTGCCCCAGAATGAGCAGTGCCAGAACGCAGGCGGCACGGTGAGCCTTTTATTTTTTTCCGTGCTAAGCCATTGGATGAGAAAGCGTGCGCTAAATAATCCACCACCCATAAAACCAACGAGCGTCCAAACCCACGAATTTACGTATAGCCATGCGCCGACGAGTGGCTCGAGATAAGGCTGGAGAAATCCGGGATCTGGGGGCATGGCAATAGAGTTGGTGGGCCAATCTCAACCGCCGATTCGACGCGAAGGCAAGCGAGACTTTGTAGGCTCAGCCCAACACTGCTTTCCATGACTTGTGGTCAGAGAGTGCGAGAAAGAGCGTCAGCCCCAACAGGGCCGCGCCCATCGGCAGACCGGACGGAGCCATGAGCAGATGAAAGAGAAAGATATTCACCACGATCGGTCCCAGCAGGAAGATGCCGAGATTTAAATAACGTCCGCTGAGCACGAGCAAGCCGCCGATCAGTTCGATATATTTGACCACCTTAAGATAACCTGTCTTAAACAAGATACCGGAGAAATCCTTTGCTAGACCATCAGGCTGCGGAGGCATGGGGATGAATCCTTTTCCGGTGTAGAGCATCATCAGTCCATTGATGCTGAAAACGACGAAGACGAGTCCGAGAAGAAGACGGGCGATAAGGGTGATGATTTTCATGGTGGGAGTGTTATGCGATTTTTAAAGCAGGATACTAAGAACGAATTCAGTCTCAATAAACTCTATTCCCCCAGCTTGTCCGTGACATTGCCCTGCTTCATAGCTTCGGGAAGCTGGCCGACAAAGCGGGGCTTGAGGCCGATGTGCTCGAAGATGTCGTTGATCTGCTGGAGCGTGATTCTTTTCGGATCGTCGATTTCAAAATAAACCATCTCGTGCGGCGCATCCACTTTGTAGCGTGCGGCCAGCATGTCCATCTGGTGGCTGAGGAGCATCAGCTTGTCCTCTGTGCGGAGGCCGGGGGCGTAAACGAGAAGTTCGGTCATGCGGCGTTTTGGTTTGCGACAGTTTAAGGGGCGAATGGGGCCGCTGTCCAGTTCGCAGTGAAAGAGCGATCAGATGGCGACTTCCTGATCGACGCTGATGGTATTCTCGTCCCCGACAGCGCCCAGGATCATTCCGGCGGCGACGGTGTTGTTCGTCTGCTCGTCCACCAGCACAAAACTTCCAGTGATGCGGTTCTGTGAATAGGGATCGAAATGCAATGGCGTGGCTGTGCGCAAACGAATGCAGCCGATGTCATTCAAACCAAACTCGCTCTGCTCCTGGCTCCGCTCGAACGTGGTGACGTCCACGCGATAAAGCAAGTCGGTCACGCTGGCGCGGACATCGTTAGTCATGTGACGAAGATGGAACCGCGCACGCGGCTTGAGTTTCTTGTCCGTGAACCAGCAGATCATGGCGTCAATGATCTGGCCGCATTGCGGAGGCTGCTCGGGCTTGGCGATCAAATCACCGCGACTGATGTCAATCTCATCCGCCAGTGTGATGGCATAGCTCAAGGTCGGTAGCGTCTCGCGCTGCGGACCTGCTGCCGTGTGGATGTGCGTGATGCGGCTCTTCATACCGGCTGGATAAGCGATGACCTCATCACCGACCTTGAATGATCCGCTAGCGACGCGACCCGCGAATCCACGGAAGTCATGGTAGTCTTCCGACTGCGGGCGAATGACCCACTGCACGGGATAACGCGCTGCCGTATCAGATTCACCAGCGCTGACCTGCACCGTTTCCAGATGCTCCAGCAAGGCCGGCCCCTTATACCACAGCATGTGCGGCGACTTAGTGACGACGTTGTCGCCGTTGAGCGCACTGAGCGGGATGGGCGTGAACTGCACGGGATTGTGCAACTTCTTCGCCAGTTCGGTGAAGTCGGCAACGATCTTGCTAAACACGTCTTCGCTGTAATGCATCATGTCCATTTTGTTCACCGCCAGAACGATGTGCTGGATGCGCAGCAGCGATGCGATAAAAGCATGACGCCGGGTCTGCTCCAGCACGCCGTGCCGGGCATCCACCAGCACGATGGCGAGGTCGGCAGTGGATGCGCCCGTGACCATGTTGCGTGTGTATTGAATGTGCCCCGGCGTGTCGGCGATAATGAATTTTCTTTTAGGCGTGGCGAAGTAACGATAGGCCACATCAATCGTGATGCCCTGTTCGCGCTCGGCCCGCAAGCCATCGGTCAGCAGCGCGAGATTGACGTGTTCGTCACCGCGACGCTTCGATGATTCTTCGACCGCGAGAAGCTGATCCTCGAAAATGGATTTTGAATCGTAAAGCAAACGCCCAATGAGCGTGCTCTTGCCGTCATCGACGGAGCCAGCCGTGGTGAAGCGGAGGAGGGAGGATTCTGTGGGATTAACGACTTGGTCCATTTCGAGGGTCTATTTTTTTGCTGAAGGGTTTTTGTTTGATTTCGACTCGAGTTTGTAGCCGTCCATCATCGCCCAATTAATCTCGAATGTTTTGGTCTCTTGGAGGCCAAATTGGTTTTGTTCGAGTAACTCGACTAAGCGATCACCGTCAATAAGTTCGATGGGTTTGCCCATGTCCTCGCCTGCGGCCTCTTGTGCTGCGGCAGTGAAGAAGTCTGTTGTGAAAAAGATGCCCTTTTCCGCTTTATGGCCAATTGCGCCACGAAATTCTCGCACGTCTTTTGGCTGAACCGCGTGGCTATACCGTTTACATTGGAAGGCAACCTTGGTGGTGACAATAGGCCCTGATGGCAAGAAGCCCATGCCGTCTATTCCTTTGTCGCCTGCACCACCTAATACCACAACGCGCACCATACCCAGGTGGCGCAAGAGGTCTGCACAGAACCGTTCAAACTCTGCTGGTTGAAGTCGTTGCAAATACGCCAAGATTTCATTCTTGTATGAGCGTGTCTTGAGTTGTTCAGCTTCAATTTCATCCTCGACATTGTCTTCAGTAGCTTGCTGCGGCACGTCGGCCTGCTTCCTTTTTGTCCAAATTATAACCCACTTTCGGACCAATTCTTGTGCTTGTTCAGGAGTGAAGTGAGCGGCTTGCCCTTCTGGAGAGAGAGACCAAATTCCCGTCTTTGGAGATGTGATCAGTTCCTCCCAATAAAGGTATTGTCTGGCAAATGCCACTTGGTTGGAAAACTTGAGATTTCCGGTTTTCGGGTATTTTGCAAACCGCACAGCTTCGGACACATTTCCAAGAGTGGCTACTCGCTCGCAAACTTCCCTAGGCGTCGCCGTGCCGCCAAGATCGCGTAGGGCGTCCAAAACGAGGGGTATCCATTTAATAAACTCGGAGGTGGTTGTCATATGCTTTAAAACTATTCAAAAATATCCTTCTTCCGAACTTCCATGGCTGTCTCGCTACGCTTGTCATTGGTGCGGGTGATCATAAAGGAATTAACTGCTGGTCTCATAATGGGAAAACGGCTTGTATTTTACGAGGGCTTATTCAGAATTTCAGATGAGAGCATTGAGACTGTAACAATCTTGACTCCCTGCACATGGGTGCCGAGGAACGGTCCAAAGTCTCTCATGTCCCCTGTCAGCAAGTGAGTTGCGTTCGCTGCTATAGCTCCAGCAAGAACGGGCATGTCCTTTTCCCGAAGCCGGATGTCGTCCAAGCTGGCAAGGTCATCGCAAAGCTCGAGCCGACCGATGAGCAATTCCAAATTCAGGACACGATCTGGAAATTTCCTCGCCACGTTACGCTTCGCCTCTTCAACCACGTAGGAACTGGAGACACAATCAAAGGCTTCCATCAACGATTTAACAAACTGGCCGACCCGGCTCTGAAAACTCGACGCGGAAAAAAGTATGTTGGCATCCAAGAATACTCTCATGGATTTCAATTCCGTTTTACCGCGAGCGAACGCAGTTGAGCCAGCACTTCGGCAGAATCAGGGCCTAGGTTATTGTTGACCTGCTCGAATTCCGCAATTTCCTCGTCTGTATAGATACGTTCGGTGCGAACATCTTTCGGCTTGAGCAGAAGTCCCGCTGCGGTTTCCTCAATGACAACCTGCCCTTCACCCGTGAGGCCCACGGTTCGGCACATTTCAACGGGCAGAGTCAGGGTGCCTTGGCGGATGGGAACGGTGGCAGTCATGTTCAAGTTTAGCACAATTTTGGAGCTTAGAAATACCCTTCTTTTTTGCGATCTTCCATCGCGGTCTCGCTGCGCTTGTCATCGGCGCGGGTGCCGCGTTCGGTCTGGCGCGCGGCAGCGACCTCGGCGATTACATCATCGAGCGTCTTCGCGTTTGAAAGCACGGCACCAGTGCAAGTGGCGTCGCCGACTGTGCGGAAGCGGACGGTCATTTCTTTGACCTTGGACTTCTCTTCATCAAGGAGCGGGATGATGCCAGTTTCAGCGTCGAGAAGCTGGCCGTGGCGCTCGATGATTTTGCGTTGATGAGTAAAATAAAGACTGGGCAGCGGGATGTTTTCCTGACGGATGTATTGCCAGACATCCATCTCTGTCCAGTTGCTTAAGGGGAACACGCGGAAGTGCTCGCCGAAATGTTTTCTGCCATTAAAAATGTTCCAGAGTTCGGGCCGCTGGTTCTTTGGATCCCATTGACCGAACTCATCGCGATGCGAAAAGAAGCGCTCTTTCGCGCGGGCCTTTTCTTCGTCACGCCGACCACCGCCGAGACAGGCGTCAAACTGGTTCTCTTCAATAGTGTCGAGCAGTGTGACGGTCTGGAGTTTGTTGCGGCTCGCATTGTGACCTTTCTCTTCCTGCACGCGACCGTCATCAATGCTCTTCTGCACGGAACCGACCACGAGATCGGCTTTGATTTCCTTCACGAACCAGTCGCGATATTCCATCGCCTCCGGGAAATTGTGCCCAGTGTCCACATGCAGCAGCGGGAAGGGGAGGCGTGCCGGGTGAAAGGCCTTTCGTGCCATCCAAGCCATGATGATGGAGTCTTTGCCGCCTGAGAAAAGCAGCGCTGGTTTGGTGAACTGCGCTGCTGTTTCACGAAGGATGTAGATCGCTTCGCTTTCGAGGAATTGGAGATGAGTGATGTCAGACATTTTGATTCAGCTTTTGTCAGTCACGAGCTTTGCATGGAGTCCGCATTCATGCTTTTCATCGCCCTTAGCGGGATCGTAGTAGGTGCGTTCATTAGGCAGTTGGAACTCGGCGAGATAGGCGTCCATTTCGACCGGCGTCCAATCGAGGATGGGGTTGACCTTGAGGCATTGGAATTTCTCGTCCCACATCACCGGCTGCAATGATGCGGCGCGTTGCGGGTTCTGCTCCTTGCGCAAGGCGGTTATCCAAACGGCTGGCGCGAGTTCGCGCATTCCGCGCTCGAATGGCTCCAGCTTCATGATGCGGCTGAAACTTTCCACGCGCTCGACTTCATCCGGCATCGGCACATTGCCACCATTGAGGGCGAGCCAATGGGCGGCCGTCATTTTTGGCACGAAAGCAAGGATGTTCAGACTGAGTTGGGCGCGGCATTTTTCCGCAAACTGATAAGTCTCGGGAAGGTTGGTTCCGTGATCAACCCAGAGCACGGGAGTATCCGCTTTGGCCTGCGCCGCCATGTGCAAAATCACTGATTCGTAAGGCCGGAAATTCGTCGTCACCACCGCGCGACCAGCTCCACGTTCAATCGCCCAGCGAGTCAGTTCCAGCGGGGACAAGCCCCGGACGGCGTTGTTGAGATCTATAATTTCAGTCGGATTCATGAGGGCGAGCATCTTAACCCCCATTCCCGATATGACAAGTGGGAAATTACCAAAAATTGATCGTGCTATAATTTAATATGCTGATTTAGAATGACTTGTGAAACTTCAGCCTTGTGCCTAAACGGGTCCATCAGACTATGTAGCCTCACGTTGTGTATGCTGCGAGGCTTGGATTGTTTGGCGGAGCTTGTGAAGTTGCTGCTCGATAACTGCCAAGTCATGGAGTGCGGGGTTGGGATTGCTCTCCTCTTTTACCTTGTCGATTTCCGCATGCATTTCAGCCATGCTGCTCGTGATGACACCGATGAAGAGGTTCAACATGATCATGGTGCCGAGCATGATGAAGCTCACAAAATATATTCCGGCAGTAACGGGCGAAGATCC
>JBBRNC010000058.1:0-20746 GCA_038230495.1 Verrucomicrobiales bacterium
ACATGTTGCCGAAGAAGAAGAAATCTTCGGCATTCTTCTGTTCTGTAGGCTCGATTTTTTCTTTGTTAAAAGGAGTATTCATCAGTGGAACACGGTCTGGCAATGGTTCTTGAGTTTTCGAAAACAGGTTTGTGGCAAGAGCTGAAATGGGTCTGTGTAAGCGGTGTGTCAATGATTCTTGAGTGCCATTCGTTCCTGTCCCTATGCGCTCTGTTTTCCGTGATTTTGAACTTTGCATTGAAAGTTCCTGGGTTCACGCTTTTTCGTGCGCATTTGTCCCCGTAAGAGTTGTGGGAAATCATCCTCGGGGTGCATGCGATTTGCCTGCTGCCGAACTTCCGGTGTGGCACAGCACCTCCGGTCTGTGTGTAGCATCGGGCATTCTGCCCGGTGCCGAACTTCCCCTGCCTGCGCTGCGCACGGGATGAATGAGAACAGGCAGGCTTCGCCATGCCTGTTCGACACACAGGCTGCAAGCCTGTGCCACTCCAGGCGGTGCTGAAACATGCGGAGTCGAGTTTGCTTACCCCCGCCTGATCATGCGGATTCTCTTTGATCAGGGTGCTCCGGCTCCGCTGCGCAAGCATCTGCACCCCCATATCGCACCGTGAAGCTCAGGCTATTGGAACCAGGCATTTCAGCAACTTTCCAGTTCCTTGCTCTTTGCCCATGTCATGGCATACTTCGGCCATGAGCACGCTCACCTTGGAACTCAGCGACACGCTCTTCGCCCGACTTTTGGCGGCTAGCAAAATGCGCAACGTGCCGCCCGCCGAACTGGCCCGGGAAACTCTCGAACGCACGCTCATCGGATCAGCCGAACACGGCGAAGAAAGTCTCGCCAGCGCATATGATCTCATGAAAGATGGCTTCGGCTGCGTGGACAGCGGCGTGAATGATCTGGCTACGAATCCAAAACACATGGAGGGCTTCGGCCAATGGCGCAGGTAGTCCTGCTGGATGCAGGACCGCTCGTGGCCATGCTGGACAAGCGGGAACAATGGCATTCTTGGGCCATAACACAGATGCGGCAGGTGCAGGTGCCGCTGTTGACCTGTGAGCCTGTCATCACAGAAGCCTGCTTCTTGCTCAAGCATCTTCCACCTGCCCTTCGCCAGCTTCATCATTGGGCAGATCAAGGTCTGCTGAAAATCCTTCGCCTTGCCAATGGCGATCTCGCGCCCGCCCTCGCTCTGATGGAGCATTACTCAAACGTGCCCATGTCCTTCGCCGATGCGACTCTGGTCAGACACTCGGAGGATCATCCCGAAGCGCACATCTTCACATTAGATTCGGATTTCACAATCTACCGCCGTGCAGACGGCACACCACCTCCGTTATTGTCCCCCTTCGCCGGGTAAAATGGGGCCAGTCAATGATTATTGAATTAAGTGCACAAAGCGCCAGTCCCCATGCGATCTGTTTTCCGTGGTATGAAGCATTGCACTGTCAGTTCTTGGTTCACGCTTTTTCGTGAGCATTTGTCCCCGAAAGAGTTGTGGGAAAGTGGGAAATCATTCTCGGGACGCTTGCGTTTTGCCTGCTGCCGGACTTCAGGCGTGGCACAGCACCTCCGGTCTGTGTGTAGCTCGGGCATTCTGCCCGGTGCAGAACTTACCCCGATTTCGCTGCGCCTGGGATGAATGAGAACAGACAGGCTTCGCCATGCCTGTTCGACACACAGGCTGCAAGCCTGTGCCACTTCTCCATATCACCGGAACGTGGCTTGCCTGTCTCTTTGTAAGAACAAAATGCATAGGGAAAGGCGTTTTGGTCTTTCTTTAGTCATACTTGCCGTTGCTGATCTAGCCCGCATTTCTCACACTCCCCGCTGTGGGCGTAAGTTCCATTCGTTCCAGTCCCCATGTATTCCGGTCGTTGACGGCCTTGCCTCCGCGCAAGTCCCGCCTACTCTGCACCCATGACATTTTCCCCCGCCAAGTTGCGCGTCGCCGTCATTCTGGGTCTATCCGCCGTCGCGCTGGGTGCTTTCGGAGCCCACGGCCTCGATTCTCACTGGAAGGCCACCCTTGACCCCGCCGAAGCCGCCTACCGTCTCGATATCTGGAAGACAGGCATCTTCTACCACCTTGCTCACGCCATCGTGCTCCTCGTCCTTGCTTTCGGGTGCCCGGAGAAGCATCAGGCGCGCGGAGCGAGCTGGTGCTTCGTGATTGGCATCAACATCTTCAGCGGCTCTCTCTATCTGCTCGCCATCACTGGCCTGAAATGGATGGGTGCCGTGGTGCCCGTCGGGGGCATCCTCCTCATTGTCGGCTGGCTCCTCCTCGCTTTCCTGCGCGCCGGGAAAAGATAGGCAGCGCTCGAATACGCACCCTTGCGGTTACTACGCCGGTTTGAAAAGCATTTTCACCCGCAGGTGCCCGTGATTGAGTTTACCGACGTTTATGGCAACCTATACCAGAGAACCGTCATGCCCGCGGGTCATTTTCATCTCGCGGTCAACTACCGCGTCTCGGTGCCGGATGTGGTGGATGCAGATTTGATTAAATACAAAGTGCCTTCCCTTGGTGCGGAAATTTGCCATTGTGGCCAACTGACCAATCAAACGTCTTTAAAAAGTCGTTGGCGAGCGGTTCGCATCAGTTCAAGGTGCGGCGCGTTTCTTACCGCCGCCACATCCGACCGCGATAGCGGCACTAAATCATGTTCCTCACGTGGCTACGCAACACAGCTTCGATTTTTCCCGCTGCACGGTAGGATTTTGACGGCTGTAAGATACGCGCCGATCCTTGGGCTAGAGCCTGCGTCCGCTCAATATTTCGTCTCGTTTTTATGCTAATCACGCCGCTTTCGCGGCTTCGATGCGTTTGCCGCCGATGCGGCGGCCAAACACAAACAGCGCTACCGCTGCTGCGATCAAGATCAAACTGAGCACTGGCCTTACTGCGAACCAGGCTACGGCAATCGTTAGCAATGAGCCGATGAATGCGAGCATGACCGCAGCGATGAAAACGCCCGCGCCGAGCACACTGCCGAGAAACGGAATCACGTCTGCGAACACCACAATAGGGTTGATCATTAGACTGATTCCGATGGTCATGAGAACAAATCCCGCTAGGCGCAGGAGCCATGTCAGATTCTTGTTTTCAGTTTCAGCATGAAAAAACATCAGGGTGGCACTTACAGTTCCGCATTCAACTCGCTCGATTTCGCCGCCAGCCTTGGCCAGATATGGTTCAAAGGTGTCGCGGGTCTGCTGCGCGATTACACTGAACGTGCCTGGCTTCAATGTCGTGAAGGTCACGCGCTGATCGCCGATTTCGGGCGCAGCGGAGTCTTTGCCAAAATAAAGTGTGCCACCACTGAGCTTAGCCTTATCCTTCATCGACGCGGGAAGGGCCGTCAGTTGCGCGTCGCCGAGTGACAGTGCGACTTCGCCCTGCATTTTCGCAAGCAGTGAAAGCGGAAGTTTGAATGCGCCCAGCGTGGCATCCTGCGCATATAGGGTATCGCTTTTCGCGATCACACTATCAGGGTTAGTGTGTCCTTCGGGCTTTTTGAAGGAGGACGAATGGATAAGATCACCCTCCCATTTCTTATCATAAGAATAGGTCGTTTCAGTATCCGTGCCGCCTCCGAGTTTTTTCTTGGTCTCGGAGTGCTTCGCTTCCTTCCATTGATACATCTCGACTTTGCGTTTAATCCGCAAGGCCATGTCTGAGACGGCGAAGAGGGGATCGGACAAAGGATTTTTTGCCGTCGCCTCGCCAGTTACGTGAACGAGTTTCTTATCATTCGCTGCGTTGACTGCATCTGACGCCACATCAATCACCGCACCGGAACCTTCCTTCAAGCTGCGAGCGGTCTTCACCGCGCGATTTTCATTCCATGAGAGAAGGAATACCGCGCCTGCAATCAAGAGGCCGCCGAAGGCGATTCCTTTGATGGATGCGATGATGCGTCCAAACCATGACTGGCTGCTTGTTTCTGTGAAGTCGTCCATATGATAAAATTTGTTTCAGGGATTTACTGCAAGATCACCTTGGTGACAATGTCTTTGCCTTTCTCCAATAGAATATCCTGTCGGGTGGTCTTACCTGCATGGTTCACGATGACTTCGTAGCGACCGAAGAAACCCGGCACTGAGACCTTGCCAGCGGCATCGGATTGAAGGGTCGCATCGGTCTTCCATTTTCCGCAGACCCATTCGCGCCAGACTTTGGCATTCGGTTTCTCGCTCCAGTCTTTTCTCCAGAGCGCTGTCTCGGGCTTCCAGTGTGAACCTTCCCAGAAGCCCCACATGATAAAACCCGTGTAGGCTGGATGACTGAAACAGGCAATGAGCAAATCGCGGGTGAAGTCCGCAGCGAGTTGCTCGTCGCCTTCCGTATTTACATCGAACTCCGTAAGCTGGAGCGCGGGCACTAGCGCGGCGAAACGGTCGGAGTTCCGCAGCATCTCCTCCGGGGAAGGTAGGAAGCTGGAATGGAAATGCGCTTGGTTGCCGATGCCGTCGATCTTGCCACCGCTCGCGATAATATTTTTTATGATCTGAAAATATTCCTCCTGCTGGCGGCCTGGACGGAAGACTTGGTCTTCATTTATCCATAGCGGAAGCTTGGTGAGTTTGCGTGCCTCAGTGAAGACTTCCGTATAGAAGTTGTCACCGAGCACCGTGTCCACGCACATGGCCTTCTGCCACCCTACGGGATGGTTCAGCGCATCCCACTCGCAAACGCCATTTCCCACTAAGGGTAATTTTTCTCGCAAATGGGCGAGCACGGTTTCACGAATGGCCTGTGGGTTGCTCCTTAGTTTCTCTGACCATGGTTCAAATGGCCCCCAGCAGAGATAGTGGCCGCGCACTGGAATGTGGTGATCCCCGAGCCATGCCAGCGCTTGATCGAGCCAGGGTTTGCGAAAGTCGCCGTATTTATTTTCACCTTTGTAGATGTCCCAAGCAAAGGGCTTCAGATCATTTTCCAGCACGACCCGACTGAAGCAATCGTCCACGATGGCGCGATATTTTTCTCCGTTTGCCGAAGGATCGCACATCATCTTAGCCGTGACTGCGGAGCCAAATCCGAATGCATGACGCTTCAGCACGACATGGACTTCCGCACCGCGCACTGGCTTGCCGGATGCATCCACGACTTCAATATTCAGCGTGCCTTTGCGCAGCTTCTCAATGCGGGCCAGTGCCTCTTTGCGCCAGAGGGCGTCTGCTGCGCGCCCCTCATAGGTGAAAACTGGATGCGGCAGTTTAGCGAAATCAAAGTCCGGTCCGTAATTCAGCAATTGCACTCGTGCGATCTCGATCGTCTGCACCTGTCCCCCGAGATGGATGGCTACACCGCCCTTGCCATCCGGCACGGACTTGGTCGCGATGAACGGCACATGGACTGGCATCCATTCAGTGCTGGCCTGAAAGTCGCGGGTCCCCACTTTGAAAAAATCTGGTGCCTCTCTGATCTCCACGTTCGCCGTGCCGCTGGCCTTGCCGCTGCCGCTGCGGGCTAGAAAAGTGAGCAAGCATTTGTCTCCCTGTTTGATGCTGCCAGTGACGGTTGCGCCCAGTTGCACGCTCCAGGGACTCTTCGGCTGCCGAGTGATAATATAGCGCCACACCTCTCCTTGCTCCGGGAGGTTTTCGCGTTGCAGCGTGGCGTCGCCATTACCCTGCAAAAGAGGCTTGAGGCTGCTCCCTTCGAGAATATTTTTTCCCCCGTCCGGCAAAGTATTCTCTGAGGTCGCTGCTGCTGCGGCTAGGCAACTCAGATGCATGACGGTCATGATTGCGATGCATGAGAGATGGATGAATTTCATCAGTGTATTTAATGGTAGGTAGATAACATCTGCATCCAACGCGGTGAAAGTGCGGCGAGTGGTCTGGCGACACACTCTTACAACATGCTTTGAGTTACAGCGGCGTCTTGAGACCTGCGGCACGCGCGAGCTTTTTCTGACGGGCGTCGAATGACAGAAATTGCTTGGCGCCGAGATGCACGGCTGTGGCGACATGCAGCACATCAAATGAACGATGGCCGTCTTGAGTCGTGTGTGTAGCGGAAATCCTGCCCGCCAATAGCGTGACTGTTTCTACGTCGTAAGATACAATGATAATTTTTCCGGCGTCTTTATCTTCATCCCAAGTGGTAATCATCCGGTCGGCTTCACGTTGCGAATATCCCTTCGCACGATCGTGTGCATGGATCCATACTTGAAGGCGGATAGACTGGAGAAATTCAAATTCCAGTAGAGTCGTCACATGAAGATTCTCCGTCATGTGTGACCTGTGTGTCAGGGCGCGCTCGCTGTTGTCCTGCTGGCGATACAATGCGCAGAGAAAACTGGTGTCGGGATAGTTGTTCATGGCTCGCCCGATTCAAAGGCCCGCATTTCCTCGACTTCTTTAGCGCTGAATACACGCCCGCCCCAGATACGACGTATCCGCGCACGATGCTCTTTCACATCAAACTTAGGGGCCTTCTGCTTCACTGGAGGCGTAAGCTGCCCGACTAGCTTCGAGTGCTTCGTGATCTGCACTTCCTCACCAGCACGGAGCCAAGCTTCGATCTTGGAGAAGGAATAGCGGAGGTCGCGGAGGGTGGCGGTTTTCATAGTATCACAAATATGTATCACAAATCCGCTGGCGTCCAGTCGTGGAATTACAGGATGTGCTGATGTTGAAATTGATCTGGCCTCCATCAAGTCACCGCATTTTCTCCCAAAGCTCCCGCCCCGGCACAAAGGCCGCGATGGCGAGTCCGGCGAGGAACCATTCGCAAAGATGGCCCGCGATGCTGATGAGTGCGTGGCGCACCGGTTCCTCGAACCAGATCATCATCGGCACGTCCGAAACCAGCCCCGCGAAAAGTCCGGCCATGGCGCAGAAGAACACGCGTTGCAGATAATCCAGCCGCATGGTCCAAGAGAGCATTAATGCGATGACAAAACAGGCGATGAACGAACGCAAGAAGGACAGAGCGAGATTGAGCGGCATGCTCGGATTGTGGCTGCCGATGCGCACGGTCGCGTAAACGAAAGGGCCGTTTTTCAGGGCCAGCTCCGCTGATTTCCTGTTGATGGCAATTTCTTCTTTCGGCGTATGCTCCATGCTGCCGAGTGTGCTGGGCAACATGTAAACGCCGGAGTGCGTGGCGTTGGCAGTAATGGCCGCGGCCACGGCGGACTCGTCATTGAACTTGTTTAAGGAATTACTGTGCCATTGCAGCACCATCCAGGACAACGCACCCCAGATGACACAGGCAATGGCCCCGAGAAGCGAAGCGGTAAATATTTTACTCATAACGTTTTTGAGCCTAGGCAAAAGCGCGAAAAAAGGCAAGCGGGAAGACCTGTCTGCAAAGTGCAGAATTGATTGATTGAAATGTTGCAAAATGTTCACTTGTCATTTTCCTTTGCCCTTCACGCTTCCCATCCATGACTACATCCGCCGTTTCGCCCGAACCGTCGTCTACTAACCGCTCCCTGCGCAACGCCGTCATCCGATTGGCGGGCAATTCACAGGACGGCATCCAATCCATCGGCGGCTTTCTCGCGCGACTCGCGGGCCGCACCGCGCAGGAGGTAATGACCTACATGACCATCCCGTCCACGATCAGCGGCGGGCCTTCCATCTTTCAAGTTCACATCGGTTCTGGCGAGGTGCTCACAGCTGGCGATGACGCGGATGTGCTCGTTGCGTTTTATCAGCACAGTTATGATGAGCACATCGGAGCACTGC
Source organism: Verrucomicrobiales bacterium (assembly GCA_038230495.1). GTDB lineage: Bacteria > Verrucomicrobiota > Verrucomicrobiia > Verrucomicrobiales > Verrucomicrobiaceae > VFKE01. The sequence goes on from JBBRNC010000058.1 coordinate 7,712, forward strand.
GCGACGGCGGTATCTGCCTCTATGACACGGCGGATATGCAGGAGGAAAATCTCAAACACGAGCGCGGCATCAAGAACATCGGCGTGCCTTTCACGGCGGCGACTGTTGAAGCGGTGGGTGGTTCGACTCGCGACCGCGGCAAGAACATGTTCGTGCTCGGCTTGATCTGCTCGGTCTTCAGTCTCGACAAGGAAAAGCTCGTGACCATCGTTTCACGTCAGTTCGGTAAAAAAGATGAGAGCGTGTTGCGTAATGCCATGCTGGCTTTTGATGCGGGATTTGCCTATCAGGTCGGCGATCTTGAGAAGTATGCCTTTGTTCACGGCGAGGCCGAAGACGGGCACCGCATTAGCACAGACGGAAACCAGATGCTCACAGCGGGTCTCATCGCTGCGGGAGTTCGATATGGCGCGGCCTATCCCATTACGCCTTGGTCTTCCATCATGGAATCTCTCCGCGCGGAACTGCCGAAGTATGGTGGTCTCTATGTGCAAGCGGAAGACGAACTCGCTGCGGTGAGCATGACCATCGGTGCAGCGTTTGCCGGACATCTGGCGATCACAGGCAGCAGCGGCCCCGGCATTTCACTCAAGCAAGAAGCGCTCGGCTACGCGAGCATGGCGGAACTTCCGATCATCGTTGTTAATGTGCAACGCGGTGGTCCTTCCACTGGTCTTCCAACCAGCGTGGAGCAAAGCGATCTCATGCAAGCCATTTACGGCAGTCATGGTGACTGCCCGCGCTTCGTGCTCGCGCCCAAGGACGTGGAAGACTGCTTCTATATCGCGCTCGAAGCTGGACGTCTTGCGCGGAAATATTCCTGCCCGGTTATCATTCTCAGCGATCAAGCATTGAGCAGTCGCATCGAAGCTTTCCATGAGCCTGATCTGGACAAGCATTGGGTTGAACCCGGCCTCGATCTCACACCGCGCGATGAAAACTACCGGCCTTATCCGCTGGAAAAAACAACGCGTCATGCCCCTCCCGGTAGCAAGATGATCAGTGGAAAATATCCTGTGGTCACCGGCCTCGAACACGACGAGTGGGGTCACCCCAGCGGCAGTCCGAAGATGCACACTCAGATGCAGGCCAAGCGTCGTCAGAAGCTCATTGATGCCGCAGCAGAAATTCCGCTGCCGGAAGTTCATGGTGATCAAGAAGGTGATGTGCTCATCATCGGCTGGGGCAGCACTTATGGTCCGATCCGCGAAAGTAATGACCGTCTCCGCAGCGAAGGTTACAAGGTAGGATCGCTTCACCTGCGGCATGTGCATCCGATGGCCAACGGAATGGAAGCCATCTTTAGTAAGTTCAAACACATCGTCGTCGTGGAGATGAATGACTACGCCGCTTACGGTTACGGCCAGCTCGCCATGATGCTGCGTGCCCGTTATGCGGAGCCTAAGATCAAGTCCATTTGCAAGACCGACGGACTCGCCTTCCGTATCCGTGAGATTGTTACCGGCGTCGAGAAGCAACTCGCCAGCGCCTAAGTTTTTTATTCCGCATTCAACATTCGTCATTTAGCATTTATCACCATGTCCACCGACATCATCACCGCCCCAACCGCACCAGCGGACAAGCTCACCAAGAAAGCCCTCACCGCTGACCATCCTACTTGGTGCCCCGGCTGCGGTGACTTCGCTGTGCTGAACATTTTTTATCGCGTGCTGGAGAAGCTCCAGTATCCGCATGAGAAGATCGTCTGCGTCGCGGGCATCGGCTGCTCCAGTCGCTTCCCGTATTTCATGAACACGCACGGCATCCATTTCATTCACGGACGCGCGTTGCCACTTGCCACCGGCATTTCCTTGAGCCGCCCTGATGTCCATGTGTTTGTCTTTGGCGGAGATGGCGACGGCTTCTCCATCGGAGGCAATCACCTTAATCACGCCGCGCGCAAGAACATCAAGCTCACCTATGTCATCATGGACAACTTCGTCTATGGCCTGACCAAAAAGCAGACCAGCCCCACTAGCCCCATTGGCTTCAAATCTAAGACCGATCCCACCGGCTCCATTGACCGCCCGATCAATCCGATGAAGCAACTGCTGGCGAGCGGTGCCACTTTCATCGCCCGCACCCACGCCATGCAAGTGAAGCACATGGAGTCGATATTTGAGCGCGCCATCCTGCATGACGGTTTCAGCGTCGTGGAATGCCTCAGCGAATGTGTCATGTTCTATGCTGGAGCGTTCGACGACAGCACCCCGCGCAAAGGCGGCGTGTATGACATCATTGATGAAACTCAGCACGACGTGACCGATGACCTCGCGGCCTTCAAAATTGCCGACAATCTTTCCCCCGGTAAATTCGGCGTTTACTATCAGGTTAATCGCCCGACAAAAAATGCGATGGAACAGAAGTGGATTGACGACACTCAGGCCAAGCTCGGCGGTGCGAGCCAGAAAGACATGCTCAAGAAGCGTTTCGAGGCGATGCGGTAAAATACATGAAAAAGGGGAATCCCATTACGAGAGAGCAGGTCATTGGAAAGTTTATCGCAATCGTTTTTCATTTCGATTTGCCTAAAGACCCAAAAGAGCGATTTCAGGAGCGTTTGGTTATTATCGAATTGCAATCAGGCTTGAGATTTTCACTGCAAACAGAGGCAGATGTGCTGACTGAATCCTCTAAATTTGGAACCCTTTATCCTTATCTGGATAAAACTGCATTACATCCTGTAATCGAGTTTGATAAAGAACCTAATTTGCGCAGCCCAATCAAATCAATTTTTATTCCATATGAATGGAATAATAGTATGGGTCTGGCTTTAGAAAACGGTTTTGTTTTGCATGAAGGTTTTAGTTCGTGGGATAATTGTGCAGATTTTTATTTACCTGATCCAATGACTATTCCTAAGCTAGTCGAGTTTGAATTGCCGAGTTGAACACTTTGATCTTGGAATGATTCACACCCTTGATCTCCGCTTTCAAAACACGCCCGGTATTGTCGCGGCGTTCCTGATTGAAGTAGGCAAAGAACTCGCGCTGATCGAAACGGGGCCCGGTTCAACATTGCCAGCGCTGTTGCAGGAAATTCGCGCGCTTGGTTTTGAGCCAAAAAATATTCGACATGTTTTTGTTACGCACATCCATCTCGACCACGCCGGAGCCGCTGGCTGGTGGGCGCAGCAGGGCGCGACTGTCTTTGTGCATCCACAGGGCGCGAAGCATCTGATTGATCCCGGCAAATTGATGTCGAGCGCGCGCCAAGTTTATGGCGAGCGACTCGATTCGCTCTGGGGCGAAATGCTGCCTGCGCCTGCGGACAAAGTGGTCACACTTGCAGATGGCGAATCAGTGAAGCTCGGGAAAGTGAAGCTCACCGCCATCAACACGCCTGGTCATGCGCGGCATCATCATGCATTCGCTTGCGAAGGTGTTTGCTTCACGGGCGATGCGGCCGGTGTTCGCTTGCAGGGTTGTGATTACCTGAGTGTGGCCTCCGCTCCGCCGCAGTTTGATCCGGTGGCGTATCTGGATTCGATCACGCGACTGCATGATGCGAAATTTGAGAAACTATATCTCACGCACTTCGGCGAAGTTACGGATGTGGCGCGACATCTCTCGGCATACGCTCAACGGGTGGGTCAAGTGCATGACCATGTTCAAGAGCTGATGCAGCAAGGTTTAAGCGGGGATGCCTTGCGCAAAGCCTATTATCAATCCGAATTCGATATAGCCAAGAAGGCTGGCGTCAGTGAAGCGCAGTGGCGCGGATATGAACTAGCCAACAACTCTGCGATGTGCGCGGATGGCATCGCTTTGTATTGCGAGAAAAATCCGCCCTAACGCAGCCGCACTCCGAGCTTTACGGCTGCTCCTGCTTTAGACTGCAAATGCGCGAGTCCGACGGCCAGCGCATCCGCCGCATCAGGTGGTGGAGTCTCGCGCAGTCGCAGCATGGAGCGCACCATGAAAGCAACTTGCTCCTTGCCCGCGCCACCGCGCCCGACGGCGGCTTGTTTGACCTCACGCGGCGCATAATCATGGACGGCCAGACCGTGCTCCGCAGCAGCGATCAAGACGGCACCGCGCACGCTGCCGAGCGTGATCGCGGTCTTGAAGCTCTGCACATAGATCGTGGATTCGATTGCGCATTCGACCGGATTAAATTCTTTGATGATCGCGGAGAGTTGGTCGCGAATCGCTAGCAGGCAGCCTGGGTGCGACAGCTTGGTGTGATTTACTACCACGCCATAAGTCAGGGCCGAAATATTTTTTCCATCCGATTGCAGCACGGCATAGCCCGTATTCCGCAACGCAGGGTCAACGGCCAGAATGCGAAGAACCTCAGGCATGTGGGGGCAGATGAGCTAGGCGTAAACAGATTTGCTCTTGCTGCGACGCCGGCGGAACAAGGTATCGAGCGAGAGCCAGCCCGATCCGCTGATCAACAAAGTCAGCGCGATAAAGAAATACAGCACGCAGATTTCTGCATTGATGAATTGGGAATTCCGATTCGCTATCCAGAGTGCAACCAGTGCCAATGGAAGAAAAAGGGATGAGGAAAATCTCGTGAGAAATCCGAGCAGCCAGCTCACGGCGACCAGAAAAGTGAGCAGCGCAGCGACCACGGCCATCGTGGTTGGGAATGGGAGTCCGGATTTTTCAAGCTGGCTAATTGCATCCCAAGGCGCGCGGTGCCAGAGAAAATGGTAAACGGCCACTGCCTGCGACCAGGCATGAAGATAAAGTAAGGAAGCGCCAGCACCGACGCGAAGCGGAATGATGCCGAAGTTCGGCTTAGAACTGCTGCGGGGAGAATCGAATGACGAGAGCATGGGAAGTATTCAGAGATCGGATGAATACTCAACCGTGTCACCCGGCTCCAAGGCGACATTTTCAGATCCCGCATGGAATCGGCGGACACCTTTGCGCGTAACATAAACGGCTCTGGCATCTGGATGTGATTTGCGCCCACCCACATAGGGCAGCGCGGAATTGGCGTTGATGCCATCGAACCATTGAATCACCGCTGGCGAACGAACAGCGCCCGTGATCGCGACTAGTGGGACATCCTCGATTTGCGTAAGCTGCACATTGATGACGGAGGCCGAATAATTTTGCAGGCGATGGAAAGAAGCCTCGATCATTTTTATGGCCTGCATTGCCGCGAGTCCGCCTACTCTGACGTCTCCGGTTTCCTTGAAATGAATCATGCCCTGCTGATTGACCATCACGTTGCCCGCATAAATTTTCGACGGGGAACCCTGACCGAGCCACACAACCAGCTTGAGCGTCTGGCCATAGCCTAGAGTCTGGCGGACATTGAATGATTGCTTGGGGTCGGCGGATGAGTGGGAGCCAGTGCCGCCACCAGTGAACGAAATTTTAATTTTCGGCATCCAGCCGCAACCGCTGCATGCCAGAACGAGGCTGATGGAAAAGATGAAATGAATTAAGCGCACGACTCTCATGGGAAGCGCACACCATTCACGTTCACTGCGCACTGACAAGGCGGAAGTGCGGATGCTTTTGCTCAGGCAAAGTCCAATTCCTCGCGCAGCTTGTTAATTCCGAACTCCACCAGAAGCTCGGCCAGTTCGGGGTTATAGCGCACGATTTCATGGGCGAGAATTTCCAGCCGCACCTCTTCGCGGGTCGTGAGCGGCGGGAGTGCGGGCCGAAGAATGGCCGCATCAGTTTCAAAAGTGGAAACTGCGGGGAGCTGAGTCATGGGTGGTTGGGCAGTCATGTTAGTGAGGGGCTATTAAAAATTATTCTTCGATGATCGATCCATCGCCCACGGCGAGCCACTTGCGCTCCTTGAGCTGGTTCTTGGCGATCAAATCCTGAACGGAGGCGAGCACCAAGTGCTTCACCACATCCTGAGGGGTGACGCCGCCGAAGGTGCCTTTGAGCGAGAGGTCTTCCAGATACCGCTTGATTTGCGGGGGAAAGGCAACAGTCATGCTGACGGTATCGATTTTGTTGGAAGGTCTGGCCATGGGTCAATGCGGGTTTAAACCGGATAATAACGCGGTTTTTATCCGCTTTAATGGCCTTAGTCAAGGTTGTTACCTAATTATTACTAGATAATTTCTTATATGTTTAAGTTATCCTAAGTAATTAGTTAGCAGACTTATCAATGCAAAATAATACAGCCGACATCTCACAGAGGTCAGCCAAGGATTTCAATCTCCCATTCGGCTCGCTCTGCATCACGAGCGCAGCATGGCGCATATCCGAAACTGCAATCGTGGAGTTTGGGAATTTGATTGGACATGGACCGAGATAAACGATGACGCCTGAGCGGCATTGGCAAATGTCATCGCGGCGTGGTCACGATAGATCGCAGACAAAAATTTCATTGGGTCTTTTACCAATTTGCATCAAGAATGCGGGGCATGATTTCCCCGACCTTATTTTCCAGATGGCTCGCCGCCGCACTTCCCGTGGTGATTGTTTCCTGCAAACCGCCACCGCCGAAAATGGAGATGCCCACGCCCACGGTGCAGATCATTGAGGTGAAGACTGCGGATGTGCCGGTTACGATGGAATGGATTGGCACGCTTGCAGGTTCGACCACGGCCAGCATTCGCTCACAAGTTGAAGGCACGCTGATGAGAATGAATTATGAGGAAGGCGGGCGCGTGAAGAAAGACGACTTGCTCTTCGAGCTCGACGACCGCACTTACCAGAATGCGGTCGATGATGCAAAGGCGAAGCTCGAGCAGGCCAGGGCGAATCTTGGGAAGACTGCGGCTGATGTCGCGCGACTCGGCCCGTTGCTGCAAAACAAGGCGGTCAGCCAGCAGGACTACGACAATGCTGTGCAGGCAAATCTGGCCAATAAGGCAGCCGTTGCATCCGCCCAAGCCGCAGTGGACAAGGCTGGACTCAACCTCAGCTTCACGAAAATCCAATCGCCCGTTGACGGCATCGCAGGCCTTGCGAAAGCACAGGTTGGCGACCTCGTCACGCCTAGCAATATGGAGCTGACCTCGGTCTCGACCGTTGACCCGATCAAGGTTTACTTCACCGTGAGCGAACAGGAATATCTCCGGTATCGCGCGGAGCATCCGAGCGCGCCTCAAGGTCGCAGGGGCGGCGAAGGACAGGAGTTCGAGCTTGTGCTCGCCAACGGCATGAGGCATCCGCAACTTGGAAAGTTCTACGCGTCCGACGTGAGCGTGAATGCGGGCACGGGCGCGATGCGGCTCTGCGCCATCTTTGACAATCCCGACAATGTTTTGCGCCCCGGCCAGTTTGCGCGCGTGCGCTCGGTGATGAAGGTAGTGAAGGACGCGATCGTGATTCCGCAGCGGGCCGTGAATGAATTGCAGGGCATCCGGCAGGTAGGCGTCGTGACCGCAGAAAGTAAAGCCGCGATCCGCACGGTGAAGGCCGGTCCGCAGATCGGCAGCGGCTGGATCATTGAGGAAGGACTCAAGGCGGGAGACAAGGTGATTGTCGAGGGGTTCTTAAAAATCCGCGATGGTCTGCCGGTTGTGGCCGTGCCGTTCGAGGCCGCGAAATAATACTCCACACCGCTTCGCATTATGGCTCGATTTTTCATCAACCGCCCCATCGTCGCCATGGTCATCTCCATCGTGATGGTCATTGTCGGCATCACCGCAATTCTCGGTCTGCCCATCGCGCAGTTCCCGGACATCGTGCCGCCGGAAATCCAAGTGAAGGCGACTTACACCGGCGCGGATGCGCAGACGATCGAGCAGTCCGTGGCCACGCCCATTGAGCAGCAGATGAGCGGAGTCGATGGCATGAACTACATGCAGAGCGTGAATGCCAACAACGGCATGATGACGCTCACGGTAAACTTTGATGTCGCGACGAATCCGAACACCGACCAGATCTTAGCGCAGATGCGCACGTTGCAGGCGAACTCACAGCTTCCAGCTGACGTGATCAACTCCGGCGTCACGGTGCAAAAGAGCACTTCGTCGCCGCTGCTCGTCATGGCGCTCTATTCACCGGAAGGCACCTACGACAGCACGTTCCTCGCGAACTACGCCAACATCAATCTCAATGACCAGTTCACACGCGTGCAAGGCATCGCGAGTGTGACCATCTTTGGCGCGGGGCAATACGCGATGCGCTTCTGGGTGCGTCCCGACCAGCTGGCGAAGCTCGGCGTGACCATCCCGGAAATCCTCGACGCCATTCGCTCGCAGAACACGGTGAACCCTGCGGGCCAAATCGGTGCGGAACCAGTGCCGCCGGGACAAGAGTTCACCTACGCCGTGCGCGCACAAGGGCGCATGCAGACCGAGGACGAATTCGCCGACATCACGGTGCGCGCGAGCGCTGACGGTTCCATGATCAAACTACGGGATGTCGCGCGCATCGAACTCGGGTCCCAAGTCTATAATTTGAAGGGCCGTCTCGATGGCAAATCTGCTGCGATCATTTGTTTGTATCAGCTCCCCGGCACCAACGCGCTGGCCGCAGCGAACGGTGCGAAGAGCCTGATGGAGGAACTCAGCCATCGTTTCCCGAAGGACCTGAAATACACCATCGCGCTCGATACCACGCTGCCAGTCACGGAGGGCATCAATGAAATCATGCACACACTCGTGGAGGCGCTCCTGCTGGTGATCATTGTCGTGTTCCTTTTCCTCCAAGGCTGGCGGGCCACGCTCATTCCACTTCTCGCAGTCCCCGTCTCGCTCATCGGCACGTTCATGCTGTTCCCGGCGCTCGGATTTTCCATCAATACGCTCTCCCTCTTCGGCCTCGTGCTCGCGATCGGCATCGTCGTTGATGACGCCATCGTCGTCGTCGAAGCCGTGGAGCACAACATTGATCACGGCATGTCGCCGAAGGAAGCCACCCTTAAGGCGATGGATGAAGTCACCGGACCGATCATCACGACTGCGATCGTGCTCGCTGCGGTCTTCATTCCCACGGCATTCATTCCCGGTATCACCGGTCGATTGTATCAGCAATTCGCGGTGACCATCGCCGTGTCCGTCATCATCTCAGCGTTCAATGCGCTCACGCTTAGCCCCGCGCTATCGGCGATGCTGCTGCGTCCGAAAACCAAAGGCGGCGGCTTGATGCAGAAGTTCTATGACTGGTTCAACCGCACCTTCGGCATTATCACCAATGGCTACGTCAGCATCTGCCGCGTGTTCGCCCGCCGCACAATTCTCACCTTGCTACTGCTCGCGGCGGCAATCGGTAGCGCGGTCTGGTTTGGCAAGCACATCCCCGGAGGATTCCTGCCCGAGGAAGACCAAGGCTATCTCTTCGGCCTCGTGCAACTGCCGAACGCCGCATCACTCCAGCGCACCGACGAGGCCGCGCGGAAGATCGAAAAGCTCGTGCTCGATACTCCCGGCGTGCAGCACGTCACCTCCGTCATCGGCCTGAACTTGCTCAGCGGCGTGCAGAACACTTACAGCTCGTTCTTCTTCATCACGCTCAAGGAATGGAAGGACCGCACTGCACCAGAAGAAAAATATCGCGCCATTCGCGTCGCCCTCTCAAAGAAATTCATGGGCATCAGTGAAGGCATCGGCTTCGCGTTTCCTCCTCCAGCCATTCCCGGCGTCGGCACCTCGGGCGGCGTCACCTTTCTCCTGCAAGACCGCGCCGGTCGCGACATTGATTTCCTCGCGGCAAATTTGAAAACGTTCATGGAGGCTGCACGGCAGAGATCGGAAGTTGGAAACATCACCACGACATTCCTGCCCACCGTGCCGCAGAAATTCGCCGAGGTGGATCGCGACAAGACTCTAAAGCACGGCGTCGCGCTCAAGGATGTTTACAACACGTTGCAGACTTTTATGGGTGGCTACTTCATCAATTACTTCAACCGCTTTGGCCGCCAGTGGCAGATATACTTGCAGGCCGATGGCGAGTTCCGCCAGCGCGCAGAAAACGTCGGGCAGTTCTACGTGCGCAACAAAGACGGCGAGATGGTGCCGCTCTCCTCGATCACGAACATTAAGTCCATCAGCGGCCCAGAGTTCACCATGCGCGTGAACTTGCTGCGTAGCGCACAATTGAATGTGTCCGCCAATCTCGGTTTCAGTTCCGTGCAGGTCATGGCCGCGCTGGAAGATGTCTTCAAGCAAACCATGCCCCAGGAAATGGGTTACACCTACACCGGCATGAGCTTCCAGGAATGGCAGGCGCAGAAAGGCGTCTCTCCGATGGTGATCTTCGGACTTTCCATCGTCTTCGTGTTCCTCATCCTTGCCGCGCAATACGAAAGCTGGAGTCTGCCCTTCAGTGTGCTTCTCGGCACGCCCGTTGCCGTCGCTGGCGCGTTCGGCGCACTGTGGCTCGGCGGATTTGAAAACAACGTCTATGCCCAGATCGGCCTCATCATGCTCATCGGCCTCGCTGCAAAGAACGCGATCCTCATCGTCGAATTTGCGAAGCTGGAATATGAGAAAGGTAAGCCGCTGCTCGATGCCGCGCTCGAGGGTGCGAAGCTGCGGCTGCGTCCGATCATGATGACCAGCCTAGCCTTCATCCTCGGCTGCGTGCCACTCGTCACCGCCAGTGGAGCCGGCGCCCAATCGCGCGTTATCATGGGCTTCACCGTCATCGGCGGCATGGGCGCATCCACGCTCATCGCCGTGCTAATCATACCAGCACTTTATTTAATCATCGAGAAACTCAGTGGAAGAAAAATCACTCCCGCGAAGGATCCGGAAACAGCATCGTGATCCCCAAGCGTAAGCCCTGCTGCCCATTTAGTCATACCCTTGAGTCCTTCGAACGACATGGTTTTCATAAGTTGGCTGTGATTGGAGCAAGCGGCTCTTACTTGCGCGTGTAAACGGTTTTGCCTTCTTTGATGGTTTCCATGACCTTGATCTTGTTGATCTGCATGGGGTCGGTTGCGACAGGGTCGGCCGACAGCACGACGAGATCGGCCAGCTTGCCTACCTTGATCGAACCTTTCTGGTCGCCCTCGCGGAACTGTTCGGCGCTCCAGATGGTGATCATCTTCATCGCTTCATAGGCCGTGAGAAGGATGGCGTGTTTCATGGGCTAGTGGGACTGTCTTGAACTACTTCGGGAAAAATGTCATGAATAGGTTGTCTAGTTTCGGCGGTGAACTCGCGGCCTCGCTCCTGCGAGCAACCTGCGCGATTCACAACCTTTCACGCCATACCCTGACCGCAGCCCCGCGTCTCTACCACAACAGAGTTTACAAAAATCCTTCACCCGCTAGGCTTCGAGCGATCCCGAAACAACACCACTCAACCCCAAAACTACACCCATCATGAACGACCGTGAGACCCGCCGCTACGACATGGCGGGCCGCGTGCAGACCTTTGGAAACGACCACACCACCGACTTCGCCGTTGGCAGCAAAGCCGCCGCGCAGCGCGAGAAGAAAACCCCGGCTCCCGCACCGCCGCAGTAGTCGGCACTGCATGACGATGACGAAGTGCACCGCGAAAAGACCGACCTCGAACTCGTCACCTGGCTTGTCATCAAAGGAGACAAATCATGAGCAAATCCAAGACATCCACCATTGAAGTGCGGGGAACCACCTTTAAAACCGAGGAACTGTGATGAATGAAATTGTCATTTACTCCACCGAAGATGGAGCCACCAAGATCGACCTACGGCTCGAAGACGGCACCGTTTGGCTATCCCAACTTCAAATTGCCGAGCTATTCCAAACCTCCAAACACAATGTCTCCATTCACACAAAGAACATCTTTGAAGATGAAGAGCTAACCAAAGTGGCAACTGTTAAGGAATCCTTAACAGTTCGAAAGGAAGGCACTCGGGAAGTCCAACGCGCCAAAGGCGCAACATACGTCAGCCCAGGGCAACGCCCTGGGATTCGAATAAAACCACAAATCCAAGCCCTAAAAGGGCGGCCCAATCGATGCCTCAATCCCTCGCCCGTCTCCACATACACCTCGTATTCAGCACGAAAAATCGCGAACCTCTTATTTCCGACTCCGTTCGCTCCTCACTGCACGCTTACATGGCCACAATACTTCAGAACCTTGGTTGCGCCCCCGTGCTCATCAATTCGGTGGAGGATCACATCCATTTACTATTCGAGTTGTCCCGCACCATACCGATCAGCAAGGTCGTCGAGGACGTCAAAAAGTCGTCCTCCAAATGGCTCAAGACCCAAGGGCCGGAATTGGGAAGTTTCGGGTGGCAAGCAGGATACGGAGCATTCGCCGTTTCCGAATCGCATGTCGAAGCCGTGCGCGAATACATCGCCCGTCAGCGGGATCATCACCGAAAGAAGACATTTCAGGAAGAATACCGCCAATTTCTCGAACGAAACTGTGTTGCCTACGATGAGAGATATGTCTGGGACTGATCTGCGCGATCATCACCATTGGGTCGCCCTTTCAGGGCTCAAATGGATGGGTGCCATCAATCCCAGGGCGTTGCCCTGGGCTAGCATAAATCGCCCCGTTGGGACTGGCAGAGAAAACAGGCCGATGTCTAAACCGACCATATCAAAAATCCTTACGCCAAATCCATAAACAGAACGCCATGCCTAAAAAGAAATCACCGAACAGCGTGCGCATCCGCAACAGCACGGCGGAGTTTCTCACCTTTGCCTATCAGACAGGTGGCGACGGCGTGGAAGTGCGGGTGCAGGACAGCACGATCTGGCTTTCGAAAAAAAGCATCGGTCAGCTCTTTGAGACCTCCAGCGATAACGCCGGGCTGCATCTGAAAAATATCTTCAAGGAGGGTGAATTGAGCGCACCATCAGTTACCGAGGAATTCTCGGTAACTGCCGCTGACGGTAAAACTTATACAGTCCGGCATTACAATCTGGACGCGATCATCGCGGTGGGCTATCGGGTGAATTCCAAGCGGGCCACAGCCTTCCGGCAATGGGCCACGGGAGTGTTACGGGACTACACGCTGCGCGGCTATGTGATGGACCGGAAGCGCATGGAGAACGGCGCATTTTTGGGTGAAGATTACTTCGAGCGCCTGCTGGAAGAGATCCGCGAGATCCGCCTGTCCGAGCGGCGCTTTTACCAAAAAATCGCCGACATCTACGCCACGGCGATGGATTACGACCGGGACGCTCCGATCACCCAAGCATTCTTTG
>JBBRNC010000059.1:0-20698 GCA_038230495.1 Verrucomicrobiales bacterium
TCCAGCAAGGAAATTATTTTTGCTTTGTATATATGTTTGCGTTCTTCGTGATACTCAGGTCAACTATCTTCTATACTAATTGCTTGAATACCATGCAGTCTAAAATCTGCATTGAATTATTCATCATTGATTTGTCGCCGAAGTGCGTCGATTGACTCATCATTTAGTAGATTGCACCAAGAGACATTGTTAGCTAAGCCGCTATAAGCCATTCCAGATGCGTGTGAATTTTCAGGGGCAAGAATTGCTTTATTTATGACTTTTCTTAACCAAGATTTTCGTGCATCTTCAGGTTGTTCTTGATAGACAATATATTCAGCCAATGCTTCAATTGCCTCACCATTCTTCATCGCGAGAAAAGGCGCAAGCTCACCCCAAAGAACTATTTCTGGAACGTTCATTCCGCGAGCTATATACCTCGTTCCGAGAGCACCATATAGCCCTATAATATGAGGAGAATCAATATTTTTCTCCTTAGCCAAACGCACATGTTTTTCATAGGATCCACGCATAGCCTCACGCCTGCCATCAGTGGTGCCGAATAGCTTTGAGAATAGCCCCATAAAAATAATTAGTATTAGATAATTCAAACTGTGATTTAATTTGCATTTCTGCTAGGAAATTGCTTTTGCAAGTGGTGGGCCGAGACTGCCTAGGACGTGGATAAATTGGGATGAGTGGTGCGGGCAAAGGACGAATGGACTACTCATGATACCCGGTTTCGAAAGCGGATACAGCAGTCGCGACTTCATGAGAGCCAATTTTCACAGCACGCGAGTATATCCCTCCTGTCCGCGGTGCCAAGATTTTTTATTAAGGAGTGCGCGGTGGGGACAGGTAAAATGCTCACGCACTTGCCTGAATCTGGAAACTTGAAACTGAAAACTTCGTCAAGCCGTCAAACACATCCGGCACAGTCCGGCATAGAGGCCGTCCAGTTTGATGAGTTCTTCATGGGTGCCTTGCTCGATGATTGTGCCTTTTTCCAGAACATAGATACGGTCGGCATTGCGCACGGTGCTGAGGCGGTGGGCGGTCAAACTGGGTGCGTTAGAACATAGACATGGCCGGGCTGGAATTCAGCTAAGCGGCGCAGGATTTCCGACGCAAACGGGAGGATATTTGGCAGACGATTCGACTTGGCACGAAGGACGACGATGGCAAACGGAAGTGTCTTGGTTTTGTTCTGATGCGGCAAGTTTTTATCAACCGTCAGGAACACGTCAAATTTGCCTGATGCAGCAATGAGGGCAAGCAGCTTGCCGTTGCTAATGCCAGCCCAACCTGCTTGTGGCACGGTTTTGATGTGGTGGCCGGAAAGCTCCCCGCCAAAATCTTTAGGCAAACATTCGTCAAGCAGGATGCGCATTCAAGCTGGCTGGAGGGATTTTTCCAAGCTGGCGGAAGATTCTTCCAGATAAGCCACGGCCAGTTTGCGAGAGACGGTTGGGAATTGCTCCAGAAAATCGTCGAGCGTGTCGCCGCCTTCAATATAATCAATCAGCGTGCGGACAGGAACGCGGGTGCCAGCAAAGCATGGTGTGCCGCTCATAATCTCCGGATCAATCTTCATAACGGAGCTTTTAATCTTCATGCAGATAGTAAACCTCGGCTTTGCCCAGATGACAACCTCACAATTTTTGCGGCCATGCAACTCCGCTCGTCAAATCAAGCCATCAAACTCGTCCGGCAGAGTCCGGCATAGAGGCCGTCCAGCTTGATGAGTTCTTCATGGGTGCCTTGCTCGATGATGGTGCCTTTTTCCAGAACATAAATGCGGTCGGCATTCCGCACGGTGCTGAGACGATGGGCGATGACAAAGCTGGTGCGGTGCTGCATGAGCGCGTCGAGCGCGGACTGAATCTGGCGCTCGGTCTCGGTGTCCACGCTGGCGGTGGCTTCGTCGAGCAGGAGAATGGGTGGATTGCGCAAGAGGGCGCGCGCAATGGAGACGCGCTGTTTCTCGCCGACGCTGAGCTTGATGCCGCGCTCGCCGACGCGGGTGCTGAGGCCGTCGGGCAGGGTTTCGACAAACTGTTTAGCGTTCGCGTTTTCCAAAACCGCCCATAGTTCTTCATCGGTGGCGTCGCGTTTCCCGATACGGAGGTTTTCTCGGACGGTGCCGTTGAAGAGAAAGCTTTCTTGAGTGACGTAACCGATGCTTTTGCGCAGCCAAGATTTGTTCAGTTCATGAACTGGCACGCCATCGAGCAGAATCTGGCCGCTGTCGTATTCATAAAAGCGAGTGAGCAGATTGATGAGAGTGCTCTTGCCAGCGCCCGTGGGGCCGACGAGGGCGATGGTCTGTCCGGGCTTCGCTTCGAGACTAACATCGTGAACGGTGGGGACGCTGCCGTAGGCGAAATTCACACGGTCATAGAGGATGTGACCCTTGATGTGGTCGAGGGTGCGGCCGGCGTCGTTATCTTTTTCTTCTTCGGTATCGAGAATTTCAAAGACGCGCTCGCCCGCGCTGCGGCCTGCGACGAAGAGTTGGTTGAGCGCGTGCAACTGACCGACGGGTTCATAGAAGTAACGCAGCAGCAGGAGCAGCATGGCTAGCTCGCCGGTTTGAATTTGTTTCAGATACAACGCGCGACCGCCGAACCAGAGCACGAGGACGAAGCCGATGTTGTTGAGGAAATTCATGCCGGGCCGGTAGATGGACCACACGCGCATGACGTGAAGCGTGGCGCGGCGCAGAGCGTCGCTCACGAGATTAAAGCGCTCGTGTTCCTCGCGCTCGATGGCGTAGGCCTTGATCTGTCTCATGCCCGCGACGTTGTCGTGCAGGAGTGAGTTCATGGCGCTGCTGGCCTTGCGCACGTGGCGGGAGCGATTCTTTGAGGTCAGTGTGTAAGTGAGCGCGCCGATGATGAGCAGCGGCACGGGCGCGAGCGCGATCATGGCCAGCGAGGCGTTCGTCTGAAATAGATAAAATCCCACGATGAAGATTTGCAGAATGGAAGTAAGTCCCTGCTCAATGCCGTCAATCAGCACGCGCTCGACCGCCGGGATGTCTTCGCTCACGGTGGTCATGATGTCGCCGGTCGGGCGGTTGTCGAACCATCGGAGAGGGAGCCGCTGAAGATGCGAGTAGATGGCGCTGCGCAGATCGAAGATGACGAGTTGCTCGAAGGTGTTGTTGATCTGGATGCGCAGGGAATTGAGCAAGTCCTGCAAAAAATAAGCGCCCAGCCCCACCGCAATCAGCCCCGGCAAACGGTCCATCTGTCCCTTTGGAATCACCACGTCCATGATCTCGCGCGTGAGTCGCGGGAACACGATGACCATGAGCGTGCCGAGCACTGCGCACACCAATTGCGCCGCCGCCATGAACGGATAACGGCGGACGTAGGAGAAGACGCGGAGGATGGTGCGCATGGTTTTAACCCTACGATTTTGCGGAGACGGTGGTAACCATAAAAACTATCACGTGTTTCATGAGTTCCGTATTAAATCCAGCGCGATTGCGATCAATGATGGACTGATTCTCATGTTAGTCTGTTGCAAGGCATTCAGTGCCTCTGCTGCCTCAGTTTTGCCCAGCATGTTTCGTTGCGCCGCCGCTACGATGATGCCGACGGTTCCGATAAAGCGGAGTTTCATCGCCGCCGCAGTTTTCCTTCCTTCGATCTCATCTAGAAGGACGAGGTCAGCGCCAAGCTCGACCGCAAGTGAGAGTGCCTCCCGCTCTCCGGCATCAAGCGATGCGGATTCAGGCGCCATATTCTGAGACTGCCTGACTTCGGCCCAGTGTGGTAGCGCTTTGCTCCAAAGTCTCACGGCTTCTGGTGCGCTCTCATGCCCCAGTTCCCCATGAACAGCGGCGGGGATAATGACCCTGCCGTATAGCATGGGAAGAAGTTCCGTCCTTCCGATGAGGATTAAATAGCGGAGAGGGCCAGTATCGGAAATGACAAGCATCAAGCGCGCGGTGAAAGCTCGTCCATCACTGCAAGGTCATGAGCGAGATCGTCCTTGTCATAAGCCAGCGGAATGCGGTGCTCCGTGAGAAACGCCTCGGTCTCATGCCAAGATGTGTGCCCGAGAATACGCGACGCCTCTGCGCGGTTGATACGTCCGCTTCGCACGGCTTCAGCGGCCACATCTTCAAGCACACGATGCGCGAGCGGCCGTGACACTCCGTTGAGCGTTGCCGCTAGGTTATCTGGAAGATTGACGATGACTTGAACCATAAATTTTGCCACGGCAAATGGGCGCGGATATGTGCCTATTTTACCAGCAGTCGGGAACTTGTCGAATGCGCTTTTATCACACCGCAAATGCCGAATATCCGCGCAATTCTTCGAGCCGCTTTTTCACATCTTCTACCGTGACTTTTTCCAATCGCTTTGTGCTGAACGCCTCGCAGGTGAAGCTGGCGGTAACGCTGCCGTGGGCTACGGCGGTTTTCAGATCTTCGAATGTGGGCTTGGATTTCCCCTTGGATGCGAGCCAGCCAGCCATGCCGCCGAGGAAGCTGTCGCCCGCTCCAGTGGGATCGAAGACGCTGCTGAGCGGATACGCGCTGCATGAGAAAAACTCTGACGGGCCGTTACCGAAGAGATAGCTGCCGTGCTCGCCGCGCTTTACGACGACGTAACGCGGGCCTTTGGCCTGAAGGCGGCGACCAGCTTCGATGAGGTTGGTTGTCTGAGCGAACTCTTTGGCCTCGCCGTCGTTGATGACGAGCAGATCAATTTTTTTCAGCATGTCATGTAGCCGCTCGTTCGCGATGCGAATCCAGAGGTCCATGGTGTCCGCCGCGACAAACTCCGCACCGGGGCATTGCTCCAGCGTCTGGATTTGATTGTCTGGACTCATGTTCGCGAGCACGACGATCTTTGATTTCGCGGCCTCGGCGGAGAGCTGGGGCTTCCAGTGTTCGAGGACATTGATGCCGACCTTGTGCGTGGTGCGGGTGTTCATGTCATCAAAATATTCGCCGGTCCAGGTGAAGCTCTCGCCTGCGCTATGCTCCACGCTGTCGAGCGAGATGCCGCGCGATGCGAGCAGGTCGAGGTGCGCCTTGGGAAAATCATGGCCAACGATGCCGCAGAGATGCGTGTCCTTAGTGAAGATGCTCGCGGCCAGCGCGGCATAGGCGACGGAACCACCGAGGAGGTTTTCTTGTTTTTCCTGCGGGGTGATGATGTGGTCGATGCCGATGGAGCCGGAGATGACGAGGGACATTTGCTGAAAGGATGAGGGATGAAGGATTAAGGGTGAGGGGTTTCTTCTGACAATTGAGCGCGGAGGTCAATCAGAACCTTGTTTCGTTCACGGTTGCGGACAGAATGAAAGACGCACAACTTTCTTGCTCGTGGCGTCAGACTCCGCCAAATTTACCCCACAACCATGCGCTTCTTCCTGATCATCGCTGCCCTTGTCGCGCTGCCGGTGTTGACACTTCTGCAGCGCCAATATTTTTTGGCGACGTTGCAAGTTCCGCTCCGTGCGAAGGTGATGGCGGCGCTAGATGATTCCGAGTTCTCTGGCATTGAGAAGCAAAACATCAGACTGGATCATCTCGACGTTTCCCTCAGTGGTTGGGTGGCTGATCCAGATGTGCGTCGGAGAGCTGCGGAGAGTGTCAGCAAAGTGCGGGGCGTGCGTTGTCGTGAGGAGGATAATCGTCTTCAAGTTCCTGCGCACGTCGCGATGGATTTGAAGGGTGAAAAGGCTGCGCTGTCCGGCTGGCTGCACGACAGCATCATTCTGCGTGACGTGGTGCAATGGCTGCAAAAAAACCGGCCAGGGCTGGAGGTGGACGCCACGGGTATGCAATTGTCCAAATATGTTTCCCGTGTGGATTCGCCGCTTTCACCCGACAGCGGGGCGCTCTCCCCTGTTCTCAGCGAGGCCGCGAATGTCATCCGGGTGCAGGCTTCGCTGAGAGTATTGAAGTTCGGAGAAAACATTCAGGCCGTCGGCGCATTGCCAAGCGAGGAGTTACGCGCGGCCGTGATTCAGGCGGTGCTCGGAAGCAAGATCGAAACCACACTTGATGCGCGTCAGATCAAGTTCGGCTCTTATGTCCGACCTGCGCGTTTTACCGACGCCAAAGACTTGCCCGCTTTCCTGCAAAGTTTTTTCACCTCCCCCGCTCCGCAATTGTTTGAAACCACAGGTGACCGAATTCGCGTCACTGGTTTCGCGACTCCGAAGATGGACTATGAGTGGAGAAAGCTGCTGACCACACTGGTGGAAGACGACAAGCTCGCTGCGCGGTGGCGCATTTTCCCATCGCCATTTCATTTTCCTAGCTATCGTCATCAATCAAAACTTGCGCTTGATGTCATGGAAAATCTTCAGTGCAGTCTGAATAGTTCGGTCATCCAGTTTGACTCTGGAGTTGTCGGAGTAGGAGCGACGGAGCAGCCGCAGATCATCGCTGCGGCGGAGGCCATTCTCGCCGCAGGAACGGAGGCTCACATCATCGTGGGTGCGTATCCTGACGCGGTGGATGATGCGAAGTTGAACGAGGAAGCGGCGCACAAGCGCATCGATTCCGTAATCACCGCGCTCGTGGGAAAAGGCGTGCAGACACAGCAGCTTGAGGCATTTGTTTATGACGTTATGCCCGCACCGGATGGAGCCAATCTGAGCAGAAGCATCGAAATGCTGGTAAAGTAACTCGCCGAGCACATGCACTTCTTTTCTGATTTCTTCAACAGCCTCAATGCCGCGAGTTATTTTCTCGTGAACGGCGGGATTGTCATTGGATTCACGGCGGCGATATTTTTTACGTTCGGTCTGTTGTTCGGTGCCTTCACTTGGGCCAGATATAAAAACCGCTGGCTAAGGAGCGATGCCGGGATCGAGGCGCTCAAGGCCGATAACTCGCAGTTGAAGCGACGCCTTGCGGACATGGCAACGCGTGCATTGCACACATCAGCCAGTCAGGCGGCGAGGATCAAGTATGTCCCTGTAATCTTGCCGCCTCCTTTGACTGCGTCTCCCGTTCCAGCGCTTGGGACAGTGCCTGCGTTCACGCCACGAAGCACGGCCTTCACCATCTGGATGGAGAACGTTCGCGAGATTCCGCATGACAATTTGAATGGCACCAAACTCAACGGTCACGCCCCCGCGAATGATTCCAGCGATCTGGTTCATCCTTTCCGGGGCGAGTTGGAAAGCGGTAAGGTGCGCCATGACCTGCTTCTGGGAATCATTTTTGATGAGCCGCCGAAACGAGGCGATGACCTAACCAAGATCAAAGGCATCAATGCGACCTGCCGCAATTCTCTGCATGACCAAGGCATATACACTTATAAACAGATCGCCCATTGGACGCCCGTGCAGATTGGCGAATTCGCGCGACGCCTCGCACTCGATTCCCGTATTCAAACTGATCGTTGGGTTGACCAGGCGCGCGAGCTTCATGAAAAGAAGCATGGGGAACAATCTTGAAGCGCAGACTGCGATCAGCTCGCCTCGTCTTGCTTTCTCAGCATCGCCAAAACCTCGCGGACATAACCGCGCACATCTTCTGCCAGCAACAACGCGGAGACAATCACCACGCGCCGCACACCAGCGGACAATACTTGCGGCAGTCGTTCCAGATTGATGCCGCCGATACAAAAGACCGGCACGGTGGCGAGTCGTTCCACTTCCGCGATTTCACTCAAGCCCACCGGCAAATAATCCGGCTTCGTCCCCGTTGCGAACAGCGGCCCGAACCCAATGTAGTCCGCGCCCTCTGCCAGTGCCGCTGTTGCCTGCGCGAGACTGTGCGTGGATTTCCCTACGAAACACGATGCGCCCACGATGCGCCTCGTCTCCGCTACGCTGAGATCGTCCTGGCCCACATGCACGCCCTCACTGCCGATCACGGCGGCGACTTGCGGATGATCATTGATCACCAACGGCACGCCCGCACCTCGTGTGATCGGATGCATCACTCGCGCCAGTCGTTCGACTTCGGTTGGCGAAAAATTTTTTGCACGTAATTGCACTACATCCACACCGCCCTCCACCAGCGCACGCGTCATCGACCCCACTGCGTCCGGTTTGACGTAGCCGAGATCAACAATTCCATAGAGTCGGGCGTTTGCGAGGATCATGAAGTTTTCAGTTTTCAGTTTCACCATCAAGATACCGAACTCAACACTAAACCCCTAACTCGTAACACATAACTCTTAACTCTCATGGCAAAGCCAACCCTCCTCATCCTCGCCGCCGGCATGGGCAGCCGCTACGGCGGCCTCAAGCAACTCGACCCCATGGGCCCGCATGGCGAAACCGTGCTCGACTACTCAGTGTTCGACGCCAAACGCGCGGGCTTCGGCAAAGTAGTCTTCGTCATCCGTCGCGATTTTGAAGAAGAGTTCAAAACCAAGGTCGGCAGCCGCTTCGACAAACACATTGCCGTCGAATACGGATTCCAAGCGCTCGATGATCTCCCAAAACCGTTCACCGTGCCCGCTGGCCGCGTGAAACCGTGGGGCACCACGCACGCCGTGCTCGCCGCAGAGAAGCTTATTCACGAGCCATTCGCCATGATCAATGCCGACGACTTCTATGGTCACGATGCCTTTGCGAAGCTCGCTGCCAATCTCATCCAGCCGCGCCCGAACGACGGCATCGGCCACTACTCCATGGTCGGCTTCCAACTGAAAAATACACTCTCCGACAACGGCAGCGTCGCCCGCGGCGTTTGCACCAGCAAAAATGGAAAGCTCGAATCCGTCACCGAGATGACCAAGATCGTGAAGACCGCCACCGGCTCGCGCAACGAAGAAGACCCTACTAAGCCCATCGAACTCACAGGCAACGAACTCGTGAGCATGAACTTCTTCGGCTTCACACCGGAACTATTCCCGCAGTTGCGCGAAGCCTTCACTGAATTCCTCCAGCAGCACGGCACCGAAGAAAAATCCGAGTGCTACATCCCGAAAGTCACCGACACCCTCATCAACACCGGCAAAGCCGAAGTTGAAGTGCTCCAGACCAGCGGCTCCTGGTTCGGCGTCACCTATCCCGAGGACAAAGCCGTCGTCGTCGCGAGCATCAAGAAGCTTGTAGATGCTGGCGAGTATCCGGCGCCGTTGTGGGGTTAGTCCCAAATTAGATAAGGCTCACTTTTTTGGTCCCATTTGTCACAAATGGCGCGGCGAGGTAATGCGGCTCCAGTGGCTGCTGTTCTAGCGTCCAGATGCTCTCATCGGCCATCGTGGATGCAAGAAGGGCAAGACGTGAGGCTGAGGGTTTTGTGAGTATGATGCCAGCCTGTTCGAGAGGAGATTTCGCGTCAAAGGTTAACCAAGGTAGCACTACTTCTTGTGCATGTAGTTTTGTGAACTCATCGGCGTTATGCAATGTGATTTCGCCCTGAAGCAATCCTTTACTGACGCGGGCTAAGAAGAACTTCCCACGCCGCGCATCGCCGCAGACGATGAAGTCTCTGGATGTAACAAGGGAGTCCCGCCCTTGTTCCGGCGCGAGCACCGAAGGCAGGCCGATGACGGGCACGCGACGCGAGAGCGCGATGCCTTGCGCCGCCGCGATGCCAATGCGCGCGCCGGTGTAAGAACCGGGGCCAGTGCCGACAACGATAGCGCGCAGGTCGTGTCCGCAGAGTTTTAGGGCTTCACCGAGCGGCGCAAAGAGTTGCGAGTTGTGTGAGCGCTCGGATGTGAAATGCTGCTCGAACACCACCGCGCCATCTCGCACGACGGCGACACTGGCGTGCGGGTTGGTGGTGTCGATGGCAATGATCTCAGGCATGAGGAATCAACTTTGAGTTTTGAGTTTTGAGATCTGAGTTCTTTCCACCACCCTCGTGCCGTCTTCCGTAATTGTGAACTGAAACCACTGCGCGTTCTCCGGCATGATCTCCACAAACTTGTCCGCCCATTCGATGATCATCACACCGCTGGCATCGATATATTCATCCCAGCCGATGCCCAGCACTTCGTTTGCAGAATCCATGCGATAGAAATCAAAGTGAAAGACTGGCAGTCGGCCGTCCTCATATTCATGGACAAGCGTGAAGGTCGGGCTGCTCACATCCACGCGCGAACCCAGCCCGGCGACGATGCCTTTCGCAGCATGGGTCTTGCCCGCGCCAAGATTTCCGACGAGACCAATGACGTCACCAGCGCACAAAGTCGCTGCTAACGCACGTCCCCAAGCGATGGTGTCCTCAACCGTGAAAAGCTTCATCATCATAAGTAGCAGCCGCTATGAAAAGTGCTCCCAACCTCCCGCTTGAAAGGCGGGCACACGGCCCGTGCCGCGCGCGACGAAACGTCCAATGCGTGTGAGCGGGACATCAGTAAATATTTTGACCCATTCTTCAGCAAGTCGTCTAGCGGCGCGCGGCGCGACCGCAAACATCAGTTCATAATCTTCACCATCGCTCCAGGCCTGTGCCTGAGTGCAGCCTTCATTCGCCGGAAGCGATTCTTCATGAATGATAAAATCTAATTCGCTCGCGGTGGCCATGCGCGGCAAGTCTTTGCCGAGGCCGTCACTTAAGTCCATCATGGCGTGAAGGCGGTGATGCGCGACGAGCCATTGCGCCTCTGCCACGCGCGGCACGAAATCGAGATGATGCCCGCTGCGTGATCCGCCGAGTTTTCCGGTGACGAAGATGACATCACCCGGTCTCGCGCCATCGCGCCTGACAGCACGGGCGGCTTTCACGCGCCCGGTCATGCTGATAATGACGGCGAGCTGGGGCGCACGCGAGGTTTCACCGCCGACAATGCTGACGCCAAATCGCGCGGCACAGGAGCGCAGACCTTGATACAATTTTTCGATTTTCGTCACCGCACAATCAGACGGCACGAGCAAAGTCACCAGAGCGTGCTGCGGCTCGCCGCCCATCGCGGCGATATCGCTCACTGCGCGCGCCATTGCTTTCCAGCCCGTGCGCTCCGCTGGTTTGTCCGGTAGAAAATGCACACCTTCTACTACGCAATCGGTCTTGAGCAATTGCAGCCAGCCTTTGCCCAGAGGTAACACGATGGCGCAATCGTCACCGGCTCCGGTAACAACATCAGCCGCCAAAGGAAGACCTTCCGTCAATCGATGAACAAGGGCGTCCTCGCCCAACTGCGCCAGAGTCATCGTGCTCATCACGAATGGCCCGAGGCAATCAAGGCGAGGTTTAGGGCATTGAAAAGCGCGTGCATACACATCGGAACCAGAAGGCAGCCTGTGGCCTCATAGGCCATCGAGAATCCCATCGCGAGCACAAAGAGCGCGGGTAGGCTGCCAATATGTTGATGCACGCAGGCGAATACCAACGAGGTAAAAATAGCGGCAAACCAGCGGTCGCTAAAACTTTTTACCACGCCATAAATGAAGCCGCGGAAGATGGTTTCCTCAGCGATAGGCGCGATGACAACGGCTCCCGCTGCGAGCAACAGTTTGAACATTGGGCCACCAGCCTGTTGAAATATTTTTACGGGATCCTGGGTGCTGTTGTCCGGCCAATTCCCGCCGAACAATTTTTCCTCAAGAAAAATCCGGGAGAGCGCCATCGCTGCGTAAACCACAACCAGCCAGCCGACCGCGGTGACGAGCGCGACCTTCACTGACAACTGTCTCATGCCAAAAAGCTCTCCGGGATTCAGCCCCCGGATGCGCAGATAAACCAACAGCACCGCCGCGATCATGAGCATGAAAACCATTCCCACCATCATCGAGCTGATTGATGTATCTCCAGCTTGACCGGGCGCAGACGGCACTGGTTCGGCCGCTGAACTGCCCCAAGCAAAGAACGTCAGCAAAAGGATTGCCGTCAATCCATCCTCCCAACCGTAAGGCCGGGAAAGAACTTCGCCTTCGCAGTTCCATGAAGGCCCGTCGCCCGTGCGCAACATGGCATACACTCCCAGCGCCATGACTAATGCTATGCCACAAAGCACGAAGAGATCGTGCAAGATGGCCTGGGTGGCGACTTCAGACATGAATGATTCAGGGTGGATTGATGGAGTAATGGAATGATGGGCTTCGTGCATCCATTATTTCACGGCCTACATCACCCGCCCAGTTCACGGCGCGAGATAAGCGGGCAATAAATAGGTCATGCCGGGCTGCAATCTCGGCAGCAGGCGGTCTGAGATATCAATGTTCACTTTGCCGCGTGCGTCTTGCGCCTTGCTGAATGCTCCCAGTAAATCACCTAACGACGCGCGATGCTGATAGCGAACGACCATAGCATTCGGTGCGCCGCCGAGTTGTTTCGCGAGCGCGTAGGCGTCTTCGACGTAACCAATCTGGTCCACGAGCTTGTTTTGCAAAGCCTCGCCGCCTGTGAAGACGCGTCCATCCGCGATGCCGTTCTTCAAATCATCTTTGCTGATCTTGCGTGCCTCGGACACGATGCCGATGAACTTGTCATACATCTTCATCACTAGGCTCTGAATATACGCCTTCTCGTCGTCTCTCATCTGGCGGGCACCGCTCAGGGTGTCTTTGAAATTGCCGCTGGCGAAGGTCATGGTTTCCAATCCAATCTTCCCGAAAGTCTGACTGTAGTTCAGGGTCTGAATGATAACGCCAATGCTGCCAGTCAGCGTGGTTTCATTCGCCACGACTTTGGTCGCGCCGCAACTGATGTAATAACCGCCGGAGGCAGCCATCGAGTCCATGTAAACCACGACGGGCTTTTTCTGCGCAGCCAGTTTGACGGCATTATACAAAGTGTCCGACGCCGTGACTTCGCCGCCAGGAGAATTAACGCGCAGCACGATGGCCCGGACGTTCTTGTCCTCAACCGCCTGAAGCAGCGCCCGCTTAATGGTTTCCAAATCCATACCCCTACTGCCGAAGCCTTCGCTCGCAGCACCGCTGGAAATGATCCCTTCAAGGTCAATGCGCACAATCTTGTCTTTCGATTCTTTCACCGAAGCCTGCTCCAGAGTTTCTTTTAACTTGGGTGGCGCCATGCCCATGGCTGACTCGTCCATGCCGAAACACGCAACGAGCTGGATAACATTGACCCCCATGCTGACAACCAATGCCAACAACAAGATGATGATGAGACAACCGAGACCTTTTCCTTTCATAATGTCGCCATCATAGAGTGCGCTTGGAAGGTGCGCAACGGCCATCCTTGATCTTCAAAACACAAGCTGCTTCAGATCAGCGATCGTCGCTCCGAGATGCGCCGCCACGTCGCTCGCAGCGAGCGATTCCTGCGACCCTGCCCCATCGCGCACCGCGATCTCAGCCGCGCGTCCACTCAACCATGCGCCGAGACATCCCGCTTCCGGCAACGCGACGCCTTGCGCTGCCAGCGCGGCACAAAGACCGGTGAGCACGTCGCCCATGCCTCCACTGGCCATGCCGGGATGCCCAGTGGTATTAAAATAAAGCGGGTGTCCCGCCGCAGCGATGACGGTGCGCGCGCCTTTGAGTAGCAAAGTCGCGCTGGAATATTTTTTCACAAATGCGCGGGCCAGTTCAGCGCGATGTATTTTCTGCCAACACGGTTCTTGCGCGATGAGCCGCGTCATTTCTCCCGGATGCGGTGTCAGCAATCGCGGCGCGGTGATTGGCAGCAGAGAATCAAGTCCATGCCGTGCGAGAATATTGAGCGCATCAGCATCAATGACTGCGGGCATGTTTGCCTTCTTTATCACTTCGAGCACTTCCGCTTCATACTCCAAACCGAGACCGGGGCCAATCGCCAGCGCATCAAGTTTTTCATGCAAGACTTCGCGATAATCTTTCACCGGCTTCACCATGATCTCCGGCGGCGTGAGCGCGACGATGAGCGGATAAATTTCTTCTCTGACAAAGAGCGTGACTAGCCCCGCTCCACCACGCAGCGCACCCGTAGCCGAGAGCACCGCCGCGCCGAGATAGCCGCGAGACCCAGCAATGATGCCGACGCGACCAGCATTGCCTTTGTGAAAATCAAACGAGCGACGCGGCATCATGGGCAGCAACACATCAGGTGTAATCGCCCACAGACTGTGATCGCCCTGTGCGCCTGCGAGTTCACTCAAGGGAACAACCGCAAGTCGGCCCACATATTTCGTCGCTGCATCTGCCAGCAACACATCTTTCACATGAGCAATGGCGATGGTGAGATCGGCCTGCACGCAAACATCGCTGGGCGCACCCGTTTGTGAATTAAGCCCGGATGGTATATCCAGCGCCACCGTGGTTGCATGACGCTTCCGTCGCAGGTCATTCATTTCTTCCGCTGCATTTGCGAGCGCCCCCCGCAACGGCCCCTCTGCGCCGATTCCGACCAAACCGTCCAACAGCAAAATGATGCCCTTCAAATTCATCACGGCATCACTCGAATCCAGCACGTGCACCCTTTCTCCCAAGGCCTTCCAATGCGCAGCAGGCAGTTCCTTGAACTCCACCACATCCGCCGTCAGCCGCGCATGAACAGTCCAGCCTGATTCAATCAGATGACGCGCGGCGACGAGGGCATCTCCGGCATTGTTTCCTTTTCCAAGATAGAAAATCGCGTGACCGGGCTGCGGAAAGAACTGCCTTATGACTTCGACAATACCCGCGCCTGCCTCGTCCATGAGCTGCGCCGCCGTGATGCCACGGGCAAATGCGGCTTCCTCCGCTTCACGCATCTGATGGCACGTAACGACCATTAGGGTGCATTATTTTTTTTGGCGGAAAGCGATGATGCCCTTGGCAATACCGACCGCCACACCTTCGCGATACTGCCCCGCCATCATGGCCGCGCGCTCAGATGAGTTGCTGACAAAGCCGCATTCCACGAGCACCGCAGGCACGGCCGTAGTCGCGCGGATGACATGGAAGTTCGCGTCCTTCACACCACGATTCGTCAGGTTAGTTCCTTTGACGATGTAGGCCTGAATGTATCCCGCGAGCAACTGGCTGCTGTCATAGTGATAATAAGTTTCGATGCCATGACCGGAGCCGCCCCGGTTGTAATTGTAATGAATGCTCACGAAGATGGCGTTGCGGTGGCTGTTACCGATTCGCGACCGGCCCTCCAGCGGAATGAATACATCCGAATCGCGCGTCATGACCACTTTCAAGCCCGCCGCAGTCAGCAACTGCTGCACGCGCCGCGCGGTATCAAGCGCGAGATGTTTTTCATAAATGTAGCCTATCGCCGCCCCGCGATCATGACCGCCGTGGCCGGGATCAAGGATTACCGTGTCAAATGCCTGCACGCGCATCGCGCTCACTAGCATGATCATCATCACCACGAGCACCCATCGCAGACCGGCAAAGAGTGCGCGTGATTCTGCCGGGAGTGGGTGGGCTTTTCTGATCAAAGTCGTCATGCGGGAGAAATAAAAAATGGATCGCGCCTAAGTAGCTTGCACAGGTTGTGATGGTCAAGGCTTTTGCAAGCTTGCGGTGGAGTCAATTCCCGCGCATGAATGCGCCCTCCAAATGCTCGCACTCGACAATCTCGGAATCTCCTATGGCCCGCGCAATCTTTTCAGCGGATTAAATTTCACGGTTCGCGCCGGTGAACGCGTCTCGCTTGCCGGTCCGAACGGCTCCGGCAAAAGCACACTGATGAAGATCATTGCGGGCATTGAGCATCAGGATGAAGGGCGCATCGTCAAGGCCAAGACCGTGCAGATTGGCTATCTGCCGCAAGAGGGCGTGGAAATCAAAGGCCGCACTCTGATGGCCGAGGCGGAATCGGCGTTTGAAGACACGGTGGAATTGCAGCGCCAGCTCGATGAGGCGGATGAGGCGCTTGGAGTTCATCATCATGAAACGCCTGAGTATGCTGATGCGCTGGAGGCCTACGGCGATTTGCAGATACGTCTGGAGCATCACGATCTGGCGAAGATGAAGCCGCGCATCGAGCGTGTGCTCGCCGGCCTCGGGTTCTCCCGCAATGATCTCGACCGCCTCACCGATGAGTTCAGCGGCGGCTGGCAGATGCGCATTGCCCTATCGAAACTGCTGCTCGCAGAACCGGGCGTGCTCTTGCTCGATGAACCGACAAACCATCTCGACATCGAATCCGTGGTCTGGCTCGAAGACTATCTCAACACCTATCCCGGCGCGATCATCATCATCAGCCATGACCGGCGATTGCTCGACAATCTCACCAACCGCACGCTCGCCTTCGAGCAGGGCCGCGTGAACCTTTACAACGGCAACTACTCGTTCTTCGTTCGCGAAAGCCGCACGCGCCGCGAACAGCTCGGTCGCGCCGCCGCGAACCAGCAGAAAGAGATTGCGAAGACTCAGCGATTCATCGACCGCTTCCGCGCCTCGGCAAACAAGGCCTCCATGGTGCAGAGCCGCGTGAAGCAGCTCGACAAAGTGGAGCGCATCGAACTCGAGGACGAGGACGACGAGATCGGATTCAAGTTTCCCGAGCCTCCGCAAAGCGGCCAGACAGTTGTCCGACTCGAACAGCTCGCGAAAAGCTACGACGGTGTTTACAATGTTTTGAAGCCCATTGATTTTGAGATCAACAAGGGCGATCGCATCGCCATCGTCGGCGTGAACGGCGCGGGCAAGACCACGTTCAGCAAGATTCTCGCGGGCGTGGAAAAACAAACCGAGGGCACGCGCACGCTCGGGCACAATGTGCGCATCGCTTACTACTCGCAAGATCACGCGGATGCGCTGGATGGCACGAAGTCGGTATTAGAGACAATCGAGAAAAATGCCAAGGGACTTTCTGAGACTCAGTTGCGCACTCTGCTCGGCTGCTTCCTGTTTCGCGGCGATGATGTTCTCAAAAAAGTAAAAGTCCTCAGCGGTGGTGAACGCGGGCGACTGGCGCTGGCGAACATGCTGCTCACGCCATCGAATTTCCTCATTCTAGATGAACCGACGAACCACTTGGACATGCGCTCACAGGCTGTGCTTCAGCGCGCGCTGGCGGATTACTCCGGCAGCTATGTCATCGTCTCCCACAATCGCGATTTCCTAGATCCCATCGTGAATAAAACGTTGGAGTTCCGCACGGGCGAACCGCCGCAAACGTATGTCGGCAACTTGAGTTACTACCTTGAAAAGAAAGCCACGGAGACCGCACGCGGTGCTGCCTCTGCCGAAGCAATTGGCTCTGGAGCGCGGGAAAGTAGCGGTGATTCACACGGTGCCAAAGATCGTCGGCGGCAGGAAGCTCAACGACGGCAGGAACGCCTTAAAGTGTTGAAGCCGCTCCAAGACAAGCTTGCCAGCGTCGAGGGTGTCATTGCTAAATTTGAGGAAGAGAAGGCCGCGTTGCTAGCGAACATGGTCGATCCTGATTTCGCAGCCGATGCCACGAATATGCGCGTCGCAACTGCTCGCTTTGGCGTGGTGGAGCACGAACTGGAGAAGGCGTTTTCTACGTGGACCAAGGCCAGTGAAGAAGTGGAACAGACCACCGCCAAGCTCGGTGCTGACGAATAACTTTGCACAAATCCGCGCTTGCCGTTTGATGAGGCCATGATCTCCGCCCGCGATCTCCGCTTCGCTTATGACTCCGGCGAGTTTTCTCTGAGCGTGCCAGATTTTTCCGCTGCCGCAGGTGAGGCTGTCGGCATCGCCGGGCCTAGCGGCACGGGCAAGACCACTTTTCTTCGCCTGCTCTCCGGCATCCTCAAGCCCGACGCTGGAAGTGTGAGCATTGGTGATCAGAACACGACGGCGCTTACAGCGAGTGTATTGCGCGTGATGCGTCTGCGTCAGCTCGGACTGGTGTTTCAAGACTTCGCGCTGCTGGATTATCTCACTGTAAAAGACAACATTTTGCTTCCTTCGCGCCTGGGCGGATTTTCTGATGAAGCACTGTCGGCCCGCGCGCAAAATCTTGTGGAGCGTCTGGAGATCGGGAAGCACTGGGGCCGACTCAGCAGCGAACTTTCCCAAGGCGAGCGTCAACGCGTGGCAGTCGCGCGGGCACTGGTGCATTCGCCACCCGTGGTGCTGGCGGATGAACCGACCGCATCTCTTGATGTGAAGCGGAAAATGCTGGTCATGGATTTGCTGAAGGAATACGCCGCAGAAAAAAATGCCGCGCTGATCGTGGTCACTCATGATGCGGAAATTTTCGCGCGTCTCGACCGCGTGGTGGACACGGAGGGCTGGATGTCATGAGCGTGCGCGGCAGTCTTCATCTCGCATGGCGTTACATTGCGCATCATCAAGCACGCTCCACGCTACTGGCCTTGTCGCTCGGCCTCACGCTCGCGCTTCCGCTTCTGGTGCGAGGCATGATGGACATCGCGCAATCTGAGTTTCGCGCCCGCGCAGATGCCACGCCGCTGGTGCTCGGGGCCAAGGGCAGCGCGCTGGAACTGACACTGAATGCACTCTACTTCCGCAGGCACGGCATGGAAACCATACCGGCAGGACAGCTTGACGTTCTGCGAGCAACACGTTTGGCTGGGACTATTCCGCTTCACGTTCGTTTCCACTCGCAGGGAGCGCCAATTGTTGGCACCTCGCTGGATTACTTTTCATTCCGCAACATTCGAATCGCCGAAGGACGAATGATGACGCGCTTGGGCGATTGCGTGGTCGGCTCCAAACTGGCACGCGAGCGGGGCTTGCATCCGGGCGGATTTTTGTATTCATCACCGGAACAAGTTTTTGATCTGGCGGGTGTGTATCCCTTGAAGATGCGCATCACGGGTGTGCTCGACGAATCGCGCACGGCTGATGATGATGCGGTGTTCGTTGATGTTAAAACGACATGGCTCATCGCTGGCATCGCACACGGGCACGAAGATGTGGCCAAAAATTCTGATCCGAACAGCGTGCTGGAAAAACGTGATGACCACGTCGCAGTCACAAACGCTGTCAGGATGTTCACTGAAGTAACCGATGAGAATTTCTCCAGCTTTCATTTCCACGGCGATCCCGATTCCTTTCCGCTCACAGCTATTCTGGCGCTGCCAAATGACGAAAAATCACAAGCCATTTTACTGGGGCGGCATCTGAATCCCGCCGACGGAACCCAGTTGATCCGGCCCACCGAGCAGATGGACGCCTTGCTCACTTCCTTGTTTCAAGCCCAACGGCTCGCACTGGCGCTGCTGGTTGTTCTAGGAGTCGCGGTCTTCCTCATCGCTGCGCTGGTGTTCGCGCTCTCGTTCAAGATGCGGCAGCGCGAGTTTGCCACGCTGGCGGAAATCGGCGTGGGGCGCGGCACGCTGGCGATGGTGAAGATTTTTGAGGTCGTGATCGTCGGCGCATCGGCGAGCGCAGTTGTTCTGGGCATCGTGTGGCTGATGGACAGATGGGGCGCAGAATTGTTGAGAGTCGCGCTCCGATGATAAAAGTTACGCACATTGGCTGATTGATTTTTTTGTGATTTCGTGAATTTTCACAAGTGCATAAGTTAGAAATTCCCCGCAAGACTGTTTACCGCCTCTCGATCTATCAGCGATGCCTGCAACGCCTGAAGGAAAATCATGTCGAGACCGTCTCCTCTGAAGCGCTCGCGAAAGCCGCCGGTGTGAAGTCCACCCAACTCCGCAAGGACATCACTTACTTCGGCCAGTTCGGCACGCGCGGCCTCGGCTACAATGTTGATGGACTCAGCGATGCCATCAACGATGTGCTTGGCCGCTCGCATCTCCAGCCCGTGATTCTCATCGGCGTTGGCAATCTCGGCGCGGCGCTCTTGCGCTACGGTGGCTTCCAGAAAGAAGGCTTTGAAATCGTCGCCGCGTTCGACATCAAGCCCGATCCCAACCGCATGAAGGGTTTGAAAATTCCGCTGCTCGACGCTGCTAAGCTACCCAGCTTCATCAGTGAGCGACATATCAAAATGGCCATCCTCACGGTGCCGGCCACTCATGCCCAAGAAGTCGTCAATCGCATGACCGAATCCGGCATCCAGGCCATTTTGAATTTCTCGCCTGTGGTGCTGGAGGTTTCAAAAAATGTGGTCGTCAACAACGTGGACCTCGCCGTGGAACTGGAGAATCTGAGTTATTTCATCCGGTAGTCGTCACCCCAGCGCTTCCAGCATCGTCTTTAACTTCGCAAGCTGCGCGGACCAGTCGGCATCGCGCTGCGTGTGATCATCGAAAACTTTCTGCGGGACTTTGCTGGCAAAGTTTTCGTCGGCGAGCTTGGCGCGCACCTTAGCGAGTTCTGATTCGACTTTGGCGATCTCCTTCGTCACGCGGGCGCGCTCGGCGTCCACATCAATGATGCCATCAAGCGGAAGGAAAAGTTCGCCAAGCGGAGTGATCACCACCGGCGTGCCTTTCTTCGCAGAGAAATTCGCGTCCACATCGAGCGGTTCCGCATTGAGCAAAATGCGCAGGACTTCGATTTCGTGTGTAGCCTGACTCTCCAGAGTCGGGTTCATCGGTTTCAAAACAAACCGCACTTTCTTGTTGATGTTGAACGCGCTCTTCAGCGTGCGGCCAAGATTAACGGTTTCGTATTTGTCGTTCGCTGTCTTTTCGTCTTCGGGCAAAATACCGAAGTGCGCGAGTTCATCGGCATCGAGCGGCTTCGGCCACGGGGCGAACATGATGCTTTTGCCGCCTTGGTTTTCCGGCATGTCAGCATTGAAGCCCATGCCGTGCCACAGTTCCTCAGTGATGAACGGCAAGAAGGGATGGAACATGCGCAACGTGTGGCCGAGCACGAAGTCCATGACGGCGAGGGTGTTGGCTTTTCGTGAAGGGAGCGCGGGCGTCTCGCCCGTGGCCTTCTCAGATGAATTCACAGGCGAGACGCCTGCGCTCCCTTGTAGCGCGGCCTTCGACGCCTCCACATACCAGTCGCAATACTCGCTCCAGAA
>JBBRNC010000060.1:0-20242 GCA_038230495.1 Verrucomicrobiales bacterium
CGCCAGTCCCATGACTTTGTATTCGTCGCCATAGTTCGGGAAGCCGAGCCACTGGGTTAGTGCGGAATAGAAAATGCCGAGCGAGTGTGGAAAATAAATGCGGCCATCCACGTCCATTGATTGCCCCCGGCCCATGCCCCATGCGGCGCTGGCGAAATCGCCCATGCCATCAATGGACAGGTTGACAGCCTCATCGAAGGGACTGCATAGATAAGATGAAGCGAGGTGGGCAAGGTGGTGCTCGATGTGATGCACCTGCGCTTTCATCGGCTCGCCGGGAAAGGCGGCGGCGATGGATTCACCGACGCCGCGGGTTTTGCCGAGTTTTTTCACACGCTCCCAGAGCAGCTTCGGCGAGGGCATATGCTTCAGCACATGCAGGAGACGACGACCGTGATTTACTTTCGGATTGAGATTGATCGCGATGTGCTCCAGATCGCTGAATTTCACTCCGGATTCCCGTAGGCAAAATTTCATGGACTCGACTGGCAGCCCTGCCCAGTGCTTGATGCGATTGAGCCGTTCTTCCTCGATGGCGGCGATGAGGATACCGTCGCGCACGATGGCGGCTGAGGAGTCGCCGTGATAAGCATTGATGCCGAGAACGAGTGACATGATATTAAAAAAGCTGG
Source organism: Verrucomicrobiales bacterium (assembly GCA_038230495.1). GTDB lineage: Bacteria > Verrucomicrobiota > Verrucomicrobiia > Verrucomicrobiales > Verrucomicrobiaceae > VFKE01. The sequence goes on from JBBRNC010000060.1 coordinate 633, forward strand.
ATGCAGTTGAGACCTTTACAATTCAGGCAAGCTGCCGCCACTGGTCAGGCGACCCGAAATTGACGGAACTCTTTGATATTAATGCCTTTCGCAAGGTGCCGGAGGCGAACGGAACTTTAGCAGGATCAAAATTTTTACTACAGAAATAAATGCGTTCTCCGTGCGTAAAAATGACGATTTCGTCACGGAATGACCACAACTCGACCGTTTTGGCAGTCGAGACAGCGCTCGCGAAGCCCTAATTGGGTGTTCTTCGGGATATGAACAAAGGCGCTGCCGATGAAGTAAGTGCGGTGCTTCGGCACGGCATCTTCGGGAATCCAATTCATTTGCCACCACGCGCGACCACGCTGCGGGCCACTGGCACAACGGACGTAATCGAGCGTCAACACGCGGTGAGGATGCGCCAGCGATTCTGCTTGGTGGAGTTGTTCGATCCATTCACGGAAGGAGTCCGTGTAGATGATGCCGCAGGTAAGTTTCGCGAGCGTCAGAGGCATGTGATGAATGATCAGACGGAATTAACAGAATTCGACAGAATTGTTACTAAAAAGCACTCGAGGCCTTGCAGATTTCAATTCCAAATCATTCTGATAGTTCCGTCGAGTCTTTCATCGGTGCTCGATCACATCCTGAGCCTTGTAACGCACTTTCGGCAGCGAAGCATATTTATCGTCTGCGGAGCGATAACCCGCCGGGCAGAGAACGGACGTGGTGTATTCCGTGGAGTTGAGACCGAGAATCTCGTCGAACTTAGTTCCGACGAAACCTTCCATCGGGCAGGTGTCGATGCCGAGTGTCGCAGCAGCGCCCATGAACTGACCGAGGGCGATGTAGGTCTGTTTCTTTGCCCATTCGACAATGAACTCCGGGGTGGCCTGTGTGAGGCTGCCCATCATCATGCCCTTGTAGGCGGTAAGCGCATCCGCTGTGCCGCCGCGAATCTCCACCATACGGTGAATCAACTTGTCGATGTCGGTTTCGACGACGGACTTCTTCGCGAGCAGGACCACGAGATGTGAGCAATCCGCAATCTGGCGTTGGTTCCAAGCGTGCGGCACCAATGACTCGCGCAGTGCTTTGTCAGTGATCACCAGAAATTTCCAAGGTTGCAGACCAAAAGACGAAGGCGTGAGCACCAGCGATTCCTCCAGCGCAGCCCAAGTATCAGCGGGGATTTTTTTGTTCGGGTCGAAGGCCTTCGTTGCGTAGCGCCAGTTGAGAGAATCGAGAAGCTGGGAGGTGGAGATTGTGGTCATGGTTTGTTGGTAACGAATAGGTGTGTTGATTGGATGCGAAAATCAACATAGGCCAGTTTTAGCAAAATCATGGAACGAGAAACGCATCGGGAATTTAGAACAAGTGCCCTTCATATATATTTCGCCTCAGCTTTGGCAAACTCCCGCCGCTTGACGAGGCAGAAGACCAGCAGGGGCAGGCCAAGCGGAAAAAATAGGATGCTGATCGCGAGACTCCAAAGATACATCCAGCGTTCTCTGAGGCGATAAAGCCACAGCGCAAAAAACATTAGCAACATGCCGATGATGTTTCCCAAGAGGGCAATTACGCTCGAAGCAAGAACCTCGTTAATCGCCGCGCCGAGCAGGGTCTGATCACTAATTCCATCACTGCCGAGTATTTCAAGTGCATGACGCATACCCCGCACCGTCCCCATCAATCCAAACAGAACCGATGCTTGCAAGCACAGCCCCACAATAAAAATGCCGCGTCCGACTCGCGATTGGCTTGGGTCAGATGCATCACTCATGCGAAGGAGAAACTCGAGGGGTGGTCATGGTTTTGTTGGTATCTAATGTGTGTGTTGATTGGATGCGAAAATCAATATTGACGAGATCAAGCACACTTCATGATCAAACGTATCTCCACGGCTTAATCAAAAGCACAAACCACACTATCAACATGATCATTCCATATAAAGCGAGCACGGCCGCAATTTTTCGCGACCGTTCATCGTATGTGTATTTTTTTGGCTTCCCTTCAGACGAGCCTGAGCTTTCCGAGTAAATCAATCCAATCAAAATCCCGAGTAATCCCCCAAATGTTGCCGCAATAAATCCCAGCGCGAATATTGTCCAACTCACATGTTTCAATTCTTCCTCTGAAGAAGCGACAGAACTCTTTGGGTCAACGAAGCGCGATATCAAGGGGTCGATCCGCCTTTTCTGAAGAATAGATTCTGCGGATGCTACATCGTGAGCACACCACTCACCGGGCGTTTGCACGACGGCCAAAAGGTCTTGGTCGCTCCAGTCCAAAAGATGGCAATCTTCTGGCAATCCCATTGCGACATCACGGCGAGCATGTTCAAGCAACACAGTGCGGGCTCGAATCAAGTCTGCCGAAGATACCATGATCATACACGAATGAGTGCGTTCTGCACCAATGCTCGAGTAATCAAAAATAGATGAATCGCTGGCAAGCCGATAGCGAATGCCAGCCGCGTCTAATACTGACGCACAATCCTCAACTGGTTCTCCAGTGCGAAACCTTGCGATTTCAACTTCGTCGGACATGCGGATTGATTGAAAATTATTACCTCTGCTCAATCGGCACTACCTTCTGCCCATAGGGCTTGCCGACGTATTCGGAGAGTGGGCGGAAGAGGCGATTTTCGCTCCATTGCTCGAGCACATGCGCAGTCCAGCCGCTCATGCGGGAGATGGCGAAGATGGGTGTGAAGAGATCGGTCGGGATGCCGAGGCTGTAGTAAACCGTGGCGCTGTAGAAATCGACGTTCGCGTTCAATCCCTTTTGCTCCTTCATGATGGTCGCGATGCGTTCGCTCATCTGAATCCACTTGGCTTCGCCGAGCTGGTTGCTGAGCTTGATGGCCATTTCCTTGAGGTGCGGTGCGCGGGGATCGAGCACTTTGTAAACGCGATGGCCGATGCCCATGATTTTCTTTTTCTGCGCGAGCGCGTCGGCGACCCAGGCGTCAACTTTGTCCACGCTACCGATTTCTTCGAGCATGTGGATCACGCCCTCGTTCGCACCGCCGTGGAGCGGGCCCTTGAGCGCGCCAATGGCGGCACTGATCGCGGAATACATGTCTGACAAAGTGGAGGCGACGACACGCGCGGTGAATGTGCTGGCATTGAATCCGTGTTCTGCATGCAGCACGTAGGCCACATCGAGCGTCTGCTCCGCTTCTTTGCTGGGCACTTCGCCGTTGACTAGATAAAGGAAGTGCGCGGCTTCGCTCAAGTCTTTCCGAACCGGTGGCAGCGAAAGGCCCTGACGTGCGCGATGAAAATACGCGGCGATGATTCCGATCTGTGAGACCAGCTTAATCGCGGTGGCGAGTTCCGCGCTCATCGTCAAATCTGGCCGCATGGTGTCGTAACAGCCGAGCATGGAGACGGCGGTGCGCATCACATCGATGGGCTTGGCATTCTTCGGCGCACTGGTGAGGAAGTCGATGACGCCCTTGGGTAGTTCGCGCTCGGCGCGGAGGGCGGTGGTGAGTTGATCCAGTTCCGCGCGATTCGGCAGGCGATTGTGGAAGAGGAGGTAAACAACCTCTTCGTAGCAGACCTTGCCTGCGAGTTCATTGATGTCGTAGCCGCAGTAATAGAGGACGCCTTCTGCGCCTTTTACTTCGCCGAGCCGCGTTTCCGCAGCGACTACGCCTTCCAGTCCTTTTGATACGAGTGCCATAATGTGAAAATAAGTTACCAGCTTCATTCCCTCGCTCTGGCTTTTCCTCAAGCAAAATCTGGTGTCATCGGCTTGTTCTTGCGACAGCCCCCAATTTACAAACTCCTTACAAGACAATTCCACACCCCTCATGCTATGATCAGCCTATGAGAACTACAGCTTGCACACTTCTCGCCATTGCGATTGCTGGTTGCGCCCTGCTCAAGGCGGAGCCTGTGAATCTTGAAGTCCACGAATGGGGCACTTTCACCATCGTCAGCGGTTCCGACGGAAACCCTCTGCGCTGGTATCAACCGGGACTCACACTTGCTGAATTACCTTCCTTTGTAGGGCATAATTTCACTGTTCAAGGGAAAGGCGGAACGGGTCAGAACCCCTCATTCGTTCGCATGGAGACGCCCGTGATTTATTTCTATCCTAACAAGCCCACACCTGTGAGCGTGCAGGTTGCGATGCAAGGTGGTCGGGTAACGGAATGGTTTCCTACGCCATCAGCTCTCCAGGTTTCTCCAAAAACGCTCTCAATGCTCGACGTCCCCATCTCATGGTCAGGTGAGCTTACAGCACCGGGCGATGCTGTGGCACAGGCGCAGATTCCTCCTTTCAAAGACGGACCCGGAGCAAATTACTTCCACGCGCGTGAAGTTCCCGGCGCGTGGATTTTTCATGCCACGAAGTTCGCTTCTGGATTCCCATTGCCAGAAGCGAAGGCAGAGAAACCGAAGCAATCGGAAAAGTTCATCTTCTATCGCGGTGCTGGCGATAACCTGCCGCCGTTTAGGGCCTTGGCCAGTGCTTCACGCGTGCCGGGCGAGAATTATTTGAGTCTCGAACACAGCGGTTATGGTGGTGCCATCGAGGCGGCATTTGCGATCTCCGTCAAAAATGGAAAGCTGAACTGGGCGCGTGTGAATGAGAGACTCCCAGCCGCCACTCCGAAAGACGATAGCAGCATAACATTGCGCGTGGGGGCCAGCTTGGGCGAGCCAGCCACAGCGCTTCCCAATGCGGAAATCGAACTCGTCACCGCGATGACTGCCGCGCTCTCGGAAGCAGGTCTGTCACAACACGAAGCCAAAGCGATGGTCGCTACTTGGGGTGAATTATGGTTCCGCGAACCGGGCACACGAATCCTCGCGCTGCTGCCTCGCGACTGGGTGGACACTGCTCTCCCGCTTAAGATCACGCCTGCGCCGAAGAAGCTGACGCGTGTTTTTGTCGCACGCTTTGAGGTCTTCGCGTCCGATCGCGAAAAAGCACTTTTGGCAATTCTAGAAGGTCGTGAAAAACCGACCAAAGAAACTTCGACGCAGTTCAAAGCACTGCAATTTGGTCGCTTTGCCAGCGCTGCCCTAGAGGATGCAAAAAATATCCAGAGCCAGCGGCTTACCCAGCGTTTCTATGAGGTTCAGCAATCAGCTACGCCCGCAACCGCAGCTCGTTGAAAGTATGACCGAACCAGTGTTCCGCGCAGCCACGCCCGATGACCTCGGCGCGATCAATGCGATCTATAATCACTACGTGCTGCACTCCACGGCCACTTATCAGACCGTGCCTTCCACGGATGAGGAACGCGTGAAGTGGTTTGTGGCGCATGGAGAAAAGCATCCGGTCATCGTCGTGGAGTTGGACGGCGACGTGATCGGCTGGGGATCCTTGAGCAAGCTGCATGAACGGCAGGCTTTCGCGAACAGCGTGGAGGATTCGATCTATTTGCATCACGAGCATACGGGTCGTGGCATCGGAAAGAAGATGCTGGTGGAATTGTTGCGGCTGGCAAAGGTGGCGGGGCATCACACCGTCTTAGGCGCGATCTGTTCAGAACAGGCGGGCAGTATTGCCCTGCATGAAAAACATGGCTTTGAAATGGTCGCCCGTTTGCGTGAGGTCGGATACAAATTTGATCGCTGGCTGGATCTGGTGTGGATGCAGAAAATGTTGTAACGGTGACGATGAAGATTGATGACATCACTGTGCGTGAACTGGCGACGGATGAACTGCCGCGCATCCTGCCGTTGATTGAAAAACACAACGCAAAGATCGAGCCATCGGAATTGCGCCGCAGGTTGGAGGTGATGATTCCGCACGGCTATCACTGCATAGCCGCATTTGAAAAAGATCACATCGTCGGGGTGGCGGGTTACTGGCTCGGGGCGCGCTTCTATTGTGGCGAATTCATGGACGTGGACAATGTCGTCGTGGAGGAGTCCCTTCGCTCGCGGGGCATAGGCTTGAAGCTCATGGACTGGCTCCATAAAAAATCACGCGAACTGGGATGCAAGGTCGTCGTGCTGGATTCCTACGTCACCTTTGTTGGCGCCCATAAATTCTATTTTCGGCAGGGCTACGAGATACTCGGTTTCCATTTCAGCCGGAAAGTTGAATGACTTCGACTGGACACAAAAACGCCGGGGCGAACGAATCCGCACCGGCGTTGAATATATTTCAGAGCGATCGCTGAATCAGAAAACGAAGCGCACCCCTGCCTTCACGGTGAGGTCTTCTGTGCGTTCGTCGTTGTAAATCCAGGCATAGGAGGCCTCGGTGAAAAGACCGAACCTGCTGGTCAGTCGATATTCCAGACCGCCGCCCACACGGAAAAGCGCATCTGTGGATCCGCTCCGCGATTCGATGCCGCCGCCGATCAATGCGTAAGGCGCGAAGCCCGTTCCAGAGATCGGGAAGCGCAAGAGCAGGTCAGCACAGACCTGCAAGCGGGCAGCATCCACGCTGGAAAAATTTGCGTCCGCGCGCAGACCGACATGGGGGATGAAATATTCTCCGACAGAGATACCGCCGCCCCAGCCATCGTGCTTGCTCTCATCACAGCCACAACTCGAAGTATGGTATTGCTTCAGGTAGCTAGCATAGAGATCAACAAAGAATTCCGTATCGCGGTAAAGACCGGAGGGAGTGACCGCAGTAGGTCCGGGAGTGGGATTGTAAACAATCGGGCCAGCGATCAATGAGGTCGCCAGCACGAGCGAGGAGAACAGAGCAAGGGTGAGTTTCTTCATAGAGTGTGGGTAGAGTTGGTTGCGGATATTCGATTAAGAATAATTAATATTTTAGTTTCGTAAAGAATATAATGCAGGGCGAAGAATATATTTTTACCTCCACAATCACGGGCGAACTGGCTTGCGCGTCACTGGCCTCAAGGTCATGATGACAACGATGAAACCCATTGCGCTACTTTTTGTCTTCTCCCTGCTTGCCACAACAATTCGCTCCGAAGAGGCGAAGAAACCTGAGCCTGCGAAGGTCTGGATGGACCCAGCCAAGGTGGACGACGAAGATTTTCTCATTCAAGGCGAATACGCTGGCGAGACAGGTGGCAAGAAAACCGGCGGGCAAATCTGGGCGCAGGGCGACGGTAAGTTCGAGGCCGTGATATACCAAGGCGGCCTGCCCGGCGATGGCTGGGACGGTGATCGCGGAACGGTCGTCCGTATGAAAGGAGCGCGTTCTGCGGACGGTAAAATTGCAATCTTCGAGCAAAACGGAAACCATGCCACAGCCGATGGGCGCAGCTTTTATCAACAGAACACCCCAGGAATACGCGGGACGGAACTCATGCGCGTCACCCGCCAGTCGCCGTCGATGGGCGCGAAGCCACCGCAGGGTGCGGTCGTGCTCTTCGATGGTAAAGACACTGCGCATTTCCCTGATGGCAAGCTGACCCCGGACGGACTTCTGGAGCAGGGCGCGACCAGTGGCGACAAGTTCGGCGACGGCACCTTGCACATCGAATTCATGCTGGCTTATAAGCCCAATGCGCGCGGTCAGATGCGCGGCAACAGCGGCGTTTATTTGCAAGGCCGATACGAAGTTCAGGTGCTCGACAGCTTTGCGCTCGATAGCAAAAACAATGACTGCGGTGCCATCTATTCCATCGCTACCCCGAAACAGAATCTCTCCTTTCCACCACTTACTTGGCAGACCTATGACATCGACTTCACAGCGGCCAAGTATGACGCGGAAGGAAAGAAGACATCTAGCACACGGATGACCATCAAGCACAACGGCGTGCTCATCCATGATAACGTCGAGGTGCCACACATCACCACCTCCGCGCCCGTGAAGGAAGAGAACTCACCCGGCCCACTTCATTTGCAGAACCACGGAAATCCGGCGCGTTACCGGAACATCTGGTTCTTGGCTAAATGATGCACTCGAGGTCGCCGAATCTCTGGATCACCCTCTCGCGATAGATGTGTGAAATCGCTGAGATTAATTGTGTAGAGCACCTTTGCTCTCGCTTTTCTGGCAGCGACCAGATGCATGTAATCGTAAACACCGCCACCTCGGACGCCTTGTTTTTTTGCAAGCCTTAGGGCAGCAGTGATTTCTTCGACGTTGAGTTCAACAACTTGAACCCTAGGGAGAATGGTCTCAGTGAGGAGCTGCATCACGAAATCTACGCCCACCCTCACACCTAGCCTGCCTCCGGTGAGTGTAGAAAATGTTTCCAGAATCGCGTGGGCATGAATGACGTTACCGCCTTGCATGAGCAAGGCTAAAGATTCTGGGTGCCGATCTTCGTCAGGCACAAGTGCCGCGACCAGCACAGAACTGTCGAGCAGTGCGCTCATTGGGGTAGCGCGCGCTTGGCCTGCCAGTCGCGGTCGGCGCGGACAGCCTCACCCGCGTCCACCTTGATTCCTAAGCGTGGCAGCACGAGAACACCTTTTTCAATTACACCCTCGGTGACCTCCGGAACCTCCTTCACGATCTCGATCCGATCCGCCGTGACCTCGGCGCGCAAGCGTGAGCCGGGCTTCGCGCCGAAGACATGCTTCACACTTTCTGGCAGCAGGATTTGTCCAGCTTTGTCAATCGTGATCGTCGCGGTCATAGAGAAACATTGCCATCCGAAGGCTCAATTGGCAAGTATGGGCCGGATACTTCTTCTCAAACCCCGACACGAGGTTTTCAGCATGGTTCGCCACTATCATCGCCGTTGTTATTCGCTCACCGGAACAGTCCAGCAATCTCATCCGCCAATATCTCCAGACCCTCGCGCACGATGTTTTCCGGCTGCGAGTAAGTGAGGCGGAGGCATTGCTGAGAGTGTGACCACGGCTCGTCGAGGCCGAAGAAGAAGTAATGTCCGGGGATGACGAGCACCTTGCGCTTTTTAAGTCGCTGATAAAGTTCCGCTGCGGGGATGGGCAAGTTTTTGAGCCAGAGCCAGAGAAAGAAGCCGCCTTCGCGCGAGTGAATTGCCCAAGGGAATTTATCTCCCATCGCGCTCGTCAAGGTCGCGAGCGCGGTGTCGGAGCGCGTGCTGTAAAAGGGACGGATAACATCGCGACAGAGACGCGGCAGGGTGTCGTCGGCAAGCAGGGGCTGGAGGATGGATTGGCCGATGTTGCCGTTCGCGAGCGAGATGATGGCGTTCATGTTGCTCAAGGCGCGGATGATTTCCTTGTCGGCGACGATGACGGCGGTGCGTGCACCGGGCAGGCCGATCTTAGAAAGGCTGATGGAGAAAATCATGCCCGGCTCCCAGTGCGGCGCGAATCCAGTGTGGACGACATCGGGGAAGGGATGGCCGTAAGCGTTGTCCACCATGAGCGGGATGTCGTGCTGCTGCGTGAGGTTGCGCAAGTGGGCGAACTCGGTTTCGCCGATGACATTGCCGGACGGGTTCGTCGGACAGGAAACACAGACGGCGGCGATATCCGGCGTGATCTTCACGCGGTCCAAGTCCATGCGATACTTGAACTCATGGGCACCGCGTTCTTCGATGATCGGACGGCAGGCAGTGAACATATCCGCGCTCAGTCCTTGATTGGCGTAGCCGATGTATTCGGGCACAATGGGCAGCAGAATGCGTTTTTTGCCAGCGGGGGTATCTCCTGCAAGAAGGTTGAAGAGCATGAAGAAAGCGGTCTGACTACTAGGTAGCACCGCGATGTTTTCGCTCTTCACTTCCCACTTGCATTCGCGTTGCAAAAATCCTGCCATCGCCTCGCGAAAATGATGATTGCCGGAGGGCGGATCATAGTTCAACAGCGCGCGATCCAGCTCTGCGCCGTCGTCGAGCATTTCGCGCACGCGCTTACGCCACAGGGCCTGAACCTCGGGAATCGCCGCCGGTTGTCCGCCTCCGAGCATCCTCATATCGGGCGACACGGACAGGCATTGCCCGAGGTCATCCATCAATTCCTGGATGCCGCTGGGGCCGCTGAGAAGTGAGCCGATATTCGAGTAATTTGGCATGAGTGTGATTTGCCAAGTCAAACGAAAGAGTCAACACCATCGCATCAACGCTGGCCAGCTCGAGCATCAATCCAGTTTCGCAGATCAAAGTCCGGGGCGATTTCCACGGGCAGCCAGCGGCAGTCGGCATTAAGACGGAAGGAGCCGATCCAACGCTGACGCCATTCGCTGGGGCCGATCATGCTGAGGACGTGACGACCTTGCATTTCATACAGATGATACGGTTCTCCGGTCACAGGCTCGAAACCGAAATGTGCTTCGAAGATGAGTTTGTTCCAGTTGAAGGCGTCCATCACGGCGAGGTATTTCTCACGCAGTTCGACGAGTTCTTGTTGCAGCTCGCGCTCCACACGACCGACTCCGCGCGATTTAAAGCTCGTCAAATCCTGCGGCACGATTTTGGGTGCTAGGCGTGAGGCAGGGTAGGGTAGGAACGCCGTGCTCGGTGAAGCGTCGGCTGGTATGGGCGATGATATATCCTGCGGCATGTGTAGGGTTACGATCAGAACATTTACTTCGCCGCTGGCAATGTCGCTTTTCATTGAAAAAATCAGGCGCTCCAGTTAGACTTGGGCTGTGAAGATTTTTCAAAACCTATCCTTGCTCTCGATATTGATGATGATGGCCGCCTGTCGCTCCACCATTCCCACAGTGGCGGACATGGATCGCTATTATCAGGAGGCTGAGAGGCGGGCGCAGGAGCAGATCGCGCGACTGGATGACAAGCGTGATCGTGGTGAGATTTCCCAGGCGGAGCGCGATAAAAAAGTGGAGGATATCCGTGCCGCCACTACCGCCCGTGCCAGTGACATTGCTTGGTCGCGTCACTCATTGGTGGAGTCGCAGAAAGTAGCCATGGGCATTCCTACTGGCGATCATCCCGTAGGAGTAGGTGCTCCCGGCAAAGGAACCACAGGTGGGTTCTACCAGCCCGCAGGCTCTACGGGCACGGGCTATCAGGGTGCTAGCGCTTTTAATCCGCAAGGTTCTCTGCCCGGCTCTACAATTGAGGCAATGCGGCCAAACCGTGGAAATTAATCAGTCAGCCGGAAAATCTTAAGGCATGAAAAAATCCTGCCTACTTATTCCTGCTGCATTGCTCTGCGCGTGTTCGGGGTTGTCCCCGCAGGAAAATAAATCCGATGGCACAGCAGAAGCGCCCAAGGAAAGTGGGAAGCCCGCCGCTGGGCAATCGATGTTTGATTTTTCATCTTCGTTTCAGAATTCCGGCCAAGCGGCATCCGCTGTCCGATGGAATCAGAGCGCGAGCGAAGCCATTTCCCAATCCAAGCGCACCGGCCTGCCGTTGCTTATTCTGTTCACGCATCAGATGAGCCAGCCGGGCGTGGAATTGGAAACAATGCTCAATGTGGCTCCGGAGCTCAGCAATGCCGACGCCCCGCCCTGGGTGCTTCTACGCATAGACTTTGCTAATCAAGACACGGCGCGCAGTGATTACTACCGGTCGCTAAAAGCGCGCTACAAGCCGAACGGCTTTCCAGTTCTGCTCATGACGCTCCCCGACGGAACCGAGGTCGCGCGGCAGACAGGTTAAAACAAGGAATGGAAAAGTCGGACGACGCAATGGATGCGCTACGCAACGGAGCAGTCCAAAAAGCGCACCGAAGTCCGGCGCAAGGAGATGGAGAAATACAGCTATCGCATGTGGAGCGACCGACAGGGCACGCAGGTCTGGGCCAAGCTGGAAAAAGTGGACGCCAATCAGGCCGTCTTCATCTCGGAGTGGGGTGAAACTTTCCGCACGTTTATCAGCCGACTGAGTGATGCGGATCAAGCGCGACTGCCGAAAAATGCGGGCGGCTGAAAGAAGAATCCGCCGCGTTTATTTCCACGACATCGCGCGGAACGGATGATCGTCGATCAGATTTGCCTGAACTCCCTTGAGTCCATCGCGACGGAACTGCACGCCGACATAGTGATAGACCGGGATGATGGGAGCCTCGTCGCTGATGAGGATTTTTTCTGCATCGCTGAAAAATGAATGACGCTTCCCGATGTCCGCTTCACGCGCAGCAGCGGCAATGAGTTCATCGTAACGGGCGCTGGCCCAGCCGGTGCGGTTGTTGCCGTTGCCCGTGGTGAAGCATTCCAGAAAAGTGTTCGGATCGTTGTAATCGCCGACCCAACTGGAGCGGCATAAGTCGTAACTAAGATCCCTCATCGAGGAGAGCCAAATCTTTTGCTCCTGCTTGGTGAGGCCTACTTCGATACCGAGATTTTCCCGCCACATGGATTGCAATTCGATGGCAATGTTTCGCTCGATATCTGCCTGTATATAAAGATACTCGATGCGCGGGAAGCCCTTGCCGCCGGGGAAGCCAGCCTGCGCGAGCAGTTCACGCGCGAGTTTGACATCCAGCGAAGGACCAGTGGGCGGCTGGTAATTTTTTCCCGCGCCCGGTGGCGTGAAACTAGTGGCGGTCTGCTCGCCGAGCCGGGTGATTTTTTCCACGATACGCTTACGATCCACTGCGAGAGCGAACGCACGCCGGACTCTGATATCCTTGAACGGTGCCTTCGTGGAGTTGATGCGAATGAACCAAGTGCCGAGGAATGGCCCAGTGTGAAACCACGGCTGCGTCTTGAGTTGATTCACGAGAGAGACCGGCACCATACCCTTGTCCATGAGCAGATCGGCCTGACCAGTATAAAAATAATTCAGCGCGGTGTTGGCATTGCTGATGGGCAGCACTTCGACCGTGTTCAGTTTCACATTGGCCGCGTCCCAGTAGCGCGGATTTTTTCGGAGCCGGATGTGGTCGTCAATGCGCCAGCGCTCCAGCAGGAACGGGCCATTGCCCACGAGATTCTCGGGCTGGATCCAGTTGCCGCCAAATTTCTCCACCGTGGCCAGATGCACGGGCGAGAGTGTTTGAAAGGCGCAGAGATCAATCCAGTAAGGCACAGGATTCTCCAGCGAGGTTTCTAGCGTGCGATCATCAATGGCCCGCACACCGACTTGGGCGAAGTCCTTGAGTTTTCCTTCGTTATATTCTCGCGCATTTTTTAATGGATAAAGCTGAGTGGCATAATCGCTGCCCGTGAGCGGATTCAGCACGCGCTCCCATGACTTCACAAAATCCCGCGCGGTCACCAGCTCGCCATTGCTCCAGATGGAATTGGCGCGGAGATGGAAAGTGTAATGCCGTTTGTCCTCGGATACTTCCCATCGCTCAGCTACGCCCGGCTCCGCCTGACCTTCGGCATTGAGCCGACACAGACCCTCGAAGAGCGATTCGCCCAGCCTCATGCTCACCTGATCGGTGATCATCGCGGGATCGAGCGTTTCCGGCTCGGCGCTGTTGATGAAGACGAGATCAGCGCGTTCTGCTTTGCGCGAGCACGCGCTTAAACACAGCACGATCAAAAATAATCCTGCCTGTCTCAAAGTATAAAAAATGGGGATGCGGTTCAAATCACGCATCCCCAAATATAAATCGTTTTTAGTGTGTGCCGCGAATCATTTCGGCACTTCAGGTGCAGGCGGTGGCGTGGGCAAGCTCTCAGGAACTGGCAAAGCACCGGAAGGAGCTGCGGGAGCTTCTACTGGCTTCGCATCAGCAGCAGGCTCGGTCGTGGTCGCTGGCTTGGTGTCCGCAGGAGTCGGAACTGTGGCCGGAGCAGAAACGGGTTTGTCATCCTTCTTAGGCATCACTGGCGCAGTTGGCACCGCTTTTTTATCCTTGGAATCGATCAAGGATTTGCCTTTGGCATCGCCATTGTCCAGACGTGAAGAGAGGATCGCGAGCGCGAAGGTCAAAACGAAGAGGGCGACACCGAGATAGACGCTGCCGCGCTGGAGCACGTTGGTTGTCTGCGCACCGAACATCTGGTCGGTCACACCGGAACCGAAAGCAGCACCGAGACCTTCTTGACGAGGGCGTTGCATGAGCACCAGCAACGAAAGCAGGATGCAGACAATGACCTCGAAGATCGTGAGAATATTGATGAGAATGGGCATATGGGGGAGGGAGTATGGCACAGGGTTTTGAAGTGCAAAGTGGAAAATGAAGTGGATAAATGGGCGCACCTGGGTGCCTCCCTCCACTCCCTTTTACTTTACCCGTCCGCCTCTTTGCCTGACGGCCTCAAACAAGCACACACCCGTGGCGACCGAGACATTCAGGCAAGCCACGGCTCCATTCATGGGGATGCGAGCGAGAAAGTCGCACTTTTCTCCAGTGAGCCGACGCATTCCTTCGCCTTCCGCGCCCATGACGATGCCGATCGGGCCTTTCATATCCATTTCGTAGATGGATTTTTTTCCTTCGTCCGACGTGCCGATAAGCCAGACGCCCAGCTTCTGGAGTCGCTCCATGGCCCGGGCCAGATTGGTGACGCGGGCAATCGGGACATGTTCTGCACCGCCGCAGGAAATACGCCGCACAGTATCCGTGATGGGCGCGCTTTTGTCCTTCGGGATAACGACGAAGGCACAGCCCGCCGCGTCAGCAGTGCGCAGACAAGCCCCGAGATTGTGCGGGTCCTGAATGCAATCGAGGATCAGAACGATCGGTGCCTTCTTGCCTTCCAGCAGTATTTCGAAATCGTCATCATCATAAATGGTGATGTCTGCCAATACATTAGCGTGCTTGTTGGCGCGGGCCTGATTCTCGTCTTTTCTCATTGCGGACAAATCCATGTTTCTTGCCCCGGCGTCAACAGCCCTCTTGTATTCCACAACAAGATCTGCGGAGCCAGTAGCTGACGACGTAAGGAGGCACTAACTTTTTTTTCGCGGACATCCGCCAGCAACCTCTATTTCAGTGCCTCCTCACGTCGGCAGCTACCAATTCAGCCGAATGATCTTGGCATCATTCATCCAGCGCCGCCCCCGCCAACTCGGCGCCGTAAACAGGACGTGGCATCTCGCGTGGCTCACACAGGACGCGGATCATGCGGTCGAAGGCTTCCTTGCCGCGCACAATTTCAATCTCCACCCGAAGGAAACAAATCGGGAATGAATCGGGTGTCGGAAGCACCGGGAAGCGCACGAAATCTTTCTCCGTGGTCACGATCATTCGCACATCTCGACGCTCACAGCGATCGACAAACTGATTGATGTCCTTTGCCGAAAATCGATGATGATCCGCGAAACGCCGCACCAGATCGACTTTCGCGCCCAACTTCCTCAGGCCGTTTTCGAAACTCTCCGGCACCGCAATCCCACTGATTGCGCCGATGTGGGCGCCGTAAATTTCCGAGAGTGGAATTTTCTCGCGCGTATGAATGTTCTCCAGATGCATGGGCCGATGGCGGCACTCGATGATCTCCGCAACGCGATTGTATTTTCTCAGCTCGGCAATCAGTTTAGAATTGTCGCCCTCATCGCATTTGGTGAGGAAGATATAACTGGCCCGCTTCAAATGGCGCGGCGGCTCGCGCAAGGTTCCGCGCGGCAACAGGAAGCCATTGCCCCAAGGCGCAGTGCGGTCGATGAGCACCATGTCCAAGCGATGTTTCAGTCGGAGATATTGCAAGCCGTCGTCGAGGAGAAGTGTATCACACTTGAAATTCTTGATCGCATACAGCCCGGCTTTCACACGATCCTTGTCCACCACCACTGGCACGCCGGGCAAGTTATGCGCCAGCATGAACGGCTCATCACCGGCCACATATGAGTCCAGCAAAACATTGCTGCCATCACTGACCACGCGCGGCAGTGACTTGGGCAACGCCTTCCCGCGCAGTCGCAGCAGCCACTTCCTCCAGCGGGCAAGCTTGCGCACGCGCTTGCTCTTATAGCCGCGACTTAGGATGGCCACCTTGCGTCCGTTTTTTTGCAGCGCGCGCGCCAGCAATTCCGCGACCGGAGTCTTGCCCGTTCCCCCGACCGTGAGGTTGCCGATGCTAATAACCGGAACGCCCAAGTGATGATCGTGAATATAGCGCTCGCGATAGAGCTTCAGCCGCAGCCACACCAGCCCCGAGTAAATCCAAGATAGCCCGTGCAACAGCCGCCGGAAAATCGCTGGCGTCAGGCCAGGCTTCCGGTGCAGGATGACCTCGATGGCCCACTGCTCCAGTTCATCGAGGCGGTCTTTAATTTCCATGGGCATTCGTGCGCGGGTGAGTCGCGACTAAAAGGCAATACTGACAAAATGCCAGACGCAAGATTTGGGCGCGGTTGAAGGACTATGCGGTGGGCTTCCTGCAAATTGACGCTATGCCAGTAGGACGCTTCTTTGATGCATCGCGATGGACTTTGTTTCTCGGTCTAACGCCTAAACTGAGACACGCACTGGCCGCACACGGCGCTTCTGAGTCACGGCAGGCTTCTTCGCATTGCCCGTTGTCTTCAGTGTTTTGTTTACCTTGGATTTGCTCAGTGCTGCCTTTCTGGCGGTTGTCTGTGCTCGTGCCCAAGCAATGATGCGTGTGCGGTCAAAGCCGAATTGCTCCGCAATCGAAGCGCGGATGTCACGGACTTCTTGGACGATGGTGTCAATCATGGCGTAAGTAGGATGAGTGTTTCAGGAGTGCAGACGATAGGGTAATGAAGCTTGTGATAGAGGCAATACTCGTGAAGGTCTTTCTGGAGGATGGCGTTGGCAAGGTGAGTGCAGTTCCAAGTGAGAAGATAATCCATCCGGTGCAAGATTGCCATGCCAAGATGTGACGCATCAGTCGCCGCCCGTGGTGGCAACTGAAACAATCGGATCAAGTCCGCTTCAAGCTGGTCAAGCTCAGCGGGAACGTCCAAGTCAGGAAGCAAATCCATATATGGCATGCGCCGCTTCGCTGCTCCTGCATCTCCTCCCGCCGCTTCTCCGCGCACAAAGGCGGATGTGTAGAGCAGGAAGCTGTGTCGGTGCAGTTTCCACCACTCGTGAGTCACCTTCTGATGAGATGCCATCGGCTCTTGCCTGCTTGGGTGAGCAGCCAAGTAGCTGGGGATCGTTGTCTCAATGTAAACCGTCTGCATCTAGTGAAATCCTACTCAGTTCAGATGGCGATGCAATGTCTGGGCTATATTTATAGGCAGCGTCTCTGTGCTTGCCTGAACGAACGACGCCCAATTATTCCACTGCTCCAGTTCATCAAGGCGGTCTTTGATTTTCATTGGCATACGTGCGCGAGTGAGTCGCGACTAAAAGGCAATACTGACAAATTGCCAGACGCAAGATTTTTGCCGGTCCCGATGAATTCGATGAATTACCTGTGTATTGTGTATTCAATGTATTTGGGCGGTGAGGTTTGACTGAACTAACTTCGTGTCCCAATAGCAAAGACTCGACATGATGGCACCATTTCACCTTTTGAGGATCGTGTGGGCGCTTGGATTTTTTGTTGCCCCGGTAGTGTTGGGGGTCGCTACCGCTGCCGCGAAATCTCCGTATTTCGGCATACATGTTGTTGATGAGCAGTCGGGGCGTGGCATTCCACTCATCGAGCTTCGCACCGTGAACGACATTCGATGCATCACTGACAACGCGGGCTGGATTGCTTTCAACGAACCGGGACTGATGGAGCGCGAAGTCTGGTTTTATTTGTCACTGAGTCCCGGATACGAGATGAAGAAGGACGGGTTCGGTTACGCGGGCGTCCGCGTTACGCCACGCGCGGGTGAAACAGCGGTCGTGAAGTTGAAGCGCACAAATCTAGCCGAGCGCATCGGCCGCACCACAGGGCAGGGCATCTATCGGGATTCGGAACTGCTGGGCCTGCCCCATTCATTGCCGAACCTGAATCCGGCGGGAGTCATGGGCCAGGATTCGGTGCAGGCGGTGCCCTATCGTGGAAAAATTTTCTGGCTCTGGGGCGACACCAATGTGCCCCATTATCCATTGGGGAATTTCCGCAGCACCTGTGCGACCACCCTCGCAGGCCTCAAGCCGGAGGTCGGCATGGCCTTCGACTATTTTATGGATCGGGACAATCCGCGGCAACTTCGCCACATGATGCCCATGAATGAGCAGGGTGCCGTGTGGCTTTTCGGCCTTCTCAACGTCATGGACGAACAGGGGGGCGAGGTCCTCGTCGCGCACTTCGGGCGGCATCTGGGACTCAGCAAGGCGGTGGAACACGGCATCTGCCGGTTTAATGACGGTCGAGGTATTTTCGAAAATGCGAAGACCTTGGACGCTTCCGAATCGTGGCGTTATCCCGAGGGTAATGCCGTGCGCATTTCAAATGATGAGGGCGACTATTTCTATTTTGCGCATCCATTTCTGCACACCCGGGTCAAGGCCACGCTACAGGACGTGCTGACGCCCGCGAAGTATGAGGCATTGCACTTCGACCCAGAGTCAAAAAAATGGAACTGGCAGCACGACAACGCTCCGACATTTCAGGGCGACGAGACGAAATTGCTCCTGAGCAAGGCGATGGCACCCGATGAAGCCCGATTTCAACTGAAGGATGCAGCAACTGGAAAGCTGGTCCGGCTGCACACCGCGACCGTGAACTGGAATGCGTATCGCAAAAAGTTTATTCTGATAGCATTGCAAATCGGCGACCCCGGTGACCCGTCGCCATTGGGAGAGATGTGGTATGCGGAGTCCGCCTCACCCACGGGACCTTGGGGCAAGGCGGTCCAGATCGCATCGCACCCCCGTTATTCGTTTTACAATCCGCAGCACCACGCCTTTCTCGATGCCGAGGGCGGGCGCATGATCTATTTCGAGGGAACCTACTCGCTGGAATTTTCTGGGAATCCCATGGCGCCCGCGCGTTACGATTACAATCAGGTGATGTATCGACTGGACTTGGCGGATGAGGGGCTGCGTCCGGCTCAAGGCCGGTAAAATTTGAGTCGCTCGCTCGCTTGTCTCACTTCATTCAGTCAATAAATTACCTGAGGTTCTGGATGAGAGTTCGACCCGCTCGCCGAAGGAAGGTTTGTTGCACCACTGGTTCGGGCTGTTGTTATCTTCTGGGCATTCCATAAGACGGGTGTCGCTTCTCATGCTTCACAACGGTGACACGAATACAGTCGTCAGCAGTGCATCTGAAAAAGATCACATATGGAAAGCGCTTCATGAGAGAACGTCGAATATCCCCCCCTGACAACCATCCACCTCTCTGGCATGGCTGCGACTCGCAATACCTGCCGCTCGAACTCTGCAACGAAATCCGAACCCAAGCCGACTGAGCGGGACTCATAAAAATCGCGAATCTCAACCAGTTCATCCCCGACATCTGGGTGATACTCAATCCTCATCTGCGAAGCTGTGCCATCAGATCAGTATGAGAAATGGATGACACCACGCCAGATTCAATCTCCTGATCCCGTTTTTCTGCGAGTGCCAAGGCTTCTTCATCGTCGAAATCCACTGTGAGAGAATATGGATCTTCCAAACTCTCCCAAAGGAATGCGGCGAGAAAAGCCCGATCTCTGATTGGAAGTTTTAGGGCTTCAGGAGCGAGTTCATCCACGTTCATTGTGGCTTGAACATATCTCTGTCGAATGATTCTGCAAAGGGGGATTTTAGTGGGAAACGCGTCTGCTGTGTGTTGCCTAACGATCCAAGTGTGGCACGGCGGAAATGAGACGTCCAGAGCGAAGCGAACTAGCGACGTTGACCGCCGTTGCCACCACTGACTTGTTGAACGAAGCCGCTTTGCGGCGTGGTGAATCGAGAATGTCTTGAGCAGGCGGAGCTTCAAGAAGTGCGGTGCGGTGCATGGCGTGATTGATACGAGGTTGCGGGCCTATGCACAACTCAAAAATCAACCGCAAATCC
>JBBRNC010000061.1:0-19283 GCA_038230495.1 Verrucomicrobiales bacterium
CGGCGGGAGCTTTCTCCTTCGAGATTCAAGGCCTTGACCAGATTCTCCTCGACGGTTTCATGCGGCACCATCTCTCCGCCGATCTTCGAGAAGCGGCTGAGACGGCCTTCGATGTAGAGGAATCCATCGGCATCCATGCGCCCGATGTCGCCGGTGCGGAACCATCCATCTTTGATGACCTCCTCGGTCTTCTTGGGATTTTTAAGATAGCCGTTGAAGACATTGGCTCCCTTAAACCAGACCATGCCACTTTGATGCACGCTGAGCGGCGCATCAGATTCGGGCGAAGTAATTTTCAATGCCAGACCCGGCACCAACTGACCGACGCTGCCGAAGCAATGACTGCGCATGACTGCGTTTTCACCGGCTCCATTCGGCGGCTCGGGATTGGGCAGGTTCACATTGGAGACCGGTGAGGTTTCCGTGAGGCCGTAACCTTCGTAAACTTTTTTCCCGAATCGTGCCTCGAAGGCTTCGGCGACAGCCTTGGGAAGTTTCTCCGCGCCAGTGACGACGAGATTCAATGAAGCCAGCATCTCCGGGTTCACGCCTCTGAGATAACCGCGGAGGAAAGTCGGCGTGGAAATCATCACGGTGATCTTGTGCTTCAACACCAGCTCCGCCAGCTTCTTAATTTCCAATGGTGTTGGATAAGTCACAACATTGATGCCCTGGACTATGGGATACCAAAGCGTCACCGTGCTGCCGAAGCAGTGGAAGAGTGGCAGGCAGCCGAGAATGCTGTCTCCCCTCTTTAAGTTCAAACGCGAACTGAACTGGCAGATGTTCGCCATGAGATTGCGATGACTCATGATAACCCCTTTGGGATCGCCGCTGCTGCCGCTGGTAAAAAGTAGCGTGGCCTCGGAGTCGCCGCCCTTTTTAGGAACGCCCAGCACCCTCGCGAGAACTGAAGTCGGAAGCAGCTTCGAGATCACCGCCCAGAATATGATGGCTCCTTTCTTCATCGGCAACAGTCGCTCGATAAAAGTTAGCTGGCGATTAGGGGGCCAAGGGAAAGTCTGCACTTTCCGCACGAACAAATCGGAGGTGATATAATGATCGGTATCAGCCTGTTTCATCGCGCTCTCAATCGCGGCACGGCCCGCAGTGAAGTTGAGGTTCACTGGCACTTTTCCGGCCAGCAGCACAGCCACATTGGCCACGGTCGCCGCTCCGCATGGAGGTAGGATGATGCCCACCCGGTTTTTCTTAGTGACGGAGCGGATGTGCTTACTGAGCACGATGGCGAGGGCAAGAATCTTATCGAACCCAAAATTCCTCTCGTCCTTCCCATCAATGACGCTGGAGTGAGAACGATGTTTTTTTAATCCCATCAAAAGCGCACGCGCCAGATGGAGATTCAGCAATGGAAGGCGCGAAAAACTATTTTCCGCGAGCAGCATAAGCGATTCCTGATAAGCCGCCACCGACCCCTCGGACATCACGGCACCGAACGAGAAGACCGCTTCATCAGTCGGTCTCTTCTTCTCGATAGCCATAGCGAGATCATGGGTGTGCAGCACATGCAGCGGCAGCACTGGCACCTTCAACTGCATGAGATATTCCAGCTTCACGCCGGACACCGTGGATAACGGAGCTCCGGGCGCAATCATCTCCGAGGGCACATAAAAGATGATACTACCATTGGCCGCTTCACTCTGAATTTCACGGCGCAGCGAATCCGTATTCGTTGACCCCGCTGGTATCTTGATCGCATGGATGCTATCGTTTTCCAGATGCGCCTTCATTTCCGCAGAAAGCAGCGCTTCCTTTTCCACCAGATAAACCAACGAGCGCCCAGTCAAAAGGTTCTCAAGTTTCAGCAAATCTGAAAATGCCAGCCGACTCGGAATGATAAGAACGCCGCCTGACGGCAGATTTTCCTGGCCGTAAATGGTCATGTTATTGATTATGGTCGCGGCAGGGGTGGTCATCGGGGGAATGGAAATTCAGTCTAGCAACATTCGCTTTGAAAACAATGCGCGAGTTTCACATTCAATGCTGTCGCGATCAAGGCCATCTCACGCAGACTTAAACATAAGCTCAAGTTCGTCTTCACGGACCGCGCATACGCCGCGCTCTGTGATCAACCCAGTGATCAAACGCGCAGGTGTCACATCAAAGGCGTAATTTGCCGCCGGACTCGCTTCTGGAAAAAGCTGCACCGTGCGGATAGTTTTATCTTCGGCCAGTCCTTCGATGAAGCGCATCTCCTCCGCGCCGCGTTGTTCGATCGGAATCTCATGCAAACCATCGCGCATTTCCCAGTCAATGGTGGAAGACGGCAAAGCGACGTAAAATGGAATGTCGTTGTCGTGCGCGGCGAGCGCCTTGAGATAAGTGCCTATCTTATTAGCCACATCGCCGCAGCGTGTCACGCGATCCGCGCCGGTGATGACCAGATCCACCATGCCGCGCTGCATGAGATGTCCGCCAGTATTGTCGGCAATGACCGTATGCGGCACGCCTTGCTGCGCCAGTTCCCAAGCAGTGAGTCGCGCGCCCTGATTGCGCGGGCGGGTTTCGTCCACCCAGACATGCACTGGAATGCCCGCCTCGTGCGCAGCATAAATCGGCGCGGTCGCACTGCCGTGATCCACGAACGCGAGCCAGCCCGCATTGCAGTGCGTGAGAATGTTCACTGGTGCGCCGTTTTTCTTTTCTGCGATCTGCTCAATCAATGGCAGACCGTGAATGCCAATGCTACGACAGGCCGCTGCGTCTTCATCGGCGATCATCTCAGCCGTGTTTCGCGCCAGCTCCAGCGCCTGCTCTTCCGTGCGCGCCCGTTCGATCGCGGCCAGTTGCCGCTCAACTGCCCATGCGAGATTCACTGCCGTGGGTCTAGTTTGCAGAAGCTTCCGCGCACCCATTCGCACGCCGAGAAAAAAATCTGGATCGCGCATCGCCTCCATCGCCGCAAGCCACATACCATAGCCCGCAGTAGCCCCGATGCAGCCCGCACCGCGAACCCACATGTCCTTGAGCGCCACCGCCACATCATTAACGCTGCGCAGTTCCGCAATTTCAAACGACCACGGCAGTTTGCGCTGGTCGATGATTTCGACAATTTGCGGCTCCCCAACTTTCAGTCGGACGGTGCGATGATGGATGCCGGAGACGAGCATGAGCGTGGACAGCATCTGCATTCCAGCCCCGCCGTGCAAACAGAAATACGCGAGGATCGCGAAACTGTCTGGATTGCCGCGGCGTTTGCGTTTATGAAAGGCGTCATGCCTGAAGTCATCGCCTGCCTCGGCCCTGAGGGAAGTTTTTCCCATCTGGTGGCCACCCAATTCGCACCCGCTGGGGAAATCACCACGCTCGGCAGCGTGGAGGAAGTTTTTGACTGGCTCGCCAACAAGCCGGACGCGCACGGCATTGTTCCCATCGAGAATTCATCCGGCGGCATCATCATGGCCACAGTGGACCGCTTGATGGATCCGAATTGCCAATTGAAAATCCGCGAGGAACTGACGCTGGATGTAAAGCTCGCGCTGCTCGGAAAACTCGGCCGTCCAGTGGACGTGATCTATTCGCATTACATGCCCTTTTATCATTGCGATGAGTGGCTGAAAGCACAGCACCCGAACGCGCGCCGCGTTCCTCTGCCCAGCACCTCGCAAGCCGCCGCGCGTGCCGCGCAAGAACCGAACTCTGCAGCCATCGGCAGCCGCGGCAATGCCCGCCTCCATGGTCTCGATCTGCTGGAGTTTCCGATCAATGAAGACCTCGTGAACGTCACACAATTTTTCCTCGTTGGTCATCAAAGCAAATCCCCCTCGCCAGATAACAACCGCACTGCGCTTGCCGTGGAGCTTCCTGACAAGCCGGGCATCCTCTGCGCCTTTCTCTCGCCATTCTCCGAAGCGGGCGTGAGCTTGAAGCGCATCGAGTCGCGCCCCATTCGCGGCAAGCCGAACACCTACCGTTTTTATATCGAGATCGAAGGCTCGCCCGCGCTTCCGCAAGTGGAAGTGGCATTGGAAAAAGCGCGCGGCATCGCCGCGAGCATTCGCAGCGTCG
Organism: Verrucomicrobiales bacterium; assembly: GCA_038230495.1. Classification (GTDB taxonomy): domain Bacteria; phylum Verrucomicrobiota; class Verrucomicrobiia; order Verrucomicrobiales; family Verrucomicrobiaceae; genus VFKE01. The sequence continues at coordinate 4,030 of JBBRNC010000061.1, forward strand.
GCAGTTATCCGACCGGGCGTCGTTTTGAATCTTGAAACTTGAATATTGATCTTTGCTCCTACACTCTGCGCCATGCTCCGCCTCATCCCGCTTCTGCTTTTGTCATGCCTGCTCCTCTCCAACTGTGTGGACCCGATGGTTCAGCAGCGCATTGATGAGCGACGCCTTTCCATCACGAGCGAGCCTCGCGGCGATTACTATATTGGCCGCCGATTTTATATCGAGCGCACCCAGTTCTGGGGCTACATCCGCCGCCCCGGCCAGTCGTGGGACGACTCCCGCCTTGTGCTCATCAATGAAAACCGCAAGCTCGCTCCCGACCGCCTTCCAGAGATGCCACTCGATGGTGGCCCTGCACATGGGTTCGACCACAACCGCGAATACAAAATGTCCGGTCACTTCACAGGCCGGAAAGTCTATGATCCCAACAGCGACCTCTACCTGCCTGAGTTCATGCTCACCAGTTGGGAAGTCCGCAACGAATCACCCGGCTGGCTTTTTCACCCCACGGAGAAAAGCGACGGCCAGCATTTGCTGCGTTACGAGAAGCAAAATTGATGTGGTTTAATGCCCCATCATCCAAACGGGTGAGCAAGAAGAACTGGATTTATTGCTCATAATGTGACAATATTTGAGTTATAAACGGTAATTTTATAACTCATGACTTGGAAGCAACCATGGAATTGGCAGTTGGATGACTGGCCGCAATTCCGTTACGACAACGCCAAACTCGCGGCGCTAGAACTGGATTTTATTCGCCAGTCAGGCGTTTTCACTGGCGCAGTGAAGCATGTTTCCGACGATGACAAGACGCAACTCGAAGTCGAGATCATGAGCGATGAAGCGTTTCACACATCAGATATTGAAGGTGAGATTTTGAATCGCGACAGCCTGCAATCTTCCATCCGTCGCCATTTCGGACTCGTGACCGATCAGCGCAAGATTCCTCCCGCCGAGCAGGGCATCGCGCAGATGATGGTCGAGCTGCATCAGAACTTCGATGCTCCACTCACCAATGAACTTCTCTTTCACTGGCATGAGCGTCTGATGAATGGTCGGAATGATCTCAAGGACATCGGACGCTGGCGCACTGGCGAGGCGGCCATGCAAGTTGTATCCGGTCCCTTACACGAACCGGTGATTCACTTCGAGGCGCCTCCATCAACCAGCATGAAACAGGAGATGACCCAATTCCTTCGCTGGTTCAAAGCGACCCTGCCCGGAGGCAAGACTCCGTTACCGCTTCTCACGCGCGCGGGCCTCGCGCATTTTTGGTTTGTCTGCATCCACCCGTTTGAAGATGGCAACGGGCGCATCGGACGTGCCATCGCGGAGAAAACCATTTCGGAAGGATTGGGACAGGCGACGTTGATTTCCCTTTCGCATGTGATCAACCTCGAACGTCGCAACTACTACGAAGCGTTGGAGCACAATAACCAGCGCATCGAAATCACTGGCTGGCTCGTCTATTTCGCAAAGACGATCATCAAAGCTCAGGCCCACGCGCAAAGCATGGTGGATTTCATCATCGCCAAAACGAAGTTCTACGACCGCTTCCGCAACCAGTTCAATGAGCGTCAGGACAAGGCCATTGCGCGCATGATGCGGGAAGGGCCGGAAGGATTCAAGGGCGGACTCAGCGCGGAGAAATACATCCGCATCACCGGAGCCTCACGGGCTACCACCACGCGTGACTTGCAGGAACTAACTGAGAAGACGGCATTGATCCGCACCGGCAGTTTGAAAAGCACTCGATATCACCTCAATATTTTGCCACTAGCCGCTCAAGGTGCTTCGCCAACATGTCGAACTCCAAATTGACGGAGTCACCCGTCTTGGCTGCGAGCAAATTTGTGGCCGCAAAAGTATGCGGCGTGATCCAGAACGTCATGCGATCCGCGCCGAGTTCGGCCACGGTCAGGCTCATACCATTGATGCAGACAGAACCTTTGTGAACCACGAGTCGCGCCCACTCTGTTGGCAACGAAACCACAAAGCGGTGATCTGCGCCGGCCTTTTCCAGCGCGAAAATTTTACCGGTGCCATCCACATGCCCTTGCACAAAGTGGCCACTGAGCCGGTCGCCAATGCGCAAGGCTCGCTCAAGGTTCACGATGCTGCGCTCGGTCAATGCACCGAGATTAGTCACGCGCATCGTTTCATGCAGCAGATCAAACGCCGCAGTGCCTGCGTTGCCATCGAATTCCGTTACGGTGAGGCAACAACCGTTCACCGCCACACTCTCACCGAGTGAAAGTTCACTCGCCATCGTGCCTACGCGCAGGACAATCCGCGCACCGCCTTCGCGATGCGTGATGCTGACGACTTCTCCTGTGGTTTCGACGATGCCGGTGAACATAAAAATTACGATTGAAAATTGGAGCGCACGCGCCCTCGCGTGCCGTCTGGTGCGCCCTCGCGCCAGACATTGGGCAGTCTGCCGCGGACTATACGAGAATCAGTGACGTTTGATGAGTTCTCCGCGAGGGCGCGGAGAACAGCACGCGAGGGCGCGTGCGCTCCAATTAATTTCAAGAGCGTGCGTGCAGACCACTCAAGTCGAATGAAAGACATCGGTAGATGCTAAATCTTTGACTTGCCATTGCAAGCAAATGAACCATTGACCGCATCCAGCCTCCCTGCATCTTGCGCGCTCACCCGACCGAATATTATCATGGAAAACGTCATCATCATCGGCACTGGCTGCGCTGGATACACTGCCGCCATTTACACAGCGCGCGCCAACTTGAACCCACTCCTACTCTCTGGCACGCAGCCCGGCGGCCAGCTCAGCACCACAACCGAGGTGGAAAATTTTCCCGGCTTCCCCGAAGGAATTCAGGGGCCGGACTTGATGATAAAAATGCAGGCGCAGTCGGAAAAATTCGGTGCACGCATCGACTACGCGAAGGTCGAGGTTCTGACGAAAACCGTCGACGGACATTTTGAACTCGCGCTCGAAGGCGGGCGCTCGTTGCAAGCGAAGACCGTCATCATCGCCACCGGCGCATCGCCGAGACATCTCGGCCTGCCGGGTGAAACGAAACTCATCGGCCACGGGCTCACGAGTTGCGCGACCTGCGACGGCGCGTTCTACCGCAATGTGCCCGTCTGCGTCATCGGTGGCGGCGACAGCGCGTGCGAGGAAGCGATGTTCCTCACCCGCTTCGCCAGCGTGGTTTATCTGATCCATCGCCGAGAAGAATTACGCGCGTCAAAAATCATGGCCGACCGCGCACTGGCCAATCCGAAAATCAAACCGATCTGGAACAGCACCGTCAGCGAATACCTCACCGATGAAAAAGGCGAGGTGCGGGCTGTGACGCTAAAAAATCTACTAACCGGCGCAGAGGAAGAGCTGGAATTGAAGTGCGTCTTTGTCGCCATCGGGCATGTGCCCAACACGCAGTTTTTAAACGGGCTCGTAACGCTCGATGAGAATGGCTACATCGTGCAAACCAAAGGCACGCATACAAACGTCGAGGGATTGTTTGCCGCAGGCGATGTGGCAGATCACGTCTATCGCCAGGCGATCACGGCTGCGGGCCAAGGTTGCGCCGCAGCGCTCGAGGCGGAGAGGTATCTGGCAGGTCACGGCGGAGAATAAAAACCGTCGAGCTTCCCGCAGAAGTATGATCCATCTATTTTATACCGGATACGGATGGCTTGTCTTTGCACTCACGTTCGGAGCCTCACTTGTCGCCAATCTGCTTACGAATCATTTTATGGATGAGCGATACTATGACACCCACAAATGGCCCCTTGGTGCAGCGCTCTTTATTGCGGGATCTCTTTGTAACATCGTCGTTGCGGTTCTAAACCATGGCAAAACACGAAAGATGCTGGATTTAGAATCTGGGAAAATCGTAGAGCTTCATCGTCATCAGAATACGTTCTTTTTTATACCCATGAAATGGTGGGGAATTATCTTGATGATCATAGGTGGGTTTCTGGCGATTCGTGAATTGTTCTGAGCTAGGAGGTTAGCTAACTGCATCCATCTGGAGTCGCAAGAATCCAAGAGCCTTCAGCGAGGTTTCCAAGTTCATACTCTCCAAACTTGCCGCGATGAAGCTGCATGACGTGCCACCCTTGGCTGGCGAACATGCGGCGAACTTGATGATAACGGCCTTCGGTGATCGTCAGTCGCGCGTGAAGTTCATCTATGATCTCCAGCTTTGCGGGCAGACAGGGCTTGTCTTCACCGCGCAACATCAGCTCCCCACGAGAGAACACTTCCACAAGCTCGGATGACAATGGCTTGTCAACGGTGGCCTCATAAACTTTTTCGATATCTGATTTCGGCGAGGTCCAGCGCTGCACGAGATCGCCACGATCCGTGACCAACAGCAGGCCGCTGGTGTCCTTGTCGAGTCGGCCCACGCTGGTGACTGGGGGATTTCGTTGGAGCCAGCGCGCGGGCAGAAGATCATAAATCGTCAGCCCTTCACCGTCGGCATGGGTGCAGATATAACCGACTGGCTTGTGCAGGATGGCGAGTAAACCTTCCGGCGCTTCAAGCGGAGCGCCGTCAAACAACACATCTCGGGCTTCAACTTTGGTGTCGTGATGCGTAGCCACTTCTTCTTTCACGGTGACGCGCCCGGCACCTACCAGTGCACGAACCTCACGACGGGAACCATACCCGAGAGATGCGAGAAGTTGATCAAGGCGACGAAGCGTGCTCATGCGGAACAAACTGCACTGTCAGTTCCACGCATGTGATTGCAAACGGCTCATCCAGAAAAAAAGCCGGTTCCTGCAAGCAGCAGGAACCGGCCATTAAAGTAACGTAGGCCGCTGGCCTGCGGGTGTCGGGGGCGTCTCGCCCACGAGGGGTTCGATGAGGTCTTGCGGAGCGAGACGCTCGCAACACACACAGTCGGGACGACCGTGTTACTCAGGGGAAAAATTCAGCTCTTCACGACCAGAAACTTTGTCTGACCAGCACGAACAATCTTTAACTGCACCGCGCCGCCGACCTCACCTTTGTTTGAGCGGGCTTCGGGCACGCTGCTTACACTCTTGCGATTCACCTGAGTGATGACATCGCCTTCTTGCAGACCGACTTTTGCGGCGGGACTTTTTTCGTCCACGTTGGTGACGACCACACCTTTCATATCGGCTTCAATCTTGTAGTTCTCGCGAAGTTCGTCGTTGAGTTCCTCCACCTTGACACCTTCGAGAAATACATTTTCGGCGCCCTTGGCTTTGTCGGGCGCTGGCCGGACTTTTTCAAAGGCGGTGCTGAGCTGCTCGGGAAGTTTCTCCAACTTGGCGACAATGTCCTTACGCTCGGGTTTCTTGATTGCCTCGTTGAAGCGAACGATGCCGAATTTCACGTCAGTTCCCGGATGTTGGGAGCTGATCATGAGGCGAAGTTTAGTGGGGTCAGCAATTTTCTGACCGTCGGCGCTGATGATCACATCGCCCTCTTCAAAGCCAGCTTTGGCAGCGGGGGAACCATCAACGATACGCGAAACTGTGACGCCGTTTTCATCTTTGAGTCCGAGGAAATCAGACATGCTCGGCTCGACTGAGTCCATCTGGATGCCGAGGAAACCGCGCTGAACTTTTCCGGTGTCTATGAGATCACGAACGACGGACATGGCCATGTTCACAGGGATAGCCAAACCGATGCCTGCGAACATGCCGCTCTGGGTTTCGATGGCGGAGTTGATGCCAATGACGCGACCTTGGGCATCTACGAGAGGACCGCCGGAGTTGCCCGGATTGATGGCCGCATCTGTCTGGATGAAGTTCTCGTAGCCTGCTTCGCCGCGCTTGCTGCCGATGATGCCCATAGCACTGCGACCGAGGGCGCTGACGATTCCGTGTGTGACGGATTGTTCGAGACCCATCGGCGCACCAACAGCGAGCACGATGTCACCCACACGCAGCTTCGTGCTGTCGCCAATGGTGGCGTGTGGCAGGCCCGTGCCCTCGATTTTGATAAGCGCGACATCAGTGGATGGATCCGTGCCGATGACCTTGGCGGTGTATTCCTTGCCTTTGCCAGCGACTATAACCTTGAGTTCATCAGCACCTTCCACAACGTGGTTGTTGGTCAGGATATAGCCGTCGTCGGTGAGCAACATGCCGGAACCGAGGCCAGTCTGCACGGGCTTCTGCGGGCGTTGCGGAGCCTGACGATTGCGCTGATTTGGCATCTGTCCATCACCGTGACGCTGAAGCCAGTCTTCAAAGAATGGCCGGAGCATGGGCGGCACTTGATCCATGTCTTCATCATTTAAATTTAAGCCCCGACGTGCGGCCTTCTTGGAAAAGGTATTGATGCTCACGACGCTGGGAAGAATGCGCTCGACGACATCGGCATAGCCCGTCATGGCGGGATTTGTATTACGGATTTCCGCGGTGTCTCGAGTGATCTTCTTTTCAAGTTCAGCCGAAGTAATTTTGGATTTCGCTTCCTCGGAGTAAACCAAGGCCGCCACACCGAGCAGGCTAACGCCGACGAGGAACGTGGATGTGATTCGATTCATTTTCATGGATGTCTAGGTTTTAGGTTTGGGGTTAGTTGGAAAACAATGTGCACAGCAACTCACTGCAAAAGTGCAACGTCATCATAGACGCCTTTTTTGTAAATATGTTTAATAACTGCCCGCGCGCAGTCCATTACAAACTCAAAACGCTATCCCCTCGACCTGGCACCAACCTACTGCCTCCGCATTTCCAGCGCTTGCCGCCTTCTGATACCAGATGGCCGCCTGCGACTCATCTGCGCTGGTGCCGTTTCCTTTCTCCAGACATTGCGCAAAGAATAACATACTCTCCGGATGTCCTTTGCGTGCGCCCTCGGCAAACAACGTCACCGCGCGAGTGGCATCGGCTGGCACGCCCTGTCCTTTGAGATACATGTTGCCCAAATTTGCACACGCGCTGGCGACCCCGAATTTGCGCGCATCGGTGAAAAACTGAAGCGCTTTCTCCTCATCGCGAGTCACACCGAGTCCACCGAGATAACAGACGCCGAGCAAATCTCCGGCAGCACTTTCGCCTTTGCCTAATGCCTTGTTAAGAAGATTCACTGCCTGAGAAAAATCCGGCTTGGTGCCCCAGCCTTGAAGATAGCAAGCCGCCAGCGGCACCAGCGCCGCATTGTCCTCTGCAGCTACCGCCTTTTCAAACCAACCCAACGCCGCGTGCTCATCCGTGTTGCCGGAATCAGCCCGCAACAGCACACTGCCGAGCGCAATCATCGCTTCGGTGTTGCCAGCTTGTGCAGCCTTTTCAGTCGATACGCGCAATTCGACAGGAAGTTTTGCACCACTGAGGCGAAGCTCGCGGAGCCGGACAGTGAGCTTGTCATTCGCGGGCAATGAAGGCTCGGAAGGCAGAGGCAAGAGCGGCGAAACCGGCGTTTCCGACATCACACCCGTAGGCAGCGCATCGGGAGCGACGACGGTGCTTGGAGGGGTTTTAATTTCATGCATGCGCGGCTGCCACCATGCGCGTCCCTGATAATGTGCCAGCAAAGCTGCAACGACGGCAGCTGCGAATAAGACAATAAGTGCCTGAATCCAGAACGGTCGTTTATCCCGAAATTCACTCCACGAGCTTTCACCGGGTTGCTCCATCTGGTCTTCAGAAAATGGCTGCATGAGCGCCTCGGCAAATCCAATGGTTAGCTCAGGCTCATCAACTGGGGCCGCAAGAGGAGGAAAGTCTGCCACGACCGCACGCGGAGCCTCCACCTTAGGACTTGGAGTAATGCTTGATCCGCCCACTTCCGTCCAGAATCCACCGCCACTGATTTCCTCATGGTCCACATCTCGCAACGCACGCGCGAATCGTCCAAGATATGCCGCGCGTGAACTCGGCGATCCCCGTCGAGCCAGCGCCAGTTCATCATCCAGCAAGCGCACCGCAGCTTCGCCGGCATCGCTATTTTTCACATCGCCAGAACCGAAGAGACAGGTCGCGAGTGCGGCCATCCAGCCGCCATTCCAGAGCGATTCCACACCGCTCAAACTCACCAGTTCCAATGGCAACAATACTGCCGGGTCTGTGCCGCGCCCGACCATCGAATGCAGACAGGGATGACCGCGCAGCACAATGGAGAAGCCCGGCCATTCATTCAGCTTCTTTTCCAGCAGTCCAGCATCGCGTGGATTCTCTTGGCCGAAACCTGTGAATATATAAATGTCCTCCAGCCGCAGCCGACGATTCGTGCGGCCAGCTTTTTCAAATTGCGCCAGCGCCGCGTCCATACCAGCCAGCACGAGATAAACTTCCTGATCATCCAGCACTCCCCGCTCATCGAGCAGCTCACGGAGCGTCAGCCCCTCGACCACGGTTTCTGCGAAGCATTCGATCCCGTCTTTCTCCTCCACAAAAACCACGGGCATGAGATTCGGCAGCTTGCCTGATTTCTGAGGATGAACCACCTGCAGCAACGCCCCTGACGGAGCCGCGCCGACCAGACGAAACGGTGGCACCTGCTCGACAAAAATGTCTTGCCCCGTTTTCATCAACGTGCCACGCAGCACATAAGGCTGCGAGGGATCGAGCCTCTGGCTTTGCATCCGCACGCTTTGCGAAACACAGCGCGCGACTTCCTGAAAACTCGCTAGGAGCGAAGCAATGAACGGCTTGGGCTTAAATGTCGCCTCAAGATCAGCCGAAGGAGACGAAGGCCGAAGACTGTTCAGCGTGCTGAGCAGTTCATCAAGAGCGACTCCCAATTTGGGCGTAATGGAAACCAGCAGCGCGTTCAAAAGCTCGCTAAAGTCCGGCGTCTTCAACATCGCTTCCGCGCCACTACCGTGACGGATTTGATCCGCGAAGTAGGCCATCAGCACTTGGGCATGTCGGGCGAAGGCCGTCGCCTGCTTACGAGGCGACTTTTTTTTCGCCGCCCCGTCATCAATAATTCGGTAATCAGCTACGCCAATCTGCAATTGCCCCGGCCCCGTTTGCACGACACGAAAAACCTCAAGCGGCTGTCGTGATAAATAATCTCCTCTTTCGATCAATGCCCGCACAGCCCCAAGCGCCAACGCAGTCAGCTGCATCCCCAGCCAGACCGGGATTTCTTCATGACGCGATATTAGATCGCGCAAAGTCTCGCCATCGATGTTGGTCGTGATGTAATACGGACTGCCTTCGTCCTCTCCGAAATCCAGCACGCGCGCCAGCAGCGGATGCCCCGCTTTTTGCAGAACGCGTGTCCGTTTCTCGAACGCATCCCGATCAGCCAGTGGCTCCATCAGCACATGGCAATGGACAAACAGCAATCGCTGTGAGTCGAACGCCAGCACCACGACCTGCTCGTCGGATCGAACAATCTCGATGTTCTTGCCAGCTACGTCCTGGCAAATCAGAAATTGCTTGAAATGCGTAGGAGAAGACATGCCTTGATGAGAGCACAAGCTTCACCAAGCTTGGCCGTAATTGCAAGCAGCGTCTCTGTGCGCCTAATGCGTGGCACAGCGCCTCCGGCCTGTGTGTCGCACCGTGGCTCTGCCCGGTGCCGGACTTCTCCTGATTTCGCTCCGCCCCAGATGATGAGAACAGGCAGGCTACGCCATGCCTGTTCGACACACAGGCTGCAAGCCTATGCCACATAGCTTCAGCACCGAAACGTAGTCCGCGAGTCTCTTCGCGGCTCATCTCCGGAGAAGGGACTCCAGTCCCGTTAGAGTCCGGGTAAAATGCTGGACGTTCGTCCAAAAATTGCGGTATATCATCGCCCTCAGTCACAAATCCCACATTCCTGTGCTTGATCTAACTGTTCAGCAAAATATCTTCAATTCATGAAACACACCCGGAAGATTCTGGCGCGGCATTTGGGCATGGCTTCTCTTGGATTGTTATTGTTTTCAGGATGTACGACGACTTCCAGCCACATCGTTTACAAAGATGATGGCATTGTCGTCAAGCATACGGAGTTAACCGACTACGGGGTGAAGTTGTCTGGTCATGGCAGCTATATACTGCTGGTCAACTCAGCTGTCGTGTATGGCAAGGAGTATCCAATTATCGCTGGCAATGGCATCTGCGTTCTTCCCGTGCCTGATCACAAGCTCTTATTGTTCGTCTGTCGTGTCCAGAACCCGGCTTCTGGCTTTGATACGCTGGATCGTGAACTTCACGTGGTGAATCTGCAAGATCGCAGCGATACTGTCATTCCACTAGGAGAATCTAAGATGGGGGATGATTTTGGCTCCCACCTGCCGGGTTCAAAGTTTGCTGCAAAGGTTGATATCGAGAGCGACCAACGCCTCCGCATCACCACTTATAATGGTCGGACTTCAAAGCCACCGATCTACCAACCCACCGGAAAGAGTGTGTTTCTCGTGAGTCTATCAAATAAAAAACTGCTTAGCACATCAACCCCCTGATAAAATCTAAATCTGGGATGCATCCGGTATTTTCATTGCCTTGCGCAATGCTACCGCGACAGACTCAAGACGTTCTCGTGGTTGCCCAAAGCCGATACCCCAAACGCGATCCTGCAAAAAAACCTCGATGCGATAAGTTGTTTTTTGGACGCCATTGTTTCGACTTGATATGCACGGAGTCACGCGCACATCACTCACATCTGAACGAGGATAAGTTTGTTCCGTTGTCCGAGACCCAGTAGTTGTCGTGATAAGAAGCAAAGTGGAGTTTGCAGAAACTTCGGTTCTTGTGGTTAGCTGCCGCCAACCAATAATCAACATACCAAGACCGAAGAGAACTCCCATCCCAACGCCTGCACACCAGAACAGCCCGAAGCCACCGCTAAAAATTCTAAAAAATATCGGCGCATGTTCGGGTTCATGTAAGAACATAGACAAACCTTGATAGAGCATGAAGCCCGCAATGCCCGTAAAAAAAATACCGGCAAAGAAAAGCCAGCGACCAAACTTTGATGGTGGAATGCCCACGATGCAGCCGTTGGAGTCTTCGTGCAGCATCATGCCTCCCGTTTCCGCAGGCGATGGTGTTGCATCTGCCTGATGCTTGTTTACATCCGGTGTTTTTGGCTCCAAATCCATCTCCAGTGCCGAACGAATATCCTGCACGAGCCACGCTTTCTCATCCAAATTAAGCTGGCTTCCGAAACGCATCTTGCCGGCATCACTGCGAATTTCAATCCCGTGAACCGGCTTATAGTTTTGCTCATAAAACACCACGAGTTCCACGCGCCGGATCGTCTCTCTCAAAAAGGTCACGCGTCGTGTGTGTCTGAAGAAATGCCGGTCGTGCGTGAGCGTTTCGGCATCCAACCACAATGTGTGACGGGTGAAACTCATCCGAAAACCGAAATATAGAATCGTGATGCCAATCAGCACAAAGACCGAAATGAACAAGACGAGACTGAGCTTTTGAGATTTTTCACCAATGATGGAGCCTGCAAGAATCAGTGAGCTGAGCGCTGTCCAAATGATTCCAAATCCTATCAAGAAGCTACAGCCTCCCTTTGCCGGAATTTGCCACATACTTTTGTCCCCCACCCTCTCCGTTACAACACGGCCCACCGCTGGCTGTCCGCTTGTTGCAGCAGACTTGAGCGCGATCTCCACCTCCGATTTGCCTGAGATAAATGTCGAAAGCAAGGATACTGAATGACCGCAGCGGGGACATGTGATCAGCATGTCAAACAATGCATCACTCAACGATGCTGGTCTGGGAAGGGATTCTCCGCAGCGCTCACATGGAGGGGAAGCCCCATTCTTATTCTTCAGTAACGTGCGATTCAGAAACCAACGCAAAGGACGTTGCAGCCAAGCCGGGATCAAAGACGTTGAAATCATGAAAGAAATGCCTCAACGCACTTGCTTCACTCCCACTCAATGCTCGCGGGCGGCTTGGTGGAAATGTCGTAGAGCACGCGGTTGACGCCTTTGACTGAATTCAGGATGCGATTGGAAGTGGCGCGGAGAACTTCATGCGGCAACTCCACCCAGTCGGCGGTCATGGCGTCCTCGCTCACGACGGCGCGCAGGGAGATGGCGGCTTCGTAGCTGCGCTCGTCGCCTTTCACGCCGACCGTTTTTACGGGGAGCAGACAGGCGTAAGCCTGCCAGGTTCTTTCATACCAACCGGAGCGGCGGAGTTCTTCGATAAAGATCGCATCGGCCTCGCGACAAGTTGCGAGACGTTCCTCTGTGATCTCTCCGGGCAAGCGCACAGCCATGCCGGGGCCGGGGAAGGGATGCCGCCACAGGGCGCGATGCGGGATGCCCAAGGCTGCGCCGAGCGCACGGACTTCATCTTTGAAAAGCTCCGCGAGCGGCTCGATGATGCGCCCCTGCTCCTTGAGTTCCAGCACGCGATCCACGCGATTGTGATGCGTCTTGATGACGGAGGCGCTGGAGCCGCTGGTCGCGCTCTCGATCACGTCAGGATAGAGCGTGCCTTGAGCCATGAGTTCAATGTGATCTGCCGCGCCAAAAAACACATCGAGGAAAAGATTGCCGATGATCTTGCGCTTCTTCTCGGGATCAGTGACGCCGCGCAAAGCATCGAGAAACATTTTGCTGGAGTCCACGACCTCAATCGGCACACCGACTTCCTTGAATTGTTCCTCCACTTCCGCGCGTTCGTTTTTGCGGAGCAGTCCGTGATCCACAAAGATGCAGCGCGTCTTCACGCCTGCGTGATGCAGCAGCACGGCGAGCACTGTGGAATCCACTCCGCCAGAAACGCCGCAGAGCACTTCGCGGCCGTTTACCTCGCGGCGGATGCTCTCGATGATCTGCTCTTTGAATGATGTGATGTTGAAGGCCGCCAGCTTGCCGCCAGCGAGCGAGAGGAAGTTTTTTAGTATCTTCGTGCCTTCATGCGAGTGCGTGACTTCGGGATGAAACTGAATGCCGAAGCAAGTGTCGCTCCATTGCAGTGCTACTGGCACGCCGTCCTCATTGGTAGCGACCACCCTAGTTTCGCCGCCGCGATCCTGACAGGTGTCGCTGTGGCTCATCCAGACTTGCGACTCGTGCGAGATGCCTTTGAACAAGGCGCACTCAGTGGCGACGACAAGCTTGGCCGGTCCATACTCGCGCGTAACTCCCGGCTTGACCGTGCCGCCGTGCTTGATGTTGAGAAGCTGCATGCCGTAGCAGACTCCTAGCACTGGCACGCCGAACGATTGCAGTTTTGCAAAGTCCACATCGGGCGCGTCCTTGTCCGAAGTGCTGCGCGGCCCACCACTGAGGATGATCGCACCCGGCTTGTTCATCTCGCCGAGCCGCGTCGGCGGATAGAGGTGCGAGACAAATCCAAGCTCGCGCACGCGGCGCACAATGAGCTGGCTGTATTGTGAGCCGTAATCTAAAACGGCAACTTCTCCTTCGGTCATCATAATCAGCCTACCTCGTAGTTTACAGGTTCCTCGGTGATCAAGATGTCATGCGGATGACTTTCCTTGAGACCGCCGGCGGTGATGCGCACGAAACGGGCCTTGCTGCGCAGTTCATCGAGATTGTTCGCGCCGACGTAACCCATGCCGCTGCGCAATCCGCCCATGAGCTGGAAGACGACTTCGCTGAGTGCGCCTTTGAATGGCACGCGAGCTTCCACACCTTCCGGCACGAGCTTGCCGGAGGAATTCTGGCCGTAACGGTCGCCCGCGCCTTTGCGCATGGCCTTGAGCGAACCCATGCCGCGATATTCTTTAAACGTGCGACCTTGCCAGCGCACCATCGCGCCGGGGCTTTCTGCCGTGCCTGCGAGAATGGAACCGATCATGACGCAATCCGCGCCCGCAGCGATGGCTTTCACAACGTCGCCGGAGTAGCGAATGCCGCCGTCGGAAATAACTGCGACTCCACGCGGGCGGCAGATTTCAGCAACTTCCTGCACAGCGGAGAATTGCGGCATGCCCACGCCGGAAATGATGCGAGTGGTGCAAATGGAGCCGGGTCCGACGCCGACCTTGATGGCCGAAGCACCGGCATCGCACAAATCTTTTGCGCCATCTCGTGTCACTACGTTGCCCGCGACGATGGGCGTTCTTTCGCCTAATGCTTCACGTAACTGCGAGATGACTTTCATCACGCGATCCGTGTGACCAGTAGCGGCATCAATGAACACCGCGTCCGCGCCCGCTGCTTGAAGCAAGAGCGCCCGTTGCACGCAGTCTTCGCTGACACCAACGGCGGCACCGACGCGAAGTCGTCCATGCGAATCCTTCCCGGCGTTGGTGAAGGTCTGCATCTTCTCGATATCCTGCTTCGTGATCAATCCAGCGAGACGGCCTGCACTGTCCACCAGCGGTAGTTTTTCAATGCGATTGATGAAGAGCAGTTTCAACGCCTCGTCCTGCGTGGTGGCCGGAGTGCCGGTGGAGAGCCGTTCACGCGGCGTCATGACTTCTTTCACCGGCGTGTTGTCGTCCTCGATATACCACATGTCGCGGCTCGTCACCATGCCGACGAGGACATTGCTCTGATCTATGACCGGGAAGCCGCTCACGCCGCGTTCGCGCATCAACTGCGTGACCTCGCGCAAGGTCATGTCTGGGCGCACCGTGAGCGGATCGTGAATGACGGTGTTCTCCGAGCGCTTCACGCGTGCGACTTGTTCGACCTGATAATCAATCGGGCAAGCGCGATGGATGACGCCCATGCCGCCTTCGCGTGCGAGCGCGATGGCCAGCTCACTTTCCGTGACTGTGTCCATGGCGGATGACAGCACCGGGATGTTGAGCCGCAGCAGCGACGTGAGTTGTGTGCCCAGTTCCACATCTCCCGGCAGCACGGAGCTTTTCGCCGGGAGGAGAAGCACGTCATCGAATGACAATGATAACGATAGATCGCCCATAGGTTACTGAACACACGCCGCGCGGGTTGTCAGCAAGAAATTTTCAGTTATGCGTGATGGGGCGAAAGGATGACGGCATCAATGAGAAGGAGCGCGAGTATGGCGAAGCCTACTCGCCACTTGCGCGTCTGGAATGTGTCCACGTCGAGCGCGCAAATTTTAGGCGAGTGGTCTAGCGACACACTCGCGCTCCTTCTATTTTAGTAGCATATCGCAAAATACTATAATGCGCAGAGATTTTGCAATCCTACGGTTTTCGGGGAAACTAGCTCATGCACGGGCACGAAAATATCCAGATAAACTTGCTCAAAATGGCCGATGGCGGGCATTTACTGCGCCTAACCGAGCCGGACTTGGGATTGTCGCTGGAACGAAAGCTTGATCCCAAGCGGCCTGTATTGCGCCAGAAGCAACAGTTGCTCAGCGTCTTTGAAGCTGCGCTGGCTCAGGCTGCAATGAGTCCAGCCTGATCACTTCTTCGC